>NZ_RWKW01000071.1 GCF_003970795.1 Aquibium carbonis | reverse complement strand
CGAGCCCACGCCGGCTCCGGCGGAGCCGGCCCCCTCGCTCGACGCCGCGTTGCCCAACGTCGCTCCCCGTCCGGAGGCGCGCCCGCGCCAGCAGCAGACCCAGACAGCCAGCGTCCCGGAGCGTCGGGAGCCGGAACGGCCGGCCACCCGGCAGGCCCAGCGGCCTGCCGAGCAGAACAAGGAAAACGTGCTCGACGACGTCGCCGCGCTCCTCAACAAGGAGAAGGCGTCCGGCGGCGGAGCCAGGCGCTCCACCGAGCAGGCAGCGCTGGGCGGCGAACGCAGGACGACGGGCGAGCGGCTCTCGCAAAGCGAGATGGATGCGCTGCGCCAGCGGCTCGGCTCGTGCTGGAACATCCCGGCCGGCGCCGAGGATGGTGATTCACTGCGGGTGTCGGTGCGCTTCCGACTCGACCGGGCCGGAAATCTCGAAGGGCGCCCGGAAGTGGTCAAGGGCGGGGCAAGCTCGGGCGCGGGCCGCATCGCCGCCGAGTCGGCAGTCCGCGCGGTCCAGAAGTGCGAGCCCTTCAACCTGCCGGCCGACAAGTATGAAACCTGGGCCGAAGTGATCGTCAACTTTGATCCCAGCGACATGTTCTGAAGCACGATGCGACATGTTGTGAGCACGATTCGCGGCTAGTCCGCCCCGCAAGTCACGAATAAGGTCATGCCATGAAGTTCACGTTCAAAGCTTTCCTGATCGCAGCCGCGGTCGCGGCGTCCTTCTCGGCGGCGGTGACCGTGCCGGCCCGCGCCGTGCTCGAAATCGACGTCAACAAGGGCGTCGTCGAGCCGCTTCCGATCGCCCTGACCGATTTCCTGTCCTCGGACGGGCTGGGCGCCGAGATAACCGGCATCGTCTCGGCCAATCTCAGGCGTTCCGGTCTCTTCGCACCGATCGACAAGGCCGCCTTCATCGAGAAGATTTCCAATCCCGACGCCGCGCCGCGCTTCGAGGACTGGAAGGTCATCAACGCACAGGCGCTGGTCACGGGCCGGGTCACGCGTGAGGCCGACGGCCGCGTCCGCGCCGAGTACCGTCTGTGGGACACCTTCGCGGGTCAGCAGCTTTCGGGCGAGCAATTCTTCGCCTCGCAGTCCAACGTCCGTCGGGTCGCGCACATCATTTCGGACGCGATCTACGAGCGCCTGACGGGCGAGCGCGGCTATTTCGACACCCGCATCGTCTTCATCGATGAATCCGGCCCCAAGAACCAGCGCGTGAAACGCCTCGCGATCATGGACCAGGACGGGGCCAATGCCCGGTTCCTGTCCGATGGCCGTGCGATCGCGCTGACGCCGCGCTTTTCGCCGAGCCGGCAGGAAATCACCTACATGTCCTACGAGGGCGGGCAGCCGCAGGTCTACCTGCTGCAGCTCGAAACCGGACAGCGCGAACTGGTCGGCAACTTTCCGGGCATGACGTTCGCGCCCCGGTTCTCGCCGGATGGCCAGAAGGTGATCATGAGCCTGCTGCGCGACGACGGCAATTCGAACATCTACGTGCTCGACCTGCGCAGCCGTTCCACGACGCGCCTGACGAGCTCCAACGCCATCGACACCTCGCCCTCCTATTCGCCGGACGGATCGCAGGTCGTCTTCACGTCCGATCGCGGCGGCCGGACCCAGATCTACGTCATGAACGCCGACGGCTCCAACCAGCGTCGGATCTCGTTTGGCGACGGCACCTATTCGACCCCGGTCTGGTCGCCTCGCGGCGATCTCATCGCCTTCACGAAGCAGGCGGGTGGAGAGTTCCAGATCGGCGTCATGCGCACCGATGGTTCGGGCGAGCGCATCCTGTCGTCCGGCTTCAGCCAGGAAGGCCCCACCTGGGCCCCGAACGGGCGCGTGCTGATGTTCTTCCGCCAGGCAGCGGGAGCCGAAGGCCCGCGGCTTCATTCGGTGGACCTCACCGGCCGAAACGAGCAGGCGATCGTCAGCCCCAATTTCGCATCCGATCCGGCGTGGTCGCCCTTGCTCGACTGACATGATCGTGACAGCGGCGGCGGCTCGTCGCCCGCCGCGTCCGATCCGGGGCCGAAATCCGCGGGCTGTTAGCCCGTCGATCGTGGCAAACCATACGCTCGGCGCTGTTGCGTCCCGTTTCCGCCGCATTTTCTCCTAGTGTGCGGCGGTGGCATCCCTGCCGAGAATCGCGGTGCCATCAGGAGCAATTACCTTTCGTTAACCATGTTCATTGGCGGCGGATTAACCCCGACGTGGTTACTGGAAAGTCAAACGAACAACGAAAATGCGAAGGAGTGGCGCATGCGCCGTATCGCTGCACTGACCCGCAATCCCGCCGTACTCGCGCTTGTCATGGCGCTGGCCGTCACAGGCTGCGCGTCCAAGAAAATTCCCAACAGCGCCGCCGATCTCGGTCTCGGCGCAGGCGGTGCCGGCGCTGGCGGCGTGGCCCGCCCCGGTACGCAACAGGACTTCACGGTCAATGTCGGCGACCGCATCTTCTTCGACACGGACTCGTCCGTCGTTCGCGCCGACGCCCAGCAGATCCTGGCGCGCCAGGCACAGTGGCTGAACCAGTATCCGTCCTACACGATCACGGTCGAGGGACATGCCGACGAGCGCGGCACCCGCGAGTACAACCTGGCGCTGGGCGCTCGCCGCGCCGCTGCCGCGCGCGACTTCCTGGTGTCGCGCGGCGTCGCCGGCAACCGCCTGCGGACGATCTCCTACGGCAAGGAACGCCCGGTGGCGGTCTGCGACGACATCTCCTGCTGGTCGCAGAACCGCCGCGCGGTGACGCTGCTCGGCGGCGCTGGAAGCTGATCCGGTTGACGATCCGGCGCCGCTTGCGGCGCCGGGTCCTCATCGGCTTTGCGCGCCAAACAAAATTTGGCCGAAGTCGCAAGTCTTGGTAGGGTCCGAATCCGGAGCGTGCTCGCGTTCCGTCCTTTCGCGTTTCCCGAAGCGAGACCCTTGATGAAACTGAAAACATTTCTTTGTGCGGTGGTCGCCGTGCCGCTGCTTCTCGGCGGGACGGCGAATGCCGTTCCGTTTGGCCAGAATTCGCCTTCCGCCCAGACCGGCGGGATCGGCGGCCTGCTTCCGCCCAATTGGCTCGGCCGGTCGGGCGATGCCGCGACCGTCCAGCTTGCCCAGGCGGGCGATCCGCGCATCCCGACGCTGGAGGAACAGGTTCGCGACCTGACGGGCCGTGTCGAGGAGCTCAACTTCCTTCTGCTTCAGATGGAAGACCAGATGCGCAAGATGCAGGAAGACAACGAGTTCCGCCTGCAGCAGCTCGAAGAAAAGCGTGGCGATGCCGGGGCTGCCACCGGCAACCGCGTCACCGCGGCGGAGCCGGCCGCGCCGGTGGCCCCGCCCGCGTCATCGACTGCCCCATCGACTGCGCAGGAAGGCCCCGTTCGCGGCGAGCCGCCGCGCACTCTCGGAACCGTGACCTTCGACGCCAATGGCAACCCGACGGGGGGCACCCTCGACACGAATGGCCAGATGGCCGGGTCGGCCGCGCCGATGATGGACGATGGCGGCGCGGGAACCGACAACACCCAGGTCGCGGCGCTGCCGCCGACCGACGATCCGGAAGAACTCTACCGGAACGCCTACAATTTCATCCTGTCTGGCGATTATCCCACGGCGGAGGCCGGCTTCCGCGAGCACATCGAACGGTTTCCGGGCGATCCGAAGACGGCCGACGCGCGCTACTGGCTCGGCGAGGCGCTTCTGGGCATGGAACAGTATCGCAGCGCCGCCGAGACCTTCCTCGCGGCCAATCGCGAGTTTCCGGATGCGCCCAAGGCGCCGGACATGCTGCTCAAGCTCGGTGTGTCCCTTGCCGCGCTCCAGCAGCGCGACGTCGCCTGCGCCACCTATTCCGAGATCGGCAAGCGCTACAAGGACGTGTCTTCCGCGCTCAAGGAGCGTGTTCGGGCCGAGCAGGCTCTCGCCGGCTGCTGACGGCTAGGGTCCGCGAAGCGGCCGGCATCTGGCCGAAACCCGGACGAAACCAAGAGACGCTCCGCATGGCCGTCGAGGCCTGCCCTCCAGCCAGTCCGAGGAGCGTCACATCCACCACATCGACCCCCAGCGCGTCTTCGCCAGCCTGACCTTTCCGCCAGGGAGGCCCGTCATCGCAGCCGTTTCCGGCGGCAGCGATTCCATGGCGCTGCTCGTTCTCCTCGATTCCTTTTTCAGAAGCCACGGGCGCGTGAACGGTCTCATTGCAGCGACCGTCGACCATGGCCTGCGTCCGGATTCAGCGGCGGAAGCCAGGCGCGTCGCCGCCTTCTGCGCGGCCCGCGGCATTCCACATCGCACGCTTGCCTGGCAAGGGCCGAAACCCGGCACCGGCGTACCGGCCGCCGCGCGCGAAGCGCGTCATCGCCTGCTCGCCGACGCAGCCACGGCGTCGGGCGCTGCCATGGTGCTGACGGGGCATACCGCCACCGACCAGGCCGAAACCATCGCCATGCGCCGACAGCGCGGCGAGGGGCGGGGCCTTGCGGGCATCGCGCCGGCCACGCTCCATGGCGGCGCCGTATGGTTCGTCCGGCCGCTTCTGTCGCTGTCGCGCGCCGCGCTGCGTGGGCTGCTGGTCGGCGAGGGGCTCTCCTGGATCGACGACCCCAGCAATGAGCAACTCGCCTATGAGCGCGCGCGCGTGCGCCAGGCGCTGGCCGGCGCCGACGAAAACGACAGGGCCGAGGATCTCCTGGTGCAGGGACGGCGCTCATCGTCCGAGCGCATCGAGGTTGGCGGCCGGGCCGCAAGGCTGATCGATCGTCATGCCAGCCTGCCGACGCCTGGGCTCGTTCGGTTCGAAGCCGGACTGCTCCTGGACGAGGACGATGTGGCGGCGCTTCTCGCTTTCCGCCTGCTCCTGGCAACGGTGGGCGGGCGCGAACACCTGCCCGAAGCCGAACGCGCACGGGAGACGTTCCAGCGACTGGCTTCGGCGCCCGGACGAGGATCGCTCGGCGGCGCCGTCGTCGACCGCCGAAGCGACGCGGTCTTCCTGCATCGGGAAGTCCGTGCGGGCTGGACCGGCGCGAAGGCGGCGGCCCCGGGCACCGTCTGGGATGGCCGGTTCAGGATAACCGCTCGCGGACTACCGCCCGGGGCAAGGGTGGGAGCGGCCGGGCAGGCGCTTGCGGCAATCGAGGCTGGCCGGTTCGAAGGCTGCGGCGTTCCGCCTGCGCTGGTGCGGGCGGCGCTCGCGGCCGAGCCCGTCGTCAGCCTGGAAGAGACCGATGGCGGTATCCTTGAGGAGACCGGCGGCGGTGTTTCCCCGGTCGGGGCCGATCTCGCGCGCGCCCTGCTCGTGCGCGTGCCGTCGCCCTATGCCGGCTTCCTGCCGAGCTTCGATCTGGCGCCGGCCGAAGCCCTCCGGAAGCTCGTCAGCGCGGATGAATTTCCACCTTCGCCTTGGCGCAGTCACAATGCCGCATAAGCTGCTTAACCGAAAGGTGGGCTTCTGCTTGGCAAGGTCCCGCCTGAACCCTATGTTAGGCCAAGTTCTCCACGATGGACGCGTGCCTCCAGAAGGCGCGTACGGGACCCAAAGATGAATCCGAACTACCGCAATCTCGCGCTGTGGGCGATCATAGCCGTTCTCTTGATCGCTCTCTTCAATCTCTTCCAGACCCCGCAACAGCGGGGCAGCGCGCAGGAGATCGCCTACTCCGAGTTCATCCAGAACGTCTCTGCGGGCCGGGTGCGGTCCGTGACGATCGCCGGCGACCGGATCACGGGTACCTATGTCGACAACGGAACGGGCTTCCAGACCTACTCGCCGGGCGATCCCTCGCTCGTCTCGCGGCTCGAAGAGCGCGGCGTGACGATCAACGCGCGGCCGGAAACGGATGGCTCGAACTCGATCCTCGGCTACCTGATTTCCTGGCTGCCGATGATCCTGATCCTCGGCGTCTGGATCTTCTTCATGCGCCAGATGCAGTCCGGCTCGGGGCGCGCCATGGGGTTCGGCAAGTCGAAGGCCAAGCTCCTGACGGAAGCGCACGGCCGCGTGACGTTCCAGGACGTGGCCGGCGTCGACGAGGCCAAGGAAGACCTGGAGGAAATCGTCGAGTTCCTGCGCGATCCGCAGAAGTTCCAGCGTCTCGGCGGCAAGATTCCGCGCGGCGTTCTGCTCGTCGGCCCTCCCGGTACCGGCAAGACGCTCCTCGCGCGCTCCGTGGCGGGTGAAGCGAACGTGCCGTTCTTCACCATCTCCGGTTCGGACTTCGTCGAAATGTTCGTTGGCGTCGGCGCCAGCCGCGTCCGCGACATGTTCGAACAGGCCAAGAAGAACGCCCCCTGCATCATCTTCATCGACGAGATCGACGCGGTCGGTCGCCATCGTGGTGCGGGCCTAGGCGGCGGAAACGACGAGCGGGAGCAGACCCTGAACCAGCTGCTGGTCGAGATGGACGGCTTCGAGGCGAACGAGGGCATCATCCTGATCGCCGCCACCAACCGTCCGGACGTCCTCGATCCCGCGCTGCTGCGCCCGGGCCGTTTCGACCGCCAGGTGGTGGTGCCCAACCCAGACATCACCGGCCGCGAGAAGATCCTCAAGGTGCATTCGCGCAACGTGCCGCTGGCCCCGAACGTCGACCTCAAGGTTCTGGCGCGCGGAACGCCGGGCTTCTCGGGCGCCGATCTCGCCAACCTGGTCAACGAGGCGGCGCTGATGGCGGCGCGGCGCAACAAGCGACTGGTCACGATGGCCGAGTTCGAGGATGCCAAGGACAAGATCATGATGGGTGCGGAGCGCCGCTCGACCGCCATGACGCTGGCCGAGAAGGAGCTGACCGCCTATCACGAGGCCGGCCACGCCATCACCGCGTTGAAGGTTCAGGCGGCCGATCCCCTGCACAAGGCGACCATCATTCCGCGCGGGCGCGCGCTCGGCATGGTCATGCAGCTTCCCGAGGGCGACCGCTACTCGATGAGCTACAAGTGGATGACGTCGCGACTGATCATCATGATGGGCGGCCGCGTCGCCGAGGAAATGAAGTTCGGCAAGGAGAACATCACGTCGGGCGCTTCGAGCGACATCGATCAGGCGACCAAGCTCGCCCGGGCGATGGTGACCCGCTGGGGCTTCTCCGACAAGCTCGGCCATGTCGCCTACGGCGAGAACCAGGAAGAGGTGTTCCTCGGCCATTCGGTGGCGCGCACGCAGAACGTCTCCGAGGAAACCGCCCAGATCATCGACGCCGAAGTGCGGCGGCTCATCGACGAGGCCTATGTCGAGGCCACGCGCATCCTGACGGAATACAACAAGGAGTGGATCGCCATCGCCGAGGGGCTGCTCGAATACGAGACCCTGTCGGGCGAGGAGATCCGCCAGTTGCTGGCCGGCAACAAGCCGACCCGCGACACGGGCGACGACACGCCGCCCTCGCGCGGATCGGCCGTGCCGAAGGCCGGCGCGGCCCGCGGCAAGCCGAAGGGCGGCGAAGAGCCGGATGCGCCGCTGGAGCCGCAGCCGCAGGGTTGAGCGGCGGGGCGATCGCGACGCGAGACGAAGAATCCGGGGCATGTCCCCGGATTTTTTGTGACCGGCGGGACGTCAGGGCAAGGACGGCACCGCGGCGGCGGTGCCGGGACGTCGACGGCCCGGGCTACTGCGCCGTCCAGCCGCCATCGACGGAGATGTGCGTGCCGTTGACCTGGCTCGCGGCGTCCGAGCAGAGCCAGAGCGCCGTCGCGCCGATCTGCTCCACCGTCACGAACTGGCTTGTCGGCTGCCGTTCGAGCATGACCTCGCGGATCACGGTCTCGCGGTTCATGCCATGCGTCTTCATCTGGTCGGGGATCTGCGCCTCGACGAGGGGCGTCAGGACATAGCCCGGGCAGATCGCGTTGCAGGTGATGCCGTTCGTCGCCACTTCCAGGGCGACGGTCTTGGTCAGGCCGAGGACGCCGTGCTTGGCGGCGACGTAGGCGGCCTTGAAGGGCGAGGCCACCAGCCCGTGCGCCGAGGCAATGTTGACGATCCGCCCCCATCCCCCCCGCTTCATCAAGGGAATGGCGGCAGCGATGGTGTGGAACGACGACGAGAGGTTGATGGCCAGGATGGCGTCCCACTTGGCGGGCGGGAAGTCCTCGACGGCTGCCACATGCTGGATACCGGCGTTGTTGACGAGGATGTCGACGGTGCCGAAATGCGCGGCGGCCCTGGCCACGAGCGCCCGGCAATCCTCGCCCTTCGACATGTCGGCCTGCACGTAGAGCGCCTCGACGCCATTCTTCTCGGCGATGGTCCGGGCGACCGCGTGGTCCTCGGGGGTGTCCGAGTAGGAGTTGATCACGACGTGACACCCCGACGCGGCGAAAGCGTCGGCGATGGCGAGCCCGATCCCGGACGTGGATCCGGTGACGACGGCGATCCTGGGCATGGCTGCCCTCCATTTCTCTTTTTGCACTGCAACAGAGATAGACCGCCCCGAGGGGCGGTCCAAGTGGTGGATCAATTATTCAGCCGGACTGGCCGCCGGTTCGAAGTTCGGCATTTCCGGTTCGGGCGGCAGGTCGCGCGCGGACAGGAAGGTGTAGAACATCGGCACGACGAACAAGGTGAACGCGGTGCCGACGATCAGGCCGGCGAAGATCACCACGCCCATGGCGGAGCGCGCGGCGGCGCCGGCGCCCGATGCGGTGATCAGCGGCACCACGCCGAGCGCCATGGCGGCGGTGGTCATGAGGATCGGCCGCAGGCGCGTCTTTGCCGAAGCGATGATCGCGGCATGTCGGTCGAGCCCGTGGAGCTGCCGTTGCTGGTTGGCGAACTCCACAAGCAGAATGCCGTGCTTGGTGATCAACCCCACGAGGGTGATCAGTCCCACCTGCGTGTAGATGTTGAGCGTTCCGATGCCGAGGTTGAGCGGCAGGATGGCGCCGAAGATCGACAGCGGAACCGACATCAGGATGATCATCGGGTCCCGGAAGCTCTCATACTGCGCCGCCAGCACGAGGTAGATGACGACGATCGCCAGCGCGAAGGCGATGATGATCGTGTTCCCTTGCTGGCTCTCCAGGCGCGACTGCCCGGAATAGTCGATGAAGAAGCCGTCGGGGAGCAAGGGGCGGGCGATCTGCTCGATCGTCGCCAGGCCGTCGCCGCTCGACACCGTCGGCAGCGGCAGGGCCGAGATCGTCGCGGCGTTGAGCTGGTTGAACTGCTCGATGGAAGCCGGCGAGGCATTGGTGGAGACCGAGACCACCGCCGACAGGGGCACCATGTCGCCGGACACCGAGCGGATGAAGAACTCGCCGAGGCGTTCGGGGTTGTTACGGAAGGATTCCGGCACCTGCATGATGATGTCGTAGCTGTTGGAATCGCGGTCGAACTGCGCGACCGATCCGCCGCCGACGAGCAGCGCCAACGTCGTTCCGATCTCGCTGATCGGCAGGGACAGCGCGGCGGCGCGGTCACGGTCGATCGTCATGGTCACCTGCGGGGCATCGAAGGCGAGCGAGTTCTGCACGACGATGAAGCGGCCCGACTGCTGCGCCTCGACGCGAATCTGCTCCGCCACTTCGTAGACGCGCGAGGCGTCGCCGGTCGAGCGGATCACGACGGAGATCGGCAGGCCGCCGCCGGTGCCGGGCAGGGAGGGTGGCGCGAAGACCAGCGCCTGGACGCCCGCCACCTTGGCGAGACGCGCCTGGATGTCGGCCTGGATTTCCTTCTGCGAGCGCGTCCGTTCCGACCAATCCTTCAGGGCCCACACCGAAAAGGCCGAGTTGGTCTGTCCGCCCGAACCGGTGATCGAGAAGTTGGCCTTGACCTCGGGGATGTCGCTGGTCAGTTCGCGAATCTGGTCGATGTAGAGCTGCGTATACTCGGTCGTGGCGTAGCGCGGCGCCGTGATGAGGGCGAAGAGGGCGCCGGAATCCTCCTCCGGCGCCAGTTCCGTGGTGGTCTTGAAGAACATGAAACCGGAGATGCCCACGAGGCAGATCACGACCAGCAGCGTCACCGGGCGGTATTTCAGCGAGCCGGAGACCAGGCGCTCGTAGCCATTGGCGAACCTCTCGAAGAAGCGGTCCACCGCCTTCTGGAAGCGGCTGTGGTTGCCGGCCTTCAGAATGCGCGCCGACATCATCGGGGTGATCGTCAGCGCGACGATACCGGAGATGATCACGGCGCCGGCCAGGGTGAAGGCGAACTCGCTGAACAGGGAGCCTGTGAGACCGCCGATGAACATCAGCGGCGCGAACACGGCGGCGAGCGTGATGGTCATGGCGATGATCGAGGAGGTGATCTCCGCCATGCCCTTGTAGGCGGCCTGCATGGGCGACAGGCCTTCCTCGATGTGGCGGTGGATGTTCTCGACCACGACGATCGCATCGTCCACGACAAGGCCGATCGCCAAAACCATGGCCAGAAGCGACAGGAGGTTGATCGAATAGCCCATCATCAGCAGCAGGAAGCAGACGCCGATGAGGGACAGCGGAATGGTGACGATCGGCATCATCACCGACCGGAAGGAACCGAGGAAGAGCAGGATCACGACGATGACGATCGCGACGGCTTCGGCGATCGTCATGAACACCTCCTCGATGGAGGCGCTGATGGTCTCGGTCGAATCATAGACCAGTTCGATCGACATGCCGTCCGGAAGGCTTGCCCGGATGGCGGGCAATTCCGCGATGACGCCGGCAGACGTGTCGAGCGGGTTCGCGGACGGGGTCGGGAAGATGCCGACGAAGGTTCCGTCCTCGCCGTTGAACTTGACGACCGTTTCCTCGCTCTCGGCGGCCAGCTCGACGGCAGCGACGTCGATGAGGCGGACGATGCCGCTTTCGTCGGACTTGAGCGGCAGCTGGCCAAAGGCCTGCGGGTCCTGAAGCGTGGACTGCACCGTGATGGAGTTTGCCACGAAGGTGTTCTTCGTCTTCCCCGGAGCCGACAGGAAGTTCGAGGCGCGGATCGCGGCCAGAACCTCGGCAGCGGTCATTCCCCGCGACGCGAGCTTCACCGGATCGACCCAGACCCGCATGGAGTATTCCTTCGCGCCGAGAACCTGGACCTCGGCGACGCCTTCGATCGTGGACATGCGCGGGCGAATGACGCGCTTGATGTATTCGGTCAGCTGCTCGGCCGTCATGTTGGGGTTCTGCATCGCCAGGTACATGATGGCGAACTGCTGGCCCGTGCCCTTGACGATGACCGGATCGTCGGCATCCGACGGCAACTGCCCGCGCACCTGATTGACCTTGGCGATCACCTCGGTCAGCGCTGCGTCCGGGTCGGCGCCGAGCTGCATCTGGACCGTCACCACGGAGACGGAGGGCCGGCTCTGCGAGGTCACGTAGTCGATGTTTTCGGTGGTCGAGACGGAGGCCGAAATCGGCGCCGTGATGAACCCCTGGATCAGGTCCGCGCTGGCGCCCGGATAAGTGGTGGTAACGGTGATGACCGTTTCCTCGACCTTCGGGTACTGCCGCACGGACAGCCCGAAGATGCCTTGCGCGCCAAGCAGGAGGATGAGGAAGGCAAGAACCGTCGACAGGACGGGCCGGCGGATGAAGATGGCGGAGAAGCTCATTTCGTCACCGCCTCGCTTGCGGCCTGAACCTGCGGCTGCACCGTGTTGTCGATCGTCACCGGGGAACCGTTGTTCAGCCGGTTCTGTCCGGCCGTGACGACGATGTCGCCGCTCGCAAGACCTTCGACGATCTCGATGCGGCCCTCCGCGCGCCGGCCTGTCTTGACGAAGACCTGGCGGGCGACGAGACCTTCGGCGCCGTCCCCTTCGGCGGGGCGCACGACATAGGCGTAGTCCCCGTAGAGGCTGGCGATGATGGCCGTCTGCGGAACGGCGATGACGTCCGATTCCTCGGGCAGCTGGACTCGCACCTGGACGAACTGGCCCGGCGCCAGCTTGCCGTCGGGATTGGAGATTTCGGCCCGGATCAGCACCAGGCGCGTCGCCGCGTCCACCTTGGGCTCGATGCCGGTGATCTTGCCTTCGAACGGCATCTCGTCCCCGGTGACGCCGAAGCGGACGGGCTGGCCGATCCCGACGAGACCGAGGCTTTGCTCGGGAATGGAAAAATCGGCGCGCAGGACGTCGAGGTTCTGCAGCGTCGCCACCGTGGTGCCTGGAGAGAGGTACTGGCCGACGTCGATTCGGGGAATGCCCAGCGTGCCGTCGAAGGGCGCTACGAGCCGTTTCTGCTCCAGCACCGCCTCGAGCTTCTCGACCTGCGCGGCGGAGGCGGAGGCGGAGGCCTGTGCCTGCTCGACGGTCGTTTCGGAACCGACGCCGCGTTTCTGGAGTTCCTGGGCGCGGGCAAGGTTCTGGACGTCGAGGGCCGCCTGGGCGCGTTGGGCGGAGAGATCGGCCTGCTGCTGCGTGTCGTCGAGCTGGACGAGCAGGTCGCCCTGCGCGACACGCTGGTTGGCCTCGAACTGGATCGCCTTGACGATGCCGCTCGTCTCGACCGAGAGGTCGACACCCCTCGATGCCCCGACGGTGCCGATCGCCTGGATGCTCGGCGTCCAGCGGATCGGCGCCACGTCGACGGTCGAGACCGGTGACGACGCCACCGGCATGTTGGCGAAGAACTGGTTGATCGCGTTGTCGCGGAACATGTTGAAACCGAGGATCCCGCCCACGACGATGACGAGCAGGACGATGGCTATGAGAAAACGCTTGATCACGAGGGGCTCCGCGCGTGTCGACCGACTCGGCTCTTGCTTGTCGGTCATTATCCTGCAATTTAGCAGTGAACGCTTACTGTACCGTCTGGACGGTAATGTCAATCGGCAGGCGTCTTGGGAGGATCGGATTGAAGCCGCAAAAAACAAATTCACGTGAACGAATTCTTATCGCGGCCGAGGAGGTCGCCCGCAATGCCGGGCCGGGAAGCCTTTCGCTCGACGCCATCGCCCAACGCGCGGGTGTCTCGAAGGGGGGGCTTCTGTACAATTTCCCGACCAAGGCGAAGCTTCTGCAAGGACTGGTCGAGAAGCATCTCGAAGAGTTCGAGAAGGCGATCGACGAGGGTTCCGCGCGTGGCGAACCGCTGCTCTCCTCCTATCTGCGCGTCATCGAGCGCAGTTCGGCCGAGGGGCATCCGCCGGCCGCCTGGCTTTTTTCGGCCATTGCGGAGGATCCCGGCTTCCTGGAGCCGATCAACCAGTTTCGTGGCCGCCTGCTGGCGCGCCTGCGTGCCCAGGGTGGCGACCTGGGCGACCTCCTGATCGCCTTCATGGCGATGGAAGGGCTGCAATGCATGAAGCTGTTCGACACCGATCTTCTCAGCCCGCAGGAGAGGGCCGTCCTGCTCGAACGGGCGCACGCCATCGCAGCCGGCCAACGGGTCTGAGGTCGGTCCCGGGAACACAGGTCCATGCTTGACATGGCGCAGGCCCTCCGCCACCTGAAAGCCGTCCCTTCAGGTCGCGGAGACGGCAGATGACGATCGCAGCCTCGATTCCTTCAGTCGGCCTGGCCTCCGCCGCCGGAAAGGCCGGACCGGCGCCGCGCCGCGAGGCCGTGGGCGTGGACGTCGGGGGCGTGAAGGTCGGCGGTGGTGCGGCGATCGTCGTGCAATCGATGACCAACACCGACACGGCCGACGTCGATTCCACCGTCGCCCAGGTCGCGGCGCTGCATCGCGCGGGCTCCGAACTCGTCCGCATCACGGTCGATCGCGACGAGGCCGCCGCCGCCGTGCCGCGCATCCGCGAGCGGCTGGAACGCCTGGGCATCTTCGTGCCGCTGATCGGCGACTTCCACTACATCGGCCACAAGCTGCTTGCGGACCATCCAGCCTGCGCGGAAGCGCTGGCCAAATATCGCATCAATCCGGGCAATGTCGGGTTCAGGGCGAAGAAGGACCGGCAGTTCGCGGCGATCGTGGAAACCGCGATCCGTCACGACAAGCCTGTGCGCATCGGCGTGAACTGGGGTTCGCTCGACCAGGAACTGCTGACCCGCCTGATGGACGAGAACCAGGCCGGCGGTTTCCCGCTGACGGCCGACGAGGTGATGCGCGAGGCGATCGTCCAGTCGGCGCTCCTGTCGGCCGAGCTTGCCGAGGAGATCGGCCTGCCGCGCGACAAGATCATACTGTCGGCCAAGGTCAGCCAGGTGCAGGACCTGATCGCCGTCTACGCCGATCTCGCGCGCCGGTCCAATCACGCGCTCCATCTGGGGCTGACCGAGGCGGGCATGGGCACCAAGGGCATCGTCGCCTCGTCGGCCGCCATGGGCATCCTGCTTCAGCAGGGCATCGGCGACACGATCCGCATCTCGCTGACGCCGGAGCCCGGCGGGGACCGGACGCGCGAGGTGCAGGTCGCGCAGGAACTGCTGCAGACGATGGGCTTTCGCCAGTTCGTGCCGATCGTCGCCGCCTGCCCCGGCTGCGGACGCACGACGTCGACCGTGTTCCAGGAACTCGCCGAGAACATCCAGGCCGACCTGCGCCGCAACATGCCGGCCTGGAAGAGCCGCTACCCCGGAGTCGAGATGCTCAAGGTCGCGGTGATGGGCTGCATCGTCAATGGACCCGGCGAATCCAAGCACGCCGACATCGGAATCTCGCTGCCCGGCACGGGCGAGACGCCGACCGCGCCGGTCTTCATCGACGGAAAGAAGGCGGCAACGCTGCGTGGCCCGGCCATCGCCGAGGACTTCCAGAAGATGGTTGCCGACTACATCGAGCAGCGCTTCGGGGTCGCCGGCAAAGCGGCGGCGGATTAGGCTGTGGCTGGCCGGGGACGCCTCTCTCGGCTCCTCGCGGCCTGCCTGCTTGGCCTGACGACAGCCGCGCATGCGGTGCCGCCGCCCGAGCCGAAGCCACGTCCGGTCACGGTCTCCCGCGTCTGCGATCTGATCTCCCGTCACGCGGATCGCAACGGTCTGTCGCGCGACTTTTTTGCCCGCTTGATCTGGAAGGAAAGCCGCTTCGATCCGAACGCGGTCAGCCCGGCGGGGGCGGAGGGCATCGCCCAGTTCATGCCGGGAACGGCGAAGATGCGCGGGCTGGACGACAGCTTCGACATCGACAAGGCGATACCCGCATCCGCCGCCTATCTTGCCGAACTCGCCGCAGGCCTCGGCAATGTCGGGCTTGCCGCTGCGGCCTACAATGCCGGCGAGGGCCGGGTGGCACGCTGGCTTTCACAAGGGGGCTTCCTGCCGCTCGAAACCGAGAACTACGTGCTCGACATCCTCGGCGCGCCGGCGGACAGCTTCATCGGCCAGTCGGGCACCGGCGTCATCCCGCCGCTGCGCGAAGGCCAGTCCTTCGAAGAGGCCTGCGTGGCCTTGCCGGTGACGCGGACCGCGACGGTTCCGATGTCGAGCGTCCAGCTCAAGCCCTGGGGCGTCCAGCTTGCCGGACACTTCCGGCGCGACGTGGCGATCCGCCAGTACCAGCGGGTGAAGGGGCGGTTTCCCGCCCTTTTGTCGCCCTACGAGCCGGTCGTCAGCCGGGTTCGCTCACCCATCGGCCGGCAAGGCATCCACGCCGTCCGCATCGGTGTCGACAATCGCGCGAATGCCGACATCATCTGCCAGCAACTGCGGGCGGCGGGTGGCTCCTGCGTCGTTCTGCGCAACCGCTGAAGGCTCGAAACGTCAGTGATCGCGCCGGGCGATGAACTGGGCGGCCGCGCGCAGCATCGACGCGGTGTCGCCGAAGGGCGCAAGCAGGTCCTGCGCCTGCGCGACTAGGCCGTCGAGCTGTCGCCGCGTCCAGTCGACGCCGTGGAGGCCCGGCAAGGTCGCCTTGCCCGCTGCCGCGTCCTTGCCGGTGGCCTTGCCCAGCGTCGCCGCGTCGGACGTCATGTCCAGCAGGTCGTCGGCAAGCTGGAAGGCTAGGCCGACCGCCGACCCGAACTCCGCCAGCCGCGTGCGTTCATCCACGCTGGCGCCGCCGACGATCGCGCCCGCCTCGCAGGCATAGCGGATCAGTGCGCCGGTCTTCATGGCCTGCAGCATCAGGATGCCGGCCTCGTCGGGTCTCTCGCGCTCGGCCTGGAGGTCGAGCGCCTGGCCGCCGGCCATGCCGCCAAGCCCCGCGGCGCGGGCAAGTGCGGCGACCAACGCCACGCGGGCGGTCGCCGGCAACTCGGTCTCCTCGCTCGCCACGATGTCGAAGGCGTAGGTGAGCAGGCTGTCGCCGGCGAGGATCGCGGTCGCTTCGTCGAAAGCCTTGTGCACGGTCGGCTGTCCGCGGCGCAGGTCGTCGTCGTCCATCGCCGGCAGGTCGTCGTGGATCAGCGAGTAGCAATGCACGCATTCGAGCGCGGCGGCGACGCGAAGCGGCGCTTCGCCCTCGATCCCGAACAGCGCGGCGCTTTCCATGAGAAGGAAAGGCCGCAGCCGTTTGCCGCCATTGAGCACGCCATGGCGCATCGCCTGCATCAGCCTTTCGGGACGCGCCACCTCGCCGTCCCGGGCGCGATCGTCGAGCAGGGCGCGCAGGCGCCGTTCCACGGCATTCGCGTGGCTGACGCGGGCGGCTTCGAAAAGGGCGAGGACATCGGCTTGCATGGGCGAGCGATGGCTGCAAATTCATCCCCGGTCAAGCGGGTCGGCACGAACGGGGATTTGCAGCGTTGCATGACCGGCCCGCTCACTCTATTCAGCCTAGAGACGACCCGGTCAGGCTGGATTTGAGCACACAAGACAACAATTCCAAGGCCGCGAAGGGCCGTAAAGGTCGCCGAAGGGCCGGGAGCACGCGCGGGCGGGCTTCCCTCTACCTGCGGCGCGGCGGGCTTGCGGTACTGGGCCTGGCGCTCGTGCCGGTGGTGCTGACCTTTCTCAGCCTGCTGCCGTTCGTCCATCCCGTTTCGACGCTGATGCTGCGCGATCTCGTGATGATGCGTGGCTATGAGCGGCAATGGGTCGACCTCGAGGATATCCAGCCGGTGCTCGTCCACTCGGTCATCATGTCGGAGGACGGACTCTACTGTTCGCATGGCGGCATCGACTGGGGCGCCCTCTCGTCGGTCATCGACGATGCGCTGTCGGGCGAACCGTCGCGCGGCGCATCGACCATCACCATGCAGACGGTCAAGAACCTGTACCTCTGGCAGGGGCGGTCCTTCGTGCGCAAGGCGCTCGAAGTGCCGCTGGCGATCGGGTTCGATTTCGTGGTTCCGAAACGACGGACCATCGAGATCTACCTCAACATCGTCGAGTGGGCGCCCGGCGTCTATGGCGCGGAGGCCGCGGCACGGCACCATTTCGGCCGGTCGGCGTCCGAACTCACCCGGCGCCAGGCGGCTCTCCTGACGGTCACTCTCCCCAATCCGCACGTGCGCAATCCGGCGAAGCCGACCGCCGGCCTCAATCGCCTCGCCGACATCATCGAGAGGCGGGCTCGGCAGGCGGGCAGCCACGTCAACTGCGTTCGGTGATGTGACTGGCCAAGTGCGCGGCTAAAAATTTGGCCCGCGCGACTGGCCAAGCGGCGTGCGAGCGTGTATAGGCACGCGACTTTAACAAGACGGCCTGTCGCTGCGGCCCTTCACCGAGGGCGCGACGGGCTTTTGACCGATGATGGAGCAGGTACCATGGCTGTCCCCAAAAGGAAAACCTCGCCGTCGAAGCGCGGCATGCGTCGCTCCGCCGACGCGCTCAAGGCCCCGACCTATGTCGAGGACAAGAATTCCGGCGAACTGCGCCGTCCGCACCACATCGACCTGAAGACGGGCATGTATCGCGGCCGCCAGGTTCTGGAGCCCAAGGAAGGCTGAGCCACGACTTCAGTCGACGCAGTCGGGACCGGCCTCGTGCCGGTCTTTTGCGTTTGACTCTCCGGGTTCTGGCCAGTCTCCACCGACGCCTCCCTGACGATCCAATTGGCTGATCCGGCTTGACGCGGCGCGGCTGCGCGATACGGTGCGCGACCGCACCAACCGGAAGCGCGCCATGGCGATCGTCCCGCTGCTCATCATCCCCTTCATCCTGTTCAACCTGGGGCTCACCGGGGTGCTGGGCGGGGGGCCTGCCGGCCCGTGGGAGCAGGTGCTCTTTGCCATTCCGATGATGTCGGGCGGGTCCTTCGCGCTGACGCTCGGCGACCTTCTGGTCGTGGTTGCGCTCTTCCTGCTCTTCATCGAGATCATGAAGTCGACGCGCACCTCGAACGCCTCGGTGATCGACCACCTGCTGTCCACCTTCGTGTTCGTGGCCTACATCGTCGAGTTCCTGCTCGTCGAGCAGGCTGCGCATTCCGTGTTCTTCATCCTCATGGTCATCGCCTTCATCGACCTGATCGCGGGCTTCTCCGTTTCCATCCGGGCGGCGGGTCGCGACGTCAGCTTCAACTGATCGCGGCCGCAGAAACCGATCGGGGCATTTCATGCGCAATTTCGACCTTCCCGGACGTTCGCCGGTGATCGCCGAGAACGGAATGGCTGCGACGTCGCATCCGCTCGCCACGGCGACCGCGCTGTCGGTTCTGCGCGACGGCGGCAACGCGGTGGATGCGGCGATCGCGGCAAGCGCGGTCCTTGCCGTGGTCGAGCCGCACATGACCGGCATCGGCGGCGACTGCTTCGTCATCCTGGCCGAGCCCGACGGGTCCGTGCATGGGCTGAACGGATCCGGTCGGTCGGCAGCGCGCGCGCAGCCCGGCTGGTATCGCGAACGGGGCTTCTCCAAGGTTCCCAGCCACGGCCCGCATACGATCACCGTGCCCGGCGCGATCAAGGCCTGGGAGGCGCTCGCGCATCGCTTCGGCACGCGGGGTTTCGACGCGCTCTTCACCGACGCGATCCGCTATGCGGAGGAAGGTTTCGCCATCCACCCGCGCGTCGCCTGGGACTGGCAGCGCCATGTCGGCGATCTCGCCGCCGACGAAGGCGGGCGCCGGCACTATCTGGTCGACGGGCAGGCGCCCGCGATGCTTTCCCGGCTGAAGCTCCCCGCCTTGGGGCACACCTTGCGCAGGATCGCCCGCGAAGGGTCGCGGGCCTTCTACGAAGGGGACATCGCCGCCGAGATTGCCCGCACCGTCCAGACAAAGGGCGGGTTTCTCGACGAGGCCGACCTCGCCGCGGTGACGGCCGACTGGGTCGGCACGATCACGACGGAGTATCGCGGCCACACCATCCACGAGATCCCGCCGAGCGGGCAGGGCGTGACCGCCCTGATCATCCTGAACCTGATGACGGCGCTCGGGGTCGACCGGCTGGCGCCCGGCAGCGCGGAGCGCCATCACCTGATGATCGAAGCCGCCAGGCTCGCCTACGCGGTTCGCGACCGCGAAGTGGGGGATCCGTCCTTCATGGCCGGCACCGTCGGGCAGTTCCTGTCTCCGGCCTTGACGGAAACGCTCGCCGGCAGCTTCGATCCTCACAGGCGCAACGAGGCGCTGTCTTTGCCGCCGCTGCCGAACGCCGATACCGTCTACCTCACGGTGGTCGATCGCGATCGCCGCGCCGTGTCCTTCATCAACTCGCTCTACTCCGGCTTCGGTTCGCGGGTGGTGACGCCCGAATCCGGCATCGCCCTGCAGAACCGCGGCGCCTGCTTCTCCGTCGTGGAGGGCCACCCGAACGAAATCGGCCCGTCGAAGCGTCCCATGCACACGATCATCCCGGGGATGGCGATGAGGGACGGTCGCCCGTCCATATCCTTCGGCGTGATGGGGGGCGCCTACCAGCCGATGGGCCATGCGCTCGTGCTGTCGAACATGCTCGACCACGACATGGACCCGCAGATGGCGATCGACTGGCCGAGGCTCTTCTGGGGCGACGACGAGCAGGTGCTGGAAGCGGAAACCGGGATTTCGCAGGCCGTGCGCTCGGAGCTCGCGGCGAAGGGGCACAAGGTGGTGGATGCGCAGGCGCCGCTCGGCGGCAGCCAGATCATCGCCATCGACCACGCGAGCGGTTTTCTGATCGGCGGTTCCGATCCGCGCAAGGACGGCTGCGCCCTGGGCTGGTAGTCCGGTCCGTTGCCGAGGTCCGGCATCGACGAAAGGCGTTTCAGCCCAGCTTGTCGATCTTTCGCTGCATGGCGGCGATCTGTTCCTTCAGTTCGCGCAGTTCGTCGGTGCCTTGGCCCGCCGGCGCCTTCTGGGGCTCGTCGTCGGCCGGCGCGCCGCCACCGTTCTGCGGCGGAAAGGGCGTGAACATCCGCATCGCGTTCTGGAACAGCTCCACGTTCCGCCTGGCCTGCTCTTCCAGCGCCTTGATCGGCGTTGCCACGTTCATCATTTCCATCGGGGTCCGGGGCAGCGCCGACTTCATCTGTTCGCGAAAGCGCTCCTGCTCCTTGGCGAAGGCGATCATCGACTGTTCGAGAAAGCTCGGCACGACCATCTGCATCTGGTCGCCGTAGAAGGAAATGAGCTGGCGAAGGAACGACACGGGCAGCATGTTCTGCCCGTCCTTGTTCTCCAGTTCGAAGATGATCTGCGTGAGGACCGGATGGGTGATGTCCTCGCCGGACTTGGCGTCCTGAACGTTGAAGTTCTCGCCCTTCTTCACCATCTCGGCGAGATCCTCGAGCGTCACATAGGTCGATGTACCCGTGTTGTAGAGGCGTCGGTTGGCATATTTCTTGATCACCACCGGATCGTCCTTGGCTGCCACGCGACTCTCCCAGCTTTGTCGAAATCCAACGGCTTGAAGCCAAGCCGCACCCTGCTCGGTGGTCAGGATATGCGCAAAAGCCGGCCAAATGAAAGCGAATTGTGCAGTGCAGGAGCCCGGGTGTCCCGGTCATGGACGATACGGGTCGCCGGCCCCCGAGCATTCCACGAATGCGTGAGGCGCAATCTCGACCCGTTCCATTTCCGGTTTGACTCGGATCAACGAACGGGCAAGAAAAGTCGGAAAGGTACGCGCTGGTCGGGCCGATACCCGAGCGGCCGTCAGGTCATGCACCCAGGGAGTATTCCATGTCCGCTTCAACGTCGATCGTCGTCGCCAGCGCGGCGCGCACTGCCGTCGGCTCCTTCAACGGGGCTTTCGCCAACACCACCGCGCATGATCTCGGCGCGGTGGTCATCAAGGAAGTCCTGGCGCGGGCGGGCGTCGACGCGGCCGAGGTGGACGAGGTGATCCTCGGCCAGGTCCTGACCGCCGGACAGGGCCAGAACCCCGCCCGCCAGGCCGCCATCGCCGCCGGATTGCCGAAGGAAACCACCGCCTGGGGGCTCAACCAGGTCTGCGGCTCGGGCCTCCGCACCATCGCCATCGGCATGCAGCAGATCGCGACCGGCGATGCCGGCATCATCATCGCGGGCGGCCAGGAATCCATGTCGCTGTCGCCGCACTGCGCTCATCTGAGGGCCGGCGTGAAGATGGGCGACTACAAGATGATCGACACCATGATCAAGGACGGGCTCTGGGATGCCTTCAACGGCTATCACATGGGCACCACGGCCGAGAACGTGGCCAAGCAGTTCCAGATCACCCGCGACGTGCAGGACACGTTCGCGCTTGCCTCCCAGAACAAGGCGGAAGCCGCGCAGAAGGCCGGCCGCTTCAAGGACGAGATCGTGCCGGTGACGATCAAGGGCCGCAAGGGCGACACCATCGTCGATCAGGACGAGTACATCCGGCTCGGCGCGACCATGGACGCGATGCAGAAGCTGAAGCCGGCCTTCGACAAGGACGGCACGGTGACGGCCGCCAATGCATCGGGCATCAATGACGGCGCCGCCGCCGTGCTCCTGATGAGCGAGGCGGAGTCCGCGCGCCGCGGCATCGTCCCGCTCGCCCGCATCGTCTCCTGGGCGACGGCGGGCGTCGATCCGGCGATCATGGGCACGGGTCCGATCCCGGCGTCGCGCAAGGCGCTCGAAAAAGCCGGCTGGACGGCCGCCGATCTCGATCTGGTCGAGGCCAACGAGGCCTTCGCCGCGCAGGCCTGCGCCGTCAACAAGGGCATGGGCTGGAACCCCGACATCGTCAACGTCAACGGCGGCGCCATCGCCATCGGCCATCCGATCGGCGCGTCGGGCACGCGCATCTTCAACACGCTCGTCCACGAGATGAAGCGTCGCGGCGCGAAGAAGGGCCTGGCCACGCTGTGCATCGGCGGCGGCATGGGCGTGGCCATGTGCGTGGAAGCGATGAACTGAACTGGCGAATAGCGAATAGGGAATAGCGAATAGGGGACAGACAAGGGCGGATGCGTCGGGGCGGTTTCCCCATTCGCTTTTCGCCATTCGCTATTCGCCTTCTGACCACAGGGAGGAGACACGATATGCCAAGAACAGCACTCGTCACCGGGGGATCGCGCGGCATCGGCGCGGCCATTTCGGTAGCGCTCAAGGACGCGGGCTACACGGTGGCGGCCAACTATGCCGGCAATGACGAGGCGGCGACGAAGTTCTCCGCCGAGACGGGCATCAAGACCTACAAATGGTCGGTTGCCGACTACGACGCCTGCGCGGCGGGCATCGCCCAGGTCGAGGCCGATCTCGGCCCCGTCGACGTGCTGATCAACAATGCCGGCATCACCCGCGATGCGCCGTTCCACCGCATGACGCGTGAACAATGGAATGACGTCATGCGGACCAACCTGGACGGCGTCTTCAACATGACGCATCCGCTCTGGAACGGCATGCGCGAGCGCAAGTTCGGCCGCATCGTCACCATCTCGTCGATCAATGGCCAGAAGGGCCAGTTCGCGCAGGCGAACTATTCCGCCGCCAAGGCCGGCGATCTCGGCTTCACCAAGGCGCTTGCGCAGGAAGGCGCGCGCGTCGGCATCACCGTCAACGCGATCTGCCCCGGCTACATTGGGACGGACATGGTGATGGCGGTGCCGGAGAAGGTGCGCGAGAGCATCATCGCGCAGATTCCGGTCGGTCGCCTCGGCGAGGCGGCCGAGATCGCGCGCTGCGTCGTCTTCCTCGTCTCCGACGAAGCCGGCTTCATCACCGGTTCCACCATCAGTGCCAACGGTGGCCAGTACTTCATCTGAGGTTGTCCGGAACGAGAGGGCGGCCGGCTCACGAGAGTGGCCCGCCGCCCTTTCTTTTCGCTTGACGGGGATCGCGGCCTTGACTCCTCCCGGAAACATGGGCCGCGAGCAAGTGATTCAAAAGATTCATCATCTGGTGTCCACGACGAGGGCGAACGCCAGATGATGTGACGAACAAAGCATGAATCGCATCGAGTCAGCGATTCGTCGCCGTTTCGTTCCAGACTCGTTCCGGTTGCAGCGAATCTCTTCGGGCGCCGTACATTTGAGATTGTCATCCCGGGACGGAGACCCTATGTCTCGGCGGCGTGTGGTTCCGGTCGTGCCGGGCCGGATTCCTGCGGGGGCGCAGTCTAGGGGCTTAGGCACGAAAGGCCGCAACTCCAGTTCATGAACGTGCACCCCAACAAGTCATCGCCATTGATCCTGTCCGGTCGGGACGTGACCGCCGTTCTCGGTCCCACCAACACCGGAAAGACGCATCTGGCGATCGAGCGCATGGTTGCCCACGAGTCCGGCATCATCGGTCTGCCGCTCCGGCTCCTGGCGCGTGAGGTCTACGGCCGCGTCGCCGAGAAGGTCGGCGTCGCCAACGTGGCGCTCATCACCGGCGAGGAGAAGATCCAGCCGCCCGGCGCGCGATACTCCGTCTGCACCGTCGAGGCGATGCCGCGCGAGACCAACGCCTCCTTCGTCGCCATCGACGAGGTCCAGATCGCCAATGATCTCGAGCGCGGCCACATCTTCACCGACCGGATCCTGCATCTGCGGGGGCGCAACGAGACGCTGCTGCTCGGCGCGGCCTCGATGCGGGGCATCCTCGAAAAGCTCCTGCGGGGCATCTCCGTCGTCACCCGCCCGCGCATGTCTCACCTCGCCTATGCGGGCTCCAAGAAGATCACGCGCCTCCCGCGCCGTTCGGCCATCGTCGCCTTCTCGGCCGACGAGGTCTACGGCATCGCCGAACTGATCCGCCGCCAGCGCGGCGGGGCTGCGGTCGTGCTCGGCGCGCTGTCGCCGCGCACCCGCAATGCGCAGGTCGAGATCTACCAGTCGGGCGACGTCGACTTCCTGGTGGCGACCGATGCCATCGGCATGGGCCTGAACCTCGACGTCGATCACGTCGCCTTCGCCCAGAACCGCAAGTTCGACGGCTTCCAGTATCGCGACCTGACGGCGGCCGAGCTCGGTCAGATCGCCGGCCGCGCCGGCCGCCACCTGCGCGACGGCACCTTCGGCGTCACCGGCCAGGTCGATCCGCTCGACGAGGAACTGGTCGAGAAGATCGAGGGACATGATTTCGAGCCGGTGCGCGTGCTGCAGTGGCGTACCGCGCAGTTCGACTATGCGAGCCTCGACGCGCTGAAGCGGTCGATCGAAACGCCGGCCCCCGTGGAGGGACTGACCAAGGCGCTGCCCGCCGTCGATGCCCAGGCGCTGGACCACGTCTGCCGCGACGAGGACATTCGCAACCTTGCCGATCGGCCGCAGCGGGTGGCGCTGTTGTGGGATGCCTGCGCGCTGCCCGACTATCGGCGCATTGCACCCGCACAGCACGCCGACCTGATCGCCTCGATCTTCACCGATCTCGCCAGGCGCGGTCATGTCGACGAGGCCTACATGGCCGAACAGGTTCGTCGCGCCGAGTCAGCCGAAGGCGACATCGATACGCTATCGCAGCGGATCGCGCAGATCCGAACCTGGACCTTCGTCTCGCACCGGCCCGGCTGGCTGGCCGATCCGGCACACTGGCAGGAAAAAACGCGCGAGATCGAGGACAGACTTTCCGATGCACTGCATGAACGGTTGACGAAACGCTTCATTGACCGCAGGACATCCGTGCTCATGAGGCGCCTGAGAGAAAATACGATGCTTGAGGCAGAAATAAACCCCGCCGGCGAGGTGCTCGTCGAAGGCCATCACGTCGGCGAGCTGCAAGGCTTTCGCTTTACGGCAGACCAGTCTGCCGGCGGCGAGGACGCCAAGGCGGTCCGAACAGCCGCGCAAAAGGCGCTCGCGACGGAATTCGAGACGCGCGCCGAGCGGTTTGCCGCCTGCGCCAATGGCGATCTCGCGCTCGGCTCCGACGGCGTCCTGCGCTGGATCGGCGCGCCGGTCGCCACGCTGGTGTCCGGGGAAGACACGCTGAAGCCGCGCGCCATCCTTCTGGCCGACGAGCAATTGACGGGCCCGTCGCGCGACCGCGTCGCCGCCCGGATCGACCGCTATGTCGCCTATCAGGTGGAAACGCTGCTCAAGCCGCTCGCCGACCTGAAGAACGCCGAGCAGCTGTCCGGCATTGCGCGCGGGGTGGCGTTCCGGCTGCTCGAAAATCTCGGGATCCTCAATCGCCGCGACGTCGCCGACGACGTGAAGTCGCTCGACCAGGAAGCCCGCGCCGCACTGCGCCGGCTTGGCGTGCGTTTCGGAGCCTATCACGTCTTCCTGCCCGCACTCCTGAAGCCGGGTCCGGCCGGGCTGCTGACGCTGCTCTGGGCGCTTGCCAATGACGGCAAGGACAAGCCGGGGTTCGGCGACGTGGTCAACGCGTTGTCGACCGGCCGCACGTCGCTGGTGGTCGATCCGACCTTCGCGACGGAATTCTATCGCCTCGCCGGGTATCGGCTGCTCGGCCGCCGTGCCGTGCGCGTCGACATCCTGGAGCGCCTCGCGGATCTGATCCGTCCTGCGCTTGCCTGGCGTCCAGGCACCGGATCGCGGCCGGAAGGCGGCTTCGACGGCGCTGCCTTCGTCGTGACGCCGGCGATGATGTCGATCCTGGGCGCGACCGCCGACGACATGGAGGAGATCCTCCGCGGGCTCGGCTATCGCGGTGAAGCCAAACCCGCCGCCGAGGTCAAGGCCAGGCTCGAAAGCCTCGATCAGGCCGCGCGTGCGGCGGCCGAGGCCGAGCTTGCACGCCGAAAGGCGGCGGCCGAGGCTGCCACAGCCACAGCCACAGCCACAGCCACAGCCTTTGCCCCTGCATCGGACGCGGCAACCGCCGCCCTGGGCGATGATACCGGAGGCGAGCCGCAATCACTCGGCGATGTCGCTGCCGACATCGCTGCGGACCATGCGGGTGCATCGCCTGCCGTCGAGGACGCTGCGCCGACGCCGGACGCCGACGCCGCGGAAGGTATTGACGGAAACGACGAGACGTTGGCGTCATCGGCCGTTGCCGCCGAGGTCGAACGACCGGCCGCCGCCGTCGAGCCGCTCGTGGAGGCGGCTGCGGCCGCGCTCGGAGAAGGTGAGGATCAGCCCCAGTCCCTGGGCGAGGCAGCCGTCGAGGCCGTTGCCGATCAGGCGCCCGAAAGCGCTGCCCCCGCCGAGACCGGCGCCAGAGAGACTGCTGCGCCGGCCGCGCCCGAGGAGCCGGCCGAACCGGTCGAGGAAGAAAAGCCGATCATGCTGTGGCGGCCTGGCCGCTTCGGCGACCGGCAGCGCCAGGACAATCGCAACCGCGGCCGCCGCGGCCAGCCCCGCGACGGGCAGGCGGGCGAGGGGCAGCCGCGCGAAGGACAGGCAGCCCGCGAGAGGCAGCCGCGTCCGGGTCAGCCGCGTGAAGGTCAGGGCGAGCGCCCGGCCGGCCGTTCGGCCGAGGGCGGCAAGGGCCGGTTCGAGAACCGCTTCAGGGAGAAGGGCGACAAGCCCGGGGGCGACCGTCCTCGCGGCGACCGGCCCGGCCGGGGCGGGCCTGGCGGCAAGCCGGAGCGCGACCGGGGTCCCAAGGGGGATCGGGGCGATCGCCGTCCTGCCTTCCAGCAGACGCCGCGCGAGGAACGGCCGGTGAAGTTCGACCCGGATTCGCCTTTCGCCAAGCTCGCCGCCTTGCGGGACCAGCTCAAGAAGTAGGCGCCATGGCGGGTCCGGAGCGCCAGCGTCTCGACAAATGGCTATTCTTCGCTCGCGTGGCCAAATCCCGGTCGCTCGCGGCCCGGCTGGTGCAGTCCGGCGCCGTGCGGGTCAACCGTGAGAAGGTCGGCCAGCCGTCCCATCCGGTGAAGCCGGGGGACGGCCTGACGATCACGCTCGACCGTCGCATCCTCGTCTGGCGCGTGGTCGACACCGGAACGCGGCGCGGCCCCGCCGAGGAGGCTCGCGGTCTCTACGAAGACCTGACGCCGAAGCCCGATCCCGCCGCCCTGGTCCTCGAACCCGCGCCGGCGGCCGAACGCGAGCGGGGCGCCGGACGACCGACCAAGAAGGAACGGCGGCTGACGGATCGCTGGCGCGGCGAATAGTCACCGCGCTTGGGAAATTCTTTCCCCGAAGCGGCTCGCGTGCGCCAAACCGCCCCTTGCGCCAGTGCCGCAACGGGGCTACCTCAACGCCGTTCAAGCTGGAAGACGCTGCCGGAGCCCCTTGCATGACCTATGTCGTCACGGACAACTGCATCAAGTGCAAGTACATGGACTGCATCGAGGTTTGCCCCGTCGACTGCTTCTATGAAGGCGAGAACATGCTCGTCATCCATCCCGACGAATGCATCGACTGCGGCGTCTGCGAGCCCGAGTGCCCGGCTGACGCCATCCGCCCGGATACGGAACCGGGTCTCGACAAGTGGCTGAAGGTCAACGCCGATTATGCGGACAAGTGGCCGAACATCACGGCCCGCAAAGAACCGCCGGCCGATGCCAAGGACTTCGATGGTCTCGAAGGGAAGTTCGAAAAGTTCTTTTCGCCGGAGCCGGGCGAGGGCGACTGACCGGCTGAAACTGACGCTGCGTCAGTAACCTTGCCGCGAACGGGCGCCGCCCATCAGGATGGCGCTGCCGTTCGCTTGTGCAGCAAGTTGTTGATTCTTTCGCATATTTATGTTACATATGGTCGTCATGCAGGTGAGACATCGTCCGTTTGTGGCGCAAACGCCCTAATTCTCGAAAGGTGCGATCAATTTCCGGTCCAAGGTGACTTGGCTCAGGCTGGAAAGCTTGTGCCGATGTCATCGGTTTCTTCACCGGAGATTGGTTGTTTGCGCGCGCAGTCGGATCCGGGCGGCATTCGGCCGCAGCATGATCGCGGCCGTAAAGAGCCGCTGCCGAAGCTAAGGAGTTCAGGGCGTATGGCAACCCAGCAGAAAAAGACAGCAGCGCGCAACGGCTTCAAGACCACGGAGTACATTGTCTATCCGGCGCACGGCGTCGGCCAGATCGTGGCCATCGAGGAGCAGGAAGTCGCCGGCCACAAGCTGGAGCTGTTCGTCATCGACTTCCAGAAGGACAAGATGCGGTTGAAGGTTCCGGTCGCCAAGGCCGCGACCATCGGCATGCGCAAACTGTCCGAGACGGACTATGTCGATCGCGCGCTGAAGGTCGTGCAGGGCCGCGCCCGCGTGAAGCGCACCATGTGGTCGCGCCGCGCGCAGGAGTATGACGCCAAGATCAACTCGGGCGACCTGATCTCGATTGCGGAAGTCGTTCGCGACCTCTACCGCGCCGACAACCAGCCGGAGCAGTCCTATTCCGAGCGGCAGCTCTACGAAGCCGCTCTCGACCGCATGGCGCGCGAAATCGCGGCGGTCAACCGCATGTCCGACACCGAGGCGGTGCGGCTGATCGAGACCAACCTCAACAAGGGTCCGCGTCGCGGCGTCAAGGCCGACAACGAAGGCGACGACACCGAGCAGGAAGTCGCAGCGTAACCTTCTTTTTCGCCATTTTCATTGTCACGAGGCCCGACCAGGCAACTGGCCGGGCCTCTTGCATTGGACCCGGGCCACGGCCACGACCGTCCCTGCGGGCGCGACCCCTGAAACCGCCCTGTGCGGGCTCTACGCGGAAAAGGTCACGCTTCCGGCTCGGTGCGGAACAGCAGCGGGTAGCCCATCTTGCGGCCTGCTTCCGTCGCGCGCGTGGCCTTGGTTTCGGCAACGTCCTTGGGAAACACCGCGACCACGCAGACGCCGCGCTGGTGAGCGGTGATCATAACCCGCCGGGCCTGGTCTGCATTCAGCCGGAATTCGGCCTTCAACACCATGACCACGAAGTCGCGCGGCGTGAAATCGTCGTTGAACAGGATCACCTTGTGCAGGCGCGGTCGTTCTGTCTTCGGCTCGGTGATGGTTCGCGGCGTGGTGGCGGCGTCGCTCATCGCTGAGGCTCTTCATATCGGAAAGGGTGGGGCGGCAATGCGTCGCTTATGCCATGGCTCGACACGGGCGTAAACGCGGCGCTTTCGTAGGGCGGTTCTGGGAAGCGCCATTTGCACGGGGACGGACGATGACGACGGCAAGGGTTCTGACGGTGGCTGGCGGCCTGTGTGGCGCGGCCGGGGTGGTGCTTTCGGCTGCGGCCGCGCATGCCGGCGGCGGCAACACCGGCACCGCGGCGTCCTTCCTGCTCATGCATGCCGGGGCCTTTCTGGCGGTCGGCCTCGCCCCGTCGAGCAGGCCGATGCGCCTTGCCGCATTCGTCGTGCTCGCCGGCCTGGCGCTCTTCGCCGGCGACCTCCTGATGCGCGATTTCGCAGGCATGCGCCTATTTCCGATGGCGGCGCCCACGGGCGGCACGCTGATGATCGTCGGCTGGCTCGCGGTTGCCGTCACCGGCGCCTTCACGCGGTCGCGCCCCGCCGACAGATAGACCGAGGCGGGACGAGCCTCAGAACCACTCCTGCTTCATGGCGAGCGTGGTGTCGTCCAGCGATTCCAGCAGCGCGCGCTGCGTCCTGGCTTTCGGCAGTTCGTAGGTAAAGAAGTACCGGCACGCCGACAGCTTGCCGTTCAGGAAGTTCTCGTCGCCGGACCCCTCGGCAAGCTTTCTGGCGGCGACGGTCGCCTGGCGCAGCCACATCCAGGCAATCACCACGTGGCCGAACATGTCGAGGTAGATGGTCGCGTTGGCCAGCGCCAGCCTCGGCTCATTCGCGGTGGCGACGGCGAGCCGGCGTGTCGTGGCGACCGTCTCGGCGAGTTCGGTCGCCAGCATCTCGGCGAAGGCTTCGAGCGAGGCGATCTGATGGGCGGCCGAAACGTCGGCCATGATCCGCCCGGCGAGCGCCTTGACGCTGGCGCCTCCGCCCATGCCCACCTTGCGGCCGAGCAGGTCCAGTCCCTGGATGCCGTGCGTGCCCTCGTGGATCGGGTTCAGCCGGTTGTCCCGGTAGAGGCGTTCGACCGGATAGTCACGCGTATAGCCGTAGCCGCCGAGGATCTGGATGGCGTGCTTGTTGGCCTCGAGGCAGAATTCCGATGGCCAGGACTTGGCGATCGGGGTCAGGAGATCGAGCAGCAGCGCTTCTTCCTTCGCGATCGCCGCCTCCCGGTCGCCATGGGCGCGGTCGACGAGATCGGCGCAATAGAGGCAGAGCGCCAGCGCGCCTTCCACGGCCGCCTTCTGCGCCAGCAGCAGACGACGGATGTCGGCGTGCTGGATGATCGGCACCTGTGGCGTGGCGGGATCCTTGGCGCCGGCCGGTCGGCCCTGCGGCCGCTCGCGGGCATAGGCGAGCGAGGCGCGATAGCCGGCGGCGGCGAGCGCCGTTGCGCCCATGCCGACGCCGATGCGGGCCTCGTTCATCATCTGGAACATGTAGGAAAGGCCGTGATGAGCCTCGCCGAGCAGTTCGCCCCGGCATGGCCCGTCTTCGCCGAAGTTGAGCAGCGTATTGGTGGTGCCGCGATAGCCCATCTTGTGGTTCAGGCCGGCCAGCGAGACGCCGTTGCGTTCGCCGGGCGTTCCATCCTCGCCGACGATCCGCTTGGGCACGATGAACAGCGAAATGCCCTTTACGCCTGCCGGTCCGTCCGGGATGCGGGCGAGCACCAGATGGACGATGTTGTCCGAAATCTCCTGGTCCCCGCCAGAGATCCACATCTTGCGGCCGACCATAAGGTAGCTGCCGTCCTCCTGCGGTTCGGCCCGCGTCGTGATATCGGCCAGCGAGGAGCCCGCCTGCGGCTCGGACAGACACATCGTGCCAAAGAAGCGGCCCGCGACCATCGGGCGCAGGTAGCGCTCCTTCTGCGCGTCCGTGCCGAAGGATTCGATCAGCCTCGCCGCGCCGACCGTCAGGAAGGGATAGGCCGAAGTGGAGATGTTGGCCATCGAGAAGACGAAGGCGGCCGCGACCCGCAAGGTCTCGGGCATCTGCGTTCCGCCCCACTCGACGTCGAAGGCGCCGCCGAAGAACCCCGCGTCGCGGTAGACGGCGAGCGCGTCGGCGACCGCTCCGTCCATCTCCACCTTGCCATCGACGAATGTCGGCTCGTGCTCGTCCAGGCGCGCGGCATGCGGCAGGAAATGCTCCATGGCGATCCGCTCGGCCGTTTCCAGCACGCCGTCCATCGCTTCGCGGTCATAGTCTGCAAAACGGGGAATTGCGCTCAGGCGGGCAAGCCCGAGCACGTCGTGCAACTGAAAGGCCAGGTCGGCCCGGTCGATCGAGATCATGGAACGTTCTCCGATGGGTGGAGTTCCGTATCAGCTGCAACCGCGCGCCCTGCTCCGGCGGGGTTCCGGAATCGGCTCCTCCGCGTCGCGCTGATCCAGAGGGACGGCGCGAACGTAAAGCGCAGCGATAACCATCGCAAGTTCAGGAGCGGTCCATGAATGCCGAACCAGCCGGGACTTCCATGATCAGCGCCGCTCGCAAGGCGCCGTATCTCGACCGGATCGAGGAACACGAACTCGCCGTGCGCTGGAAAGAAAAACGCGACCAGGAAGCGCTGCACCGGATCACCATGGCGCACATGCGCCTCGTCATTTCGATGGCGACAAAGTTTCGCTATTTCGGCCTCCCCCTCAGCGATCTGATCCAGGAGGGCCATGTCGGCCTGCTGGAGGCCGCCGCCCGGTTCGAACCCGACCGGGAGGTGCGGTTTTCCACCTATGCCACCTGGTGGATCCGTGCCTCGATGCAGGACTACATCCTGCGCAACTGGTCGATCGTGCGCGGTGGGACGAGTTCGGCGCAGAAGGCGCTGTTCTTCAACCTGCGCCGTCTGCGCGCGCGACTGGCGCAAGGGTCGGAACCGTTGCGCGGCGCGGCTGTCTACAAGGAGATCGCCGACGCCATCGGCGTTTCGGTATCCGACGTAGCGCTGATGGATTCGCGCCTTTCAGGCCCGGACTCCTCGCTCAACGCGCCGCTCTCCGACGATGGCGAGGCCGGATCGGAACGCATGGACTTCCTCGTGTCGGATGCACCGACGCCGGACGAAGTCGTCGCCGCCTCCGTCGACGACGAACGCCGCGTCCTGTGGCTCAACCGGGCGCTGGGCGTACTGAACGAGCGCGAGCTGCGCATCATCCGCGAGCGCCGGCTGCGCGACGAGGGTGCGACGCTCGAATCACTCGGCGAGAAACTCGGCATCTCCAAGGAGCGCGTGCGCCAGATCGAGACCCGCGCCATGCAGAAGCTGCGAACCGCGCTCCTGAAGATCAATCCGGAAATGGCCCCGGCCATGATCTGACCCGCCGGCGGGGGAAGCCCCCGCCTACTGGTCGGTGATGATCTTGACCTTGTCGCCCGGCGAGACGCTTCCGCCGGGCGGCAACGCATTGAGCAGCCTGAACATGTCGAGCGCGCGGCCCACGCCGTTCATGCGCGCGGCGATGCTGCCGGCGGTCTCGCCCGGCTGGACGGTGACGACGCGGATGCGCAGCGGCTTCAGTTCCTTGCGTTCGCTCTCGCCGAGAAGCCGGAAGCTGCCGGTCACCGTCGAGGCGGTCGTCTCCAGGCTTTCGCTCCCGCGCGGGGCTGCCGTCAGCAGGCGATAGACCTGGCCGCCGGCGCGTACCACCGCGATGTGGAAGGTCCACTTGTCCGCCTGTGCATAGGCGACGGCTGCTTCGTTGCCGTTGATGGAGAGCGTGCGGATGCTCGCCGGATCGAGGCCCGCGACCCAGCCGCTGCGCAGATAGTCGTCCAGCTTCTTGTTGCGGTTGAGCGCCACGCCGTCGAAGCGAACCGCCACGTCGCCCGGTCCCGCGGCCGTGACCGCGGCGGCCGAATTGTCGATGACGAACCCCTCCGGCACGCTGAAGGTCACGCCAAGCGTCGGGTGCTCGAAGTTGCGACCGCGCACGTAGCCTTCTTCCGGCGTGTCGCCAAACAGCATGCCGTCGATGCCGGCGAGGTAGGAATCGCGGTCGCGGCGTCCCGCCCCCGGCGCGCCGAACTGGCGGGCATGGCGCAGCGCCAGATCGATGCGCTGCGGGGCGTTGGGGTGCGAGGCCAGGAAGTCGAGGCTCGCATCGGTGGCGCCGCTGATGCTGCGGAAATCGGAGTAGGAGGCCATGGACTGGAGGAAGCGGGCCGCGGAATAGGGATCGTAGCCGGCGCTGCCGATGGTCTTGATGCCGATGCTGTCGGCCTCGAGCTCCTGGTTGCGGGAGAACTGCGCCAGCCTCAGCTTGCCGCGCACGACCGCCGCGCGAGCTACCTGGTTGTCCGACAGAACGTCGTCCACCACCTGCGAGGCGAGTTGCTCCTCGGCTTCCTTTTGCTGGCGCTGGATGCCGTGATTGGCGGTCACGTGGCCCATCTCATGCGCGATCACGGCGGCCAGCTCGGCCGAATCATTGGCGAGCGCCAGCAGTCCGCGCGTCACGTAGAGGAAACCGCCGGGGAGGGCGAAAGCGTTGACGTTCGGCGAATCGAGCAGCGTGATCTGGTAGGTCTGGTCGGGATTGCCCGAAGCGACCGTGAGGCTGCCCACCACCTTGGCCACCATGCGCTCCAGCTTCGGATCGGAATATTCACCGCCATAGGTCGCCAGGATGCGCGGGTGCTGGGCGCGCGCCAGCGCCACCATGCGGTCGTTGCGCGTCACGGTATCGACGGTGACCGGGTTCGACGAGGGCACGAAGCTCTGCTCGCTGATGCTCGGGCCCAAACCCTGGCAACCGGCAAGCAGCATCAGGCCCGCGCTGGCCAGCATCAGCCGCAGCGTCCGTCCAGCGGGTAGTGAAGCGCCCGCACCCTGCATGGCCTCAGCCTCAACCTGTCTCAGAACTGATCCTTCCCGGCCGCCCACGACCCGAATCACCGGGCGCTGCCGCAATCTGGCCATGGAACGCCATAGTCGAAGACGCCGGTTACCAAAGCTTCTACGCCATTGCCCCAGAGCTGCGGAACAAATATGTCCCGATCCGGGCAATTCTTTGTTATCGCGACGTTCCGTGCCCCAGATAGCGGGCCAGAGCCTCCGAGCGCTCGCCGCTGAAAAGGGCCTCCGTCGTGGCGACCTCGGCGATCGCGCCCTTCTCCATGATGGCGGTTCGCGACGCGATGCGCCGCGCATCATGCGGATCGTGGGTGACCATGATCACGGTCATCCCCTTCGACGCATGAAGATCGCCGACGAGGTCGAGCATGTCGTCGCGAAGCGCAGGCCCGAGCGAGGCAAAGGCCTCGTCGAGCAACAGGACGGGACGATCGCGCACCAGAACGCGGGCGAGCGCGACGCGTTGGCGCTCGCCGCCGGACAGTTCGCGCGGCAGCCGCCCTTCCTTGCCGGCAAGACCGACGCGCGCCAGCGCCTGTCCGATCTCGGCGCGATCCTCGGCCGACAGGCGCAGCGAGGGCGAACGACCGAGCCCGACATTCGCGGCGACGTCCAGATGGGCAAAGAGGTTGTTTTCCTGGAAGATCATGGAGACAGGGCGCAAGGCCGGCGCTAACGGGGAAACGTCCTTGCCGGCGATCCGTATCTCCCCGGCCGATGGCGTTTCGAAGCCGGCGATCAGCGACAGAAGCGTCGACTTGCCCGATCCGCTGGGCCCCATGAGCGCGAGGATCTCGCCTGAGGGAACCGACAGGTCGAAGCGCATCGGCGGTCCGCCCGGCCAGGCAAACTCGACGCCATCAAGCACGACTTCCGCTCCCCCGGTCCCCGTTGCGCGCGTCATTGCCGTCTCCCGCCCAGGCGCTCCGCGATCAGCATCAGCGCCAGGCACAGCAGCGCCAGGATCAGCGCGAGCCCCGCCGCGTCGGCCGTGCGATAGCTGCCCATGCGCTGAAGCAGCAGATAGGGCAAGGTCTGGAACGCATCGCTTCCAAACAGTGCGATCACGCCCAGATCGCCGAGCGAAAGCGCCATTGCAAAGGCGAATCCGGTGGCGAGCGGCCGCTTGAGGGCCGGCCAGTCGATCAGCCGCCAGCGGTCGATCCCTCGGATGCCGAGCTGCGCGCAAAGCCGGTCGTGCCTGGACGCGGCGTCGTCATGGGCCGGGCGGATGGCGCGCATGGCGAAAGGGATCGCCATCGCGGCATTGACGGCGACCACCATCACCGGGGCAAGCGCGAAGACGTCGGCCGTGCGCCGCAACAGGATGAACCAGCCCGCGCCGATCACGATGGGCGGAACGACGAGGATCAGGCTCGCGCCGCCGTCGAGCGCACGCTCCAGGAAACCGGGTCTCGCGCGGCGCCGTGCGCCCGCGAGCCGATGGCGCGCGCCGACCATGGACAGGGTCAGCGCGACGCACAGGCCAGCCGAAAGCGTCGCCAGCACGAGGCTCGTCGCGACGGCGTCGCGCACGGTGTTCTCCGTGGCCAGGCGGGCCAGGTCCGACCGGAGCCCCGCCGCGACGACCGCGGCCAGGGGGGCGGCGACCAACGCAGCGGCAAGCAGGACGACGACCGTGTTGAACGCGGCTTCGAGCCGGCCGGGCCTGGCGTGGCGCCGCGCCGAGACCGAGAGGTTGGCGGTGCCGGCGAGATCGGCGCCGAGCCGGAACAGCAGCGCCAGGACGAGCGCCGTCAGCCCGAGTTGCAGCGTCGTCAGGGCCAGGGCGCGAGCGGGATCGAAATCGAAGCGAAGCGACTGGTAGATCGCAACCTCCAGCGTCGTCGCGGCCGGTCCGCCGCCAAGCGTGAGCACGATCGTGAAGGAGCCGAGGCAGAGCATGAAGACGAGCGCGGCGATGCCCGGCAAGGCCGAACGAAGCGCTGGCCACTCGATCAGTTGCCAGCGCGCGGCGGTACCCATGCCCAACTGGCTCGCCAGCCGCCACTGGTCGGCCGGGATGGCATCGAGGGCGTTCAAGCATAGCCGCGTGGCCAGCGGCAGGTTGAAGAAGGCATGGGCGACCAGAATGCCCGAGAGCCCGTATATGCCGGGCCACTGGCCGCCGCCGAACCAGCGATAGGCGTCGGCAAAAAGCCCGGCGCGCCCGAGAAGCGCCAGGACGCCGAGGGCGGCCACAAGCGCCGGAAGCGCGAGCGGAACGGCAAACAGCATCAGGAGGGCACGGCGCCCGAAAAACGACGGGTGGCTGGAGAGCGCACGCGCCACCAGAAGTGCCGGCCCGACCGAGATCAGCGTCGACAGGAGCGCCTGCCAAAGCGTGAAGCGGGCCACCCGCAGCAGGTATGAATCGAAACCTGCCAGCGCGGCGGGCAAGTCCTGCGCGCCTTCCAGGAGCAGGCCGGCGAAAGCGCCCGCCGCAAGCAGCGCCACGAATCCGAAAGCCGCGATGCCCCACGTGATCGTCGGGGATGGAAGGTGGCGCATCGCGGCGGCTGGTTTAGTTGCTCATGGCCGACAGCCACTCGTCGACCCAGGCCTTGCGGTTCTGCGCGACCGTTTCGGGCGACAGGATCAGCGTCGTCGTCGGCTGGACCAGCTTGTCGAAGGCCGGGTTCAACGGTTCCGACACCGGGCCGGCCGGGTACATCCAGTTCGCCTCCGGAATGGCATCCTGGAAGCCGGGGCCGGTCATGAAGGCCATGAAACGGGCCGACAGCGGGTTTGCGGCGCCTTTCGTGGTGATGCCGGCCACCTCGACCTGCATGTAGTGACCTTCCTCGAAGCTCGCTGCCTGGTATCGCTCGGTATCCTCGGCGATCATGTGATAGGCGGGGGACGTGGTGTAGGACAGAACCATCGGCGTCTCGCCGGCGGTGAACAGGCCATATGCCTCGCTCCAGCCCGGCGTGACGGTCAGAACCCGGTCCTTCAGCTTGGCCCAGGCTGCCGCGGAATCGTCGCCATACACGGCCTTCACCCACAGGAGCAGGCCGAGGCCCGGCGTCGAGGTGCGCGGATCCTGGATGACGATCTTCTGGCTGGCGTCGCCCTCCACCAGCTCCTTCAGGCTCGCGGGGGGCGTGTCCAGCGCCTGCGTGTCGTAGACGACGGCGAAATAGCCGTAGTCGAAAGGAAGGAACACCTCGTCGGTCCAGCCGCCGGGCACCTCGACCGTCGACCCATCGATGCCATGGGGCGAAAACAGGCCGGTCGCCTTCGCGTCGACGGTCAGGTTGGTGTCGAGGCCGAGCACGATGTCGGCCTTGGTTTCACCGCCCTCCAGCTTCAGACGATTGAGAAGCGCAACGCCGTCGGCCACCGAGACGAAAGTGACGTCGCAGTCGCACTCGGCCTCGAAAGCCTTTTCGATCTGTGGGCCGGGGCCCCATTCGGCGGTGAAGCTCTCATAGGTGTAGACCGTCAGCGTTCCGTTTTCCTGCGCAAGCGCCGGGAAAATGGAAAGGGATGCGGCCAAAGCGGCGATGGTGCCTGTCGATGTCATGCGCATGCAGCGCCTCCTCTGTTCGAATGAAAGGGAATTGAGGCGCTGGTGGAAGAGCGTCTAATCCCTCCGCCGGTACAAGCCGGATCAGGTTCAGCGGGTTGGCCGGGTTTCCCCTTGGCCTCTCAGCCGGCCGGTCAAGCGACCGCCGGCACCCCGTTAGAGCACTGAAACATCTAGGATGGCTCGCGCCGGGCGGCAAGCGCTTTCGTTCGTCGATGGCCCCGTGCCTCGTCGGGCCGGCGCACCGTTGCCCTTTCGCTTTGCGCCCGCCGCGTGATAGAGGCGACCCCCATGAGCACATTCGCGATCCTGCTCGGCGGCGATCTCGTTCGCACGCCCCGCCTCGACGCTGCCCTGGGGCAGGCGCGCGTCATCGCCGCCGACTCCGGCATCCGGCATGCCGCGGCGCTCGGCTTGACGCCTGAACTGTGGATCGGCGACTTCGATTCCGTCACGGCGGCCGAGATCGCCGGCCATGCCGGCATCGAGCGTGACATGCATCCGCCCGAAAAGGACAGCACCGACGGCGAACTGGCGGCGGAAGCCGCGGTTGCGCGAGGCGCCACCAACCTGATCATGGTCGGGGCCTTCGGGGGCGAGCGCGCCGACCATGCCTTCCTGCACATGACGGCCGCCATCCGGCTGGCCGAACGCGGCCTCCCGGTGCTCCTGTCGAGCGGCTTCGAGGAGGGCGCGCCGCTGTTGCCCGGCGAACGCGGCTTCGATTTTCCCGATGGCACGCTGTTTTCGATCCTCGCCTTTTCGCCCTTGGCGGGACTCACCGTCTCCGGCGCGAAATGGCCGCTGGCCGATGTCGATCTCGCCTTCGGATCTTCGCTGACGCTCTCGAACGAGGTGCGCGGCGACCTGCGCGTCTCGCTGCGCCAGGGCCGCGCCCTGCTGCTTGCCCGCCCCGAAACATCTCCCGCCTCGAAGGGCTGACACCGCATGGCGCCTCCCATCCTCCGTCTCGACGACATCGGCCTCACCTTCGGCGGCACGCCGCTGCTGCAGGGCGCGTCGATTTCCGTCCAGCCCGGCGACCGCATCGCGCTGGTCGGCCGCAACGGATCGGGCAAGTCGACGCTGCTCAAGATCGCCGCCGGCTTCATCGAGCCGCAGGACGGCGAGATCTTCCGCCAGCCGTCGGCGACCGTGCGCTACCTCCAGCAGGCGCCGGATACGGAAGGTTTCTCGACCGTGCGCGCCTATGTCGAGGCCGGTCTCGGACCCACGGACGATCCATACCGCGCCACCTACATCCTCGAGAATCTCGGCCTTTCGGGAGAAGAAGCGCCCGACACCCTGTCGGGCGGCGAAGCGCGCCGGGCCGCGCTTGCGCGTGTGCTCGCGCCGCAGCCCGACATCCTGCTTCTCGACGAGCCCACCAACCATCTCGATCTCACCGTCATCGAATGGCTGGAAGAGGAACTGTCGCGCACCTCGTCGGCCTTCGTGGTGATCTCGCACGATCGTCGCTTCCTCGAACGGGTGACGCGCGCGACCGTGTGGCTCGACCGCGGCGTGACGCGCCGGCTCGACCGGGGCTTTGCCCATTTCGAGGAGTGGCGCGACCAGGTGCTCGAGGAGGAGGAACGCGACCAGCACAAGCTCGGGCGCCAGATCGTGCGCGAGGAGCACTGGCTGCGCTACGGCGTCACCGCGCGGCGCAAGCGCAACATGCGCAGGCTCGGCGAGTTGCAGTCGATGCGGTCCAAGTTCCGCGGCCATCGCGGCGCGGAAGGCTCGGCAAAGCTTGAGGCGAGCGAGGCGGCCGAGTCCGGCAAGCTCGTCGTCGAGGCGAAGTCGATCTCCAAGACCTACGGCGACGCGGTGATCGTGAAAGAGTTTTCGACGCGTATCCAGCGTGGTGACCGCATCGGCCTGGTGGGTCCCAACGGCGCCGGCAAGACGACGCTGCTCCGGATGCTGACGGGCGAACTCGCCCCGGACAGCGGCACCGTGCGGCTCGGCGTCAACCTCGAGATCGCCACGCTCGACCAGCGCCGGGCCGCGCTCGACCCCGACGAAACGCTGGCGCATTTTCTCACCGACGGACGCGGCGAGACCGTCGTCGTCAATGGCGAGGAACGTCACGTCGTGTCCTACATGAAGGACTTCCTGTTCAAGCCCGAGCAGGCGCGCACGCCGGTTCGCGAACTTTCGGGTGGCGAGAAGGCGCGGCTGATCCTCGCCCGCGTGCTGGCCCGGCCGTCGAACCTGCTGGTGCTCGACGAGCCGACCAACGATCTCGACATGGAGACGCTCGACCTCCTTCAGGAACTCGTGTCGGGTTTCGCCGGCACGGTCATCCTCGTCAGCCACGACCGCGATTTCCTCGACCGCACGGTGACGAGCACGATCGCGCCCGACGGCGACGGCAGGTGGGTGGAATATGCCGGCGGCTACACCGACCTGCTCACCCAGCGCGGCAGCGCCCGCTTCGTCAAGCGCGCCGGAGACACGAGGCCGGCCGCCGACAAGGTTTCACGCGATTCGGCTTCCGGCGGCGAGGCGCAGGCCCCCAGGGCGTCGGCAAGAAAATTCTCCTACAAGCAGAAATTCGCCCTGGAGAGCCTGCCGAAGAAGATGGAGGAAGCCACGGCCGCCATCGCCAGGCTGGAGGCGACGCTCGCCGACCCGCAGCTCTTCGCCCGCGACCCGAAAGGCTTCGCCAGGACGGCGGAAACGCTCGACAAGGAGCGCGCCGCGCTGTCGGCGATGGAAGAGGAATGGCTGGAGCTCGAGATGCTGCGCGAGGAGATCGAGGGCGGCTGAGCCTCAATGATCCTTCGGCCGGTTCTGCTCGAAGGCCGCCTGCTTTTCCGGCGAGGCATCCGTCTGGTGCTTGGCCTGCCATTCGGCATAGGGCATGCCGTAGACGATCTCGCGGCTTTCGTCCTTTGACAGTTCGACGCCCTCGGCCGTCGCGGCGTCGCGATACCAGTTCGACAGGCAGTTGCGGCAGAAACCGGCGAGGTTCATCAGGTCGATGTTCTGCACGTCGCTGCGCGTGCGCAGATGCTCGGTCAGGCGACGGAACGCTGCGGCCTCGAAATCGCGCTGCCGTTCCGGCGTGAGATCAGCCATGTCCGTCTCCTCGCATGTTGTTCAAATCGGTTCCTATCGGGTCTGCACCGGCCCGGTGCGCGATCCGAAAAACCGCACCTGATGGATATCGGTCCGGCGATTGATGTCGTCAAGGATCGGCGCCAGTCGATCTGCCCATGCCACCGCGCCGGCTTCGCTGGCAATCAGGTCCTGCCGGATCTCGATCAGGGTGTGTGCATAGCCGTGCATGATGGCGTGCTGGTACATCGTGTCGCCGCGAAGGGCGCCATCATAGGGCTCGTTGTCGCCGACGACGAGATCGGGATCCCTGCGCAGCGCCGACAACAGCGGCGCCACGGCCCGGTCGTCCATGTCCCACAGGATGCCGACATGCCAGGGCCGTTCGACGCCCTGCATGCAGGGCGTGAAGGAGTGGATCGATATGATCAGCGGCGCCGCCCCGCTCGCGGCATGGACGGATGCCGTCATCGCGCCGACGGCGTCGTGCCAGGGCCGGTAGAAGAGCTCCAGCCGCTTCTCGCGTTCCTCGGGCGCCATCGGATAGTTTCCCGGTATCACCGTGCCGTCATAGAGCTGGCGGATCAGCGTGGGATCGTCCTCGCCGCGATTGGGATCGACCAGAAGCCGCGAATAGCCGCACAGCAGAGCCGGCGCGTCGAGCTGCCGGGCAAGCTCGCGCGTCACCGTCTCGACGCCGATGTCGTAGGCGATGTGACGCTCGAATTCGGCGGCGGGCAGGCCGAGGCTCCCATACTCTTCGGGGAGCGTGTTGCGGGCATGGTCGGCAAGCAGCAGCAGACCGCGGCTGCGGTCGCCATCGACGATCTCGTAGGGCGAAAAGATGGCTGTGCGTGTCATCGTGTTCGGGGTCGGGTCCGGGGCATGGGGTGAGCGAGCCATGGCAACGCCTGGCCCGACCTTCCTTCCACGACCACCGGCTCGTCGCAATGCCGTCCTTTCGACAATCTTGTGACAGATGCCAGTGTTGTTGCGCGATTAACCGATTTGATCATATCGCCACGGCGCGTTGACATGCGCGCGCGCATTTCCGAAAAGGAGCATCGAAGCAATGTTTCGTCCAAGGGCAAGGGGCACGAGTATGGTTCTGCCGGGTGTCGGGGGGGCGTCACGCCTCGCGGCGGCCTGTTCCATCGTCGTTATTGCCCTGCTTGGCATCGTGGCGTCGACGGGAGCAGCGCGCGCCGACTTCCGCGTGTGCAACGCAACGCAGGCGCTCATCGGCGTGGCGATCGGATACCGCGCGCCCGCGGGCTGGATCACCGAAGGCTGGTGGCACGTGGAAGGCTCGACCTGCAAGACGCTGATCGAAGGCCCTTTGTCATCACGCTATTACTACCTCTATGCAGAAGATGCTGAGCGCGGCGGGCGCTGGGATGGGCCGATCAACATGTGCATCGCTGAAAGAGAGTTCAAGATCGTGGGCGTGAGCGACTGTATCAGGCGCGGGTTTCAACGCGCCGGCTTCCAGGAATACGACACCGGGGAACAGGCAAGCTGGATGGTGCAGTTGACGGATCAGCCCGCCGCGGACGGAACCGCCGCCGTGACGGGGGCGCAGCAATGAGGCGCCAGCGCAAGGTCCGCATCCTCGCGACGCTCGGCCCCTCGTCTTCGACCGAAGAGATGATCCGCAAGCTGCACGAGGCGGGTGCCGATACCTTCCGCATCAACATGAGCCATGCCGATCACGACCTGATGCGCAAGCTGGTGGCGATGATCCGCAGCGTCGAGCGTCAGGTGGGCCGTCCCATCGGCATCCTGGCCGATCTCCAGGGGCCAAAGCTGCGCGTGGGCAAATTCGCCGCCGGCACGGTCGCGCTCAAGGCGGGCGACACGTTCGTTCTCGACGACGACACCACGCCGGGCGATGCCACGCGCGTGCACCTCCCGCATCCCGAGATCCTGCAATCGGTGAAGCCCGGCGACCGCCTGCTGATCGACGATGGCAAGCTCCAGCTCAAGGCGGTGAGCAACGACGGCAAGGCCATCGTGGCGGTCGTCGTGGCCGGAACCAAGATATCCGACAAGAAGGGCGTGAGCCTGCCCGATACGGATCTGCCGCTCGGCGCCCTGACGGAGAAGGACCGGCGCGACCTCGACGCGGTGCTCCAGGCCGAGGTGGACTGGATCGCGCTGTCCTTCGTGCAGCGGCCGGAGGATCTGGCCGAAGTGCGCAAGATCTCGCGCGGCCGCGCCGCCCTCTTGTCCAAGATCGAAAAGCCGCAGGCCGTGGCGCGTCTGGCCGAGATCATCGAGGTTTCCGACGCGCTGATGGTGGCGCGCGGCGATCTGGGCGTCGAGATGCCGCTCGAGGCGGTGCCCGGAATCCAGAAGCAGATCACCCGTGCCTGCCGAAAGGCGGGCAAGCCGGTGGTGATCGCCACGCAGATGCTGGAATCGATGATCACCGCACCGGTGCCCACCCGGGCCGAGGTGTCGGACGTGTCGATCGCCGTCTTCGAAGGCGCGGACGCCATCATGCTGTCGGCCGAGTCGGCGGCCGGCGACTATCCGGTCGAAGCCGTGGCGATGATGAACGCGATCGCGGTGCAGGTGGAGAAGGATCCGAACTACCCCAGCATCATCAATGCCCAGCGCAGCGACCCCGAAGCGACGGGTGCCGACGCGATTTCGCTGGCCGCGCGCCAGATCGCCGAAACGCTGAAGCTCTCGGCGATCGTGACCTACACCGCTTCCGGAACGACGGGACTGCGTGCCGCCCGCGAACGCCCTCAGGTGCCGATCATCGCGCTGTCGCCGGTGGTGGAAACGGCGCGGCGGCTGTCGCTCGTCTGGGGACTGCATTGCGTCGTCACGCCGGACGCCACCGATCTCGACGACATGGTGGACCGCGCCTGCCGCATCACCTTCGCGGAAGGTTTCGGACGTGCCGGCGACCGGGTCATCGTCACGGCGGGCGTGCCGCTTCGCACGCCGGGCGCGACCAACATGCTGCGCATCGCCTATATCGGCGCGGACGGCTTCGGCGGCATCTGACCGGACCTTGCTCTAACCGGCTGGCGCCGGAGCGGGCGTCGGCGGTCCGTCGGCGCACGCCTCGATGGGGCCGTGGGCATCGTTTGCGATCCGCGCCTCGAGCTGTCGCGCCAGCGCCTGCAGATCGCGCTGGTGCCCCGACAGTTTCTCGATCGCAGCGACGGCGAGATCGGTCGCGATCCAGTCCGGCTTGTGACCGAGGTTCTCGATCCAGAGAAGCTCGGCATTCGGGATGTCGCGGGCGAGCCCCAGCGAATGGATTTCCTCGTAGACGACCGTGTCGCGATTGCCCGAGATCACCACCGTCGGCGCCGTGATCTCGCCATAGCGTGGCGCGAGTTTCTCGACGAAGGCGAAGAGTCCGGCCACGTCGCGGGCATTGGCGCGAAACGCTTTCGGGCGCAGCACCAGCCGGATGGCCGCATCGCGCGCATAGTTCTCCGGTACGGCATTGGGCGCGAAGACGCAGTTCGTCGCAGCGTCGAGCCGCATGATGCCGCCCGTCCAGGCGAGCGTTTCGGTGAAAAGCCGGCCGATCACCGGCGTTTCCGACAGGTCGTAGTACCAGGACGTGCCGCCGCCGGGCCAGGGATGCGACGCCGGGGCGAGAAAGACGAGGCCTTCCAGGCGCTCCGGGCGAAGCACCCCGAAGGCGGTGAGCACGGCGCCCGCGAAGGAGTGGCCGACGACGACGGCCTTTTCCATCCCATAGGCGTCCATCAGCGCGGCGATCGTGTCCGCCTGCCCGGCCGGGGTGTCGTTGACGGCAGGGCCGCGTTCCGACCAGCCATGACCCGGCCGGTCGACGAACAGCATCTCGGCGCGGCCTTCGAGCAAGGGTCGGAAGGGCAGCATCTGGTCGAGAAGGTTGCCGCTTGCGCCATGGACGAAAACCAGGGGCGGCAGATCGGCGCCCGGACCCGCCGGCACATGGACGTGATGGAGGCGCGTGCCGTTGACGGTCGCGAAGCCGCCCACGGGCGGATGGCGCCGCTCGATGAGCCAGGAGCCGACGCGCGTCGCGCCAGCCAGGACCAGCAGCATCGCGAGCAGGAAGGCCAGGGCGGCATAGACGAGGTTCATGACGTCGCGATGCGGTCGGGAGGAAAAAAGGTGGGTTCCGCCGCACGCGGGCGGCGCAAACGATGGCGGATCAGATGCCTTCGCCGGCGAGCTCGTCGGAAAGGGTGGCGACCTGCGACTGGGCGTTGCGCATCATCGGATAGATCGCCAGCGTGCGCTCATAGGCGTTCAGCGCCAGTTCCTTGCGGCCCGTCTCCTTGAGGATCGATGCCAGCCCGCTGAGAGCGCCGAAATGGCGCGGCTCGAGCCGCAGCGTGTGTTCGATGTCGGCCATCGACTTCGCGTAGTTGTCCATCATGAAGTGCACGGTCGCCCGGCGGTTCCAGCCTTCGGCGAAATCGGGCTGCAACGTGATCACCTGGTCGAGGAAATCCAGCGCGACGTCGAACTTCTTCTTGTCGGCGGCCTCGTTGGACCACTGCAGCATCAGGTCGATGGACGCGCTGCCCGACTTGCGCCATTCGGCCCAGATCTGGTTGGCGATGCGCTCGGCGGCTTTCTCGTTGCGCTCCCGCTTGAGGTCGGAGAACAGCTTGTCGAGCCGGGAGGCCTCGCTTGCCGGTCCCGCGTCTTCGGACGCGAGGGCAATCGGCAGGGAGAGGAAAGTGGCGACGAGCGCCGTTGTCACGACATGAAAAAGGTTCCGCATGCCGCAGAACGTAATCCTGCGGCGCGGAACGTCAAACTGAAAATGCCGTGATCGCCATCGGAGAGCGCGAACGCTCCCCAGGATCAGCCCTGGCGCGCCTTGTAGCGCGGAGCCGACTTGTTGATGATGTAGATGCGGCCCTTGCGGCGAACCATGCGGTTGTCGCGATGACGGCCCTTGAGCGACTTGAGCGAATTCTTGATCTTCATTGTCTCAGCCCGTGGTGTACGGCCCGCGCGGGCCAGAATTGAAAGACGCGCCAGAAGGCGCGCCGGAAAGGTCGCGCGGTCATAGACGCAAAGCCCGACTGGTGTCAACCGCGAGCCCCGATCGCGTCGAGCGGAAGGTGTCACCCCAGCCGGGTGAAATGCCCCATCTTGCGGCCTGGGCGGGTCTCGGTCTTGCCGTAGAGATTGAGCACCACGCCCGGCTCGCCCAGCAGGTCCGGTATGCGCTCGATGTCGTCGCCGATCAGGTTTTCCATCACGCAATCGGAATGGCGCCCGGGCAGGCCGAGCGGCAGGCCGGCGACGGCGCGGATGTGCTGCTCGAACTGGGAAACGACACAGACGGCCTCGGTCCAGTGGCCGGAATTGTGGACGCGCGGCGCGAATTCGTTGGCGAGCACCGAGCCGTCGGCCAGCGCGAAGAACTCCACCCCGATCACGCCCACATAGCCAAGCGCGTCCATCAGCGCGAAGGTGGCTTCGCGGGCGGTCTTTTCCATTTGGGCGTCGATCCCGGCGGGAACGGTCGTGCGACGCAGGATTCCATCCGCGTGCTCGTTACGGGCCGCGTCGTAGGCCATCATCGAGCCGTCCAGGCCGCGCGCTGCGATGATGGAGAACTCGAAATCGAAAGCGACGAGGTCCTCGAGGATCAGGGGCACGCCGCCCATCGCCTCCACCGCGCCGTCGGAAGCGTCGCGTCTCGCGTTGCGGAACACGCGCTGGCCCTTGCCATCGTAGCCGAGCCGGCGGGTTTTCAACACGCCGCTGCCGCCGAATTTATCAAGCGCCGCGCGAAGATCGGCATCGTCATCCACAGGCAGGAATCGGGCTGTGGATATGTCCTGCCGGTTCAGGAAACTCTTCTCGGCCAGCCGGTCCTGCGCCGTCTCCAGCGCCAGCGGCGGCGGAAACACCGGCACGTGCTCGCAGAGATGCCTGGCCGCGCCAACCGGCACGTTCTCGAACTCGTAAGTGACGACGGCCGAGCGGGCCGCCAGCGAGGTCAGCGCCGCGCGGTCGTCGTAATCGGCGAGGATCTGGCTGTTCGACACCTGAGCGGCCGGGCAATCCGGCTGCGGTTCCAGGATGGTGGTGCGGAAGCCCAGTCGGGCGGCCGCCATCGCCAGCATCCGGCCAAGCTGGCCGCCGCCGATGATGCCGATCATGTCGCCGGGAACGAGGGGACGGATCATGCGTGGTCGGTGGGCCGGAGGGCGACCTTGTCGGTCTGGGCGGTGCGGAAGCGGTCGAGCCTTGCGGCCAGGTCCTCGTCGGAGAGCGCGAGCACGGCGGCGGCGAGAAGCGCTGCGTTGACCGCACCCGCCCGGCCGATGGCGAGCGTGCCGACGGGAATGCCGGCGGGCATCTGCACGATCGACAGGAGCGAGTCCTGGCCCGACAGAGCCTTCGATTCCACCGGAACCCCGAACACGGGAAGCGGAGTCAGCGAGGCCGTCATGCCTGGCAGGTGCGCCGCGCCGCCCGCGCCCGCGATTATGACCTTGTAGCCGGCGGCCTTTGCGCCGCGGGCGAAGTCGAAAAGCCGCTCGGGCGTGCGGTGGGCCGACACGATCAGGGATTCGTGGGCGATTTCCAGTTCGGCGAGCGTCTCGGCCGCATGGCGCATGGTCGCCCAGTCCGACTGGCTTCCCATGATGATGGCGACGTCCGGGTGTGCGCTGTCCAAGATGGTGGTCCTTCCCGCCAAAGGCGCGCCTTAACCGAATACGAACCATGCCGCAAGAAAAACGGCGTCGCCCGTCAGGCGATGATGTCGGGAATCACGCGGTCTTCGAGATGAGTCAGGCGATCCTTGATCGCGAGCTTCTTCTTCTTCATCCGCTGGACCTGGAGCGGGTCGCATCCGGTGGCGATCATCGCATTGATTGCCGCGTCGAAATCGGCGTGTTCCTGCTTCAAGCGCGCAAACTCGAGACGAATTTCCGCTTGTTCCTGTTCCGACATGCATGCTTCCCCGGCGCGGAATGTCGCGCCCCAGTGGCCGAACCGGGTCTTGCCCGGGCCGCAGGCCCATACCACATTTCCTACTGACAGAAAATGCTACCACGCCGCATTCGACAGACCGGGCGAGTGGTGACACACTGTCATCGCGTTGTCATGAATCGCGGCCTGCGGTGGGACGCGGTTCCTGACCTACGAACGAGGAAAGGGAGCAATACGCATGTCTCTGACGTCGCATATCGAGGAACTGAAGCGCAAGCACACCGAACTTGACCGCGAAATCGCCGAAGCGATTGCACGACCCTCCACCGACGACATCGAGGTCAACAGGCTCAAGCGGCGCAAGCTCGCCCTCAAGGATGCCATCGAGAAGCTCGGGACGCATCACACGACGCACTGACGGAGTATCCATCACCAAACCAGTGACCGGCGGAGCCTCCGCCGCCGGTCGTCCATCCGGGCGGCGGTCACTCGGTCCAGAACTGATCGATCCAGATATTGATGCGCGTGAACCCGCCAGGGTTGATGGCGTAGATGCGTTTCGTTCCGTCGGGGCTTGCCACGACGAGTCCCGCGTCCAGCAGCACCTTCAGGTGCTGCGATACGGCCGGACGCGAGACCGGCAACCCCGATGCGAGCTCATTGACGGTCTTCGGCCCGCGGCGCAGCTCCTCGAGAAGGTGCCGCCGGTTCCCGTCCGATATCGCCATGAACGCGTCGATGGAGTTCATCGGTCCACGTTATCCACTTGCGGGCGAAACACAAAGCCGAACCGTCTCTCCAGAGGGTCTCCCGCAAAGTCTCTGGCGAGGGGCCTGCCTTCGGCGCACTGGGCCTGCCGAGGCTGGCCTGTCCGGTTCACGCCGCGTCCTTGGTCCCCGACGTATCGTCGAGATCGCCGTCGCCGCGCGGATCCAGGCGCAGGACTTCGGGCGTGACGGCACGCTCGGGCGGCATTGAGCTGAAGGATTCGCGTTCCTCCACCGGCACCGGGGCGCGGCGCGAGATGCGCAGCAGCGTGTAGCCCGCGATCAGCAGGTGCGCGAGGGCCGTGGTCAGGAACAGGCTTTCGGGCCGCATCCGGTCCATCAGCGCGCCGCCGACGAGCGGCCCGATCATGGTGCCGAAACCGTAGAGCAGCAAAAGGCCGCCGGACACCTTCACGAAGTCCTCCGACTTCGCATGGTCGTTGGCATGCGCGACGGCCAGGGAATAGAGCACGTAGGCCATGGCGCCGTAGGCGGCGGTCAGGGCGATCACGGTCGTGCCGTTGCGCGCGCCGACGACGAAGATCAGCAGCCCGATCGCCGCAGCGGCGAAGGCTGCTCCGGCGAGCACGTAGCGCCGGTCCGTGCGGTCGGAGAGACGCCCGGCCGGCAGCTGGACGATGGCGCCGGCGACGACCGCAAGGCTCATCATCAGCGCGATCTGCCCGGTGGAGATGCCGATCTCGGCCCCGAACACGGCGCCGAGCGTGCCCCAGGCGCCATTGGCGACGCCGATCAGCAGGCAGCCGGCCGAGGCCACGGGCGAGTTGGCGTAGAGCGCCTTCAGGTCGAGCGAGACACCGACCAGCGGCTTGGGCGTCGCCTGCGTCGACACGGTGGTGGGGATCAGCGCCAGGCAGAAGAAGATGCCGGTGACCATGAACAGCGATGCCGTCGTGACGTCGCCGGCCGCCACGATCAGTTGTCCCCCCATGAGGGAGGCATTGGTGACCATCATGTAGATGCCGAACACCGTGCCCCGGTTCTCGTTGGTGGCGCTCTCGTTCAGCCAGCTCTCGATCACCATGAAGGCGCCGGCCATGCAGAAGCCGGTGAAGATGCGCAGGAAGATCCAGACATACTGGTCGATGATCAGGCCCGTCAGCAGGGCGATGATCGCGGCCGACGCGGCAAAGGCGCCAAAGGCGCGCACGTGGCCGACGCGGCGCACCAGCCTCGGCGCCATCAGGCAGCCGGCGACGAAGCCCGCCGCCCAGGCCGTTCCGAGCAGGCCGAGCGACGTGGTCGAAAAACCCTCCGCCTGTCCGCGCAGTGGCAGCAACAGGCTGTGCAGGCCCGACGCCGCCAGGAGGAACGCCGTGCCGCGCAGCAGGGACAGGATCGGCCGGTAGCTCGCGAACATGGACACCTTCCGGATATGGTCGAACGAATCGGGTGGCGGGCTGGAATCAGTCGTGGGCAGCTTTGGCGGCCGGGGGGCGAGGTCAATCCGTCAAATGCGGCGGAATAGCGCCTCGGCGGCCTGCTTGGTCGATCCCTTCGCGCCCAGCTCGGTCTCGATGCGGGCGATCTCCGACCGAAGCAGGACGATCCGCTCCTCCAGCTCGGCCACCGAGAGCAGGGACAGATCCTGTCCGATCTCGTGCGGCCTGGCCTTGCGCGCCGGTTCTTCTTCGAGAATACCCATGATCCTTCTCCTCCGGTTGCCGTGACCGGCAGGCAGGATACAGTCCGCGGGTCCTCGAAATCAAATCCGCACGAAATCCCATCGAGCGTCGACAGGAGACATCATGGCCGAGCCCCTTCCCGAGATGATGACAGCGATCGCCATTGCCGAGCCGGGCGGGCCCAGGGTTCTCAAGCCGGAAACACGGCCGGTCCCCAAGCCGCAAGGCGGCGATGTCCTGATCCGGGTTCGCGCCGCCGGCGTGAACCGGCCCGATGTCGCGCAACGGACCGGCGCCTATCCGCCGCCGCCCGGCGCGTCCGACCTTCCGGGCCTCGAGGTGGCGGGCACCGTAGCGGCGGTCGGTCCGGACGTCCGTCGCTGGCGTGTCGGCGATGCGGTCTGCGCGCTGACGCCCGGCGGCGGCTATGCCGAGTACTGCCTGACCCACGAAAGCAACGCGCTGCCGGTGCCGCACGGCTTCACGCTGACCGAAGCCGCGGCCCTGCCCGAGACCTTCTTCACCGTCTGGCACAACGTCTTCCAGCGCGGCGGCCTGAAGGCGGGCGAGACCTTTCTGGTGCATGGCGGATCGTCCGGCATCGGCACGACGGCCATCCAGCTCGCCTCGGCTTTCGGCGCCACCGTGCTGGCGACGGCCGGTTCGGCCGACAAGTGCGAAGCCTGCGTGACGCTCGGCGCCGCCCGCGCCATCAACTATCGCGAGGAGGATTTCGTCGCGGTGGCGAAGGAGGCCACCGGCGGCAAGGGCGTGAACCTGATCCTCGACATGGTGGGCGGCAGCTACATCGACCGCAATTACGAGGCGGCGGCTGTGGAAGGCCGCATCGTCCAGATCGCCTTCCTCGGCGGCGCGAAGGCCGAAGTGAACTTCGCCAAGCTGATGGTGAAGCGGCTGGTCCACACCGGCTCGACGCTGCGGCCGCGAACGGTGGAGTTCAAGGGAGGCGTCGCCGCCGAACTCGAGCGACTGGTCTGGCCGCTCCTGGCCGAGCGCAAGGTGGCGCCGGTCATGGACATGATCTATCCGCTGCGCGACGCCTGGCGGGCGCATGAGCGCATGGAGGAAGGCGACCACATCGGCAAGATCGTACTCGACGTCGACTGACGTCGCGCGCCGGTCAGCCTTCGCGTGCGAGATGCCTTTCCGAGACCGCAGGTCCGTGCGGGGAGCGGTCCTCCATCTGGCGGTAGAAGTCGGCCAGCTGCTTGCCGCGCTCGTGCCGGAAGGATCGCTCCGCCGCCGAGAGGCAGGCGATGCGATCGATCCGGAAAGCGCGGAAGTCCTCGCGCAGTTCGCACCAGGCGACGAGCGTCCAGACCTTGCCCCAGAACCACAGGCCGAGCGGGCGCACGTCGCGGATGGAGCCCTTGTCGGCCTCGTCCTGATAGTCCAGCGTCAGGACGGTGCGGTTCTCGATCGCCCGCTCGATGGCGTCGATCTTTTCGCGGTCGGGCTGGCTGACGACGTAGAGCGGGGCGTGGATCTCGGTGCGGGCGGTACGGTCCTTCTCGCTGTCGGGCAGGACGGCCGCGATCTTCACCAGCGCCTCCTCGGCGGAGCGCGCCATGGCCGCACCGCCGAAAGCCCGCACCATGCGGGCTCCGGCGACCAGGGCCACGATTTCGTCGCGCGTGAACATCAGCGGCGGCAGGTCGTATCCCGAGCGCATGAGGTAGCCGACGCCGGCCTCCCCATCGATCGGCACGCCCGTCGACTGAAGATCGGCAATGTCGCGGTAGATCGTGCGTTCGGAGACTTCCAGCCATTCGCCGAGCATGCGCGCGGTGACGAGCCGGCCACCCCGCAGATGCTGGACGATCTGGAAGAGGCGGTCGGCGCGTCGCATGCGAAATGTCCTTTCGTCGAACCGCTCAGGCGGCAAACAGGCCGATCGAGTTGCCGTCGGGATCGAGGCAATAGGCGAAGCGGCCGGCGGGGAGCTGGATCGGCGGCGACACGACCTGGCCGCCATTGGCGGTCACGCGTTCCATCGCTTCTTCCAGAGGGGCAGCGACCGCGAGATGGATGGTGCTGCCGGTGCCCGGCGCTGCCGGCTTGCCCGCGTAGAGGTGACCGGACGTTGCCTCCTCGCTTGCCGAACGGAACCGGGCCATCGGATTCGGCCCTCCCGCTTCGTCGGCGAGTTCGTTCTGCAGCACGGCGCCGTAGAAGGCCTTGGCGCGATCCATGTCGGCGACCGGGATCTCGACCCAGACGACGGCATTCTGAGGGATGGAAGACATCGAAGCTTCTCCTTGAGCTGATTAGACAATGGCAGGATCCTCCTGACAACATACTGTCAGGAGATGTCAGTTCGTGGACGGCCGCGGCGGCGCTGCCGCATGCCGTGACGGGAAACAGGGGTAGGAGCCGGCTCGCGCGCCGTGCGCATCGATCCGGCCCGGTCTTCACTTGCCGTCGATCAGGTGGCCGTGCCACCCGCCCGCGTTCGAGCCTGCGGCCGGCCAGCCGATGTCTTTCCGCAGCGCGGGCGACAGCCGCGCGATCGCCCTTTCGGCGCGGACCCTCTCGCGGGCAGCGCGCCATCGTTCGGCCCAGCGGCCAAGGAGAGTGTTGGGGAACGAGTTCATGCTGTGCTCCATCGGGTCGTTTTCGATGGAGCCACTGTGCCATGCCCCTCCTGACGACCTGCCGTCAGGAGCCCGCAGGCGGGTCGGTCATTCCTCGGGAACCGGCACCGTGTAGTTCAAGGGCAGGCGGCCGCCATCGGCGTAGATCGTCTGGCCGGTGATGTAACTCGCCTCGTCGGAGGCGAGGAAGACGGCGATCGCGGCAATCTCCGCCGTCTCGCCGATGCGGCCGAGCGGCGTGCGCGACAGGATGCGCTCGCGGGCGGCGGGATCGGCATTGACGCTGGCGAGCATGTCGGTCCTGATCGATCCGGGACCGATGGCGTTGACTCGGATTCCGAAGGGGGCGAGCGACAATGCCATGGCTTTCGTGAGCTGTTTCACGCCGCCCTTCGACACCGAGTAGGGCAGTTGGTTGGCGATCGCCAGCACGGCGTTGATCGACGACATGTTGACGATCGAACCGGCCGGCCCGCCGGCCTTGACGCGGTCGACCATCTGGCGGGCGACCGCCTGGCCGGTCAGGAAGCTGCCCTTCAGGTTGACGGCCAGCACGCGGTCGAAATCCTCCTCCGTCACGTCGAGGAAATCCGCGCCGTGCGCGATGCCGGCATTGTTGACCAGAATGTCGATTTCTCCGTAGGAATCGATGGTCGCGGCGACGAGATTGTGCACGTCGAGCCGACGGCCCACATCGGCCTTCACGAACTGCACGTCTCCGAACCGGCCCAGATCCCGCTCGGCGCGGGCGCCTTTCTCCGTGTCGACGTCGGCGATCACCACCTTGGCCTTCTCGCGCGCAAAGCGCTCGGCGATGGCGTAGCCGATGCCGCCCGCACCCCCGGTGACGATGGCGATTTTCCCGTCGAGTGGCATGGCGCGCTCCTGAAGCTGATCGTGCGCCGCTTATAGACCCCGGGGACGCGGCGGGCCAGAGCCGCGGCTCGGCGGTAGAGACCGACGGATCAGCCGAGCCCCTTGGTTTTCAGGGCTTCGGCGATCTCGTCGAGAATCGCCGGATCGTCGATCGTCGCCGGCATCTTCCACGCCTCGTGGTCGGCGATCTTCTGCATCGTGCCGCGCAGGATCTTGCCGGACCGGGTCTTGGGCAGGCGCTTCACCGCCACGACCGTCTTGAACGCTGCGACCGGGCCGATCCGGTCGCGCACCAGCGCCACCACTTCCCGCTCCAGCTCGGCGGGATCGCGGGTGACGCCGGCATTGAGCACAACGAAGCCGCAGGGCACCTGGCCTTTCATCGCGTCGGCGATGCCGATGACGGCGCATTCGGCGACGTCGGGATGCTCGGCCAGCACCTCCTCCATGCCGCCGGTGGACAGGCGATGGCCGGCGACGTTGATGATGTCGTCGGTGCGGGCCATGATGAAGAGATAGCCGTCGTCGTCGATGTAGCCGGCATCGGCGGTCTTGTAGTAGCCGGGAAACTCGGCGAGGTAGGCCTCGCGGAAGCGTTCGTCGGCATGCCAGAGCGTCGGCAGGGCGCCAGGCGGCAGCGGCAGCTTCACCACCACGTTGCCCAGCGTGCCGCGCGGCACCTCGTGGCCGGCATCGTCGACGACGTGCATCTCGTAGCCCGGCATCGGCACGGCCGGGGAGCCGTATTTCACGGGCAGTCGTCCCAGGCCGATCGGGTTCTGGCTGATCGGCGCGCCCGTCTCGGTCTGCCACCAGTGATCGATCACCGGCACCTTCAGCTGGTTTTCCGCCCATTTGATCGTCTCGGGATCGGCGCGCTCGCCGGCGAGAAACAGCGTCCGGAACTTCGACAGGTCGTACTTTCGGACGAAATCGCCCTTCGGATCCTGCCCCTTGATGGCGCGGAAGGCGGTCGGCGCGGTGAAAAGCGCGACCACGCCATGCTCGGCGATCACCCGCCAGAAGGTGCCTGCATCGGGCGTCCCGACGGGCTTGCCCTCGAAGAGGATCGTCGTCGCGCCATGCAGAAGCGGCGCGTAGACGATGTAGGAATGGCCGACGACCCAACCGACGTCGGACGCCGCCCAGAAGACCTCGCCCGGCCTGACGCCGAACTCGTTCCACATGCTCCAGGCGAGCATGACCATGTGGCCGCCATTGTCGCGCACGACGCCCTTGGGCTGGCCGGTGGTTCCGGACGTGTAGAGCACGTAGAGCGGATCGGTGGCGGCGACGGTCACGCAGGGCACCACGCGTCCCGCGGCCCTGGCCGCTCCGACCGCGTCGGCATAGTCGACGTCGCGGCCGGCGACGAGATCGCAGCGCTGTTCGTCGCGCTGGAGGATGATGCAGGCGTCGGGCTTGTGCCGGGCGATGTCGATCGCGCCATCGAGCAGCGGCTTGTAGGCCACGACGCGGCCCGGCTCGAGGCCGCAAGAGGCGGAGACGATCAGCTTCGGCGTCGAATCGTCGATGCGGGTGGCGAGCTCGCGGGCGGCGAAACCGCCGAAGACGACGGAGTGGATCGCGCCGATCCGCGCGCAGGCCAGCATGGCGAAGACGGCTTCGGGCACCATCGGCATGTAGAGGATGACCCGGTCGCCCTTGCCCACGCCCTGGTCGACCAGAACGGCGGCGAGCGCCTCGACCTCCGCCTTCAGCTGCGCATAGGTGTAGGTTCGCTTCGTCCCGGTGATGGGGCTGTCGTGGATCAGAGCCGGCTGCTCGGCCCGTCCGCCCTCGACATGGCGATCGACGGCGTTGTGGCAGGTGTTGCAGGTCGCGTCCGGGAACCAGCGGCCGTAGACCCCGGCCGAAGGGTCGAAGATGGCCTTCGGCGGCGAGACCCAGTCGATCGCAGTGGCGGCTTCGGCCCAGAAGCCTTCGGGATCGCGTTTCCAGCCCTCGTAGACCTCATGATAGCGCGATTCCATGGCAGTCCTCCCCTGTCGCATTGCCCGTCTTCTAGCCTCGGCGGCCGCGACGCGTCCATTTGACTATGTTCCGATATGCCCGGGTGGGGGAAGGGGCTTTGACTTCCGTCAAGCAGGCTGGTCAATGGGTGCGACAGGCGGCATGGGTCGCCCGAGCGAGGAGCCGGCCCCCGGCATGACCAAAGCGCTTTCGATCGTCATCATCCTGATCATGGCCGTGCAGATCATCAAGCCGCTCGGCCTGCCCGGACTTCGCAAGCGCAGCGATTTCTGGAAGCTGGCGCTCGGCGCGCTCGGGTTGATCTCACTGACCGTCATCTTCAGCCACGGAGGCTGAGGCGAGCGCTTCTGCCGCCGGCAGTTCGATCAGCGGCAAGAGGTGCTCCGCCCAGGCGCGGTAGCCTGCCTCCGACGCGTGAAAGCCGTCGGTGGAAAAGCCGAGGGTCGGATCCTCGACCGGCAGGCGGCTCGCCGGCACCGCGCCGCGTTCATGGCAAAGCCGCGTCCCCATGGCGTTGATCGCCTGGGCGCGGATCTCGAGGATGCGCGCCAGGAGCGGCGGCAGGGCCGGCACCGTCGTCATGTCGATCACCGGCGACCAGACGATGCGCGCAGCGGGGAACCTGGCCTTCAGCGCATAGAGGAGCCCGCCGAAATCGCGCTTGAAGCGCGAGACGGGGTGGAAGTTCTTGGCGTCGTTGGTGCCGACCGACAGCACCACGTGGGTCCAGTCGTCATGCGCGAGATTGGGCAGCACGAAGTCGCGCAGCTGCGCGGCCGTCGCCGAATTGAAGCCGGCGGCGCGCCAGGTCACCGGGCGTCCGGTGTCGCGCCGGATCATGCCCGCCAGGATCGCCGCGATGCCGCCGTCCGTCCGCTCGATGCCGACCGAGGCGGCCGACGAGTCGCCGAGCACCAGCAGCCGCAGCGGCGCACCCGACCCGGGGAGCGTGTGCGTCACCGGGCCTTCGGCCGGCAGCAGACGCCTTGTCCGCAGCCGGACGCCGATGCCTTGCCAAGCATAGACCGGGAGGGCGAGCCAGGACAGAAGCGGAAGCAGGCGGGTCATGAAGGCTCGGACGATGGCGTGTTCGGATCCCACTTCCCTACAACCGATCGCTCGAAATGGAAAAGGCCTCGCTGAACACGAGCCTTTCCTAGGTCTGGATGCCTGCTCTGACGGTCGCTCAGGCGGCTTTTTTGTCCGCCCGCGATGCCTGGAAGATGCTGTCGATCGTGGCGGCCAGCGTGGCGTTGAAGTCCGCGTCGCTCTGGTCGGCCGAAAGCCCCTCGGTGAGCGCCCGCGAGAAGCTGGCAATCAGACCATCGTTCTCCACCAGCTTCGCGTTCGCCTCGTCGCGCGAGTAGCCGCCCGACAGGGCGACGACGCGCATGACGCGCGGATCGTCGATGAGCGGCTTGTAGTGGTTCGGCTTCGTCGGGATGCTCACCTTCAGCATGATCTTCTGGCCGGAGGGCAGGCCGTCGAGGTGCTTCCGGATCTCGGCCAGCAGCAGCTCTTCGGCCTCGGCCTTGTCGGCGATCGAGATGGTCACCTCCGGCTCGAGGATGGGCACGAGACCATGCGACAGGATCTGCTTGCCCACTTCGAACTGCTGGTCGACGATTGCCTTGATGCCCGCCGGGTTGGCGGCATCGATGACCGAACGCATCTTGGTGCCGAAGACGCCCTTGGCGACCGCCCGCTCGAGCAGGTCGTCGAGACCCGCGATCGGCTTCATCAGCTTCACGCCGTCCTTGCCGTCGGCGAGGCCCTTGTCGACCTTGAGGAACGGCACGACGCCGCGCTTCTCCCACAGGTACTGCGCCGTCGGCACGCCTTCGACCGCACGGTCCATGGTCTGCTCGAAGAGGATCGCGCCCATGACCTTGTCGCCGGTGAAAGCCGGGGAGGTGATGATGCGCGAGCGCATCTGGTGGATGAGATCGTACATCTCCTCCTCGCTCGACCATGCGGCTTCATCGACGCCGTACAGTTTCAGCGCCTTGGGCGTCGACCCGCCCGACTGGTCGAGCGCGGCGATGAAGCCGTCCTTGCCCGCAACCTGGGCGGCCATGTCCGCATGCGTCGATGCCGTCGTGTCGTTGCGCGGGTCGCTCATCTGATCTGCCTCCTGAATATTGCTTCTCCGGGCTCTAACAGAAGCGGCGCACAAACGGAACCGCAGCGCAAGTGCTTGAACCGATTGAAAGATTTCAATCGGTTTAGTCATCTGTCGAATATTTCGGGAGTGTTAAGCACTTAACGGAAGGCTGGCGCGCCGAGGCCTAGCTTGGTGCCATCGCACACATGCTTGGCCCGCGATCGACGAATGGGCCCAAGAACATATGCAAACGGGGTTCGTCCCGGTTTGGGAGCCTTTCTGATGTCACCGATCACCACAGCCCTGTTCGGGTCCGGCGCAGCCGTCCTCTATGTCGTTGCGAGCTGGATCCTCAAGCCGCTCGGCGGCTCGCCCTACCTGATCCTCATCCCGCTCGCTGCCGCCACGATGCTAGCAAGCGCCTGGATCGAATCTGCATCGCAGCACCGGTTCCGCTTCGGCCCGGTCGTAACGCTGCTGATCGCCCTCGAAGTCTCGATGGCGGTCGTTGCCGCCATTCTCTCGGTCACCGACATCTATCCCTCGCGCGAAATCATGGGCGCCATCGTCGCCTTCGCCGGTCTCGCCCTGCTCGGCACCCGCGCCGGGCGCGCGGGATAGGTCGGTTCTGTCCGGTCCCGCCCTGGGTGAAAACCGGGGGCGCGGCTTCGTGTCGATGGGATTCAAGCGCTTGATATACAAGGATAATCTGCATGCCAGTGTTAAGGCATTAACAGAGGGAATGCCTCGCGGCATCTAGCTTTCCAGCATCGGACACGGGCGCGGGGCTTCGCCTTTCACACGGGAAACTGCACATGGCACTGCGTGGACGGAAGCGCCTCCTGCCTCGGAGCGTCGCATGTCACAGATGATCACCGTGCTGCTCGCCTCGGGCGCGGCGTTCTTCTACATGTCGGCGAGCTGGATCATGAAGACGTGGGGCGGCTCGACCTACCTGGTCCTGATCCCCGCGGTCATCCTGACGCTGTCGGCGGCCGCCTGGTTCGAGATCGAGGTGCTCCGCACCACGCGGCTTGGCCACGTGATCATCCTGATCCTCGCGATCGAATTCCTGATGACCTTCGTCGTGGCCATCTGGTTCCTCGGGGAAAAATACACCCTGCGCGAGGCCGCCGGGGCGGCGATCGTGCTGGTCGGCATCGCCATGCTGTGCATGACGCCGAGCCATGCGGAATGACAAGGGCGCAGCTTGGTCCCCGGCGGCCCGGGGAATGCCCGGCTATCGCTTGAGCACATCCACGCCCGGAAGCGGCTTGCCTTCCATCCATTCGAGGAAGGCGCCGCCTGCGGTCGAGACATAGGTAAAGTCGTCCGCAACCCCGGCAAGGTGCAGGGCAGCCACGGTATCGCCGCCACCCGCCACCGAAACCAGCCTGCCCTCGCGCGTCTGGGCCGCCGCGAACTTCGCCGCCGCCACGGTCGCCGCATCGAAGGGCTCGATCTCGAAGGCGCCGAGCGGGCCGTTCCACACCACCGTCGCTGCGCGGTCGATCCAGGCGTTGACGGTTTCAACCGTCCTCGGTCCGACATCGAGGATCATGGCGTCGGCGGGGACGGCGTCGATGGCGACCGTCTCGCTTGCCGCGCCCGCCTTGAACGCCCGTGCCACCACGCCGTCCACCGGCAGGATCACGGCGCAGCCGGCCGTCGCCGCCTCGATCATGATCTGCTTGGCGGTCGCCGCCAGGTCGTGCTCGCACAACGATTTGCCGACATCCGTGCCGCGCGCGGCCAGGAAGGTGTTGGCCATGCCGCCGCCGATCACCAGCGCGTCGACCTTCTTCACCAGGTTCATCAGCAGATCGATCTTGGACGACACCTTTGCGCCGCCGACGATCGCGACCACGGGGCGTCTCGGATTGCCGAGACCCTTCTCCAGCGCTTCCAGTTCGGCCTGCATGGTGCGCCCGGCATAGGCGGGCATCAGGTGCGCCAGCCCCTCGGTGGAGGCGTGCGCGCGATGCGCGGCCGAAAAGGCGTCGTTGACGAAGATGTCGCCATTGGCGGCCAGCGCCTTGGCGAAGTCGGGCTCGTTCTTCTCCTCGCCCTTGTGGAAACGGGTGTTCTCCAGCAGCAGAACGTCCCCGCCCGCCATCGCCGCCACCGCGTCCGTCGCGACCTTGCCGACGCAGTCGGCCGCGAAGTGGACGCGGCGGTCCAGCACCGCTTCGGTCGCCGCCGCGATCGGGGCGAGCGACAGCGCCGGGTCGGGGCCATCCTTCGGGCGGCCGAAATGAGCCAGCAGGATCACCTTCGCGCCCTTGTCCGACAGTTCCGCGATGGTGGGCGCAACACGCTCGATGCGCGTGGCGTCGGTCACCGCGCCGTCCTTCATCGGCACGTTCAGGTCGACGCGCAGCAACACGCGCTTGTCCGTCACGTCACCGATGTCGTCGAGGGTTCTGAAGTCGGGCATCGCCATCTCCCAAATGCAATCGGCCGGACCATACATTTTGCCCCGGCGCGCGCAAGGGAGCGTCAGTCGGGATCGCGCGGCAGGATCACGTCCGGTCCACGACCCGAATCGGCCTGCCGCGCCGCTTCGATCTCCAGCCTGCGCAACCGGGCTTCGCGCCGCCTGGCGCGCCAGCCGCGCACGGCCTCGACCGCCCGGTCGCGCATTTCACCGGCGCTGAGGAAGACCGGAACCTGCGGTACCGCGTGGTGCGGCTCGGTCGACAGGCCGACGGAGGCGAGCGTGCCGTCCTCGCCGACGTCGCGGACGATCAATTCGATCGGGCCGATCGTGACCCGGTCCGCATATTCGGCCCGCCCGCCCAGGCGCGCGATGACGAGCTCGGCGATGCTTCGCTTGGCATCCTCCTCCGGCAGGCCGATCCCGTAGGCGGCGTCGAGGTCGGAGGCCGGCCGCGTCGCATCGATGGCGAATTCACCGAAGAAATCCGCATCGTCTTCGTCGAGGTCCGCCCGGCTCGCGAACAGCCGGTCGAGCAGCGGCGGGTAGCGGTCTGGCACGAAGATGTAGACATGGTCGTCGACCAGCAGCCGTCCCGCATACTGATAGGCCATCGACCGTCCCTCGCGCACGACGAGGGAGGGCCGCGCCCAGCGCGGGATGCGCACGCCGCGCGCCACCGGGCTGCCGGCGGCGACCCGGTAGGCCAGGAGCTCGTGCCTGGCCGCGCCGGGCAGTTCGAGTTCGACCTTGTCGAGCGGCCCGATGCGCGGTGGCACCACGAGCCCCAGGCGCCTGGCCAGCGGACCGATGGTCCAGCCCTGGACCACGAGCGAGACGAGAACGATGATGAAGGCGCTGTTGAAGATGTAGCCGCCATTGGGCAGCGCATCCAGAACCGGCGTGAGCGCCAGCAGGATCGAGACCGCACCGCGCAGGCCGACCCAGGAGACGAAGGCGGTTTCGGCGCGGGTGAACCGGAACGGGATGAGGCAGAGCCAGACGGCCAGCGGCCGGGCGACGAAGATCAGGAAAAGGCCGAGCCCGATCGCCGGCAAGGCGATGGCGCCGAACTGCGAGGGCGTGGCGAACAGGCCGAGCACGAGAAACATGATGATCTGCGCCAGCCAGGAAATGCCGTCCTGGAAGCGCTTCAGTCGCGCCGCCGAGCGGATGCGCGAATTGCCGGTGATCAGTCCGGCGACGTAGACGGCCAGGAAGCCGGATCCGCCGATCGCGCCGGCCACGCCGAACAGCAGCAGGGCCAGCGCGATCACGAAGATCGGCAGCAGCCCGATATCGAGGTCCAGCCGCTCGATCAGCCGCGCCATCAGGAAACCGCCGGTCACGCCGGCCGCCAGGCCCAGGCCCATCTGCATGGCAAAACCCCGCAGGATGTCCATGAGGAGCCAGTCCGCGTCCGCGGATGCGCCGGTCGATATGACGGAGACCAGCGTGATCGTGAGGAAGATGGCGATCGGATCGTTCGAGCCGGATTCGACCTCCAGCGTGGCCCGCACCTTGTCGCGCAGGTTGAGATTGCCGGCGCGCAGGAGGAAGAACACCGCGGCCGCGTCGGTCGACGCGATGGTGGCGCCGAGCAGGAAGGCTTCGAACCAGGACAGGGGCGTCACGTAGAAGGCCGCGACACCGACGACGCTTGCGGTGATCGCCACGCCGAAGGTCGCCAGCGACAGGGCCGGCATCGCGGCCTGGCGGAAGACGGAGAGCTGCGTGCCGAAGCCCGAATCGAAGAGGATGATGGCGAGCGCCAGCGAACCGACGAAATAGGCGACCGGCGCATTGCTGAAATCGAGGCCCAGGCCGTCGACCCCAGCCAGCAGGCCGATACCGAGAAAGACCAGCAACAGCGGCGCGCCGAATCGAAAGGCGATCAGGCTCGAGAAGGCTGCGGCAAGCACCAGCGCCGTCCCGATCATGATTGCCAGGTAGATGCTGTCCATGCCGATGTCCCGAACCCTCCTTGCGTGCTCTCGGCGCACAGTGCGGCGAAGGCATGGCCGGGGCAAGCCTCGCCCGCGCGCAATGCGGTCGCACGCGATACTCGCGTCGCTTTTCGAGACGCGCGGTGGACGCGGGCGCGGGAAAGTTCCGGCTACGAGGGAGGCGCTGCGGACCGCGCTTCAGGCCCATCCGCCATCCCCGCCGCCGCCATCGCTGGCGCCGCTGTCCGTGCTGCCGGGACCGCGGCTGGAATCATTGCCGGAAAAGCCGGGCGCGCCGCCGTGGTGCCGTGCCTGCCGGCTTGCATCGCCGCCGTCACGGCCCCACCGATGCGCGCTTGGCCGGGACGGCCGGCGCCGTCCGTTTCGGACCATGGCGAAGGCCGCCATGATGGCGACCACGCCGAGGAACAGCCAGAACGGTTCGTTGCCGTCCATGGCGTAAGGGTCAGGAAATGGTCTTGGCCAGGGCCGCGGCCGTGTCCGACATGCGGTTGGAGAAGCCCCACTCGTTGTCGTACCAGGACATGACGCGCACGAGATTGCCCTCGATGACCTTGGTCTGGTCGAGGGCGACGGTCGAGGACGCCGCGTCGTGGTTCAGGTCGATCGAAACCAGCGGGTCGTGGGTGTAGGCGAGAATGCCCTTCAGCTTGCCGTCGGCGGCTGCCACCAGCGCGGCATTGACCTCTTCCACCGTGACGTCGCGCTTGGGCACGAACTTGAAGTCGATGACCGAGACGTTGGGGGTCGGCACGCGGATGGAGACGCCGTCGAGCTTGCCCTTGAGTTCGGGCAGGACGAGGCCGACGGCCTTGGCGGCGCCGGTCGAGGTGGGGATCATCGACATGGCCGCGGCGCGGGCGCGGTAGAGATCCTTGTGCATGGTGTCCAGCGTCGGCTGGTCGCCGGTGTAGGAGTGGATGGTCGTCATGAACCCCTTCTCGATGCCGAAGGCGTCGTTCAGCACCATCGCCACCGGGGCCAAGCAGTTCGTCGTGCAGGAGGCATTGGAGATGACGATGTGGTCCTTCGTCAGCTTGTCGTGGTTGACGCCATACACCACCGTCAGGTCGGCGCCGTCGGCCGGAGCCGAGACGATGACGCGCTTGGCGCCGGCGGCCAGGTGCGCGGAGGCCTTCTCCTTCGACGTGAAGATGCCGGTGCACTCCATCACGATGTCGATGCCGAGCTCGCCCCAGGGCAGCTTCGACGGATCACGTTCGGCAAACACCTTGAAGGAATCGTCGCCGACCCGGATCTCGTTGCCGTTCACGGTGACCTGCGACGGGAAGCGGCCGTGGACGCTGTCGTAGCGCAGCAGGTGCGCATTGGTCTCGACCGGGCCGAGATCGTTGATCGCGACGATGTCGATGTCCGTGCGGCCGGACTCGTAGATGGCGCGAACGATGTTGCGGCCGATGCGGCCGAAGCCGTTGATGGCGATCTTGATCGACATGCGGAAAACCTCCTGGACGGAAACTGCGGGCGCGGGTGAGCCCTTGGCTTGATGGTTGCCGCTTCTTACCGGCGCGGCGTCCAAGAATCCAGCCGCACGGCTGCGCCGCCGGCCGCAAATCGGTTCTGCCAGCGCCGTTTCAATCGATAATGTTCGCAAAGCGGAGGCCGACCGGCCGCGCAGGCGCGACCGGTCGGCGATCCGGGTCGATCAGGCGGCTTCGTGCAGGCGCTCCTCGACCGCCTTCAGGACGGCGTCGGCGGTGATGCCGAAATGGGCGTAGAGTTCCTCGTACTTGCCGCTGGCGCCGAAGCCGCTCATGCCGACGAAGATGCCGTCCGGCCCGATCAGCGCGTCCCAGGGCTGGCGGATGCCGGCCTCGATCGCCACGCGGATCGGCGCATTGCCGATCATGGCGGTGCGATACTGCCTCGTCTGCATCGCGAAGCGCTCCATCGACGGCACCGAAACCACGCGGGTTGGGTGGCCGTTCGCCTCGAGCTTCTTGCGCGCGGCGAGCGCGATCTCGATTTCCGAGCCGGTGGCGAAGATCGTCACCACGGCGTCGTCCGAGGCCGTCTCCAGTTCGTAGGCGCCGAAGCCGCAGAGGTTTTCCTCGACATGCTCGGTGCGCACGGCGGGCAGGTTCTGCCGGGTGAGCGCCAGCACCGACGGTCCGGTGGTGTCCTCGAGGGCAAGCTGCCAGCACTCGGCCGTCTCGACGGCGTCGGCGGGGCGGTAGACGCGCAGGTTCGGAATGGTGCGCAGCGCCGCCATGTGCTCGACCGGCTGGTGCGTGGGACCGTCCTCGCCGAGCCCGATGGAATCGTGCGTCATGACGTAGATCACCCGCAGCCCCATCAGCGCCGACAGGCGGATGGACGGCCGGCAGTAGTCGGTGAAGACAAGGAAGGTGCCGCCATAGGGGATGATGCCGCCGTGCAGCGCCATGCCGTTCATGGCGGCGGCCATGCCGTGCTCGCGAATGCCGTAGTAGACGTAGCGGCCGGCGTAGTCGTCGGCCGAGAAAGGCGTCGTCTGGCTGGTCTTGGTGTTGTTGGAACCGGTCAGGTCGGCCGAGCCGCCGATGGTTTCGGGAATGGCGGCGTTGATCACCTCGAGCGCGTTCTCCGACGACTTGCGGGTCGCCAGCTTCGGCTTCTCTGCGGCAAGCTTCTTCTTGTAGTCGGCGATGGCGCTCTCGAAGCCGCCGGGCAGTTCGCCGCGCATGCGACGTTCGAACTCGGTGCGGATCTCGCCGCTCGCCGCCGCCAGCCGCGCTTCCCATTCCTTGCGCTCCTTGGCCGAACGAAGGCCGGCGAGCCGCCACAGGTCCAGAATGTCGGAGGGCACGACGAAGGGCTTGGCATCCCAGCCCAGCGCCTTGCGGGCGCCGGCGATCTCTTCGGCTCCGAGCGGCGAACCATGCGCCTTGGATGAGCCGGCGCGGGTGGGTGCGCCAAAGCCGATGGTGGTCTTGCAGGCGATCATCGAAGGCTTGTCGGAAGCCTGCGCGGCCTCGATGGCGCGCGCGATGGCGTCGGCGTCGTGGCCGTCGCAGCGCTGGACGTGCCAGCCCGAGGCCTCGAAGCGGGCGCACTGGTCGGTCGAGTCCGACAGCGAGATCGGCCCGTCGATCGAAATTCCGTTGTCGTCGAACAGCACGATCAGCCGCGACAGCTTCAGATGCCCGGCGAGCGCGATCGCCTCCTGGCTGATGCCTTCCATCAGGCAGCCGTCGCCCGCCAGAACATAGGTGTAGTGGCCGACCAGGTCGTCGCCGAACCGCGCATTCATGATGCGCTCGGCCATCGCCATGCCGACCGCGTTGGCCAGGCCCTGGCCGAGCGGCCCGGTCGTCGTCTCGATGCCCGCGGCGTGTCCGTATTCGGGATGGCCGGCGGTCTTCGAGCCCAGCTGGCGGAACTTCTCGATCTCGCCGATCGTGATGTCCTCGTAGCCGGTCAGGTAGAGCAGCGCGTAGAGCAGCATCGAGCCGTGGCCGGCCGACAGCACGAAGCGGTCGCGGTCGGGCCAGTGCGGATGGTGCGGGTCGTGCTTCAGGAAGCGGGTGTAGAGAACGGTCGCGATGTCGGCCGCGCGCATCGGCAGGCCGGGATGACCCGAATTGGCTTTTTCGACTGCGTCCGCCGACAGGAAGCGGATCGCATTGGCCATGCGGGCATGATTGTCGGAAACGGGCATGGTGGCTCTCTCGTTGCGGAACGGCTGGATCGGGCGACCAAAGGCCCGCGAAATGCCCCGGAAAGGCGAGGGGACACATAGCAGGTGCCGTTTGCGAGTCAACAAATCCGAGGCTCGCGGCTGTGCGCTATCGCAGACTTCGCGCAGCGAAGCCGTTCCCGCCTCACCTCTTTGCTGGGGACCGGGCGCGGAGTTTGTTGACGCCCCTTTCATGCGGCGTCTAATCTTTCACCGATAACGCGCTAGCAACGCGGACGATTCGGGTTCTCCGCGTAGGAATGGCCGTGGAAGCGACACTGAAAGAGGCGATCGGTCGGCTGGGGAAGGCCATGGACGCGCTCGAAAACGCGGCAATGGCGCGGATCGAGCAGGGTCTGGACTATGCCGAGGCCGAGGCCGAAGTGCAGCGCATGAACGCCGATCGCGCGCGGCTGGCGCAGGAACTCGACGCCTCCGAGGCGCGCGCGGATCGATTGCAGGACGCCAACAAGGAAGTGTCGCGCCGGCTGGTCACCGCCATGGAGACCATCCGAGCCGTCCTCGATAGGTAGAGCCAGATGGCGCAAGTCACCGTCAGCATCGACGGCAAGTCTTACAGGATGGCCTGCGACGAGGGGCAGGAGGAGCACCTCCTCGAGCTTGCCCAGAGGTTCGACCGCTATGTCGGGCACCTGAAGGAATCCTTCGGCGAGATCGGAGATCACCGCCTTGCCGTCATGGCCGGCATCATGGTGATGGACGAACTGTCGGAGCTGCAGCGCCGCGTGAAGGGTCTGGAGACCGAGGTGGCCATCCTGCGCAAGACGCGCGACGAGGCCCTGTCCAAGGCCGACCAGACCGACACCGCCGTCGTCGGCGCATTGTCGGCGCTGGCCGAGCGCATGGAGACGCTGTCGGTCCGGCTGGCCACGAAGGACGCGCCCGGCGGGTGAGCCGGCTTTCGATCGCCCGTCTCGCCGGCCGGAGCGGCGATTTGATCGCCCGGCGGCTTGACCGGTCCGGGCTCCTGATGCAACGAGGCGCCTCGAATTCAGGCGTCGCCGAGACAGAGTCGCGGCGCCGCATCCATATGGAGTAGCGACATGGCCGACGAGATCACCGAAGAATCCTCCCAGACGATCGCCGCGGGCCAGCTGCGCGCCTTCATCGAGCGCATCGAGCGCCTCGAGGAGGAGAAGCAGACGATCGCGGACGACATCAAGGACGTCTATGCCGAGCTCAAGGGCACGGGCTTCGACGCCAAGGCCGTGCGCACCATCATCCGCCTGCGCAAGAAGGATGCCAACGAGCGGCAGGAGGAAGAGGCGATCCTCGACCTCTACCTCGCCGCGCTCGGCATGGCCTGAGCGGTCGCATCGGCACCGCGGCCCGGCTGGCGCGATTTTCTGGCGACAGGATTCCCTTCGATCGGGGAATCGATTTCACGGCCGGGCCGTCGTCCGGCTTCAGCGGGCCACGGTCACCGGGCAGTGCGCGCCGGAGACGATCGCTTCCGACACGGATCCGATCAGCAGGCGTCCGATGAAGGGCGGGTTTCCCGTTCCCACGACGATGTGCTCGATGTCGCGGGTCCGGGCGTAGTCCAGCACGCAGGCCGCAACATCCGCGGCCTCCAGCGCTTCGGCGCCGACGTCATGGATCCCGTGCGTGCGTGCGTATCGGACCGCCGTGTCCAGGATTTCCTTGGCTTCCTCCGGCTGCAAGGCGCGGATCGGCGGAAAGCCGCTCGCGCTGCGGAGGTGGTTGACCACCAGGAAGGTCAGGCCCAGCCCGAGCGCCGGGCCGAGGCGGCAGGCGAGTTCGACGGCTCGCACCGCGTGCGCGCTGCCGTTGACGCAACACAACAAACGCTTTCCGCCGGCCATGCTCCCTCCCGCCTCCTGTGGCGGCACTATGCCGCGAAGCGCAGGATGGCGGCAAGCTCGCCTTCGCCCGGGAGATCGGCCTTCCGCACGCCCATCACCCGGGCGCCATGCGCGAGCGCCCGGCCGGCGATCTCGTCGACGACACCGTAGCTGGTCGCGTCGGCCTCTCCGGTGAGCCGCAGTTCGCCGGTCGTCTCGTCGATCGAACCGTAAACGGTCGTATCGATGTTGACCAGCAGCGTGTCGATCGCGCCGAACGTTGCCGCCCGCGCCGCATCCGACAGGTCGGTGGTCGCCCGTCCCTCGCCCGAACGCGTCTCGAACAGGGCCTTCGCCGCTTCGATCTCCGCCGCGTAGGCGGCGTCCAGGACCGGGCGCGCCGCGGCGGCAAGGTCGGCATCGGTGATGCGGTCGGGGCTATCCTCGATCCCGTCCGGCAGCAGGTTGGGATAGCTGTTGACCGACCTGAACACCGAGGCGAGGCGGCCCGTCGCGGCCAGGATGAGCGGCGTGTCCAGCCCGGCCAGCACCGGCTTCAGCGCCGCGTTCACCTTGCGGGCATATTGCTGGAAGCGGACGTTCTGGCCCTCCGAGCCATGGATGCGTCCGCTCGCGGAGCGGTCGTTCAACGTCGACTTGCCGAGCGCGCTCGCCGCGTCCTTGGGCAGTCCGTCCACCTTCACGGTCTTTGCGGGAAGGTCGGCATGGACTTCGACCAGGCGCACGGCGTTTTCCGACAGCGCCAGAATCAGGGCGGAATGCGGGAAGGTGATGGCGCGCAGCAGCGGCTTCAGGTGAAACCGGTCGGACACTTCCACCATCGCCGTCAGGTCGTTGGCGAGCCGGTAGGTCCGCAGCGTCGACGGCGTCGCCAGGATCGCAAGGCTGTTGGCCTGTTCGGCCCAGAACGCCTCGTCCTCCTGAAGTTCGTCCAGATGCTCCATCAGCGCGGCCAGTTCGCGCTTGTCGAACCCGACGGCTTCAAGCTGTTCGCGCGCCTGCTTGGCGAGGTTGCCCAGTTCGATGCGGGAGGCGTCCGCATGCTGCGTCAGCGGCGTCGTCTTCAGATAGATCGAGACGCACGCGGTGGCGCGAACCTTGTTGAGCGTAATGATTTCGGCGCGGGTCGGGATGTCGACGTGGAGCATGTAATTCTTCCTTGTATCGGGCATGCGAAGAGGGGGCATGCGAATAAGAAATCGGCCAGCACCATCGCAGCACTGGCCGAAATTTCCGTGACCTGACGTTCAGGTAAGTGGTTGGAGGCGGCGGTTCAATCAGGATCGCGCGCGATGATGGCGAAACTGGCGTCCAGCTTCAGGTCATATTGTCGCCCGTCCGGGCCGACCGCGTCGTCGACTTCCCAATGCCCATCGTCGTCCCATTCGATTTCGTCCCAGCTGGTAAATCCTTCCGCGGCCAGCACCGCCTCGATCTGCGCCCGCTCTTCGGGCGTCGGCGGGCGGTCATCGGCAAAGGCCGGTGCCACGAACAGCGCCGTGGCGAGGCCGGCGGCAAGGATGGATCTCTTGATCATGCGTCGTCTCCTTTGGCAGGGGCTCCTTCGAGCCTTCACTGAACGGAGATGACGCCGGGGGGTTCCGAAGTTCGTGCGCTGGACCCAGGCCGCCCTCGAGAGCCGATCCCGTGTCGGCGGGGCCTCACCGCGCCGTCGGTTCGACGTCGCCGCGCGCGGCGGCCATCGACTTGACGATGGCGAAACAGGCGGCGCCGGGCGCAAGGGCGAGCGCGCGGGCCGAGCGGACGGTGATGCGCGCGAGGATTTCGTCACCCGATACATCCAGCCTCACGATCACGCCCGGCCCTTCCCCGTCGGTCACGGCGATGACGGATGCGGGGAGGACGTTGAGCGCCGAAATGTCGCCTGGCCGCTCGCGCGAAATCATCACGTCGTGCGCCATGATCCGCAGGCGAACCGGGGCGCCCGGCGCGCCGTCGATGCGCGGCAGCCACACCGGTCCGGCGGCCGACTGCAGGCGGGTGAGCTCGTCGTCCTCATGCGCGGCGATCACCGCGCGCAGGCTCGACCCGATCTCGCGCAGGCCCATGGCGCGCAGCGCGGCGGGGTCGAACATCACGTCGGCCGTCGCGCCCGCGCGCACGACGCGGCCATGCTCGATCACCACCATGCGGTCGGCGAGCAGGCGCGCCTCCTCCATGTCGTGGGTGACGAGGATGGTGGGCATGGCGAGATGGGCACGCAGCTGCCGGATTTCCTCGTAGAGCCGTTCGCGCGTGGCGCGGTCGACGGCCGAGAAGGGCTCGTCGAGCAGCAGCGCGGCCGGCTGGCGGGCGAGCGCGCGGGCAACCGCCACGCGCTGTTGCTGGCCGCCCGACAGTTCCGCCGGCTTGCGCGCCTCCAGCCCCGACAGGTTGACCAGCGCCAGCAGCCGGCGCGCTTCCGCGCCCCGCTCCGGGGCCGCGCGATGGCCCATGGCGGCGACGACGTTGCCGAGCGCCGTCATGTGCGGGAACAGCGCATAGGACTGGAAGACGATGCCGACTCGGCGGCGATGCGGCGCGAGGTCGATCCGCCGCCCGGTGTCGAGCCAGGTCTCGCCATTGACCGCGACCCTGGCCTCGGACGGCGTCCACAGGCCGGCGATGGTGCGCAGCAGCGTCGACTTGCCCGAGCCGGAATGGCCGACCAGCGCCAGCAACTCTCCCGGCTCGACCCGAAAGGCGATGTCGAGCGGGATCGGCGCGGTCGCGCGAGCCATCACCTCCAGCGCCATCAGGACAGCCTCCGGCCGACGCGCGCCGACAGCCAGTACGTCACGGTGATCGTGAACAGCGAAATGGCCAGCAGCACCGCCGCCATGATGCCCGCGGAGCGATCGTCGAAGGCCTGCACGCGGTCGTAGATGGAAATCGCGATGGTCCGGGTCTCGCCGGGGATCGAACCGCCGACCATCAGCACGATGCCGAACTCGCCGAGCGTGTGCGCGAAGGTCAGCACCATGGCCGTCATCAGGCCCGGCCACGCCAGCGGCAGTTCGACCTTCCGCAGCGATTCCAGCGGGGAAAGGCCGCAGCAGCGCGCGGCCTCCCGCACCTCGACCGGGATCGCCTCGAAGCCGCGCTGGGCGGGCTGGATGGCGAAGGGCAGGTTGAAGATCACCGAAGCGACCACCAGCCCCTCGAAGGAGAAGACGAGCTGATGGCCGAAGGTCGCGCGCCAGAACTGGCCGAGCGGGCTGTTCGCGCCGAAGACGACCAGCAGGTAGAAGCCGAAGACGGTGGGCGGCAGGACCAACGGCAGCATGACCAGCGCCTCCACCAGCCCCTTGCCCCGGAACCGGCGGTAGGCCAGGAAGCGTCCCATCAGGATGGCCACGGGCAGCAGCAGGGCGACCGTCCAGGCCGCGAGCCGCAGCGACAGCCAGAGCGCCGTCCAGTCCATTCATTCCCCTTCCGGCAGGACGAACCCGTATCGTTCCATGATCGCGCGTGCGGCGGAACCGTTCATGTAGTCGTAGAAGGCTTCCGCGACGGGTCCCGCATTCTTCAGCAATGCCATGCGCTGGCGCAAGGGCTCGTGCCATTCCGCCGGGATCAGGTCGAAGCTGCCCTTTGCCCGGACGTCGGGCGCCAGAGCGAGCGAATAGGCGATGATGCCGCCCTCCGCGTTGCCGGAAACGGCGAACTGGGCCGCCTGGCTGACATTCTCGCCCAGAACGAGGTGCGGCTGGAGCGTGTCCCACAGGCCGGCGTGGATCAGCGCCTCGCGCGCCGCCACGCCGAACGGGGCGTGCTCGGGATTGGCGATGGCGAACCTGTTGATCGTGCCGGCCGCCAGCGCCTCGCCGAGCGAGCCCAGCGTGCCGTCGGGGCGCAGGGACGAACCGGCGGGCACGATCAGCGCGATCCGGCCGACCGCGTAGACCGTCCCTGCGTCGCGGGTGAACCCGTCCTGCGCCAGGGTCCGCACCGTCGTGTCGTCGGCGGCGAGGAACAGTTCGTAGGGCGCGCCCTCTCGGATCTGGCGGGCGATGTTTCCCGTCGAGCCCATCGAGAGGCGGACGTCCTTGCCGGTCTGCGCCTTGAAGCTCTCGGCGACCTCCTCGATGGCGAACTGCAGGTTCGCAGCCGCCGCGACGACGGGGGCTTCGTCCTTTGCCTGGAGCGCGATCGGCTGGACGGCGATGCCGAAAGCGAACGCGGCGGACAGCAGGACACGTCGCGAGAAAACCATGGGATCCTCCCTGGGTTATGTTTCGCCGAACATATCCCAGGGACAGAGCGGCGAAGTCAAACGTTATTTTCCGCTGGGAATATCGCTGAGCATCGATTGCATCCTTGCCAGCCCCTCCGCGCCGGCAGCCGCGGCCTGCGCCTCGAACGCGCGATAGAGATGCAGCACCTGCCGCCCGGCATCGGTGAGCACCGCGCCGCCGCCCTGGGGGCCGCCGCGCGTGCTGGCGACGAGCGGATCGCGGAACATCGCGTTCAGCGTCTCGACCAGCATCCAGGCGCGCTTGTAGCTCATGTTCATTTCGCGCCCGGCGGCCGAGATGGAGCCCGTGCGGTCGATCCGTTCGAGAAGCTCGGCCTTGCCGGGGCCCATCATCTCGTCTTCGCCGAAGACGATGCGAATCCGGACGACCGGGTGCCTTGTGTCCTTTGTCATGCGGCCATCATCGACGTCTTGCCGCGGCGGAACAAGTCGTCCCGGAATGACGCGGCCGCTCAGGGGCCTTTCGCTGCGGCGTCCGCCAGGACCGAGCTGCCGAAGACCTTCGCGGCGGCGAAGAAGGCTTCGCCGACCTGTCCGGAATCGTCGCGCGGCGCAAACACCACCTCGTCGTAGAGCCTGTCCATCTCGCGGACGGGGATGCGCCGGATCGTGTCCGTGCGGCCGGTGCCCTCGCGCCACATGAAGCCGACCCCGATGCCGTTGGCGACCGCCTCATAGACCCCGTCGCGCGTGTCGAGGGTGAGCAGCGGCACCGGGTTCAGCCCCGCGCCGTTGAAGGCGCGGTCGACGACGCGCTGGGTCGAGGACCCGCGCGTGCGAAAGACCAGCGGCGCGGTGATGAGCTGTTCGCAGGTCAGGCATTGCTCGCTCGCCAGCGCGCTGTCGGCGTTGACGATCGCCACGACCTGCTGGCGCACGAGCAGTTCGCGCCGGAAGCGGCCGTCGTCGGGCACGTTCGGCAGCACGCCGACATCGACGCGGCGGGTGATGACGGCCGCGGTGATCTCCTCGAAGGAGCCGGTCTGGACCGAGATCGACACCGAGGGGTGGCGCTTGTTGAACAGCGCGATCAGCGCCATGCCAGGCATCGAATTGCCCAGTCCGACCGAGATGTGCCCGTCGGCGAGCGCGTTGCGGCGGGTCAGGATGCGGGTCGCCGCGTTTTCGGCCTCCGTCATCCGTTCCGCCACGTCGCAGAGTTCGAGGCACAGGGGCGTCGGATGCAGGGCGCCGTTGCGGCGCAGGAACAGGCGCACGCCGAACTCTTCCTCGATCCCCTTCACGTGTTGGGAAACCGCGGGCTGGGAAATGCCGAGCAGGCGCGCTGCGGCGGCAAAGGAACCGGACGCGGCGACGGCGTTCACGGCGCGGATGCGGGTGGGCGAAACGGTCAAGGAAATCTCCGGCGACATAAGCGGGGCTTTGATCGAGCCGAAGTCTAGCTGTCGTCTGTAAAGCCTGTGTCACAGAGCAGGCCCAGATTGCGGATGCAGCGGGCGACGTGCCGGCTGCCCAGACAGATCCAGGGCGGACGGGACGGACCTGCCGCGGCGCGCATGCGCCGACGGACGGCTTCGTCGTGTCTCCCGGCAGCGGAGCCGAGGCGTGACGAACGAGACGATCAGAATTGCAGACATCGCGCAGGCGCCGGTCGAAGGCTGCGAGGCGATCTTCTGCGACCTCGACGGATGCCTGGTTTCGGGCGGGCACGTCTATCCCAACGTGCGGTCCTTCGTCGCCAGCCATGCCGACCGGCTCTGGATCGTCTCGAACAACTCCTCCGACACCGCCGAGACCCTGTCGCGCCGGATGGCCACCATCGGGCTCGCCATCGATCCGCGGCGGATCCTGCTGGCCGGCGAGCAGGCGGTCCACCGGATCGCGGCCGCCCGACCGGGCGCGGCCCTGTCGCTCTATGCCGAGCCGCCGATCCGAAACCTCGCCCGGTCGCTTGGGCTGCGCACCGAATCCCGCAAGCCCGACATCGTGCTCCTCGCGCGGGACGGCGACTTCACGGTGCGCGATCTCGGCCGGCTGATCGACGAGGTCCACGATGGGGCGGCGCTCGTCGTGACCAATGTCGATACGGTCCATCCCGACGACCGCGGCCGTCCGGTTCCCGAAACCGGCGCGATCGTCGCGGCGATCCGTGCCTGCGTTCCCTCGGTCGGTTTCACCAGCATCGGCAAGCCGGCGCCCGATCTGGTCGAGCTCGGGCTGCGGCTCAGCGGGGCCGCGCGCGCCGCCTGCGTCTTCATCGGCGACAATGCCGGCACCGACGGCGTCGCGGCGGCCGCCGCCGGCGTGCGCTTCATCCACCTGCGCCGCATGACCGCGAACGGACCGCCGGCCGCCGGCGCGCTGGCCATGCCGGATGCGGCCGCTGCCGGAGGGTCGATCTGATGGTTCGCCACATCGCCCGCACGCTGGCCAAGATGATCATCACGCTCTTCGTGATCGTGACGCTGGTGTTCTTCGCAACGCGCCTTTCCGGCGATCCGATCAACTACGTCGTGGGTCAGGGGATCACCCAGGAAGACCGCGAGCTTCTGACCCGCTACTATGGCCTCGACGCGTCAATCTGGGAGCAGTACGTCCGCTTTCTCGGCTCCTTCGTGGATGGTCAGTTCGGCCTCTCCTTCGTCGAGCGCCGCCCGGTCGCCGACATCGTCGCCGAGCGCGTCTGGCCGTCGTTGCAGCTCCTGCTGTCGGGCATCGCGCTCACCATCCTCGTCGCCATTCCGCTCGGCATTCTCGCCGCGATCCATCGCAAGAGTTGGATCGGCAGCGCGGTGATGACGGTCGCCTTCATCGGCTACGCGGTGCCCAACTTCGTGCTGGCCGTGTTCATGGTGCTGGTCTTCGCCTTCACGCTGAACTGGCTGCCGGTGGTGGGCAATTCGACGCCCTGGCACTTCATCATGCCGACCATCACGCTGTCGGGCGCGCTGATCGCGGCGCTGACCCGCTTCACCCGCAATGCCATGCTCGACGTGCTGAGCCAGGACTTCATGCGCACCGCGCGCGCGAAAGGGCTGTCCGAAGCCGTCGTCATCCTGAAGCACGGCTTTTCGAATGCCTCCATCACCATCCTGTCGGTGCTGGGGCTCCAGATCGCGGGCTTGGCCGCTGCCGGCAACGTCGTCGTGGAGGCGATCTTCGCCTGGCCCGGCATCGGCGCACTGCTCGTCAACGCGGCGATCCTGCGCGACTTCCCGGTGCTGCAGTTCGCCGTGCTCGCCGTCGCCTTCGCGGTCATCATCGTCAACGGGGTGATCGACATAGCCTATGCCTATGCCGATCCCCGCATCCGTCTGGGGAGGGCGTGATGGCCGAAGCCGTCGTCGGGAATACCTCCGCGCGGCCCGCGCTTCTGGCCCATGCCGCGCGGATCTGGGGCGACGCGAACGGCGTTCAGCGCGCGGCCATCTGCGTCGCGGTCCTGCTGCTCATCGTGGCCGCTTTCGCGCCCTTCATCGCGCCGCACGAGCCGACGGCGCAGAGCCTGATCTCGCGGCTGCGCCCGCCGATCGGCTTCGAGCGCTTCAAGGACGGCTACCTGCTCGGCACCGACGAACTCGGCCGCGACGTGCTGTCGCGCTCGCTGCACGGCCTGCAGCTGACGCTGATCCTGGCGGCGCTCGGCGCGACCATCGGCCTCCTGCTCGGCGGCACGCTCGGGCTCGTCTCCGGCATCGCCGGCGGCATCGTCGACGATGTCGTCATGGGCGCGGTCGATGCCCAGATCGCCATCCCCTTCACCCTGATCGCGCTGCTGACGCTTGCGATCTTCGGTTCCTCGATCGAGGTCATGGTGCTGGTGCTCGGCCTCTACGGCTGGGAGCAATATGCCCGCATCGTCCGCGGCGAGGTCCGCCGGCTGATGGCGATGCCCTTCATCGAGGCGGCGCGCGCGGCCGGGGCCTCCGGCGGCCGGATCGCCTTCCGGCACGTGCTGCCCAACGCCGTGTCGCCGCTCGTCGTCCAGTTCACCCTGTCGATCTCCAACATCGTGCTGCTGGAATCGACGCTGTCCTTCCTCGGCATGGGCGTGCAGCCACCCACGGCCACGCTCGGCTCCATGGTCGGCATCGGTCGCGACTACCTGCCGACCGCGCCGTGGATCGTGATCGTTCCCGCCATGATGATCCTCCTCGTCACCTTCGCCGTGCAGATCCTCGGCGACTGGCTGCGCGACCGCGCCGACGTGCGGCTGAGGGACAGATGAGACTCGCCTCGCATTCAACAAGAAGAGGCCGTCCGAGGCCCGCCGATCCCAAACCCAACCGCCCTTTCAGGAGGCATGACATGACTAGGTTCCTTGCGACGACCGCGATCGCAACCGTACTCGCGGGCTCCGCATTCGCCGTCGAACTGACCGTCGGCGCGGCCAACGTGACCGGCTATGTCGATCCGGGCCGCGATCATTCGAACGTCGGCTCGCAGTTCTACTACAACACATTCGATACGCTGGTCGAAAAGAACTACGACAAGCTGCAGGGCGAGTTCCGCCCCAGCCTCGCCACCGAGTGGACGCTGGTCGAGCCGACGGTGATGGAGCTGAAGCTGCGTCAGGACGTGAAGTTCCACAATGGCGAGGACATGACCGCCGACGACGTGGTGTTCTCGCTCAACCGCATGTACCAGGCGACGTTCCCGCCCTATCAGGTCCGCTCGCGCGACCGTCTCGCCAATTTCGAGAAGGCCGAGAAGGTCGACGACTACACCGTTCGCATCCACGCCAAGCGCGAGGAGCCGCTGTGGGAGACGCTGCTCAACCTGCAGCAGGTCATGATCATTCCCGAGGACTACACCAAGGGCCTGACGGGTGATCCCAAGGTTGCCGAGAACGACGACTTCGAGGCCTTCTCGCTCAAGCCCGTCGGGACCGGTCCCTATGCCATCACCCAGCTCGTTCCCGGCGAAACGCTGGTCTGGGAACGCTTCGACGATTTCTGGGGCGAGAAGGCGCCGCTGGACAAGGTGACGGTCCGTCACATGCCGGAAACCGCCTCGCGCATCACCGCGCTGAAGACCGGCGAAGCCGATCTCGTGACCAACATCGCACCCGACCAGCTGGCCCTGATCGAGGCCGATCCGGCGCTCAAGGCGGCGGGCTCGGCCACCGCGCTGTTCCACGTCATGATCATGAACGCGAACCATCCGGTGCTGAAGGATCCGCGCATCCGCCAGGCCATGAGCCTCGCGGTCGACCGCGACACGCTCAACGAGGCGCTGTGGCTCGGCAAGGCCGTCGTTCCGTCGACCCACACGATGGAAGAGTTCGGTGACCTCTACATGCCCGGGCTCAAGACCTTCGAGTACGATCCGGAGAAGGCCAGGCAGCTGCTCCAGGAGGCCGGCTACAAGGGCGAGGAAATCGTCTACACGAGCTTCCCGACCTACTACACCAACGGTCTCCTCGCCGCCCAGGCGATCGTGGAGATGTGGAAGGAAGTCGGCATCAACGGCAAGGTCAACGTGGTCGACAAGTGGACCGGCGGCGATGCCGACATGATGGCCCGCAACTGGTCGAACCCGATGTACTTCGCCGATCCCTTCGGTTCGTTCGGCGTCATGTGGGCGCCCAAGGGCCCGTCGGAATCGGAAGGCCGCTTCAACACCGACGAAGCCTATGCCGAAAGCTGGGAGCGTTTCCGCTTCTCCAAGGACGTCGAGGCGCGCAAGGCCGCCTATGCCGAGCTGATGGAGCGCATCAGCCAGGATCCGCCGCTGCTGCCGCTCTACCGTCCGTTCGAGTCCTGGGCGATGAACAAGAACGTCAACTGGGCGCCGAAGCCCGGCCACATCCCCTACGTTCTCGACTTCCGCGCCGGTTCGATCTCCTTCGCCTCGAACTGACGCCTGCTTGCGCACGCCGCCGGCCCCGTGCCGGCGGCGTCTCCAGCCTGAAACCAGCCTGAAACGGGAATCGAATCCATGTCCGTCCGCATCTGCGTCGTTGCCGACATCCATCACGGAAAGCCCTCCGCCACCAAGCGCGGCGACACCGCGATCGCCCTGATGGAAGAGTTCGCGCGCTTCACCAGCGAGGCCCGTCCCGATATCGTGCTCGACCTCGGCGACCGCATTTCCGACGAGAACCGCGAGACCGATCTCGCCCTCCAGAAGGACGTCGGCGAGGCGTTTCGCCAGGTCGCCGCTCCGATCCACCATTTCAACGGCAATCACGACCGCGATCACCTCGAGGTCTCCGACAACGAGACCATCCTCGGCCAGCCGATGAAGTCGATGACGCTCGACCTCGGCGGCTGGCGCATCGCGCTGTGGCGGGCTGACGCGAAGATCCATCGCGACGCGGACCGTCATGGCTTCGTGCTGCGGGAGGAGGATCTGCTGTGGCTGTCGCGCACCGCGCAGGCCGCCGACAGGCCTCTGCTCGTCGTCAGCCACGTGCCGGTCTCGGGCCATGCGCAGACCGGCAACTACTACTTCGAGCGCAATCCGTCCGTCTCGACCTATCCGATGGCCGAGCGCGCCCGCGCAGCTCTGGCGCAGGCCCGCGTCCCGGTCGTCTGCCTGGCCGGCCACGTCCACTGGAACACCGTGACGACGGTCGACGGCATCACGCATCTCACCCAGCAGTCGCTGACCGAGAGTTTCACCACGCAGGGCGAGCCCGCAGCGGCGATGGGGCTTCTGGAACTGGGCGAGACCGTGAACTGGCAGGTGGCGGGCCGCGACCCGTTCGCCTTCGGCTTCAAGCCGTCGGCGCGCCGCTGGACCCCACCGCTGCCGGTGTTTTCCGAACATCCGGAGATCGGAGCGCGGATCCGAAGGGCTGCTTCGTGATGCCGTTGCTGTCCGTCCGCAATCTCAAGGTCGCTTTCGGCGCCACGGAAGCGGTGCGCGAGCTTTCCTTCGACGTGCCGACGGGCGGCACCCTGGCGCTCGTGGGCGAATCCGGCTCCGGCAAGTCGGCCACGGCGCTGTCGATCCTGCGGCTGATCGAGCGCGAGGGCGGCCGCATCGCTGGCGGCACCATCACGCTGCACGAGGACCTCGGTCCCGTCGACATCACCGCGCTCGACGAGCCGAGCCTGCGGGCGCTGCGCGGCAACCGCATCTCGATGATCTTCCAGGAGCCGATGACGTCGCTCAACCCGGTCCTGACCGTTGGAAACCAGGTGGCGGAGGTTTTCATTCGTCACCGCTACATGAGCAATCGCCAGGCGCTGGCGGCGGCGCGCGACGCGCTCGACAGCGTCCGGATGCCCGACCCGCAGCGGCGGCTGTCGCAATACCCGCACGAGCTGTCCGGCGGTCTGCGCCAGCGCGTGATGATCGCCATGGCGCTCGCCTGCCGTCCTCGCCTGCTGATCGCCGACGAGCCGACGACGGCGCTCGACGTCACGACCCAGGCGGAGATCCTCAATCTGATCCGCGAGTTGCAGGCCGAGATCGGGATGGCCGTCCTGTTCATCACGCACGACATGGGCGTGGTCGCCGAGATCGCCGACCGCATCGTGGTGCTGCGCGACGGGCGCAAGGTCGAGGAAGGCGCGGTCGCAGAGGTTTTCCGTGCGCCCAGGCACGCCTATTCCCAACAACTGATGGCGGCGACCCCCAAGCTCGGCTCCGGCTCTCCCGCTGCGCCGGCTGGTGCGGCGAAGCTGCTCGAGGTGCGCGACCTGACCACGCGCTTCACCGTTCGCGGCGGCTTTCTGGAAGAGCGCCGCAGCATCGACGCCGTCCGCGGCGTTTCGCTCAGCCTCGGCCGGGCCGAGACGCTCGGGCTCGTGGGCGAGTCCGGTTGCGGCAAGTCTACGCTGGCGCGCTCGATCCTGCGGCTGGTCGAACCGGCGAGCGGCGGCATCCTGCTCGACGGACAGGATGTCATGCGCGCCGGCCGTGTCGAGTTGCGAGCCCTTCGCCGCCACGCGCAGATGGTGTTCCAGGATCCCTATGCCAGCCTGAACCCGCGCCTGCCCGTGCATGATCTCGTCACCGAGCCGGCCCGCATCCACGGCGTCGTGACGGCGCGCGACCAGCGCGACCTCGCTGCCACGCTCCTCAAGTCGGTTGGACTGGAAGAGGACGTGGTCGACCGCTATCCGCACCAGTTTTCCGGCGGGCAGCGGCAAAGGCTCTGCATCGCGCGCGCGTTGTCGGTGAAGCCGAAGCTGATCGTCGCCGACGAACCCGTGTCCGCGCTCGACGTGTCGATCGCCCGCCAGGTCACCGATCTGATGCTGGAATTGCAGCAGCGGGAAGGCATCTCCTTCCTGTTCATCAGCCACGACATCGCCGTCATCGAACGGGTCAGCCACCGCATCGCCGTCATGTATCGCGGCGAGATCGTCGAGACTGGCCCGTCCCAGGCCGTCCTGCGCGATCCGCGGCATCCCTACACCCGCCGGCTGCTGGCATCGGTGCCGCGCACCGATCCTGCGGGCCGCCGCGCCTTCGTGCAACCGCTTCCGGCGGTGTCCTCGCCGCAGCCCGGCGCGCGCCTGCGAGAAGCGGCGCCCGGCCATTTCGTGCGCGAGAACGCGGCCTGACGCTTTGCACAGCAGCGTCCGATCCCGGGATGTCCCGCGTCCGCCGGCCATTCCGGGCGGGGGCGCGGCTACGCGTGTCGAAGACTGTCGCGCAGGATCAGGACCGGATCCAGCTGAACGATCGACGGAGCCGCGTCCGGCTTCGCCAGCCGCCGGTCGAGCTGCTCGATGGCGCGGGCGGCCATCTCGTCCGGGTCCTGCCGGAACGTCGTCAGCCGGTAGGCGTCCCACGATGCTTCGGGAATGTCGTCGAAGCCGATGACGGACAGGTCTCGTGGCACGTGAAGATCGAACCTGATCCGCGCGGCATCCATGAGGCCCAGGGCGATCAGGTCGTTGACGCAGAAGATGGCCTGCGGCCTTTCGATCTGGCCCAGCAGCAGGGCTGCAGCCTGCTGGCCCCCTGCATAGTCGGACTCGCCACCCCGCGCCGTCTGCACGGTCGCCCCAAGCCGCTGCGCCTCGCCGATGAAGGCGCGCTCGCGCTCCACGATGCTCGGCGTCCCGGTCTCGGATCCCGCCAGGCCCAGCCGCATGAGGCCCCGTTCAACGAACAGGGCCGCCGCCCTGGCCGCCGCTCCGCTGTTGTCGATACGCACGTGGTCGCAGTCCGGTTCGGCGCGGCCGAGCATCACCAGTGGCTGCCCGTTCTGGCGGGCGAGCTCGGAGAAGGATGCCGGCGGCGAGCCGGACAGGATGATGGTCGCCTCCGCGCGATAGCCGAACAACGCGGTCTGGGCGGCCTGGATCTCGACCTCGGTATGGCCGGTGTTGATGAGGAAGGGGACGTTGCCGCGCTTGATGAGCGCGCGGCTCAGCGCCGCGACGAGATGGGCGCGGAAGCCGAGCTCCGGCTTGGTGACGACGAGGCCCACCAGCCGGCTGCGGTTCGCCAGCAGGCCGCGGGCGAGGTCGTTGACCTGGTAGCCGAGCTCGGCCGCAGCCTTGCCGACCTTGTCGCGGGTTTCGGGGGCGATGCTCGCGCCGGGCGTGAACGCGCGCGAAACCGCCGAGCGCGAGACTCCCGCCAGCTTCGCGACCTGTTGCGCGCTGACGAAACTGGGCCTCGCCTGTTTCGGGTCCCGTTTCAATGGCCGACCTTCGAAAGCACGTCCGATCTGAGGAATCGCTCCACCACCAGCATGAAGCCCACCGAGGGGATGAGAAGCAACAGCGCCGTGATGGAGGCGATCTGGTAGTTGCCGCCCGCGCTTGCCGTGTACAGGAGAAGCGGCAGCATGTTCACGTCGGGCGCGCCGACGAAATAGCTGCCGGTGAACTCGTCGAGCGACTCCAGGAACACGAAGATGGCGCTGGCCAGAAGGCCCGGCGCGGCAAGCGGCAGGGTCACGTCCTTGAAGGTGCGCAGAGCACTCGCACCGACCGACCGCGCGGCTTCCTCCAGTTCGGTATCGACGGCCGAAAAGGCGGCGGTCGCGATCCAGACGGCATAGACGAGGCCATGCGTGACATGCACCAGCACCACGCCGGTGACGGTTCCGTTGAGGCCGAGCTGATAGAACAGTCGCGCGATGTTGACGTAGACGGGCAGGTTCGGAAAAGCCTGCGGCACGAGAAAGGCAAGCAGGATCAGGGCCCGGAACGGCAGTTGCAGCCGCGCCAGGGCATAGCCCGCGGGCACCGCCAGCGTCATCGACACCACGACGGTCAGGGACGCCACGACGACGCTGTTGGTCAGCGATTCCATCGCCGTGCCTCGCGGCGAGAACACGCGTTCCCAGTAGCTGAAGCCGTATTCCAGCGGCATCGCGTGCGGGAAGTACCAGCGTTCGGCGACGGTCCACAGGATCAGGTTGGTCAGCGGGCCGAAGATCGCGAACGCCAGCAGGCCAAGCACGATCGCGCGCGGGATCCACCACAGGTCGATGCCGATGCCGATGCCAATGCCGAGGCCGGGGGCGGCGGGCCGACGGGCTGGAACGTTCATGACCGCTCCTTCAGGGTCTGACGCAGGTAGAACCAGCCGACGCAGGCGCTGGCGACGAGCGAGATCATGCCCAGCGCATTGGCGACGCCGTAATCGCCATAGGCGTTGATGCGGAAGGCGATGTCGGCGGTGATCATCGTCGGGGATTGCGCGTTGATCATGAGCGGCACCGACAGAACCGACATCATGGTGACGAAGGACAGAACCAGCCCGACGACGAGCGTGGTGGCCACCTGGGGCACGATGATCTCGATCAGGATGCGCAGGCGCGAGGCGCCGAGGTTGCGGGCGGCCTCGATCGTGCTGCGGTCGACCGACGCCATCGCCCCCGAGACCAGCAGGGCGACGAAGGGCGTCTGCTTCCACACGAAGGCGATGACGATGCCACGCCAGTCGAGGAAGCTGACGGCCTGCAGCGGCGTGATGATGCCCGCCTCGATCAGGACGTTGTTCATCAGGCCGTTCTTGGCGAGAAAGGTGCGCAGGATCTGGCCCACCACGATGAAGGGGATGAAGAGGGGCCAGCGATAGAGCCAGCGCAGGATCGCGACCGCGCGAGGATTTTCGCCCAGGACGAGATAGCCGCCGATGGCGATGGCCAGAATGCCGATGATCGCCGTCGACAGCGAGACGATGACGATCGTGAACACGATGTCGGACGTATAGAGTTCGAAGGATTTGACGAAATTGCCGAGGCCGTATCCGTCATCCACCTTGAAGGCGCCGACGACCGATGTGGCGAGCGGCACGACGAACAGCAGCAGGATCACCGTCAGGGCCGGCAGGACGAGAAGCAGTCCGAGAAGGCGTTTCGGCATCGTTCGATCCGGATCGGGTGAAGGCTTGGCCGCCCGCACGAAGCGGGCGGCCCTGGTCCTGCGGTGAGCGGGGCTCAGTTGGTGACGTGGCGCTCGTAGGCCTCGAGGATCGCCTTGTTGTAGGGGGCGATCGGGAAGGGCTTCCCCTTGGCGGCGAGGTCATCCGGCGTGACGTCGACGAACAGCTTGTTCCAGGTCGCCTCGTCGAGTTCGGCCTGGACATGCTGGGCGTCGATGCCCGGATACCAGTTGAAGCGGGTGACGATGCCTTCGGCCTGGACCTTGGCGCTGGTTGCCAGTTCGACGAACTTCTCGGCCAGTTCCTTGTTCGGCGCGTTCTGCGGGATCACGTAGTGCATCGGCTGGCCGGGCATGCCGGGAGCGGGAAGCACCAGCTTGAACTCGGGCGGCAGCTGGCCGTTGGCCTGCCAGGAGTAGAACATGTCGACCCAGACGGGGCCGATGGCGATCTCGCCGCGCGACAGCAGGTCGAGCGTCCCGGCATTGCCCGGCGTCAGCGTGGCATTGGTGGTGAATTCCGCCAGGCTGTCGAAGGCGCCATCCCACTTCGTGGTCTCGGCCTCCTCGAAGGGGCCGTTCATCAGCTTGTCGGCATCGCCGCCGCCGAAGGCATAGATCCAGCCCATCACGAAGCTGACGCCCGAAGCGCCGCCCTTGATGCCGTTGTAACCGAACTGCTTCGGGTTGGCCTTGGCCCATTCGGCCAGTTCCTCGTAGCTCTTCGGCGGGTTCGGCAGCAGGGCCGGGTTGTAGGCCAGCGCGGTCTGGCTGTTGAACATGGGCATGACATAGCCCTTGACGTTCGCGCCCAGGGCCATGTCGGCGTTGGAACGGGTCACGAGACCACCGGTGGCGATGCGGTCGCGGTAGCTGTCGAGATAGCCGGCTTCGACCATCGGGCCGACGAACTTTTCGTGCACGACGGCCACGTCGGTGTCCCAGGTCTGAACGTTGGCCTGCTTCTGTGCCTCGAAGCGCTCGACGATCTTCTGCGACCCTGCGTCACCGGGGCCGGTGCCGACGGCGCGGACGGTGGCGCCGGGGTTCTGCTGTTCGAAGAGAGGCGCGAGGTACTCGTTGACGTAGTCGACCATGTTCTGGTCGCCTGCGGTGATGAGCGTCAGTTCGGCTGCGGAGGCCGGCACGGCCGAAAGGCCCAGTACCAGCGATGCCTGGAGGAATGTCTTCATGGTCGGTGTCTCCGTTGGACGATGTTCATGCGTCGGACGATTCCAGGACGCGGGCGGCGCCACCCCCGTTCGGGAAACCTGGTTGCGGCCGCGGTTCGCGGCCTGGATTGAAGAGGAAGAGGTTCTGCGCGGGGATGCGGATGCGCACCGCCCGACCTTGCGCGCATGGCTGCGGGGCATCGATCAGCAAGATGTCGTCGCCGACCCGCACCGAGTGCCGCCAGCCGCCGCCGGGATAGCTCGCGGCCTCGACGCGACCAAACAGATCCAGCGCGTCGACGGCCTCGGACGCCGCGGCTTCGCGGTCAATCAGTTGCGCCCCCTCCGTGCGGAAC
>NZ_RWKW01000070.1 GCF_003970795.1 Aquibium carbonis | reverse complement strand
CGGCGCGAGCGGTCGACGGCTGCCGGTTCGTCGCCGTCGGCAGTGCCGCCGAATACGGGCCGGCCGCCGGTCCCACCGCGCTTCGCGAGGACGCGCCCCGCGCGCCGCAGTCGGCCTACGGCCGCGCCAAGGCACGTCTGATGGACGAGATTGCCGAATGTGCGCTTGCCGGCGGCGACGTGGCGGGGCTGCGCCTGTTTGCCGCAATCGGACCCGCCATGCCGCCTCACAGCCTGCTGGGGTCGGTCGTCAGGCAGTTGCGCGAGCCCGGCGGGACTTCGGTTGAAACCGGCGGTCTGGACGGCGAGCGGGACTATCTGCCCGTGGGTGAGGCTGCCGCGCTGATGACGTCGCTGGCGCTGACGCGCCCACACCTGCCGCCGTGGATCAACCTCGGCTCGGGACTGGGCACGCCGCTTCGCGACCTCGTGGCCGCGGCCATCCGCCTGTCGGGACGCGACCTCGGGCTTCGAGAGGATCGCGGGACGGAAGCATCGGCCAGGCAACGAATCGTGGCGGACAACACCTTGCTGCGATCGCTGGGATACGAGACCGTTTCGGCGACGATCGACGACCTCGCGGCACTGGCGCTCGGCGGGGGAGCCTGGGGGCGCGGCCCGGTCGAACCGGACCGCTTCCTGCGTGACGGCCCTGAACGGCGCGGCAGCGGTGGCAATCGCCAAGCTTAGTCTTGCGTCGACCGGTGGCCTGCGCTAACCCTCGCCGCGTTGCAACACGGGCAGGCCGCGCACCTTTCCCGTCCCATCGCGTCGGCCAGGGTCCGGGGCGATACGGTCGGTCGAACTGGACGGCATGCCGCGGAAGGCTCAGGCATGGACGAACTTCTCGTTTCGTATCTACCCATCATGATCTTCATCGGGGTGGCGCTGTTCGTCGGCGTCGCGCTTCTGGCCGCACCGTTCCTGGTCGCCTACAAGAATCCCGACCCCGAGAAGCTGTCGGCATACGAGTGCGGCTTCAACGCCTTCGACGATGCGCGCATGAAGTTCGACATCCGCTTCTACCTGGTCTCGATCCTGTTCATCATCTTCGATCTCGAAGTGGCGTTCCTGTTCCCCTGGGCGGTTTCGTTCGGGGAAATCGGCATGCTCGGCTTCTGGTCGATGATGGTTTTCCTTGGCGTCCTGACGATCGGCTTTATCTATGAGTGGAAGAAGGGAGCGCTGGAATGGGATTGAACGAGAGTTCGCAGACCCTGGTGGCGCCGAAGCCGCGGGGGATCATCGATCCGAACACCGGCAAGCCGATCGGCTCTGACGACCGGTTCTACGGCGAGATCAATTCGGAACTGGCCGACAAGGGCTTTCTCGTCACCTCGTCGGAGGCGCTGATCACCTGGGCGCGCACCGGCTCGCTGATGTGGATGACCTTCGGCCTGGCCTGCTGCGCGGTCGAGATGATGCACATCTCCATGCCGCGCTACGACGCCGAGCGCTTCGGCATCGCGCCGCGTGCATCGCCGCGCCAGTCGGACGTGATGATCGTGGCCGGCACGCTGACCAACAAGATGGCGCCGGCGCTGCGCAAGGTCTACGATCAGATGCCCGAGCCGCGCTACGTCATCTCGATGGGATCGTGTGCCAACGGCGGTGGCTACTACCACTATTCCTACTCGGTGGTGCGCGGATGCGACCGTGTGGTGCCGGTCGACATCTACGTGCCGGGCTGCCCTCCGACCGCCGAGGCGCTGCTCTACGGCATTCTGCTCCTGCAGAAGAAGATCCGTCGTACGGGCACGATCGAGAGGTAGGGCGATGGCGGAACCGGCCCACATGATCATTCCCTTGCTGAAGGAAATGCGGGCGGAGATCGGTGGTCGGTTCGACGGCGTCGATGGTCGACTGGAGCGGATCGAGCAGCGGATTCAGAAGCTCAAGGAAGTGCGGGTCTCGTTTCGCCAGGCACTCGCCGGCGATAGCCTGAAGAGCAAGCTCCTCGCCGGTGAATTCGAGGAACGTATCGAAGCCATCGAACAGAGGCTCCGGGAACTGGAAGAGCAAAAATGAGCGAAGCGCTGAGAGATCTGGCCGGCTATATCGAAGAGCGTCTCGACGGCAAGATCGAGACGGCCGTGGTCGCGCATGGCGAACTGACTTTGAACGTGGCTGCGTCCGACATCGTCGATGTGCTGTCGTTCCTGAAGCGCGACGTGCAGTGCCAGTTCATCTCGTTCATCGACATCTGCGGTGCCGACTACCCGACGCGCGAGAAGCGGTTCGACGTGGTCTACCATCTCTTGTCGCCGCGACAGAACCAGCGCATCCGGGTCAAGGTGACGACGGACGAGGACACGCCTGTGCCGTCGGCGACGTCGGTGTTTCCGGGCGCCGACTGGTTCGAGCGCGAGGCCTATGACCTTTACGGCATCCTGTTCACGGGCCACCCGGAACTGCGCCGCATCCTCACCGACTACGGCTTCGAGGGGCATCCGCTCCGCAAGGACTTTCCGGTGACGGGCTTCGTCGAAGTTCGCTACGACGACGAGGTGAAACGCGTCGTCTACGAACCGGTGGAACTGAAGCAGGAGTTCCGCAACTTCGACTTTCTCAGCCCGTGGGAAGGCACCGACTACGTGCTGCCGGGAGACGAGAAGGCCAGGCAGGGGTGAGGGCGGCCCGTGGTGCGACTCGTCTTCTTCGCGCTGGTGGCCATCCTGGCCATCGCTGCGATCTGGTTCGGCGTGTCGAAACTTTCGGGACGGCCCTTCGCCAGCGACGCGACAGGCAAGGTGCTGGTGGCGCTGATCATCGCCGCGCTGGGCTTCTGGCTGTTCGGCGGCGGAGCACTCTTGTCGCAATGATGACGTGGGCGACGGACGCGCAGGCGTGGAATTTCTCTTTCGACGCCGATGCGTCGGGACTGGTTCGGGAAGCAGGACAATGACCGAGCACAACGTACGCAACTTCAACATCAATTTCGGTCCTCAGCACCCGGCGGCGCATGGCGTTCTGCGGCTGGTGCTGGAACTCGACGGTGAAGTGGTGAGCCGCGTGGACCCGCATATCGGGCTTTTGCACCGCGGCACCGAAAAGCTGATCGAGCAGAAGACCTACCTCCAGGCCGTGCCTTATTTCGACCGGCTGGACTATGTCGCGCCGATGAACCAGGAGCATGCCTTCGCGCTCGCCACCGAACGGCTGCTCGGCATCGAGGTGCCGAAGCGCGGGCAGGTGATCCGCGTGCTCTATTCCGAGATCGGTCGCATCCTGTCGCACCTGCTCAACGTGACCACGCAGGCCCTGGACATCGGCGCGCTGACGCCGCCGCTGTGGGGCTTCGAGGAGCGCGAAAAACTGATGGTGTTCTACGAGCGGGCGTCGGGCGCACGCATGCACGCGGCCTATTTCCGGCCCGGCGGCGTGCACCAGGACATTCCCGAGAAGCTTGTCGAGGACATCGGCAAGTGGATCGATCCGTTCCTGCAGACGGTGACCGATCTCGACGAGCTCCTGACCGAGAACCGCATCTTCAAGCAGCGCAACGTCGACATCGGCGTCGTCAGCCTCGAAGACGCCTGGGCCTGGGGCTTTTCGGGGGTGATGGTGCGCGGTTCCGGCGCGCGGTGGGACCTGCGCAAGTCGCAGCCCTATGAGTGCTATTCGGAAATGGATTTCCAGATCCCGATCGGCAAGAACGGCGACTGCTACGATCGCTACCTGATCCGCATGGAGGAGATGCGCCAGTCGGCGGAGATCATGCGGCAGTGCGTCAACCGGCTGCTGTCGACGGAAAGGACCGGCCCGGTGTCGAACACCGATGGCAAGGTGGTGCCGCCCAAGCGCGCCGCCATGAAGCGCTCGATGGAAGCGCTGATCCATCACTTCAAGCTCTATACCGAAGGCTATCGCGTGCCCGAGGGCGAAGTCTATGCGGCCGTCGAGGCGCCGAAGGGCGAGTTCGGCGTCTATCTCGTGTCCGACGGCACCAACAAGCCCTATCGCTGCAAGCTGCGGGCTCCGGGCTTCGCGCATCTGCAGGCGATGGATTTCATGTGCCGCGGCCACATGCTCGCCGATGTCTCGGCCGTTCTGGGCTCGCTCGACATCGTGTTCGGCGAGGTCGACCGCTAGTCGACCACTTCCGGCCCGGTGGCAGGGAGATCTTCGGGGGTCGGCGTACGCCTCTTCTCGTGCCCTGCGGCGCCGCGTCCGGGCCTTGCCGGTCGGTCGGCAGGCTCTCGTTAGGACGCTCGCAATCGGCGTATGAACTCGGGCTCGACCGTCCTTTCAGGCGCGTCTTCAGGCAGGCGCGCCCGCGCCGTTCTTTTTCCGTTCTCTCCGTTCCGGTTGCCCCAAATGAGCGCCCCTCCGGTGCCCACTTGACGCTCGGTCAACTTCGACTCTTCTTCCTGTTTTCGTTTGACATTCATCTAAAGTTCGCTTTACGCTTCAAACAAGGGCGAACGAAAATTCTAAAAGCTCAAGACGAATGCCCGGGAGAGACGCTTGGACGGCGCTATCTACGACATCCTGATCATCGGCGGCGGGATCAATGGCTGCGGCGTGGCGCGCGATGCGGCGGGCCGAGGCTATTCGGTCTATCTGGCCGAAATGAACGATCTGGCCAGCGGAACGTCGTCCTGGTCGACGAAGCTGATCCATGGCGGCTTGCGCTATCTGGAGCACTACGAGTTCCGGCTGGTGCGCGAGGCCCTGATGGAACGCGAGGTGCTATGGCGCATGGCGCCGCACATCATCTGGCCGATGCGCTTCGTGCTGCCGCACCACAAGGGCCTGCGGCCCGCCTGGCTGTTGCGGCTGGGGCTGTTTCTCTACGACCATATCGGCGGCCGCAAGCTGCTGCCGCCAACACGGACGCTGGACATGCGCACCGATCCGGCGGGCAAGCCGCTGAAGCCGCTGTTTTCGCGCGCCTTCGAATATTCGGATTGCTGGGTGAACGATGCCCGCCTGGTGGTGATGAACGCGCGTGACGCGGCCGATCGCGGCGCGACGATCCGGACCCGCAGCCGCGTGACGTCGGCGCGGCGGGAGAACGGGATCTGGACGGTTGTCGTCGAGGACATGCGCGGCCGAACCTCCGATACGGTGAAGGCGCGGCTGCTCGTAAATGCTGCCGGGCCTTGGGTCGACAAGGTGCTCGGCTCGACGCTGGGCAAGAACGACATCCACAATGTCCGTCTCGTGCAGGGCAGCCACATCGTCGTGAAGCGCAAGTTCGACGACCCGCGCGCCTATTTCTTCCAGAATCGCGACGGCCGCATCATCTTCGCGATCCCCTACGAGCAGGATTTCACCCTCATTGGGACCACCGACCAGGATTATGTCGGAGAACCGGGCGAGGTGGCGATCACCGATTCGGAGGTCGCCTATCTGTGCGAGGCGGCGAGCGAATACTTCGCCGAGCCGGTGCGGCGCGAGGACATCGTCTGGACCTATTCCGGGGTACGGCCGCTGTTCGACGATGGCGCGTCGAAAGCCCAGGAGGCCACACGCGACTACGTGCTGACGGCGGAAGGCGAGGGCGGCCAGGCGCCGCTTCTCAACATTTTCGGCGGCAAGATCACCACCTACCGGCGGTTGGCGGAAGCGATGATCGAGAAGATCGAGGGCTTCCTCGGGCGCAAGGGGAAACCCTGGACGGCCGGCACAACCCTGTCGGGCGGCGATTTCCCGCCCAACGGCTTCGACACGGAGGTGGAGCGCCTGAAAGCAGCCTACGGCTTCCTCGACCCCGCCCATGCGCAGAGGCTCGTCCGGCTCTACGGCACGAAGGCGGCTGTCTTGCTCGGCGGGGCGCGTTCCACGGCCGATCTCGGCCGGCACTTCGGCGCGGATCTCTACGAGGCGGAGGTGCGCTACCTGATCGAAAGGGAGTGGGCGCTTTCGGCAGACGACGTCCTGTGGCGGCGCACCAAGCGGGGCCTGCGCCTGACAGAAGCAGAGGCCGCCGCTCTCGAGGATTTCATGCACGGCGCGACCGGACATCCGGAAACGGCTGCTGCGGAATAGCGGCGAGGGATTTTCGCCCGCCCGGGCGCGTCCGCACGGTGCCGCTTATTCGTTGGGGGAAAGCCCCCGTTCGGCGCGGAACCGGGCGACCCACGCCCGGTTCGTTTCATCGGCAAGCTTGGCCACGCCTGGCGTGATCCCGTCGGCGGTTTCGGGCGGGAGCCCCAGTGCTTTAAGCACTCTGGCCAGCGTCCCCGCCGGATCGGCCGACAGGTCGGCATAGGTGAGCCGGAGCGGCGCCAGACCCTCACGGTCGAACCACGCGGCCCATTCGCGCTCGTAGCCCAGCAACCGCTCGTAGGCCGCGCTGATGGCCTCGCCGTGATAGGCGGGCTCGCGCGGCGGCGCGGTGCGCTCCAGTTCGGAGCCGTCAGCCGCTCGGTGCCAGAGGCCGGTCTGTTCGGCGCGGACCAGCGAAACGGCCTGGTCGACCTTGTCGGCACGAGTCAGATAAATGAACAGCGTGCGGCCGAAAGCAGCCCGCATGCGCGCGACGTCGCCCGCCGGCTCGCGATGGAGCAAAGCGAGTTTTTCGGAAAAGAAGGCGAAGCTGTGCCGCTGAAGGCGCAAGCCGAAAATCGGCGTGCCGCCGCGGCCCTTGTCGATTGCGGCAGCGAAAACCGCCGCGACCGTGTCGCGCTCCGATCGGCCCGGAACGTCCGGCAGGTCGTAATCCTCCAGCCACTCCGCAAGCGACGGTTCGTGGAAATGCGATCCCGGCCGGCCGGCGATGCCGGTAGCGGCCAGAAGCTTGCACAGAAGGGTGCTGCCGCTGCGCGGTGCGGTGCAGAGGACATAGGCTTCGTACAGATTGTCCAAGGTGGGCACGGCGGGTTCCGATGGTGATGGGCGAGGGCGCTGCCGTCCCCTTAGGACGTCAGGACCGCTACGTCCGAGCGCAAAGTTCAGGGCGGGACGAAGAATCACCCGAAAGTTGCAGCTGGGCAACAGTGCCCGAACTGCGCACCGGTGGGGACGCGCGCGACGGCCCGGCGCAACCGGAGCCGGCGGGAACCATTTCAACTCCCGCTGGTTTGGCGAATAACGCGTGTCGCGACGCCGCGCGACTGCATGATCGTACAACCCGGCTCTGGGGGCCGGGAGGGGAGCTCCAACCATGCGACATTCGACCGAAGGCCACATCGTCTGGCGCTGGCTCTATCTCGTTCTGGCGGCCCTCATCCTTCTTCTGGGGGCGGCGACGGCGGGTCTTGGCGGATGGCTCCTCATGCTTGGCGGCACGGTCTACTACCTCGCGACCGGCCTTCTGCTTTTGGTGGGCGGTGTCCTCGCCTTCCTCGGACGGCACAAGCTGGCGCTCGGCGCCATGGCTTTGGCTCTCGTCGTGACGCTGGCCTGGGCCCTGATCGAGATTGCCGGGAAGGGGTGGATGCCGACATGGGGCTTCGACCTCGCGGCCCGCGTCGGCCTCGTGGCCGGTCTGGTCGTCGCCGCCGGCATGTCATACCTGTTCTGGCGCACGTCGGTGCGCAGCGGCGCCAGCCTTGCATCGTTGGGCGGGGTGGCAGTCGTGCTCGTGGCGGTTGCTGCGGTGGTGGCAATTCACTGGGAGAGGAGCGAAGCGCCCGCAAGCGTGGCCGCCGCGCCGGCGGCACCTGTCGCAGTCGGTCCCCGGGAAGCCAGCGCGGACTGGACCCATTTTGGCGGCACCACGCACGGGCGCCGCTATTCGACGCTTTCGGGGATCAACGCCGGCAACATCGACGAGCTCGACGTCGCCTGGACGTTCAGGAGCGGCGACCTCACGCCAGCACCGGGGCGGATTTTCTACTCGTCGCAGAACACCCCGATCAAGGTCGGCGGCAGCCTGTACACCTGCACCAGCAGCGCGCAGGTCTACGCGCTCGACCCGGCCACGGGCTACGTCAGATGGCGTTACGATCCGGATGTGCCGGAGCCGGCGCTGGAGCAGTTGTTCAGCGTCGCCTGCCGCGCCGTCGGCTATTTCGACAGTGGCGCAGATGTCACCATGGACGTGATTCCGGAAGTGCCGGGCATCATGCCGGCCGTGCCGCGCGGCGGCAGTGCCTGCGCGCGCCGCATCTTCGTCGCCACGGCCGATGGCCGTCTGATTGCGCTCGACGCCATCGGCGGCCATCTTTGCCGCGGCTTCGGGGCGGAAGGCGTGGTCGACCTCACGCTCGGCATGGGCTTGCGCGAGCCGGGCTTCGCCTCGAACACCTCCGGGGCGACGGTTGCCGGCGGCCTCGTCATCGTCGGCCAGCAGGTGAGCGACAACCAGCGTCGCGACGCGCCGTCCGGTGTCGTTCGCGCCTACGACGCCGAAACGGGCGAACTTCGCTGGGCCTGGGACGCGCTGCGCCCCGACCCGCAGGCGCCGCTGGACGAAAACGACATCTATCCGCGCGGGACGCCAAACGTCTGGAACGTCATCTCGGCCGACGAGGAACTGGGACTGGCCTTCCTGGGCACGGGAAACGGCGGTGGCGACCACTGGGGTGGCAACCGGACGGAGGAGGAGGACCGCTTCACGGCCGCCGTGGTGGCGGTCGACCTTGTGACGGGCGAGACACGCTGGGTCTTCACCACGGTCGTCCACGACCTTTGGGATTATGACCTCGGCGCCCAGCCGATGGTCCTCGATCTCGAAATCGATGGTACGGTGCGGCGGGCGGTTCTGCAGGGGACGAAGGCCGGCGACCTGTTCGTGCTCGACGCCGCCACTGGCGAACCGCTCCGGCCGGTCGAATACCGTCCAGTGCCGCAAGGAGGCGAACTTCCGGGCGAGCGACTGGAGCCTACGCAGCCGCAATCCGTGTTCTATCCAAACCTTGGTGGCGTTCCGGGACAAGAACCGGAGCGGATCGACGAGCGCCATCTGTGGGGCCTGACGCCGATCGACGCCGCGCTGTGCCGCATCGAATTCCTGCAGCGCCGATATGAGGGTATGTTCACGCCTCCGACGCTGGAGCAAAAGGGCATGGTGCTGCTGCCCGGCACGGTCGGCGGCATGAACTGGGGCGGCCTCGGCTTCGATCCCGCGCAGCGGCTCATCATCTCCAATCACTCGCGCTTGCCCAACATCGTCGATATGCATCCGCGCGCGGACGTCGAGGACCGGGCGGCCGGTTCCGGTGGTACCCGCCCTGATCAGGAAATCGCGCCACAATCCTCCACGCCGTTCGGCGTGACGCGGCCGATGTGGCTGTCCATTCTCGACGTGCCGTGCCTCGCACCGCCCTGGGGCTACCTCAACGCCACGAATGTCGACACGGGCGAACTCGTCTGGTCGAAGCCTTTCGGCACCGGTTACGACACCGGCCCGCTCGGCATCCCGACGCGAATCAAGATCGCGATGGGCACGCCGAATCTCGGCGGACCGCTGGTGACGGCTGGCGGGCTGACCTTCATCGGCGCGGCGCAGGACAACTATCTTCGCGCTTTCGAGACGGCGACCGGCCGGCTCGTCTGGGAGGCCAGGCTACCGGCGGGCTCGCAGGCCGGGCCGATGACCTACGAGCACGAAGGCCGCCAGTATGTCGCGATGACGGCGACCGGCCACGCCCGGTTCGAGACCACGGAGGGCGACTACCTCGTGGTGTATGCGCTGCCGCCCACGGACGAGGATCTGTCGGGCGTTCCCAACGGGGCTGCAGCGGATCCGGACGGGACGGAACCGGATGAAGAGATGCCGTGACGCCTTCGGGCGTTGCGCGTCGTTCGGAAGGAGGCCTTGGATGACGCGGCGGGGGCGGCCGGCTCGTCGCCGCGTTCGGTCTGTGGGCAAAGGTCCCGGCAGGGAGGAGCGGGATCGGGCGCCTGGCCGGTGGAGACCGGATCGAAGAGCGACGCGACGCCGTGATGTCAATGCCGCATAAGATAGATTATGGAACTAACGCAGATATGTCAGGCAATGATGATGGCCGGCAGCGCGTCTGCAGCGCCTCTGCCGAATGGTACTCTTCGTCGCCCTGTCGACGTATGCGAGCCTCGACGACGAGCCCGTGTAGATGCCACGCGATCTGTCGGACGTGGACCGATGGACGGCGCCGCGACGCCTACACCGCGACATCGGCGATCGTCGCGCCAGCGGCGGCGAGCAGCGCATTCGGCTCAGCGGAAAATACCGCGTCGTGCGCGCCGGCCGCGGCCCAGACGATGTCGTAGGCGGCTAGCGTCCGGTCGCCCCAGGCCTTGATGGGTTCGAGGTGACCGAGTGGTGAAACGCCGCCGATGGCGAAGCCGGTTCTATCGCGGATCTCGCGCGGATCGGCGCGGCCGAGCGCTTCGCCGGTGAGCGCAGCGGCCTTGGCGCCATCGAGCCGCTTGTCGCCGGAAACCAGGAACAGGTAGAGCTTGCCGGTGGCTTCGCCCTTGAAGATCAGCGACTTGACGATCTGGCCGACCGACACGCCGCACTGCGTGGCGGCTTCTTCGGCGGTGCGGGTCGATTCGCCCATGCGCCGGATTTCGATGGCGAGACCGGCGGCATCTGCAGCCTGGCGAACCCGTTCGATGCTCTTGCTCATACGATCACCTAAAATAGAGCGAAATCAATTTGTTCTCGCGGGATGCTCGATCATCATACCATCAAAGCCGGGCTCAACATGGTCCGGCGTGTCGCGCTTCGTCGTCTCGTAGTCCAGCGGAATGTGCATGTGGGTCAAGACGGCGCGGCGCGGCGCAAGGCGTTCGATCCAGGCCAGCGCCTGCGCCAGTGACAGGTGCGACGGGTGCGGCTTGTGCTGCAAGGCGTCGATGACGAGCGTGTCGACGCCGGCAAGGCGGGCAATGGTCTGGGTTGGGAAATCCGACACGTCGGGGCAGTAGGCGATGTCGCCGATGCGGTATCCGAGCGAGAGAATGTCGCCATGGATCAGCGGCAAAGGCTCAAGGGTGAGGGGACCGCCCTCCCCGTCGATCGTGAACGGCGTGTCGTGGTCGATGGCGCGCGCGTTGAGGATTGGCGGATAGGAACTGCCCGGCGGCGTGCGGAAGCAATAGCCGAAGGCATCGTTCAGGCGCTTCAGCGTGGTGGTGTCGGCATAGACGTCCATCAGGCGTCGCTGCTCCAGAGCATAACCGCGCAGGTCGTCGATCCCGTGCATGTGGTCGGCATGCGGGTGGGTGAAGACGGCGGCGTCCAGGCGTCGCGTGCCGGAGCGGAGCATCTGGACACGGAAGTCCGGTCCGGTGTCGACCACGACGACCGTCCGTCTGCCATCCGCGGCGATGCGCTCGATCAGCGCCGATGCGCGGGTGCGAACGTTCTTCGGGTTCGACGGATCGCAATTGCCCCAGTCGCCCGTGATGCGCGGTACGCCCGGCGACGATCCGCAGCCAAGGATGGTCAGGCGGACGACGTCGCCCGGCATCAGGCGGCGTACCCGGCGGGCGGCGTCACCTTCGAAAAGAGACGCAGGAAATTGGCGGTCGTCTGGCGCGCGATCGCCTCGGCGGTGAGGCCGAGCGTTTCGGCGAGAACGCCTGCAGTGTGGGCGACATAGGCCGGTTCGTTGCGCTGGCCGCGATGCGGCATCGGCGCCAGATAGGGCGCGTCGGTCTCGACCAGCAGGCGCTCATGCGGAACCCGCGCCGCGATGTCGCGCAGTTCTGTCGACTTCCTGAAGGTCAGGATGCCGGAGAAGGACACGTAGCCGCCGAGTTTCACGCCGGCCTCGGCCAGTGGCGCGCCGGACGAAAAGCAGTGCAGGACGAAGGGGAAGGCCCCCTTCCCTGTTTCCTCCTTCAGGATCGCCGCCATGTCGTCGTCGGCGTCGCGCGAATGGATGACCAGCGGCAGCCCCGTCTGGCGGGCGGCGGCGATGTGACGGCGCAGGCCTTGTGCCTGCGCGTCGCGCGGCGCCTTGTCGTAGAAATAGTCGAGCCCGGCCTCCCCGATCGCCACGACCTTGGGGTGTGCGGAAAGCCGCACGAGATCTTCGGTGGTGACCTCCATCTCTTCGCCGGCATTGTGCGGATGCGTGCCGACGGAGCACCAGACATGGTCATGGGCCTCGGCGATGGCGCGGATTTCGTCGAAGCGCCGGACACGCGTCGAGATCGTCACCATCATGCCGACACCCGCGGCGGCGGCGCGCGCGATCACGGCGTCGCGCTCCTGTGCGAAATCCGGGAAGTCGAGATGGCAGTGGCTGTCGACGAGCATGCTCTCAGTCACCCGCCGAGTCCTGCTCGACATAGCGCGGGAAGACGCCCGAGGGCGCCGGAAGCGGCGTACCGGGCACTAGCGAGTCGGCGTCTCCGGCATGGGCAAAGAGCCGCACGTCGGCTGGAACCGCCAGCAGGTCGAGAAGCTTGGACGCGGAGTCCGGCACATAGGGCTGGAGCATCAGAGCGATGCGGCGCACCACCTCGGCGGTTGTCCAAAGCACCGTCTCCATGCGATCGGGGTCGGTCTTCTTGAGCCCCCACGGCGCCTGGCCGGCGAAGTAGCGGTCGGCCTCGGCCACCACGTTGATGACGGCCGCCAGTGCCTGGTGGATCGCCTGCCCGGCCATCGCCTTGCGCGCGACGTCGAGCGCTTCGGTCGCGACGGTGAGAATAGCTTCGTCCTCCGCGGCGAGCGTGCCCTTCTGCGGAACGACGCCGCCGCAGTTCTTGGCGATCATCGACAGCGAACGCTGTGCCAGATTGCCGATGCCGTTGGCGAGGTCGGCGTTGGTGCGGGTGACGATGCCCTCGTGGCTGTAGTTGCCGTCCTGGCCGAAGGGAATGTCGCGCAGCAGGAAATAGCGCAGCTGGTCGAGCCCGTAATGCTCTGCGAGCGCGAAGGGGTCGATGACGTTGCCGACCGACTTCGACATCTTCTCACCCCGATTGAAGACGAAGCCGTGGCCGAAGACCCGCTTCGGCAGCTCGACGCCGGCCGACATCAGGAAGGCCGGCCAGTAGATGGCGTGAAAGCGCACGATGTCCTTGCCGATGACGTGGATGTCGGCCGGCCAGCGATGCCACAGCGGCGCGTCGGCATCGGGATAGCCGACACCGGTGATGTAGTTGGTCAGGGCGTCGACCCAGACATACATGACGTGCTTCTCGTCGCCGGGCACCGGCACGCCCCAGTCGAAGGTGGTGCGTGAAACCGACAGGTCCTTCAGGCCCTGTTTGACGAAGCTGACGACTTCGTTGCGGCGCTCGGGCGGGGCGATGAAGTCGGGCTGCTCGTCGTAGAGCTTCAGAAGCCTGTCGCCATAGGCGGACAGGCGGAAGAAGTAGCTCTCCTCCTCGACCCATTCGACGGGCGTGTCCTGCGGCCCATAGCGGACGCCGTCGTCGCGGAGCTCGGTCTCCTCCTCGCCGTAATAGGCTTCGTCGCGCACGGAGTACCAGCCGGCATAGCTGTCCTTGTAGATGTCGCCATTGGCCGCCATCGCCGACCAGATCGCCTGGCTGGAGCGATAGTGGCGCTCTTCGGTCGTGCGAATGAAATCATCATTCGATATGTTGAGAGAAGCCGCCATCTTCTTGAATTCAGACGAATTACGGTCTGCGAGCTCGCGCGGGGTCATGCCCTCCTTGCGCGCCGTCTGCAGCATCTTGATCCCATGCTCGTCGGTGCCGGTGAGAAAATAGACGTCCTTGCCGTCGCAACGCTGGAAGCGCGCAATCGCATCCGTCGCGATCATCTCGTAGGCGTGGCCGATATGGGGCTTGCCGTTGGGATAGGAGATCGCGGTCGTGATGTAGAACGTGTCCGTGGCCATGATGAGCGGGTTCCGGGAATGCGGGAAAGTGGTGGTGATCAAGCGGTGCAGATAGCGCATCGTGTCGGCGAACGCCATCCCCGCCCCGGATCGGCGCCGAAGCTCCAGCGGGCCGGTTGATCCTGATCAAGGCGCGGTTGACCGCGTGGTCTAGCATCCGTCCAAAAGGAGGATCGCCATGCCCGCACAAGCAGCCGTCACCACCGGCGTACGTCATCTGCTGGAAAGCATCGCCAGGCGCTGGCGCAACCATCGCGATGCCGTCGTCTCGCTGCGCGAGATCGATGGGATGGATCCCGCGCTGGCCGCCGAGATCGCGGCCGAAGCCGGCCTGTCGGTTCGCGACCTGCGGGACGTCATCTCGCATGGAGTCGGCGCCAACCGCCTGATGCGGCGGATGATGGCCGCCTACGGGATCGACGCGGGCGATGTCGACCGCCAGGCGCCGGGCATGCTGCGCGACATCGCCTTGCTGTGCTCGCGCTGCCAGTCGAAGGGGCGTTGCGAAGAAGAACTGGAAGCCGGCACGGCGCGGGAGAACGCGCCCGGGTTCTGTCCCAACGCCGATACGTTCGAGACCTTCGGCGTCGTTTCGAACTGAAGCACGCCGCCGCCCCGAGTCGCTGGCTCAGCCGAAGTTGAACCAGAGAGTGGCAAGCCCCAGGAAGGCGAAGAAGCCGACGACATCGGTGACCGTCGTCACGAAGACGGCCGACGCGACGGCGGGATCGATCTTGAAGCGGTCGAGCGTCAGCGGGATGAGAATTCCGCCCAGCGCGGCCACGAACATGTTGATGACCATGGCGATCCCGATGATGACGCCGATAGACGGCGAGAACCAGGCACCGGCGACGAGGCCGATCAGGAACCCGAGGATGATGCCGTTGATGAAGCCGACCAGCATCTCGCGGCGGATGATGCGCCAAGCATTGTAGATGTCGAGATCGCGCGTGGCGAGCGCGCGCACGGTGACCGTCATCGTCTGCGAGCCGGCATTGCCGCCCATGCCGGCGACGATCGGCATCAGCACGGCGAGCGCCACGACCTTCTCGATCGTCGCGTCGAAAAGGCTGATGACCGAGGCCGCGAGGAAGGCCGTCACGAGGTTGACGAGCAGCCATGGCACGCGCGAGCGCGAGGTCGAGAGCACGCTGTCGGACAGTTCCTCGTCGCCGACGCCGCCCATGCGCATCAAATCTTCCTCGGCCTCCTGCTGGATGACGTCGACCACGTCGTCGATGGTGAGCACGCCGACCAGTCGCTCGTTCTCGTCGACGACGGCCGCGGACAGAAGATCGTACTGCTGGAACTCGCGCGCGGCCTCCTCCTGGTCCATCGTGGCCGGGATGGCGTGGCGCGTCTCGTGCATCACGTCCTCGATCTTTACCGATCGCTGGGTGCGCAGGATCTTGTCGAGATCGACCGCGCCGAGCAGCTTGAAGGTCGGGTCGATGACGAAGATCTGGAAGAAGTGCTCGGGGAGGTTCTGGTCCTCGCGCATGTAGTCGATGGTCTGCCCGACCGTCCAGAACGGCGGCACGGCGACGAACTCGGTCTGCATGCGCCGACCGGCCGATTCTTCGGGATAGTCGAGCGATCGACGCAGCCTGATGCGCTCGGTGAAGGGCAGCTGCGCCAGAATCTCGTTCTGGTCGTCCTCGTCGAGATCTTCGAGAATGTAGACCGCGTCGTCCGAATCCAGCTCCTGGACGCCCTGCGCGATCTGCGCGTTCGGCATGGCGTCGACGATCTGCATGCGGATCGCCTCGTCCACCTCGGTGAGCGCGGTGAAGTCGAAGTCGGCGCCGAGCAGTTCCACCAGCGCGCGGCGCTGGTCGGGAATCAGCGCCTCGAGCAGATCGCCGAGCTCGGACTGGTGCAGGGTGGCGACGTCCTGCTTGAGGGTGAGGATGTCGCGATCGGCGATGGCGGCGCCGATATGGGCGACGTAGGACGGCTTTATGACGCCATCCTCGTTGTAGATGTCGGGGGCATCGATGTGCGGCTCGGCGCCTTCGGCGACGTTTTCGTCCAGTTCGGCCAAGGCGACCTCCAGGGCAGCGAGCAAAGGGTTGAGCGACCCGTCTAGCCTGCCGGCGAGGCGAACTCAAAGCCTATCGCAAGCTCGTGTCGCTTTCATTCCTTGACGCGGCGCAGGATCGCCAGCCCCTCCTCCCGGTCCAGCGCGTCGCGTACCCCGGTCGGGATGCCGCCGCGGCTGGCTGGCGCATCATCGAGCGCGACATCGCGCACGGTGACGCTGAGCCAATGGGTGAGCTTGCGGGCGCCGCCGAGCGACAGATCGCCACCGATCAGGGTGAAGCCCGAGGTCGCCAGCGAAATCGTCGGCCGCGCGCGCGCGTCTCGAGTGACGTCGAAACTGACCTCGTAGGAATAGGCAGCCGGCGTCTCGCGCACGTTGATCAGCGCCACCGTGGTGTTGAGGATCCACTCCTTGAGGCCGAGTCCGCCGGCGATGCGCTCCGGGGGATTGGCGATCTGGCCGGTGCATTCGAGCTCGGTGAAGGGGTAATAGACGGAGACCGTGGTGCGGACCGAATTGACCCTGCGGCTGGTGGCGCCAAGACCCAGCCCGGCATTGCCGTTGTTGACGGGAATGACGAAGGTGGCGTTGCCGCCCGCATCCAGAACCTTCATGAGTTCGAGGCCGGCGGTGACCTTCGCGTACTGCCGGTCGATCGAGACGCCGGCTTCCCGGAGTTTCGCCGCGACGCCCGGCTCGCCCTTGATCAGGGCGAGCGATTCGCAGAGTTCCTGCTCGACCGAATAGAAGAGCGATTCCATCTTGATGAAATCGCGCTCGGCGAAATCGGGCAGCGTGGTGCAGCCTGACAGGACGACTGCGAGCACGCTGGCCCCGAATGCCCCGGACCAGAACCTGATTCTCCCCGCCATCGTCGCGTCCCCTCCTGTCCCGCCAGAAAGCTTCGCGGTTTGGCGCAAGTCAGGCAAGCGGCAATGAGGACTTGCGGTCGAACGTGGTCAGATATCCCCTGCCCTGCGCCGTCAGCCCTCGGCCTTGAAGTTCTTCGCTTCCTGCTCGACCCTGGGATTGTCCTTGCCGTGCTCGAGGATCATTTCCCGCGCCTGCCCCACCGATACATCGGTGGTTTCGGCGAGGCGCAGCGCCTTGCGCTCGACGCCGTCGGACGGGAGCTTTCTCTTCTTGTCGTCGGGGTTGTGGTCGTTGGTCATGGCAGCCTCCATTCGAAGGCAGAACGAGCCCGAGCCAGAGGCGTTCCGTGCGGCGAGGCGACGGTGCCCATCGATGACCGGATGCCATGAAAAAACCCGCCGAAGCGGGTTGTTTTGGTGCGGTCGAGAAGACTCGAACTTCCACGGGTTGCCCCACAGCGACCTCAACGCTGCGCGTCTACCAATTCCGCCACGACCGCACGTGGTAGGGCCGGTCCTGACCGGCTCGCGGCGTTTAGCAAATCACCTGTCGGGAAACAAGAGCGCCGAAACGAATAAATCGCCGTTTCGACAATGGCATGACGATTGGTCCGATCGCCTGGGTGGACGGCCCCGGGCTTTGCCGCCATATCTGGCCCGGAAGGATTTTTCGACGATGCTCCAGCGCAACCAGCTCGGCCTCGATTTTCACCCCGCTCCGGGCAGCGCCCCGGTGGAGTGGCGCATCGAGGACCGGCCCGTAGACTATTCGCATGCGCTGGCCTTCATGGAAGCGCGTGCCGCCGCCATCCGCGATGGGACGGCGGGCGAGATGGTGTGGCTGGTCGAGCATCCGCCGCTCTACACCGCCGGCACGAGCGCGCGGCCCTCCGACCTGCTGCAGCCCGACCGGTTCCCGGTCTTCGACGCTGGCCGCGGCGGCGAATACACCTATCACGGGCCGGGACAGCGCGTGGCCTACGTCATGCTCGACCTGAAGCGGCGGCGCGAGGACGTGCGCGTGTTCGTGGGCGCGCTGGAGGAGTGGATCATCCGCACGCTCGGCCGCTTCAACGTCAAGGGCGAGCGGCGCGAGGACAGGGTCGGTGTTTGGGTGGTGCGGCCCGACCGTCCGTCGCTCGCACCCGGCGTCCCGGCCGAGGACAAGATCGCGGCGATCGGCATCCGGCTGCGGCGCTGGGTCAGCTTTCACGGCATCGCCATCAATGTCGAGCCCGACCTGTCGCATTTCGGCGGCATCGTGCCGTGCGGTATCGTCGGCCATGGCGTGACCAGCCTTGTCGATCTCGGATTGCCGGTTACCATGGCCGATCTGGACGTGGCGCTGAAGCAGGCCTTCGAAGAAGTGTTCGGAGCCGCCGCGACCGACTGAGGACTGGCCGGCCGGACACGCGTCCGCATCGGCCTCGGATCAAGGAGGCTGCCATGTCCATGCGGACACATCTTCTCGGCGCGGCACTCGTCGCGCTCTGGGCGGGGACATCCACCCCCGCCTTTGCGCAGCAGGCGGCCGATACGGTGGCGCCAGAAGCGCCGACGGGGGTCGAGGCGAAGACCGCCGTGCGCGCCCGCAGCCAGATGGTGGTGGCCGCCAACCCGCTCGCCGCCGAAGCGGGGCTCCAGGTGCTGCGCGAGGGCGGCAGCGCGGCCGATGCGCTGGTGGTCGTGCAGACCGTGCTCGGGCTCGTCGAACCGCAATCCTCCGGGATCGGCGGCGGCGCCTTTCTCGTCTGGCATGACGGAGCGACCGGAACGATCACGACCATCGACGGGCGCGAAACCGCGCCGCTGGCCGCAACGCCCGACCTTTTTCTCGGCGCGGACGGCAAGCCGCTCGGCTTTTTCGAGGCCGTGGTCGGAGGGCGTTCGGTGGGGACGCCGGGCGTCATGCGGCTGATGGAGACGATCCATGGCTCGCATGGAAAGCTGCCATGGGCGGCGCTGTTCGAGCCGGCGGCGACGCTGGCCGAGGCAGGCTTTGCCGTCTCGCCGCGGCTCGCCACGCTGATCGCCGAGGACGCCGAGCGCCTTGGCGGCCAGCCGAGTACCAGGGCCTATTTTTTCGACGCGTCCGGCGAACCTCTGGAAGCGGGTGCGCGGCTCGCCAATCCCGACTATGCCGACACGCTGCGGCTGATCGGCCGGTCCGGTGCCGACGCCTTCTACCAGGGACCGATCGCGCAGGCCATCGTCGATGCCGTCAGCGGCCACCCGACCAATCCCGGCCGGCTCTCGCTTGCGGATCTGGCCGCCTACGAGGCCAAGGACCGTGAGCCGGTTTGCATGCCCTATCGGGAGTATGACGTCTGCGGGATGGGACCGCCCTCCTCCGGCGGCCTGGCCGTCGGCCAGACCCTCGGCCTGCTGTCGGGCTTCGACCTTGGAACGCTCGGACCGTCCGATCCGCAAGGCTGGCGTCTCTTCGGCGACGCGACGCGCCTGGCCTTCGCCGACCGCGGCCGCTATATCGCCGACGCCGACTTCGTCGACATTCCGAAAGGGTTGCTCGATTCGGACTATCTCGCTGCACGCGCCGAACTCCTGAAACGCGAAACGGCGCTGCCGGCGGAGCTCGCCGGTCCGGGCGAACCGCCCTGGGACAAGGCGGAGCTGCGCATCGACGGCTTCGGCCCCGACGTGCCCGCGACCACGCATTTCGTCATCGTCGACGCGGACGGCAACGTTGCCTCGATGACGAGTTCGGTGGAAAACGCCTTCGGCGCTCGGCTGATGGCGGCCGGCTTCCTGCTCAACAACCAGCTGACGGACTTCTCGTTTGCGCCCGAGGAGAATGGCGAGGCGGTGGCCAACCGGGTGGAGCCGGGCAAGCGGCCGCGCTCGTCGATGGCGCCGACGATCGTGATGAAGAACGGCAAGCCGGCCTTCGCGCTGGGCTCGCCCGGCGGCAGCACGATCATTCCCTATGTCGCGCAAACGCTGATGGCGCTGATCGACTGGCGCATGGACATGCAGGAGGCGATCTCGCTGCCGCATTTCGCCAACCGATTCGGCCGCTACGAGGTGGAGGCCGGCACGACGGCGGAAGCGCTCGCCGACGATCTCACCGCGCTCGGCTATGACGTCCGCGCAACCGCCATGAACTCGGGCCTGCACGGCGTCGCCTTCCTCGACGATGGCACTCTCGAAGGCGGCGCCGACCCGCGCCGCGAGGGGGTGGCGGTGGGCGATTGATGATGCAGGGCAGGCCCGGGGCTGTGACAGTGCTCCGGAGGGGAACCGGAGGAACGCCGGGGGCAAGGCGCGGGGACCTGTTCGCCCGCATGCCTGCCCTGCTTCCCGGGCCGCGACGCGGCGGCATGGCGGACCGGGAAATGAAAATGGATGGATTGCTGCTGGCGCGATCAGCGCGCGGATCAGTAGGCGCCGATCCACATCGCCATCGAGACGATGAACAGGCTGACGGCGACGAGCGAAGCGACGTCTTGAAGCAGTGCGGACATGAATCTCTCCCGTTTCTGTCTATGATCTCATTATGTTCGCGTTATGTTCTTGTCGCAAGCGGATTCGTTCCGCTACGAGTCCGACGCTGACGTCTGCTGACAGGAGGGTAAACGAAAGGTTGCGCGCCGGCGGCCTGTGCACAGCTCCCGGGATCGAGTGTGGCCGTCCCCTCCCGGCTACGCATGCCGATGGGACGGATGGCGCCCTCTCAGGCGATACGCATCGCCTGACAGGGCACACCGCAGGGTGTTGTGGCGGTTGATTCGGCCGGACGTGCGGGGATCGTGCCGCGCTGACGCGGGCCTACATCTCGACGATCTTGCCGGCCCGGAGCGTCACGCGACGGTCCATGCGGGCGGCCAGGTCGTGGTTGTGGGTGGCGATGAGGGCCGCAAGCCCCGAATGGCGCACCAGTGCCTCCATGGCGTCGAAGACGTAGGAGGCCGTGTTGGGGTCGAGATTGCCGGTGGGCTCATCGGCGAGCAGCACCAGCGGCGCGTTGGCGACGGCGCGCGCGATGGCGACGCGCTGCTGTTCGCCGCCCGACAGTTCGGCCGGGCGATGCTCGGCGCGCGGACCGATCTTCATGTAGTCGAGGAGTTGGCGCGCCCGTTCCTCGGCTTCCGCGCGCCCCAGTCCCCGGACCAGTTGCGGCAGCATGATGTTTTCCAGCGCCGAGAACTCTGGGAGCAGATGGTGAAACTGATAGACGAAACCGACCTCGTTGCGGCGGATCGTGGTGCGCTTGTCATCCGACAGGCGGCTGCAGGGAATGCCGCTGAGTAGGACTTCGCCCGCGTCCGGCCGCTCAAGCAATCCGGCGGTGTGGAGCAGGGTCGACTTGCCGGCGCCCGACGGCGCGACGAGCGCGACCGTCTCGCCGCGTTGCAGCGTGAAGTCCGCGCCGTCGAGAATGACCAGTTCCTTCGCGCCCTGCTGATAGCGTCGTTCCACCCCGATCAGTTCGAGGGCCAGTTCGCCCCACATCACTCGTACCTCAGCGCTTCGACGGGATCGAGGCTGGCGGCCCGCCAGGCAGGAAAGAGCGTGGCGAGGAAGGAGAGCGCCAGCGCCATGAGAACGACCGATATCGTTTCGCTGACGTCGATCTTGGCTGGAAGCTGGCTGAGGAAATAGAGCTCGGGATTGAACAGCATCTCTCCCGACAGCCAGGAGAAGAACCGGCGGATGGACTCGACGTTGAGGCCGACGACGACGCCCAGCACGACCCCGGCCAGGGTTCCCACCACGCCGATGGCCGCCCCGGTCATGACGAAGATGCGCAGGATCGCGGCGCGTGTCGCCCCCATCGTGCGCAGGATAGCGATGTCGCGGCCCTTGTCCTTCACCAGCATGAACAGGCCGGAGATGATGTTCAGGGCCGCCACGATGACGATGAGCGTCAGGATCATGAACATGACGTTGCGCTCGACCTCGAGCGCGGAGAAGAAGGTGTGGTTTCGCTGCCGCCAGTCGATCATGAACAGCGGGCGTTGCGCGGCAACCTCCACGAGCGGCCGGATCTCGTCGACCCGATCGGGGTCGTCGACGAAGATCTCGATGGTCTGCGCGCGACCTTCCGAATTGAAGTAGAGCTGGGCCTCCGACATCGCCATGAAGATGATGGAGGCGTCATACTCCGACATGCCGACCTGGAAGACGGCGGTGACCGGGTAGCCCTTCTGCCGCGCTGTCGTGCCAAACGGCGTCACGTCGCCGTCTGGAGAGGTGAGCGTGATCACGTCGCCGACCACGAGTCCCAGGCTTTCGGCCATGCGCTGGCCGATGGCGACCCCCTCCCCGTTGGAAAAATCGTCCAGCGTGCCGTGGCGGATGTTTCCGGCGACGAGATCGACCTTGCGCAGGTCTTCCTCGCGCATGCCGCGCACGAGCGCGCCCGAGCCGGATCCGATGTTGCCGGTCGCCAGCACCTGGCCTTCGACGAGCGGAATGGCATAGCGCACGCCCTGGATGCCGTTGATACGCGCCGCGACCTCGGCGAAGTCGTCGAGCGGCGTGTCCACCGGCTGGACGACCAGATGTCCGTTGATGCCCAGGATGCGGGTGAGCAGTTCGGCGCGAAAGCCGTTCATGACCGCCATGACGATGATGAGCGTGGCGACGCCCAGCATGATGCCGATGAAGGAGATCGACGCGATGACGGAGATGAAGGCTTCCTTGCGCCGCGAGCGCAGGTAGCGCCACGCCACCATGCGCTCGAAGGCGGAAAAGGGACCAGCGCCGCCCGGTGTCGCCGCCGTGCCGCTCATCAGTGGCCGCCGAAACGGGCCAGCAGGCCGGCTGCAGACAGCGTCTCGCGCTCGCCGGATTTGCGGTTCTTGATCTCGACCTCGCCAGCGGCAACGCCGCGCGGGCCCACGATGACCTGCCAGGGCAAGCCGATCAGGTCGGCGGTGGCGAACTTGCCGCCGGCGCGCTGGTCGGTGTCGTCATAGAGCACGTCCTTGCCGGCATTGGTCAGCCGCGCGTAGAGGTCTTCGCAGACCGCGTCGCAGGCCTGGTCGCCGGGCTTCATGTTAATCAGCGCGATGTCGAACGGCGCCACGCTCTCGGGCCAGATGATGCCTGCGTCGTCGTGGAAGGCTTCGATGATGGCGGCGATCAGCCGCGAAGGCCCGATGCCGTAGGAGCCCATCGAGACGTGATGTTCCTTGCCATCCGGCCCGGTCACGCTGGCGCCCATGGGTTTCGAGTATTTCTCGCCGAAGTGGAAGATGTGGCCGACCTCGATGCCGCGCGCCGACACCTGGTCGTCGGCCGAAACGCCGCTCCAGGCTGCCTCGTCGTGCATCTCGTCCGTGGCGGCGTAGGGTGTCGTCCACTCCCTGACGATGCCGGCGATCTCCGTGTCGTTGCCAAAATCGGTGTCGGCGCCGGGCACCGGCAGGCCGAGATAGTCGCGGTGGCAGTAGACCTGGCTCTCGCCGGTGTCGGCCAGGATGATGAATTCGTGGGAGAGATCGCCGCCGATCGGGCCGGTGTCCGCCCGCATCGGGATCGCCTGCAGGCCCATGCGCGTGAAGGTGCGCAGGTAGGAGACGAACATGCGGTTGTAGGCGGCTTTCGCGCCCTCATAGTCGAGATCGAAGGAATAGGCGTCCTTCATGAGGAATTCTCTGCTGCGCATGACGCCGAAGCGCGGGCGCATCTCGTCCCGGAACTTCCACTGGATGTGATAGAGGTTCAGCGGCAGGTCCTTGTAGGACTTGACGTAGGAGCGGAAGATGTCGGTCACCATCTCCTCGTTGGTCGGTCCGTAGAGCATGTCGCGCTTCTGGCGATCCTTCAGCCGCAGCATCTCGTCGCCGTAGTCGTCATAGCGGCCACTCTCGCGCCAGAGTTCGGCCGACTGGATGGTGGGCATCATGATCTCGAGCGCGCCGGCGCGGTTCTGTTCCTCGCGGATGATCCGGCAAACCTTGTCCAGCACCCGCTTGCCGAGCGGCAGCCAGGAGAAGCTGCCCGCGGCCTGTTGCTTGATCATGCCCGCCCGCAGCATAAGTCGATGCGAGACGATCTCCGCCTCGCGCGGGTTCTCTTTCAGGATGGGCAGGAAAAAGCGCGACAATCGCATGGAAGGATCCGTCGAAATCTGAAGGCAGTGCCCTTGAGAATCGGGCGTTCGGCAGGGTGTCTGCACGCGCTTCATAGCCATTTCGTGGCCGGATGGAAACCCGACGCGGATCCCGTCCCGGCGGGTCCGGCGAAGAAGGTTTCGCGCTATAATTATAAGGAAACCTTGCTGTTTTTTTGTGCAGCGCAGCACATATTTGCGCCCACGCTGACGAAAAACATCGTGACAGACGTGTGAAGCTTGCGGTAATGTCTCGTCATAAACGAGAAGACGGAGACACAATCCGTTTTCCTCACGCGGTCAAAGTCTTGGGAGGATGCGATCTAGGCGCGATTATACGCTGCCGCCGGAAACCGGAAACAGATCGGACGCGTTAAATATTGCAAGGCTTCGGCCTTGCTTTTTTTTGTGCATTGCTCGTTAACCGCCCGAGGGGGTTCCCGTCAGGTCGCTGCTGCCGTTCAGTCGATGATCGGCGCGATGCGCGGGATGTCGTCAAAACTGTAACCGAGCTGGACGGTGAGCACCCACAGCGCCCCGAAAATCAGCAAGGACACGATGGTGGTGCGCAGTGCGGCGCGCCGGACATGCGAGCCGCGCGGTGCGCTCGCGGTCGTACCGAGCGTGACGTCGCCGTCCTCGTCCTGCGTCCGCAGGCTGAATGGCAGGATCGCAAACAGCGTGACCCACCAGATCAGGAAGTAGACGGCGAAATAGGATACCCAGGTCACGTGCGTCGTGCTCCTTCAGTCGAGATCAGGTCTGTTCCAGCTCGACGAGCGTCCCCTGAAAGTCCTTGGGATGAAGGAACAGCACCGGCTTGCCGTGCGCACCGATCTTCGGTTCGCCGTCGCCGAGAATCCGGGCGCCCGAGGTCTTCAGCCGGTCGCGCGCAGCGATGATGTCGTCGACCTCATAGCAGACGTGGTGCAGCCCGCCGGCCGGGTTTTTCGCCAGAAAGGCGGCGATGGGCGACGCCTCGCCGAGGGGTTCCAGAAGTTCCACCTTGGTGTTGCCGAGTTCGATGAAGACGACCGTGACGCCATGCTCCGGCAGCATTTGCGGCGTGGTCACGGTGGCCCCCAGCGTCTCGCGATACATGGCGCTGGCCACGGCGATGTCCGGCACGGCGATGGCCACGTGGTTCAGGCGTCCAAGCATCGGGTCCTCCGTGGGTGGATCGACGAATGCGAATGGCGAATGGGGAGTGGCGGATGACGAAAGCGTGGATTGCGGACACCTTGTCGATCCCGTCGGGACCGCAGCGGGTGGTCAATGCGACCGGACGATCCGCGCTCCCACCATTTGCTGTTCGCTATTCGCCATTCACCCCTCCGCCTCACCTCGTCACGAACACCGTGACGATCGGCTTCTTTCCCCAGGACTGGTTGGCGGAATTGCGCACGGCCCGGCGAACCGCTTCCAGCACGAGGTCGAGGTCTTTTCGCCTGATACGGGGGATGCTTTCAAATGCGCCAATCGCCGCATCCAGGAGCAGATCCTCGAAAAGCTTTCCAGCGCGATCGGCCTTGGGCAGGCCGATTGCGATCAGGTCGGGATCGCCGGCGAGGTCGAACTTCTCGTCCAGCACGACGTTCACGACCACGTGGCCGACATAGGACAGCTTGCGGCGGTCCTTGACCCCGACATCCTCTTCGCTGCCGATCACCAGGCCATCCTTGAAGACGCGGCCGAAGGGTACCTGGTCGATGACTTCGGGATCCCCGGGCGCGATCTTCAGCACGTCGCCGTTGCGAACCCGCGGAACATGGCGAATGCCGGCCGCGATCCCCAGGGCGGCCTGCGCGACGAGGTGCGCGGCCTCGCCGTGCACCGGCACCAGCACCTTGGGGCGAACCCATTCATACATGCGCCTCAGCTCGGCCCGGCGCGGGTGGCCGGAGACGTGGATCAGCGCCTCGTTGTCCTCGATGATCCGGATGCCCTGCTCGATCAGCCGGTTCTTGATCTCGAGAATGGCCTTTTCGTTGCCGGGAATGGTGCGAGAGGAGAAGACGACGATGTCGCCGGCGGTGAGTGCGACGCTGCGCATCTCGTCGCGCGCGAGCTTCGCCAACGCGGCGCGGGCTTCGCCCTGGCTGCCGGTACAGATGACGACGAGGTTTTCGCGCGGAATGAAGCCGTAGTCTTCCTCGGCGATGAAGTCGGGAAGCCCGTCCATGTAGCCGAGCTCGGTGGAGACGTCGATGACGCGCTTCAGCGACCGGCCGAGCACGAGCACCTGCCGCCCGGCGTCGCGCGCGGCCTCGGCGATCGAGCGGATGCGCCCGACATTCGAGGAAAAGGTGGTGACGGCGACACGCCCGGGGGCCGCCTCGATGACCTCGCGCAAACCCTGCCCCACGGCCTGCTCGGACGGCGAATCGCCGTCGCGCATGGCATTGGTGGAATCGCAGATCAGCGCGGTGATGCCTTCGTCGCCCAGCGCACGAAAACGCGCCTCGTCGGTCATGGGGCCGATTTCCGGCGCAGGATCGATTTTCCAGTCTCCGGTGTGGATGATCTTGCCGACCGGCGTCGAAATGGCGAGCGACACGGGCTCGGGAATCGAGTGGGTGACCGGGATGGCCTCGATTTCGAACGGTCCGACGGTGAAACGATCGCCGCCGCGATAGATCTCGACCGGGATCTTCGGCTTCGGCCCGGGCTCCGACTGGCGCTTGGCCTCGAGAAGGCCCGCCGTGAAGGGCGACATCCACACGGGACATCCGAGCTGCGGCCACAGATCGAGCAGCGCCCCGTAGTGATCCTCGTGCGCATGGGTGATGATCATGCCGCGCAGGTTCTTCTTTTCCGACACGATGAAGCGGATGTCGGGCAGCACGAGATCGACGCCCGGCAGGTCGGGCCCGGGGAAGGTCACCCCGCAGTCAACGATGATCCATTCACGCCGGTCGCGCGGCCCGAAGCCGTACAACGCGAAGTTCATTCCGATTTCGCCAACGCCGCCGAGCGGCGCGAAGACCAGTTCGTCGCCCGAGTTCTTCGCCATCTTGTCTCCAGTCTATGTGGCCGCGGCCGATGCCACGGCTCCGAAATGCACGTCACCTGCCGCCACGGGCCAGAGCCGGCCCGTCTTGTCGCGGACGAGGAAGCGGCACTCCTCGTCGATCGTCTCGAAAACACCGCGCACCACGCCGCCGCCCAGATTGACGGCGACTTCCGAACCGAGGCCGGCGGCGCGGGCCAGCCATGCCGTGCGGATCGCCGAGAGGCCCCTGCCCCGGTTCCAGATCCGTTCGTGCCGCAGCCAGGCGTCGGACAGCGCAAGGAAAAGCGTCTCGGCGGTGCAGGCCGCACCGAGACCGGCCAGAGACGTTGCCGGATAGGGCAGACCCTGCGGATGCGCGACGACGTTGACGCCGATACCGACGGCCACGGCGAAACGGTCTTCGGTCAGAACGATCGATTCCAGCAGGATACCGGCCAGCTTGGCGCCGTCGGCGAGCACGTCGTTGGGCCATTTGAGCTCGTAGCGGCCTGCGCCGTCCCGACCCTGCCCGCCATCGGGACCGACGGCGATGCGCGTGGACGGCGCGACTGCCGACAGTGCGTCGGAAAGCGCCAGGCCGGCCACGAAGCCGAGCGTGGCGGCCGCTGGAAGCGGACAGCAATCGACGAGGAGCAGCGTTGCTGCGAGATTGCCGGACGGCGTCTCCCAGACGCGCCCCCGCCGGCCTCGGCCCGTTTCCTGGCGCCGGGCCGCGATCCAGAGGCGACCGCGGTCGCCTTCGCGGGCCCGGTCCAGCGCCACGACGTTGGTCGAGCCGACGCTTTCGAAGGCCTCCAGTCGGTAGCCTTCGGTCAGGGCAGTCGGCGCGAGCGCAAACCCCATCGGCTCAGAAGAAGGTGCCGGCCGCCGCTTCCGCCATGGTCTCGATCGGCCCGCCGATCAGCACATAGAAGAAGACGAAGGCGCCGGTGACCGTCATGACCAGGCGCAACTCACCCGCCATGGGCTGGAAGCCGCCGGCCGGTTCGTCGAACCACATGATCTTGATGACGCGCAGATAGTAATAGGCGCCGACGACGGAAGCGAGCACGCCGATGACCGCGAGGGCGTAGAGCCCGGAGTCGATCGCGGCGAGGAAGACGTACCACTTGGCCCAGAAGCCGGCGAGCCAGGGTATGCCGGCCAGCGAGAACATCATGATGGTCAGGACGGTCGCCATCATGGGGTTGGTGGACGACAGGCCCGACAGGTCGTCGATCTGCTCGACATTGCCTTCCTTGCGCCGCATGGCGAGAATGAAGGCGAAGGTGCCGAGCGTCATGATCAGGTAGATGAGCATGTAGAGCGCAACACCGCGCACGCCCGCCTCGGAATTGGCGGCAAGGCCGACCAGCGCATAGCCCATGTGGCCGATCGACGAATAGGCCATCAGGCGCTTGATGTTGCGCTGGCCGATGGCGGCAAAGGCGCCGAGCAGCATCGAGGCGATCGAGATGAAGACGACGATCTGCTGCCAGTCGAACGCGATCGGCTCGAAGGCGCCCATGGTGACGCGCACGATCAGCGCCATGGCCGCCATTTTCGGCGCCGCGGCGAAGAAGGCCGTCACCGGAGTCGGCGCGCCTTCATAGACGTCGGGCGTCCACATGTGGAACGGCACGGCCGAGATCTTGAAGGCGAGGCCAGCCAGCACGAAGACGAGGCCGAAGACGAGGCCGAGCTGGCGCTCGCCGCCGGCGAGCGCGGCGGCAATGGCGTCGAAGCCGGTGTTGCCGGTGTAGCCGTAGACGAGGCTGATGCCGTAGAGCAGCATGCCCGACGACAGCGCACCGAGCACGAAATACTTCAGGCCCGCCTCGGTGGAGCGCACGGAATCGCGGTTGATCGCTGCGATGACGTAGGCCGCCAGCGACTGCAGCTCGAGGCCCATATAGAGCGTGATCATGTCGTTGGCCGACACCATCAGCAGCATGCCGAGCGTCGACAGCAGGATCAGCACCGGGAATTCGAACTTGTCGAACTTCTCGGCCTTGGCGAAGCCGACCGACATGACCAGGGTGACGATCGAACCGATCAGCGTCAGCATTTTCATGAAGCGGGCGAAGGGATCGCTGACGAAGACGCCGTTGAAGCCCAGGCCGTTCTGGCCGAAGAACAGCATCCATGCGCCGGCCGCGATGAGGATGGCGACCGACAGGCCATTGACCAGCGTCGTCGACCGTTCGCCGCTGAAGACACCGACCATGAGCATCGCCATCGCGCCGATGGCGAGCATCAGTTCGGGGGTGGCCAGCGTCAGGCTGAAGGAGAGTTCAGGCGTCATCGTCCCACCAAACCTTTACTGCGCCAGAGCCGCCGCGGCGGTGGCCCGCCCGGCATCGATCGAGGCAGTGACATTGCTGACGAGCGCTTCGACCGAAGCGGCCGTCGCGTCGAGGATCGGCGACGGATAGACGCCGAAGAAGATCACCAGGATGACCAGCGGATAAATCACCGCCTTCTCCCGGGTCGAGAGATCGAGCAGGCCCTTGAGGCTGTCCTTCGTCAGGGCGCCGAACACCACGCGGCGGTAGAGCCACAGCGCGTAGGCTGCCGACAGGACCACGCCGGTGGTGGCGAAGAAGGCGACCCAGGTGTTGGCCTGGAAGGCGCCGAGCAACGTCATGAATTCGCCGACGAAGCCCGACGTGCCCGGCAGGCCGACATTGGCCATGGTGAAGATGAGGAACACGACCGCGTATTTCGGCATGTTGTTGACGAGGCCGCCATAGGCCGAGATCTCGCGGGTGTGCATGCGGTCGTAGACCACGCCGACGCACAGGAACAGCGCGCCGGAGACGAGGCCGTGCGACAGCATCTGGAAGATCGCGCCCTGGATGCCGATGTCGTTCATGGTGAAGATGCCCATGGTGACGAAGCCCATATGGGCGACCGACGAATAGGCGATCAGCTTCTTGATGTCCTCCTGCATCAGCGCCACCAGCGAGGTGTAGATGATGGCGATGACGGACAGCGCGAAGACGAAGGGCGCGAAATCGGCCGAGGCCAGCGGGAACATCGGCAGCGAAAAGCGCAGGAAGCCGTAGCCGCCCATCTTCAGGAGAATGCCCGCCAGGATGACGGAGCCCGCCGTCGGCGCCTCCACGTGCGCGTCGGGCAGCCAGGTGTGGACCGGCCACATCGGCATCTTCACCGCGAAGGAGGCGAAGAAGGCAAGCCACAGCCAAGTCTGCATGCTGGCCGGGAAATCATGCGCGAGCAGCGTCGGGATGTCGGTGGTGCCGGCCTGCCAGTACATGGCCATGATGGCGAGCAGCATCAGCACCGAGCCGAGCAGCGTGTAGAGGAAGAACTTGAAGGAGGCGTAGACGCGCCGCTTGCCGCCCCAGACGCCGATGATGATGAACATCGGGATCAGGCCGGCCTCGAAGAAAACGTAGAACAGCACGATGTCGAGCGCGCAGAACACGCCGATCATCAGCGTCTCCAGCACGAGGAAGGCGATCATGTATTCCTTGACGCGCTTCTCCACCGAGACCCACGAGGCCAGGACGCAGAGCGGCATCAGGAAGGTGGTCAGGATGACGAACAGCATCGAAATGCCGTCGACACCCATGTGGTAGGTGACGCCCGAGCCGAGCCATTCGACCTTCTCGACGAACTGGAAGCCGGCATTGCTCGGGTCGAAGGCGGCCCAGATGAACAGCGACAGCACGAAAGTGAAGGCGGTCGTGAACAGCGCGACATTGCGGATGTTGCGCCGCGCGGCGGCACCCTCGTCCTTGATCATCAGGATCAGGAACGCCCCGACGAGGGGCAGGAACGTGACCGTGGAGAGAATGGGCCACTCAGACATCAGAAATTGCTCCCCAGCATCATCCAGGTCACGAGCGCGGCGACGCCGATGAGCATGGCGAAGGCGTAGTGGTAGAGGTAGCCGCTCTGCAGCTTGACGACGCGGGCGGTGATGTCGCCTACGCGGGCCGACACGCCATCGGGCCCGAGCCCGTCGATGACCTTGCCGTCGCCCGTCTTCCACAGGAAGCGGCCAAGGCGCATGGCCGGGCGCACGAACAGGAAGTCGTAGAGCTCGTCGAAATACCACTTGTTGAGCAGGAAGGCGTAGAGCCCGCGATGCTGGGCGGCCAGCCGCTTCGGCGTCTCCGGCGAGCGGATGTAGAACTGCCAGGCCAGCCCGAAGCCGGACAGCATGGCCACCAGCGGTGCGAGTTTCACCCACAACGGAACGTCGTGGAACTCGTGCAGGATGTGGTTCTCGGGCAGGATGAACAGCGCGCCCTTCCAGAAGCCGTCATAGCCATGGCCGATGAAGAAGTCGTGGAAGATGATGCCGGCGAACAGCGCGCCGAAGGCCAGGATGAACAGCGGCACCAGCATGACCATCGGCGATTCGTGCACGTGGTGCATGACGTCGGCGGTGGCGCGCGGCTTGCCGTGGAAGGTCATGAAGATCAGACGCCAGGAGTAGAAGCTGGTGAACAGGGCAGCGACGACCAGCAGCACGAAGGCGAAGGGCGCGGCCGCGCCGTGGGCGGCAAACGCGCCCTCGATGATGGCGTCCTTGGAAAAGAAGCCGGCGGTGCCGATGATGGTGGCGGGAATGCCGACGCCGGTGAGCGCCAGCGTACCGATGATCATCATCCAGTAGGTGCCCGGTATGAGCTTCCGCAGCCCGCCCATGCGGCGCATGTCCTGCTCGTCGGAAACGGCGTGGATGACCGAACCGGAGCCGAGGAACAGCAGCGCCTTGAAAAAGGCATGCGTGAACAGGTGGAAGATCGCGGCCGAATAGAAGCCGAGGCCGATCGCCACGAACATGTAACCGAGCTGCGAGCAGGTCGAGTAGGCGATGACGCGCTTGATGTCGTTCTGCACCAGGCCGACGGTCGCGGCGAAGAAGGCGGTGAAGGCGCCGATGATGGTGACGACGAGAAGCGCTGTATGCGACAGCTCGAAGATCGGCGAGAGGCGCGCGACCATGAACACGCCTGCGGTGACCATGGTGGCGGCGTGGATGAGGGCCGATACCGGCGTCGGGCCTTCCATCGCGTCCGGCAGCCATGTGTGCAGCGGCACCTGCGCCGACTTGCCCATGGCGCCCATGAACAGCAACAGGCAGACGACGGTGAGCGCTGAGGCACGGTCGAGTTCGTAGCCGAGGAAGTTCAGCACGGCGGCGCCGTTCTCGGCTGCAGCGCCCCCCTCGGCCGGGATGAAGGCCTGGGTGCTGGCGAAGATGGTGTCGAACTCGACGGAGCCGAACAGCACGAAGACGCCGAAAATGCCCAGTGCGAAGCCGAAATCGCCGACGCGGTTGACGACGAAAGCCTTCATGGCGGCGGCGTTGGCCGACGGCTTCTTGTACCAGAAGCCGATCAGGAGGTAGGACGCAAGGCCGACGCCCTCCCAGCCGAAGAACATCTGGATGAGGTTGTCCGACGTCACCAGCATCAGCATGGCGAAGGTGAAGAGCGACAGATAGGCGAAGAAGCGCGGCCGATGCGGGTCGTGATGCATGTAGCCGATCGAGTAGATGTGGACGAGCGCCGAGACGCTGTTGACGACGACCAGCATGACCACCGTCAGCGTGTCTATGCGGAACGCCCATGCGACGTTGAGGCCGCCGGTCTCGATGAAGCGCAGGACAGGCACGGTGAAGGAGGCGCCGTCGCCGAAGCCGACACTGAAGAAGGCCACCCACGACAGAAGCGCGGCGACGACGAGCAGGCCCGAGGTCACATATTCCGAAGCCTTCGCGCCGATCGCGTTGCCGAACAGGCCGGCGATCAGGAAGCCGAGGAGCGGGAGGAAGACGATCGCGTGATACATGGTCTGCCGATCAGCCCTTCATCATGTTGACGTCTTCGACGTCGATCGAGCCGCGGTTGCGGAAGAAGACGACGAGAATGGCAAGCCCGATCGCGGCCTCGGCGGCGGCGACGGTGAGCACGAACAGGGCAAAAACCTGTCCGACGAGGTCGCCGAGCTCGGCCGAGAAGGCGACGAAGTTGAGGTTCACCGCGAGCAGGATCAGCTCGATCGACATCAGGATGATGATGACGTTCTTGCGGTTCAGGAAGATGCCGAACACGCCGAGCGTGAACAGGATCGCCGAGACGGTGAGAAAATGCGAGATGCCGACTTCCATGATCCTGCCTCAGATTCCCTTGCCGGTCTCGACGTCGACGACCTCGATCGCCGTGGCCGGCGTGCGCGCCACCTGATCGGGGATGGACTGGCGCTTCACGCCTTCCTTGTGGCGCAGCGTGAGCACGATGGCGCCGATCATTGCCACCAGCAGCACCATGCCGGCGATCTGGAAGAAGAAGAGGTAGTCCGTATACAGCACGTCGCCGAGCGCGGCGGTGTTGGTGCGCTCCGCCAACGGAGGGATCGGACGGCTGATCTCGGTGGCGAGTTCGGGCGCCAGCGTGTAGCCGCCGATCACGATGATCAGCTCGGCCGCGAGAATCAGCCCGACCAGCGCGCCGATCGGCGCGTATTGCAGGGCGCCCTGCTTCAGCTCGGCAAAATCGACGTCGAGCATCATGACCACGAACAGGAACAGCACGGCTACCGCGCCGACATAGACGACGAGCAGGATGAGCGCGAGGAACTCTGCCCCTGTCAGCAGGAAGAGTCCGGCCGCGTTGAAGAAGGTCAGGATCAGGTACAGCACCGAATGCACGGGGTTGCGCGCCGTGATCACCATGAAGGCGCTCGCCACCGCAATGAAGGCGAACACATAGAAGAAGATCGCCCCTAGTCCTGTCAGCATGGGTTTCCCCCGGTTTCGACGGCGCAGCCTGCGCCGCACCCTTGAGCGGTCCGGATCGGGTCTTGCCCGTCCGCAGCCGCGTTGTCCCTTAGACGAGCGAAACCCGCCCGTCCATCATTGGCGGATCACCTGTATGGCGAATCCAGCGCGATGTTGCGCGCCAGCTCACGCTCCCAGCGATCGCCGTTGGCGAGCAGCTTGTCCTTGTCGTAGTAGAGTTCCTCGCGCGTCTCGGTGGAGAACTCGAAGTTCGGGCCTTCCACGATCGCGTCGACCGGGCAGGCTTCCTGGCAGAAGCCGCAATAGATGCACTTCACCATGTCGATGTCGTACCGCACCGTGCGGCGCGTGCCGTCGTTGCGGCGCGGCCCGGCCTCGATGGTGATGGCCTGCGCCGGGCAGATGGCCTCGCAGAGCTTGCACGCGATGCAGCGCTCCTCGCCGTTGGGATAGCGGCGCAGCGCGTGCTCGCCACGGAAACGCGGGCTGAGCGGCCCCTTCTCGTGCGGGTAGTTGACCGTGTACTTCGGCGCGAACAGCTGGCGCATCGACAGGAAGAAGGCGCCGACGAATTCCTTCAGGAGCAGTGACTTGGCGGCTTGAGCAAGGGCCGACATGGCTATTCTCCGGAAAACAGGGGGGCCACGAAATAGCCCACGATCGGCAGGAGCACCAGTTGGCTCAGGCCTGTGACGTTCAGGACGCGCTTGGTCTCGGGAAGCTCGACACGCGTGGCGAGCAGCCGCAGCAGCGCGAAATCAGCGATGGCGATGACGAGGCCGACGAGGGCGCCGATGATGCCCGCGCTCATCACGACAGCCCCGTGATCTTCAGGAACGACGCCGTGGCGACGACCATGAAGAGCGAGATCGGCAGGAACACCTTCCAGCCCAGGCGCATCAGCTGGTCGTAGCGGTAGCGCGGCACGAAGGCCTTCACCATGGCGAACATGAAGAACACCATGCAGACCTTGAGCACGAACCAGATGACGCCCGGCACCCATGTGAACGGCGCGAAATCGAACGGCGGCAGCCACCCACCGAGGAACAGGATCGTGGTCAGCGCGCACATCAGCACGATCGCCACGTATTCGCCGAGGAAGAACAGCAGGAACGGCGTCGACGAATATTCGAGCATGTGGCCGGCGACGAGTTCCGACTCGGCCTCCACCAGATCGAAGGGGGGACGGTTGGTCTCGGCCAGTGCCGAGATGAAGAAGATGACGAACATCGGGAACAGGCCGAGCCAGTGCCAGTCGAGGAAGGTGTTCGGCAGGCCGACCATGGTTCCAAGGCCGGTGACCTGGGACATGACGATGTCGGTCAGGTTGAGCGAGCCGACGCACAGCAGCACGGTCACGATGACGAAACCGATCGACACCTCGTAGGACACCATCTGCGCGGCCGACCGCAGGGCGCCGAGGAAGGGGTATTTCGAGTTCGACGCCCAACCGCCCATGATCACGCCGTAGACCTCGAGCGAAGCGATGGCGAAGACGAACAGGATGCCGACGTTGATGTCGGCGATGGCCCAGCCCGGCGCGACCGGGATGACCGCCCAGGCGGCGATCGCCAGCACCGCCGAGACCAGCGGTGCGAGCAGGAACACGCCCTTGTTGGCGCCGGATGGGATCACCGGCTCCTTGAAGACGAATTTCAGAAGGTCGGCAAAGGCCTGCAGCAGGCCCCAGGGGCCGACCACGTTAGGCCCGCGGCGGCGCTGCACCGCCGCCCAGATCTTGCGGTCCGCATAGAGCAGATAGGCCACCAGGATCAGCAGCACGACGATCAGCACCACCGACTTGAGCAGGATGATCAGCGCCGGCAGGACATAGATGGTGAAGAACTCTTCCATGGTCCCTGCCCTATTCCGCAGCCTGCTTGAAGCCGTCCCGGGCCAGCGCTGAGCACTCGGCCATCACCGCAGAGGCGCGAGCGATCGGGTTGGTCAGATAGAAATCGCCGATCGAAGGCACGAAGCGGGCATTGCCGATCTCGCCGCCGATGGTGGCCAGCCTGGCGATGTCGCCGGGGTCGCCGGCCGCGATGTCGTCGATGTCGCGCAGATGCGGGTGCTTTTCGTGCAGCGCCGCGCGCAGCTGCGCCAGCGAATCGTAGGGCAGCTTCTTGCCCAGCACGTCCGACAGCGCCCGCAGGATCGCCCAGTCCTCCCGGGCCTCGCCCGGCGCGAAGCCGGCGCGGGTGGTCATCTGGACGCGGCCTTCGGTGTTGACGTAGGTGCCCGACTTCTCGGTATAGGTGGCGCCCGGCAGGATGACGTCGGCGCGGTGTGCGCCCTTGTCGCCATGGCTGCCGATATAGATCGTGAAGGCCGCACCGATGGCGTCGGTGGCCAGTTCGTCGGCGCCGAGGAGGAAGAGCACGTCGACCGCGCCCATCATGCCCGCGACGTCCTTGCCGCCCTCGCCCGGCACGAAGCCGATGTCGAGGCCGCCGACACGCGAAGCCGCCGTGTGGAGAACCCCAAAGCCGTTCCAGCCGTCTGCGACGGCGCCCACGTCGGCCGCGATCTTCGCCGCCATCGACAGCACGGCTGCGCCGTCTGGACGCGCCAGCGCGCCCTGGCCGATGATGATCATCGGGCGCTCGGCTTGCTTCAGCACGTCGAGGAAGGACAGACCGCCGCCGGCCAGGTCTTTCAGCGTCTCGGTGCCGGCGCCCAGCATCTCGTGGTCGTAGCGCAGGTCTGCCGCCTCGCCGATGACGCCGATCGGGAAACCGCCCATGCGCCAGCGCTTGCGGATACGCGCGTTGAGCACCGAGGCCTCGAAGCGCGGATTGGAGCCGATGATCAGCAGCGCGTCGGCGTTTTCGATGCCCTCGATCGTGGGATTGAACAGGTAGGAGGCCCGGCCGAGCGAGGGATCGAGCGCGGCGCCATCCTGCCGGCAGTCGATACTGGTGGAGCCGAGTGCGGCCATCAGCTGCTTCAGCGCAAACATTTCCTCGACGCTGGCGAGATCGCCGGCGATCGCGCCGATCCGCTCCGGCTTCGCCGCCGCCACCTTGTCGCGGATGGCGGCGAAAGCCTCGGCCCAGGAGGCGGGCGCGAGCCGGCCGTTGCGGCGCACATAGGGCCGGTCGAGACGCTGCGAGCGCAGGCCGTCCCAGATGAAACGGGTCTTGTCGGAGATCCACTCCTCGTTCACCGCCTCGTTGACGCGCGGCAGGATGCGCATGACCTCGCGGCCGCGCGTGTCGACGCGGATCGCCGAACCCACGGCATCCATCACGTCGATCGATTCGGTCTTGGTCAGTTCCCACGGCCGTGCCTGGAAGGCGTAGGGCTTCGACGTGAGAGCCCCAACCGGGCACAGGTCGATGACGTTGCCCTGGAGTTCGGAGGTCATCGCCTGTTCGAGATAGGTGGTGATCTCTGCGTCCTCGCCACGGCCGATCAGGCCGAGCTCGGAGATTCCAGCGACTTCCGTCGTGAACCTCACGCAGCGCGTGCAGTGAATGCAGCGCGTCATGATGGTCTTCACCAGTGGGCCGATGTACTTGTCTTCGACCGCGCGCTTGTTCTCGTGGTAGCGCGAGGCGTCGACGCCAAAGGCCATCGCCTGGTCCTGAAGGTCGCACTCGCCGCCCTGGTCGCAGATCGGGCAGTCGAGCGGGTGGTTGATGAGGAGAAACTCCATAACCCCCTCGCGCGCCTTCTTCACCATCGGCGTGTTGGTGAATATCTCGGGCGCCTCGCCGTTGGGACCGGGACGCAGGTCGCGCACGCCCATGGCGCAGGAGGCCGCCGGCTTGGGCGGGCCGCCCTTCACCTCGACCAGGCACATGCGGCAGTTGCCGGCAATCGACAGACGTTCGTGGAAACAGAAACGGGGAACCTCGGCACCGGCCTCTTCCGCTGCCTGCAACAGCGTGTAGTGGTCGGGCACCTCGATCTCTTTCCCGTCGACCTTGATCTTAGCCATGCCGTCTTCCGATCTCCACAGCGCTCCAGCGGCGCTGCATTTCCGTCTTCATAGTCTTTCGACCGGCCCCATCAACCGGAATTTCGCCGCAGCGCAACATCCCGGTGGACCAATCCCCCGATCGGCCGGGTCACGTCCGGACCCGTCGACCTCTCAGGCCTTCGCGCCAGCCAGCACTGCCGCCTGCTTCAACCATTCGTCCCGCGCGATCCGCCCCCGGAAACCCAGGTGCTCGTCGAGCCAGAGGACCTCGCCCTCGCCCAGGCCGGCGATCTGGGCGTAGGTCCAGATGCCAAGACCGTTCAGGACCCTTTCCAGCTTCGGCCCGATGCCGCCGATCGCCTTGAGGTCGTCCGGCGCGTCGGGCCGTTCGATCCCCAGCGGCGCCGTCGGTCCAGCGGCGTTCGCCACCGGTTCAGCCCCAGCCGGTTCAGCCACGCCATCGGCCGCGTCCGGCGCCTGGACCTCTGGCGAGAGATGCCCGGTCGCGAGACCCGACAAGCGCTGTGCCACGTCCATCGACGTCGACACCGCGCTCAGCCAGACACCGAAGGCATGGCCGGCCATGCCCGCACCGAGAGCGGCCATGGCCGCCGACGTCGCGATGTTGCGCTTCACAGCCTCGGCGTCGGCCCCGAAAGGCAGGGGCAACGCGGCGGAGAAATCGCGCCCAAGCTGCTGAAACTTCGCATCCATCATCATCGTCTCGGGCAATGGCCGGGGTGGCACCGGATCGGTCGACATGGCAAGTCTCCTCGTTTTGGTGGCCCCTCGCTCGGTCGTCTCCAATTCACGCGGCCGTTCGGCCCGTTCTTGCTACTCGGCAGCCGCCAGCACCGGCTCGTGGCGGTGGGCGTTGCGGCTGAACTCGTCGATGCGGCGCTCGATCTCGGGCCGGAAGTTGCGAATCAGGCCCTGAATGGGCCATGCGGCGGCATCGCCGAGCGCGCAGATCGTGTGGCCCTCGACCTGCTTGGTCACGTCGAGGAGCATGTCGATCTCGCGCTTGTGGGCTTCGCCCCGGACAAGCCGCTCCATGACGCGCCACATCCAGCCGGTGCCTTCGCGGCACGGCGTACACTGGCCGCAGCTCTCGTGCTTGAAGAAATAGGACAGGCGGGCAATCGCCTTCACGATATCGGTCGACTTGTCCATGACGATGACGGCCGCCGTGCCGAAGGACGATTTCTTCTCGCGCAGACCGTCGAAATCCATCGGACAATCGATGATGTCCTCGGCCTTGACGACCGGGCACGACGCGCCGCCGGGGATGACCGCGAGCAGGTTGTCCCAGCCGCCACGGATGCCGCCGCCATGCTTCTCGACCAGTTCGCGGAAGGTGATGCCCATCGCTTCCTCGACGGTGCACGGCGTGTTGACGTGCCCCACCAGCATGAACAGCTTGGTGCCGACATTGTTGGGCCGGCCGATCGACGAGAACCAGGATGCACCGCGGCGCAGGATGGTCGGCGCGACCGCGATCGACTCGACGTTGTTGACCGTCGTCGGGCAGCCATAGAGGCCGACATTCGCCGGGAACGGCGGCTTCAGGCGCGGCTGGCCCTTCTTGCCCTCGAGGCTTTCGAGCAGCGCCGTCTCCTCGCCGCAGATATAGGCACCCGCGCCGTGATGGACGTAGATGTCAAAGTCGTAGCCGTTCTTGTTGCCCTTGCCGATCAACCCGGCCTCGTAGGCCTCGTCGATGGCGCGCTGCAAGGCCTCGCGCTCGCGGATGAACTCGCCGCGCACGTAGATATAGGCGGCGATGGCCCCCATGGCGAAACCGGCGATGAGGCAGCCCTCGACCAGCGTGTGCGGATCGTGGCGCAGAATCTCGCGATCCTTGCAGGTTCCCGGCTCGGATTCATCGGCATTGACGACCAGATAGGACGGACGCCCGTCGCTCTGCTTGGGCATGAACGACCATTTGAGACCGGTCGGGAAGCCGGCGCCGCCGCGACCGCGCAGACCCGACGCCTTCATCTCGTTGATGATCCAGTCGCGGCCCTTCTCGATGATCCCGGCGGTGCCATCCCAATGGCCGCGCGCCTGCGCGCCCTTCAACGACTTGTCGAACCGACCATAGATGTTGGTGAAGATGCGATCCTTGTCAGCGAGCATGGCGGTTCACCGATGAGTTCTGGGCTGCGAACGGGCGCTTGCCCGACAGAAGCACCTGGAAGCCGACGACGAGCGTCGAGAAGGAGACGAGAACGGCCGCAAGCACGAGCCAGCCGGTCTCGCCAGTATAGACCCCCGCCCCGAGGATCACCACGAGCGCGACGGCGGTTTTCAGGAGCGTCATGCGCGCGCATTCGGTGAGGCCGAAGCGCGTGCTGCCGGAAGCCGCGGGACAGCTCGCCATCAGCGAGGCTCCTTGCCGAAGACGCGGACGTACTCCTCGCGGCCGCCATCAGCGAGCGCCTTGGCCTGGGCCACCCAGTTCTCGCGCTCGATTCGGCCGCGGAAGCGAAGGTAGCCATCGACCCACGCGCGCTGCTCAGGCGTCCAGCCAGCGATCTGGGCATAGGTGAAGATGCCGATCGAATGAAGCGTGCCCTCGATCTTGGGACCGATGCCAGAGATCAGCTGCAGATCGTCGGGCGCGGCCGGGCGCTCGATGCCGGCCGGACGGCTCGCGTCGTCGAGCGACGGCGCCGCGACGTCGGAAGCGGTCGAGCCCTCGACCGGCAAGGGATCGGCGCCGGCCTGCGCCTTCAGGCCTTCGGCGGAGGGAACCTCCGCATCGGAAGGCATGCGGGCGGTGCGGACCTTGGCGACGCCCTCCACCAAGGGCTCGGCCTTGTTGGCGGCGGCGGCGTCTTCCTTTGGCGACGGCACGCTCGCGGCCTTCTCGACGGCAGGGCTGACCTTGACGTCGGAAGGCGACTTCACCGCGGGATTGGTTTCGGGCGCATCGGTTTTCGGCCGGGCCGCCCTCGACGGCGCGGGGGCCTCGGCGGCCGGTGCTGCCGCCGACGGCTCCGACGGGGCGGCACGCGTGTCCTTGAGGACGTTCTTTTCGTCTTTCAAGGCGGTGAAGCCGCTCGCGGGCGCGGAGAACCAGCGGTCGGTCTGCGGTCCCGTCTTCACGGCATCGCCGCGTCCGGCCTCGAACTCGTCGATGATCTCGGCCAGTCGCTCCGGCGTCAGATCCTCGTAGGTGTCCTTGAAGATCATCACCATCGGTGCGTTCACGCAGGCGCCCAGGCACTCCACTTCTTCCCATGACAACGTGCCGTCGGCATTGGGATGGAACTGGTCCGGATGGATCTTCGTGCGGCACACGTCCATCAGCGCCTCGGAGCCGCGCAGCATGCAGGGCGTCGTGCCGCATACCTGGATGTGGGCGCGGGTCCCGACCGGCTTCAGCTGGAACTGCGTGTAGAAGGTCGCGACTTCGAGGACGCGGATGTAGGGCATCGCGAGCATGTCGGCGACATGCTCGATGGCGGCCTTGGTGACCCAGCCTTCCTGCTCCTGCGCCAGCATGAGGAGCGGAATCACCGCGGATTGTTCGCGGCCCTTGGGGTATTTGGCGATCCAGGTTCCGGCTTCAGCCGATTTCGTCTTGTCGAAGGCGAAGGCTGCTGGCTGAACGGCTGGCTCTGCGAGACGGCGGACCGACATGGCGCCCCATGTTTTTTGCTGCTTATGTTGCGGCGCGTTCTAACACACGCACCGCAAAAGGCCAGTGCTTCAACGCCGCATATTCAACACGAAAATGCCGTGGACCAATGGCCCTATCCGAGGACCTGAAAAGCACGGGCGAGCACGGTTTCCCACGCTTTCACGTGCACAGATCGACAAAGAAGCGGTTCTCGAAGACGTCCTCGTGGGGGACCAGCGCGGGGATTCGCAGGCGCTCGCCCAGAAGGGTGCCTGCACGCGTGAGATCGATCAGGGCTGCGGCGTGCGCCGCACTTCCGGCCGCCAGGGCGCCGTGGTCGGCGCCGCCAGCTTGCGACTTGAGGCGCATCGCGAAGCGCTCCTCGGCGGGCTTCCCGGCGCGGCTTCCGCTCGCCCGCACGTCGATCAGCACGACATCCGCGCCGCCGGCCGGCAGACCGTTGCGTAGCACGGTCCCCAGAAGGTCGCGGCGCGAGCGCAGCCCCAGATCGTCGAGCAGGAGCAGCATGTAGTCGAGATGGCCGGGATGGCGAATGGTGCGGAAGACGAGGTTGCGGGCGTGCGGCGCAACAAGGGTGGCGAGCCCTTCGATGCTTCCGGCGGTGAGAAAAGCTTCGTAGCGGACGCCGTCGACGGTGAACTCCTCGAGCCCCGACAACGGCGGCAGGGTGACGCGGTTGCCGTCGACGATGGCCGTGCAGGGCTTCGTGTACTCCGCCAGCAACCCGTCCAGGTTCCAGATCAGGCCGTATCCCAGGCGGTTGGTGCGAGCGGCAGGGATCGCACCGACGCGGATGTCGATGTCGCAACCCTGGTCGAGCCGCAGGGCCAGTCCGTAGGCGATCGAATCGACGACGCCGGGCGAAACGCCGCAGCCGGGGAGAAAGGCGCGGTCGGACCTGGCGCGGGCAGCGGCCGCGCGGGTCTCTTCGCCGGCCTCGCTGAAGTCGAGGTAGTGAAGGCCGGCATCGGCCGCAGCAGCGGCCAGACGATGGACCAGGCGGTCGGGAACGGCGGCCACGACCAGATCCGATCCGGGCAGGATCCTGTTGATGTCTTCGCCACGGGACACATCCGCATGGGACGCAGCGTGCCCGGCGGCCGAGGCGGCTGCCAGCGCTTCTTCGGTGCAGTCGGCGAGCGTGACGTCGTAGTCGCCGCTTCCGGCCAGAAGATCAGCGAGGCACAGCCCGACGCGGCCCGCGCCGAAGATCGTCACATTGCGCACGGGCCTGGCCTCCGTCATCGCTCGATCCTCAATGGTTGAAGCGGGAGACGAAGCTAGCCAGCCGCTCGTTGGTCGGGTTGCGGATCGTCTCGTCGGGTTTTCCCTCGACCACGATCCGGCCCTCGTCGAGAAACAGGATGCGGTCGGCGACATCGGCGGCGAAAGCCATCTCGTGCGTGACGATCGCCATGGTCATGCCATCGTCGGCGAGCCGCCGGATGACGTTGAGCACCTCGCCGACCAGTTCAGGATCGAGCGCGCTCGTCACCTCGTCGAGCAGCAGCACCTCGGGCTGCATGGCGAGCGCGCGGGCGATCGCGACGCGCTGCTTCTGGCCGCCCGACAGGTGGCTCGGATAGGCATTCCGCTTTTCGGCGAGCCCCACCTCGGCCAGGAGCGCCATGGCGCGTTCCTCGGCTTCCGCCCTCGGCGTGTTGCAGACCACGATCGGCCCTTCGGTGACGTTCTGCAGCACCGTCTTGTGCGGAAACAGGTTGAAGTGCTGGAACACCATGCCGACATGGCGGCGCAGGGTGCCGATGCCGGTGGTTCCGTCCCGGTCGCGGAAGGACTTGCCGATCTTGTGGCCGCGGAAGATCACCGAGCCGCCGGTCGGCTTCTCCATCATGTTGAGGCAGCGGATCAGCGTCGACTTGCCCGAGCCCGAGGGGCCGATCAGTCCGACGACCTCGCCGCGCGCGAGCGTCACGTCGACGCCCTTCAGCACCTCGAGCCCGCCGAAGGATTTCCGGATGCCGCGCGCTTCGAGGACGGTTTGAGGCCCGGCTGCGGTTTGTTGCACGTTGGTCATGCTGGACTCCATTCTCGTCAGTCGCTGACGCGCAGGCGCCGCTCGATCCAGTCGGCGATCTGCGTGAGCGGGAAAAGCACCGCGATGTAGAGCGCGGCCATGACCGTGTAGGATTCGAGCGGGCGGTAGGTCTGGCCGTTCACCACCGCTGCCATGTAGGCGAGATCGGCGACCGAGATGACCGACACCAGCGAGGTGTTCTTGAACTGGATCACCGACTGGTTGATGAAGGCCGGCAGCATGCGCTTGAAGGCCTGCGGCATGACGATGCGCCGCATCGCCTGCCAGTTGCTCATGCCGATGGCGGCGGCGGCCTCGCGCTGGCCGCGGTCGATCGACAGGATGCCGCCCCGAAAGATTTCGGCATAGAAGGCCCCGACATAGAGCGACAGCGTCAGCATCGCGGCAACACGGTTGTCGATCGATATCCCGACCAGCAGCGGGAAGGCGTAGTAGAACCAGAGAAGCTGCACCAGGAGCGGCGTGCAGCGAAAGATCTCCTGATAGGTCCGCGCGATGAGCGAGAAGATCATCCAGCCCGACAGCCGCGCTGCGCAAACGAGAAGCCCGATCAGCACACCGAGCACGATGGAGCCGAAGGTGTAGACCACCGTCAGCCATAGCCCGTACATGAACAGGTCCCAATACTGCCAGATTACGCTGAAATCCCATCTGTACATCGCTAAACCCCCTCGCTGCGGTTCGTGTTCGAACACCGCATGATGTGTCCGGTCCCTGGTGTCGACACCCTCACCCGCCGCCGACCGCGCCTTGCCGCAGCGGCGTGGCGCCCGACGAGCGATAGCGGTGCATGACGCCGCGCAGCCTGTCGAGGTTGGCAGGCTCCATCGGCGTCAGCGGCAATCGGAGGTCGGCATTCGCGAGGCCCTCGAGCGCGAGCGCCGCCTTGGCCGGAACCGGGTTGGGCTCGATGAAGAGGATTTCGGCCAGTTCGGCCAGTTGCTCGTGCAGGGCCAGCGCCCTCGCCGCGTCGCCCGCTTGCCAGGCGCGGACCAGCGCGACCATTCCCTCCGGTGCGACGTTGGACACCACGCTGGTCACGCCGACCGCGCCTGCGGCGAGGAAGGCGAGCGTCAGCGCGTCGTCGCCGGAATGGATCGGAAAGTCGCCGCCGCATTGGCGTCGAAGCCTGGTCACCCGCTCGACCGATCCGCCGGCTTCCTTGATGGCGACGATGTTGTCGTGACGGTCGCGCAGGGCGGCGCAGGTCTCCACCGCGATCTCGACGCCGCAGCGGCCGGGCACGCTGTAGAGCATGACCGGCAGGCCGGTCGCGTCGGCCACGGCGCCGTAATGCTGCAAGAGCCCGCGCTGGGACGGCTTGTTGTAGTAGGGCGTGACGACCAGAAGACCGTCGGCGCCCGATGACTCGGCCCGTCGCGCCTTCTCGATGGTGGCGAGGGTGTCGTTGGTCCCTGCCCCGGCGATGACCATGACCCGGCCACGCGCGATCCGCACGGTGCGGGCAACCAGATCGTCGATCTCGTCCTGCCGCAGCGTGGCGGCTTCGCCGGTCGTGCCGGCCGTCACCAGGCCGGCGACGCCGGCCGCGATCTGGCGCTCGACCAGCGCCTCGAAGGCGGCGGTGTCCACCTTGCCGTCCCTGAAGGGCGTCACCAGTGCGGTGAACACGCCTTTGAGCCGTTCTGCGTCGAATGTCATCGTCGTCTCCATGTCAGTCGATCACCACGCGCGTTTCCGACATCTCGCGGATCGCGATGCGGACGCCTTCCCGGCCAAGGCCGCTCGATTTAATGCCACCGAAGGGCACGTGTTCGGCGCGGAAGTCGGGGCCTTCGTTGACCATCACGCCGCCGACCGCGAGTTCGCGCGAAAACCGCTTCACCCGCGCGTGGTCGTTGGTGAAGATTCCGGCCTGCAATCCATAGGCGCCGGCATTCACCTCGGCGATCACGTCAGAGGCATCGTCGAAGCTGCGGATGGCGATCACCGGGCCGAAGGTCTCGTCGGCGATCACCGGCGAGGCGGGATCGACGCCGGCAAGCACGGTCGGCTCGACCAGCGTTCCCTCCCCGCCGCCGCCTGCGAGCAGCGTCGCGCCGTTGGACAGCGTCGCCGCGATGCGGTGCCTGACGAGGCTGGCCGCGTCCTCGTCGATCACCGGTCCCATGTCGGTCGCCTCGGAAGCCGGATCACCGAAGCGCACGGCCGCGACCGCCTCCAGCAGACGATTGGTGAACGCGGCCTCGATGTCGCGGTGAAGGTAGAGCCGCTTCACGGCCGCGCAGCTCTGGCCGGCGATCTCGAAGCGATGCGTCACCGCCGTCTCGACCGCTTTTTCAAGATCGCCGTCCGGAAAGACGAACAATGGATCGTTGCCGCCAAGCTCCATCAGGCAGCGCACCAGTCCGCTGGCGTTCTTCAGCGCCAGGCCGGCCTTGGGACCGCCGGTGAAGGAGAGGAGGTCGATCGGCGCGCGGGCGAGCGCCAGCGCCGCGTCGGCGCCGCCGTGGACGACCTGGAACAAACCCTTGGGGAACCCGGCCTCCACTGCCAGTTCCGCCAGGCGCGCTGCCGCAAGCGGCGCTTTCGGCGAGGGCTTTGCCACCATGGCATTTCCGGCCGCGATCGCCGGCCCGAGTTTGTGGCAGAGGAGATTGAGCGGATAATTGAAGGGCGTGATGGCCCCGACGACCCCGGTCGGCACATAGGTGACGGTCGCGCGCCGGTCGGCCCCGCCCGCCACGATGCCGCAATGCAGCACCTCGCCATCGAGAAAGGTTGCGGCGTCGCCGGAAAGGCGAAGCGTGTTCTGCGAACGCCGAACCTCGTTGCGCGCCTCGCGGATGGTCTTGCCGACCTCGAGGCGGATGGTTTGCGCCAGTTCCTCCGCGTTGGCGGCGATGCGATCGGCCAGCGCATCGAGCAAGCTGCGGCGTTCGAAGGGCGATGAGTGCTTGAACCCGGCCTGCGCACGACCGGCGGCTGCGACGGCCTGCGCGATCTCGGTCGGGGTGCTGGCCGCGACCTCGGCCACCAGGGTTCCGTCGAAGGGATTGCGCACGAGGATCGCCGGTGGCGTGGCCGTTGCATGGTTGCGAGCAGTCTGGGTCATGATCTCTCCCGTTGTTCATCGTCGGCTGCCAGCGCCGCGATCGTGACGGGCCGAAGCGGCCAGCGGTCGCGGCTCAGTCGGTCGACCGGAATTCCAGCGTCGTCGCGCGTGGATGCCATCAGTTGCAGGACATTGTCGGCGCAGAACCGTCCCTGACACAGGCCCATGCCGAAGCGGCCGTTGAGCTTGATTTCCCGCGCGCTCGGTTCGCCTTCGGCGAGCATGGCGCGCAGTTCGCCGACGGTGCGGCCTTCGCAGCGGCACAGGATCGTCTCGTCGGGGAGAGTCGACAGCGGATTGCCATCGTCGACGGGCCTGAAGAGATCGGCGAGGACCGATTGCGCCCGGCGTTGCGCTTCCACGACCGGCTCTGCAAAGACGGCTTCTCGTGTAGAAAGGAGCGCGATCACCCGCCGTGCCGCATGCCGCCCGTCGGCCGCGGCGGCACGAATGCCCAGCGCTTCCCGGCAGTCGCCCGCCCGCACCACGAAAGGCTCACGACTGGAGACGGCCGGCAGACCGACATCGTTCGGCCGGATGCCGTCGTGCAGCGCGATCATGTCCGCCTCGATGGCTTGCGTCCGGCCCTTTCGGTCCCGCACGCTTGCGACGAGCCGCCCGTCGCGGCGCTCGATCGACGTCAGTTGCGCTCCCCGCAGCCAGGGCGTTCGCGAAGCGAAGACCCGCAGGAGATGGCTTGCCGCTTCGGCGACCAGTCCGGGATGGGCCGAGAGGCGCAGCGCCGCGGCGAAGCGGACGAACGGATCGCCTGCTTCCACCAGCGCGACCGGGGGGCGGCCGAGCCGTGCGAGATCGGCGGCGAGCGCAATGGTGAGAGGGCCGTTGCCGGCGATCAGGATGTCGCCATCGGGCGCGCTGACGCCCTCCTTGAGAAGCAGCTGCAGGCCGCCGGCCGTCATGACGCCGGGCCATTGCCAGCCGGGTCGGGGCAGCACGCGTTCGACCGCGCCGACGGCGAGAACCAGCGCCCGCGGCCGGACCGCCCGGACGCGTCCTCGGGCGCGGTCGTCGAGCATGGCGAGGCCGTCGCCGTCCAGACCGAGGAAGGCATGCTGCAGGCGCGGCATGACACCGGCAGCCGAAAGCGCGCCAACGAGGTGCGACCATCGCATTCGGCCCCGCGTTGACGCCCCGTCGCCCGCCG
>NZ_RWKW01000069.1 GCF_003970795.1 Aquibium carbonis | reverse complement strand
GCCGCCAGCGCCTTCTGCATCCCCTCGAAGGCCTGTTTGTCGATCAGCGGCCCCACCAGCGCCGACGTCTCCAGAGGATTGCCGACCGAGACGCTCTCATAGGCCTTTTTCAGGCGCGGCACGAGCTGGTCGTAGACGCTGTCGTGCACGAACAGGCGCCGCAGCGTGGTGCAGCGCTGGCCGGCCGTGCCCATGGCGCCGAAGGCCACCGCGCGCAGCGCCATGTCGAGATCGGCCGAGGGGCAGACGATGCCGGCATTGTTGCCGCCGAGCTCCAGGATCGAGCGCGCGAAGCGCTTCGCCAGGCGCGGGCCGACCTCGCGGCCCATCCGCGTCGAGCCGGTGGCCGACACCAGCGCCACCTTTTCATGGTCGACCAGCGCCTCGCCCACCGCGCGGTCGCCGATCAGCACCTGCGACAGGTGCTTCGGCGCGTCGCCGAAGCGCGCCAGCGCCCGCTCCAGGATGGCCTGCGAGGCAAGCCCGGTCAGCGGCGTCTTCTCCGACGGCTTCCAGACGATGCTGTTGCCGGCGACGAGCGCCAGCGCCGCGTTCCACGACCACACCGCGACTGGGAAGTTGAAGGCCGAGATGATGCCGACGACGCCGAGCGGGTGCCAGGTCTCCATCATCCGGTGGCCGGGGCGCTCGGTGGCGATGGTCAGGCCGTAGAGCTGGCGCGAGAGGCCGACCGCGAAGTCGCAGATGTCGATCATCTCCTGCACTTCGCCGAGCCCCTCCGAGGCGATCTTGCCGGCCTCGATCGAGACCAGCCGGCCGAGATCGGCCTTGGCCGCGCGCAGCTCCTCGCCCAGCAGCCGCACCAGCTCGCCGCGCCGCGGCGCCGGCACCAGCCGCCAGGCCTTGAAGGCCTCGTGCGCGGCATCGATCGCGGCGTTGGCGTCCGCCGCCGAGGCGGTCGTCACCTGCGCGATCGGCTCGCCGCTGACCGGGCTGAACGAGGCCATGTCGCCGCCGGTCCACGCCGCGCGCGCCACGCCCAGCCTGTCGAGCAATTCCGCCGTTTCCTGTCTCACGTCGACGCTGGCGCTCATCGATTGTCTCCGTCCTTCAATCCATCGGGGTGGCGCTGAATTCAACACCGGTCGACGCCGGCCGTCGAGGCATCGCCGGTCGTCATTCTGGCATTTGATGATAAGCCAGGCCATATGGGTCGTATCATGCCATCTTGGCCTGTCTTGATGCGAGAACGGAATGAACCTGAGCCGCACGCTGATCCCCGACCTCACGATCCTGCAAGCCTTCGAGGCAGCCGCGCGGCACGGCAACTTCACCAAGGCGGCAGTGGAGCTGAACTTGACCCAGAGCGCGGTGAGCCGGCAGGTCAAGACCCTGGAACAGCAGCTCGGCGTGCTTCTGTTCGAGCGCGTCCGCAAGCGCGTCCTGCTGTCGGGCGCCGGCCATCGGCTGCTGCCGGCGGTCCGGCGGCTGCTCACCCAGGCGGAGGACATGGTGCTCAGGGCGCGTTCCAGCGCCGACGGCCGGACGGCGCTGAAGCTGGCCACGCTGCCGACTTTCGGCAGCCGCTGGCTCCTGCCGCGCCTGCCGGGATTCCTGGCCAGGCATCCGGGGGTGGCCGTGGACATTGCGTCGCGCGCCCAGCCCTTCGACCTCAAAGCGGAGGATTTCGACCTCGCCATCCACTACGGCCAGCCGATCTGGGCCCATGCGACCTGCACCTATCTGTGCAGCGAGGTGATCCTGCCGGTCGCGAGCCCCGCGCTGGCCGCGTCGAGCGGGGTCGCGGTGCCCGAAGACCTCGACGGGCAACCGCTGCTGCACCTCGCGACGCGGCCAAAGCTCTGGGCGGACTGGTCCCGGATGACCGGGCTGGGCCTCGAGCACGTCTATCGGGGCCACCGTTTCGACCAGTTCGCCATGATCATCGAGGCCGCGGTGCGCGGCATGGGCCACGCGCTGCTGCCGCTGTACCTCATCGAGGACGAGATCGCCTCGGGCCGCCTCGAGGTGCTGTTCGACCAGCCGATGACCACCGATCTCGGCTACTACGTGGTGTTGCCCGAGGCCAAGCAGGACAACGCCCTGGCGCAGGCGTTCCTGTCCTGGCTCCTTGCCCAGGTCGGCCAGCCCGTGGTCCCGGCGTAGCGGTGTTCCCCGGGCCGGCCGTTCGCGATCCGGACCTCAGTAGCGCACCATGCCCGCATCGACGTTGATGGTCTGGCCGGTGATCCAGCGCGCGTCGTCGGAGGCCAGGAAGGCCACCACGTCGGCGATGTGCTCGGGCTGGCCCTTGCCCTTCACCGCCTGCAGCATCTCCACGAAATCGAAGGAATCATTGGGCGGGCTCACCTTGACGCCGTCGCTCTCGACCAGGCCGGGCGCCAGGGCGTTGGCCGTGATGCCGTACTTGCCCATCTCGGTCGCCAGAGCGCGGGTGAAGCCGACGACGCCACCCTTCGCGGCCACGTAGGCGGCCATGTTCGGGGTGCCGGCGAAGAAGGCGTTCGACGCGATCGAGATCACCCGGCCGGCCTTGTTCCTGGCCCGCATCTGGTCGGTGGCGGCGCGGGTGACGATGAAGGTTCCGGTCAGGTTCACGTCGATGATCTTGCGCCAGTGGGCGAGGTCGACGTCGTCCCACGCCACGAAAGGCACGATGGACGCGTTGTTGACGAGAATGTCGACGCCCCCCGTCTTGCCGTCGATCTCGGCGAGCATCGCCGCGACGGCCTCGGGGTCGGTGACGTCGGCCGTGATGGCGAACGCCCCCTTGCCGATCTCCGCCGCGGCGGCCGTCGCGCCCTCGCCGTTCATGTCGCTGACGATTACCTTGGCGCCATCGGCGGCGAGACGCGCCGCAATCGCCTTGCCGATGCCCTGGGCCGCACCGGTGACCAGCGCCGTGCGCCCTGAAAGTCTTCCGCTCATTCTTGCTCTCCTCTTGTCCTGAACTGGTTCATCATGCGTCTGCGTCGCTCACGGCCATCGCCGCCGCGACGGCGGCCCCGACGTCGGCCTCGTATCCCTCGGCCCGCAGCGCGCCGCCGAGGGCCGCGAGCGCGGCCACGGCGTAGATCGGCTGGGCGGTCGGTCCCATGTGTCCGATGCGGGTGAGCTTGCCCAGCGTCTCGCTTCGACCCGACGAGAAGACGACGCCGTAGCGAGCGCGCACGGCGCGCCGCAGCGCGGCTTCATCGATGCCGTCGGGCGTCCTGACCGCCGTCGTCGTCGGCGAGGCGATCGCCTCCCGCGCGGCCCACAGGGACAGTCCCATGGCGCGGATGCCGGCGCGCGTGGCCTTGGCGGTCAGCGCGTGGCGCGCCCAGACCGCCTCGGGCCCCTCGCCCAGATAGAGGTCGAGCGCCACGTCGAGGCCGTTCATCTCGGCGACCGACGGGGTGAACGGGAACGGCTCCGCGCGCGACCAGGCCTGCTCCCAGTCGAGGATGGACAGCATCGAGGCGCGGGGCGCCGCCGGATTCGCCTTCATCTTGTCCCAGGCGCGCGGGCTGACGCCCATCATGGTCAGTCCCGGCGGCGCGCCGAGGCACTTGTTCGGCCCGGTGACATAGAGGTCGGCCTTGCAATCCTCGGGATGGGTCTTCATCCCGCCGAACGACGACACCGCATCCACGATCAGATACGCGCCATGCGCCGAGACCAGCGCGCCGATCTCGTCGATCGGGTTGATCGTGCCCGACGGCGTGTCGTGGTGGCAGACCGAGACGACCGATACCTCCGGATGCTCGCGGAGCATGTCGCGGACGGCCTGCGGATCGATCGCCTCGTTGTAGGCCGTCTCGATCTCCAGCAGATTGGGCGAATAGCGCTTCGCCCAGTAGCCGAAGCCCTTGCCGTAGACGCCCGACGCGAGGTTGAGGACGGTGTCGCCAGGGGTGATCAGCGACGCAGCCGCGGCCTCGAGACCCAGCACCGGCTCCCCGTGCAGGATGACCGGCCGGGTCGAGAGCCGCATGGCCCTCCGGGTCTTGTCGACGACCTTCTCGTAAAAGGCCTGGAAGGCCGGGTCGTAGTCGTAGAGGACGGTTCGCCCGAGGCCGCGCAGCACGTCCGGATAGGCGTTGACCGGCCCGGAGGTGAGCGTGAGCACCGGCTCGGCGTGGTCTGAATAGCGCATGATCCCACCTCAGCCGTAGAACTGAGTGCCGGTGCGGTAGGTCCTGTAGTTTTCCATATCGTGCGAATACATCAGCTCGGCGTCCTTCTCCTCGGCCAGTTTCCGGACACGGTGCATGGACGCGACGCCAGCGACGGGATCGATGTGGAAGGAGGCCTGGCACAGCGTCTCGAGGCTCTTTTGCGTGTAGGCGGCGTCGATCGTGAACAGGATCGGGCGGCGGGTCTGGAACTCGACCAGCAGGCTGTAGTGTCCGATCGAGTGCCCCGGCGTGAAGATCAGATGGACGCCCTTGGCGAGCTCGACATCGCCCTCGATGCCCTCGAAGGTGGAATTGGCGCGGGTCGTGCCGGCCATGAGCTGGTCGGTCATCCCCCTCGCCTCGGCCGCTTCGGCTGAGAAGCTGACGTCGGAATAGCCGAGATGCTCGAACGGCTGCGGGTTGCAGGCCTGTGGCACTTCCAGCCTGTGGCAGATCTTCTTGGCATCCGGGAGATGCTTGTTGCCGCCGCAATGGTCGAAGTGAAAATGCGAATTGAAGACGACGTTCACGTCCTTCGGCTCGAGCCCGATCAGGCCGAGCGCACCGGGGATCGTCTGCTCCTTCGTCTGCATGGGCTTTTCGAAGGGAAGTACCTTCATGACATGGTCGTAATCGAAGCCCGTGTCGAACAGGAAGCGGCCTTCCGCGTGCTCGACCAGGATCGAATAGACCGGGAAACGCACCTCGCCGGCCGGGCCGCGGTTCCAGAAGACGTGATAGCCGTCGATGACGAGGGAACCCCCATCGAGCAGGTAGACCTTGGTGTCCGTCATGATTCACTCTCCTTCTTTTGCGCGGGTTCCCGCCGCGTCGTTGCTCTGTCAGCGCGCTCCGCGCTCGTAGGGAATTCCAAGGGCAGCCGGGAGGCTGGCCCGGCGGCCGAAGAGAACCAGCATCGCCATCACCGCCAGGAACGGCAGCATCTGGATGAGGTCGGTGGGAATGTTGATGCCGGCCACCTGCGCGGCGGTGGTCAGCGACAGGCTGGCGCCGAAGATCAGCGCGCCGATGAGCACCCAGAGCGGCCGGCCCCGCGCCAGCATCGCCAGAACGATGCCGAGGAACCCGGCCCCGTTCGTGATGAAGGGAATGAACAGCCCGGCCCCGACATTGGCGAGGTAGGCGCCGCCCAGTCCGGCCATGCCGCCGGTGAACAGCACCGCCACGGTGCGTGTGCGGATGACGTCGATGCCGGCGACGTCGAGTGCGGCCGGCTTGTCGCCCGCGGCCTGCAGGTTGAGCCCCAGCTGCGTGCGCCGGTAGACCCAGACCATCACCACGACCATCGCCACCGCGAGGTAGACGATCAGGTGATGCCGGAACAGCGCCGGTCCCAGCACCGGGATGTCGGAGAGGAACGGGATCGCCGTCACCTCGGCAGCCGGCAGCCGCGGATAGGAGCGGGAAAACTGGAAGTGGTGGAGGATGGCCGTGAGGCCTTCCAGTCCGAGGGTCAGGGCAATGCCGATGACGATCTGGTTGAGGCCGATGCGCACGCACAGCAGCGCCATGAGGGCGGCCACGGCGATGCCGCCCACGGCCCCCGTGAGGAAGCCGAGCCAGAGCGATTCGGAATAGTAGGCGCCCACGAAGCCGAGATAGGCGCCCGTGATCATCATGCCCTCGATGCCGATGTTGAGCACGCCGGCCTTTTCCGACATCTGCTCGCCGAGCCCGGCCAGGAGCAGGGGGATGGCCGCCGTCACCGCGCCGAAGAGCAGGGCCGCCAGGAAGGTGTCACTGAGAAATCCGCTCATCGCTCAAGCCCTCCGCGCCTGGTTCAGCCGGTTGTCCAGATACTCCGCGATCGCCAGCGTGATCAGGACGATCGAGATCAGGACGAGGGTGAAATGCTGCGGCACGCCGAGACGCCGCGCCGCGCTCTCGCCGCCGATCGACAGCACCGACAGCAGGAACACGAAGCCGATCGCCGCAAAGCCGTTCATGCGCGCCAGGAAGACGACGGGAATCACGGCCAGGCCGTAGGCCGGGTTCCAGTCGGCCCGCACGTTGCCCTGGATGCCGATGATGTCGATCGCCCCGCCCATGCCGACCAGCCCGGCCGAGATCGCAAAGACGGCGACCGTCAGCAGCGGCACGTCGAGGCCGGCATGCACCGCCGCGCGCGGATTGGCGCCGACGATCCTCAACCGCAGACCGAAGGCCGTGCGGGTCATCATCAGGTGGACGACGACGATGGCGACGAGCCCGAAGACGAGGCCGCTGGTGATGGTGGTCTCGAACAGGCGCGGCAGGCGGTCGGCCACCGCCAGCGTGCGGGTCTGCGGCACGGTCGTGCCGGGGTCGAGGAAGACGAGCTTGACCAGCACGTTGGCGAGCGACACGCCGAGAAACGACATCATCAGCGTGGTGATGATCTCGTTCACGCCCTGATAGGCGCGCAAGAGCGCCGGAACGAGCGACCAGACCATGGCGACCGCCGTGGCGATCAGGAAGGCCGCGAAAAGCGCGAGCCAGCCGGGCAGCGCCTGCACCAGGAAGGGCGCGCTCGCCGCCGCGCTGACGGCGCCGAGCAGGAACTGGCCGTCGCCGCCCAGATTCCACATACCGGCCCGGAAGGCGACGATCAGGCCCGCCGCGATGAAGAGCAGCGGCGCCATGCGCGTCAGCGTCTGCTGCAGCCCCAGCGGCGACAGGAGCCCGCGCTCGACCACGAGCCCGTAATAGGCGAGCGGATCGACGCCGACGGCGACCAGCACGCCGCCCGCCAGGACGAGGGATATCAGGATCGGCCCCAGCGTGATGAGAAGGCGGCGGCCGATCTCGCGCCCGACGGGCTCGGCGGCCACCACGTCCACGGCACGGCTGGTTGCGGGGCTGGTGTTGTCGGTCATGCGGCAAGTCCAATCATGAGACGGCCGACCCGCTCACCCGCACCCTCGCCATTCTCGACGGTGCCGACGATGCGGCCCTGGGAAATCACGGCGATGCGGTGGCACATGGACAGGAGCTCCTCGAGATCGGTCGAGATCAGGAGCACCGCCAGGCCCTGCCCGGCGATGTCGCGAATGCGCTGCCGCGTCGCGAGCGTGTTGGCGAGGTCGAGGCCGTAGGTGGGCTTGTTGAAGATCACCGCCTGCGCCCCGTCCGCCAGTTCGCGAGCAATCAGCACCTTCTGGATGTTGCCGCCCGACAGGCGGCCGATCGGCGTTGCGACGCCGGGCGTCCTGACATCGAACTGTCGTGTCAGTTCCCTGGCCCGCCCCTCGATCTCGCGCGTCCGTTCCATGCCGGACCTCCACAAGGGCGGATCGCCGATCTGCTTCAGGAAATAGTTGATCGAGACCGGGAACGTTCCGACGGTCCCCTCGCCCAGACGGTCGTCGGTGAGGTAGCGCAGGCCCTTGCGGCGGCGTCCGCCGACGTCGAGCCCATCGAAACGCTCCCCCGCCAGGATCACGCTGCCGCTGCTGGCCGAAAGCTGACCCGCCAGTGCTTCCGCGAGCTGTTTCTGGCCGTTTCCGTCGATGCCGGCGATGCCGAGGATTTCGCCGCGTCCGACTTTGAAGGAGATCGCCTCCAGCGCCGGGGCATCCGACACGGACGCGACGTTCAGGTCGCGTACCTCTAGCAAGGTGTCGTCATTGGCGGCACGGGGCGGAATCGAGACCGCATCGCCGTCGGCCTGACGGCCGAACATCAGGGTCACGATCTCGTCGACCAGCGCTTCGCGGCCAAGCGCGCCAAGCCGTTCCGGCGCGATGTCGCCCACCTTGCGGCCGAGCTTGAGCACGGAGACGCGGTCGCCGAAATCGGCGGCTTCGCCCAGCTTGTGCGTGATGAAGACGACGGCGAGGCCGCGCTCGACCAGGCGGCGCATCAGCGCTCCAAGCTCGGCTGCGCCCTGCGGCGTCAGCATCGACGTCGCCTCGTCGAGAATCAGCACGCGGCTGTCGCGCAGCAGCGCACGCACGATCTCGACCTGCTGCTGTTCGCCGAGGGACAGTTCGGAGACTTGAGCGCTCAGATTGATCTCGATGCCCAGCGGCCGCGCGATTTCGGCAACGCGGACGCTCAGTTCGGCGATCTTCGGGCGCTGCCACCAGGGTCCGCCCAGCGCCAGGTTTTCCGCGACGGTGAGCGTGGGCACCAGCATGTTGTGCTGGAAGACGGTGCCGATGCCGAGCGACAGGGCATGGCTCGGAGAGCGGATGGCGATCTCCTTGCCGTCGATCAGGATCCGTCCGCCGTCGGGCTGCTGCAGTCCCGACAGCATGCCGATGAGCGTGGACTTGCCGGCGCCGTTCTCGCCCAGCAGCACGTGCACCTCGCCTGCGCGGATGGCGAGGTCGACGCGGTCATTGGCGACGATGCCCGGAAATCGCTTCGTGACGCCTTCCAGCACGATGATGGGCGGGGCCGGTTGCTGCGGCTGCAACATGGTGATCGGTAATCCTGTTCTGCTGGCTTGGTGGCGGAAGGAGCAGTTCGCCCCTCCCGCCTGTCTGCGCCCGCTACTGCGCGGCCGCGGACACGTCGGTCATCAATGCCCGAACCGCGGTCGCCTCGAAGACCGGCTCGATCGTGATCTCGCCCGAGAGCATCTGCTCGCGGATCGCCTGGACATCGGTCCAGACGTCGTCCGGGATCTCGTCGGTCTTGAGCAGCTTCACCGAATCGTCGGCGAGACCGATCGCATAGCGCTTGGTTCCGAAGGTATCGTCCTGCAGATCCTTGATCATCGCCGCATAGACCGGGGTGATGTCCCACACGACCGAGGAGAGCAGGAAGCCCTTGCCGACCGAGGTCTTGTCGCCGATCACGTCGATGAAGAGCACCTTGCCGCCATCGGCGGCCGCGGTCGTCTCGACCGCCTGAAGCATGCCGAAGCTGGAACCGTTGCCCTGGCCGAAGATGATGTCGGCGCCGGCCGCGATCACGCTTTCGGTCACGCGCCGGCCACCGGCCGCATCGCTGTAGGCGGCGGGCCCGATCACGGCGTAGGTGATCTTCACCTCGGGGTTCTCCGCCTTGACGCCCTGCGCGAAGCCGGCCGACTGCGAGTTCCACGACGGCGGCTCGCCGGACACGACGATGCCGACATGCTTGGACCGGCTCATCTTGGCGGCCATGCGGCCCGCCAGATAGGCGCCCTCGTGTCCGCTCAGCGTGTAGTCGGCCACCAGGCCGGCCTTCAGCGCCTGCGGCGAATCCACGATCGCGACCGGCACGCTGGTCTCCTCGGCGATTTCGGGCGCCGACGTCGCATAGCCGCTGGCATGCGCGATGATGAGGCTGGCGCCGTCGGCGGCGATTTCACGCAGGGCCGGGCGCACATCGCCATAACCGAGGCCCGAGGCCACGATCACCTCGATGCCGGCCGCTTCGGCCGCGGCCTTGGCCGCGTCGACACCTTGCTGGTTCCAGCCGAAATCGGTGCCTTCTTCCGGGGTCATGATGGCGATGGACTTCACGTCGGCGGCGATCGCCGTTCCGGCCATGAACACCGCGGTCACTGCGGCGAGAACGCCGCGCTTGATCAGGTTGGTTGTCATTTCAGTCTCCCATTTTGAGTTTTGACGATGACGTTCCACGTAATTTTGCTATTGCTCCGAGACACTTGCACCGGAGGTCTGTTTTCGTGCGTTCACATCTCCTTCTTGCTGGAGCCGCCTGTGCGGTGTTCATGTTTCCCGTCGCCGCCGCGGAGACGGTGGACCCTCGCGGGCTGGTTCGCCTCCCCGTCGACGTTCGAAATTCCGGCGATGCCGTCATTCGCTGCCAGGCCGAGATCGCGCACTGGTTCGCCGCCGACCTGGCGAGCATCGAGCCCGGCCAGCAGGCCAGCCTCGACCTGCGCTACGACACGGTGAGCGGCGCCTGGGCGACGATGAACGTGCATGGCGAGGCGCTTCCGCTCGAGCGCGCCTGGTGCGGCGTGGAAGGCCGCACCTACGAGACGCGCTTCGATCTCGACCTGGGTCGTGACCAGCCGCAGGCGCGACGGCTCGACTGCCGGGCCGAAGGCGCCGGCCTGACCTGCCGCTGAACCCGGGCCGGTCAGCCCGCTCACTGGTTTGCCCTGGCGGCGACCAGCGCCTGAAGACGGTCATATTCGGCCTTGACCGCCGGGTCGGCGGCCAGAAGCTCGGCGGCGAGCCTGGAGAACCCGTCTTCCATCGTCGCCTGGTCTTCCGCCGACAGTTCGTTGATCTTGCCGCCATTGTCGGTCCAGACCTTGTAGGTCTTCTCGACGTTCTCCACGCCCCACGGGAAGACCTGCTCTTCGGCGGCGCGGCCTGCCTCGACGATGGCGGCCTTGGCCTCGTCGGTCTGCGCCTGGAACCATTCCTCGTTGACGACGGTCACCGAAACGATCTCGGCGAAACGCAGGTCGAGGATGTTCTTGCCGACGTCGTAATACTTGAACGCCGTCAGGATCGGCATGCCGACCAGCATGCCGTCCAGGCCGCCGGATTCGAGCTGCGGGATGACCTCCGTCAGCGCGAGCGGCAGCGGCGTGGCGCCCAGCAGCTCCATCGGCTTGATCTGGAGCGGCGATGCGAAGGTGCGGATCTTCAGTCCACGCAGTCCCTCGAGCGTCGTCACGTCGGCCTTCGTGAAGACGACCGTCGGGCTGTTGTAGATCGCGCCGATGACGCGCAGCCCCTTGTCGAGGAAGAGCTCTTCGAGATGGCCGCGATAATCCTGATCATGGATGGCCGCCCGCACGTCGTCGGGAGACTTGAACAGCCCCGGCACGTCGAACGCCTGGAAGCGCGGATCGACGTTGGTCATGAAGGACGTCGGGGTCGTGAAGGCCTCGATCGTTCCGAGCAGCACGCCCTCGGCCATGCGGGGAATCGCCCCGAGCTGGCTCGCCGGATAGATCTCGGTCTTCACGGCGTCGCCGATCCGGGCCTCCAGCTCTGCGGCGAAGACCTTCTGCCACTCGTGCTGGACGTCGTTGATGGTGGCGCTGGCCAGTTTCATCGTGCTCTGCGCGGCAGCCGGCGCCAGCGAGACCAGGGCCAGGGCGGTGCCGACCGCGGCGATTCTGAGGAGTTTCGACAGCATGGTGTTCCCTTTTTTTTGCTAGAGAGATTGGCCGAGTGCCAGCGACAGGGCCGGCACGTAGGTGATGATCAGCAGTGCCAGGATGAGCACGACCACGAAGGGCGCGACGCCGCGGTAGAGCGCATGGACCGGCAGCCCGGTGACCGACTGCGCCACGAAGATGTTCAGGCCGAACGGCGGCGTGAACATGCCGATCGCCAGATTGACCGTCATGACGATGCCGAAGTGGATCGGGTCGATGCCCAGCGAGACCGCGATGGGAACCAGCAAGGGCGCGAAGACCAGGATCGCCGACGTCGGGTCGAGGAAGCAGCCGATCACCAAGAGCACCGCGTTGATGGCGAGAAGGAACATGAACGGGGTGAGCTGCAGCGCGTTGATCCAGGCGATGATCGCCTGCGGAACCCCCTGCGTGGTCAGCATCCAGGTGATCACGCTCGCCGCCGCGACGATGATCATGATCTGGCCCGTCAGCATCGCGGCGTTGCCGGCCGCCCGCACCACCTCGCGCAGCGTCATGGTCCGGTAGATGAACAACGCCACCACGATGGCGTAGACGCAGGCGAAGCCCCCCGCCTCGGTCGGCGAAAACCATCCGTTGTAGATGCCGCCGAGCACGAAGACGGGCATCAGCAGCGCCCAAAACGCGTCTTTCGTCGCCTTGAAGGCAATGCCGGGCTCGAAACGCCCCTGGCTGGGAATGCGGTTCCTCACGGCGACGATGACGATGAAGCCGGCCAGCATCAGCGCCATCAGGAGCCCCGGCAGGACCCCGGCGATGAAAAGCCGCGGGATCGATTGCTCCGCCGCCAGGCCATAGAGGATCATGGCGATGCTGGGCGGAATGGCGATGTCGATCGCCCCGCTCGACGCGATCAGGCCGCCGGCCCGCGCCTTGCCGTAGCCGGCATCGACCAGCTTCGGGTAGAGCGTCTTGCCCATGGCCGCGACGGCCGCGACGCTGGATCCGCTGATGGCGCCGATCGCCGTCGAGGCGCCGACCGTCGCGACGCCGAGGCTTCCGGGGACGCGCCCCACCATCGCCATCGCCCAGTTGATCAGGCGATTGGCGATGCCGCTCGTGCTCATCAGTTCGCCGGCAAACACGAAGAAGGGGATGGCGAGCAGCGCATAATTGTCGAAGCCGCCGAACAGCACCTGCTGGAGGGCCACCGGCGGCAAGGGCAGGACGAACATCATCGTCACCACCACGGCGGTCAGGAACACCAGGAAAATCGGCGTACCGACGGCAAGCAGAACCAGCGGCAGGATGGCGAGCGACGCGATCATGGCGCCATCCTGGTGTGCGGTGCGTTGCGAACCAGCGCGATGACGTCCCGCACCAGCATGAAGGCCCCGGCGACGGTGAGCCCCGCAAAGCCGGCGAGCAGCGCCGCGTGCGGCACCGTCATGGGAACGCCGAGCCCCATGGAGGTGACGCCGAGCCGCGAGATCCGGCCGATGAACAGCCAGGACGCATAGGTGGCATAGCCGCAGGCCAGCACCGCGGCCGCATCATGGATGACGTGAAGGAGGTGGCGGGTTCGCCCCGACGTGTAGATCGGCAGGAGATTGACGTTGATGTGCGACCGCATGATCAGCGACAGCACCGCCGCCACCATGACCACCCAGATCACGATGTAGACCATCAGCTCGTCCGCCCCCAGCGGCGACACGCCGAGCAGGTACCGGCTGACGGCGTTGACGAAGTTGATGCCCACGACCAGAAGCAGCGCCAGACCGAGCAGCGTGTGAAGCCCATTCATGGCCAAGCCCGCGACGCGCGACGGCGCGGACTGCCGGTCGGCCTCGTTCAGGGGCTGGCGCTCGACATGGGCCATGGACCTAGTCGCCCCCTTCGAGAATGCGCCGGATGGCGACGAGCTTCCGCGCCCGGTCGCGCTGAAGCGCGGCGATCCGGTCGGGGGTGTAGCTGTACAGCCCCTCGCCGGACTTGATGCCGAGCTTGCCCGAGGCGATCTGCGTGCTGACGAGCGGAGCGACGTCCTTCCGGTCCGCGAGATCGGCGTTGAGGAAGGACGAGACCGAATGGTAGATGTCCATGCCCGCCATATCGAGCAGCGCCACGGGCCCGATCACCGCGAGCTTGTAGCCGATGCCCCAGGACACGCAGGTGTCGATGTCCTCCGGCTCGATCACGCCGCGCTCGACCAGATCGACCACCTCGCGCAGCAGGGCGTAGAGCACCCGGTTCTCGACGAAACCCGGCACGTCCTTCTTCACCACCACCGGAAGCAGCCCGATGGAGCGAATGAGGTCGCGGATGAGCTGCACGGTCGCCGGCGCCGTCCGTTCGCCCGCGATGACCTCGATCATGGGGATGATGTGCGGCGGATTGGACCAGTGCATTCCCACCATGCGGGCAGGATTGGAGATATGCGCCTGCAGCCGGGTGATCGGGATGCCCGAGGTATCGGACGCCACGATCGTGTCGGCGGGGATCAGCCCGTCGATCTGCCGATAGACCTCGGCCTTGATCTCCTCCTTTTCCGGCACGTTCTCGATGACGAGATCGGCGCCGGACACGGCATCGGCGATCACCTCGGTGAAGCGGATGGTTCCGGCACCGCCCGAAGGCGGCGCGATCCCAAGCGAGTCGAGAACGCCGTCGGCGACCGTCAGCGCCGCCCGGGCGCGCTCGATGGCTGCCGGCGCGACGTCGTAGGCCACCACGTCGAGACCGCCGCGCGCAAGCCGCGCGGCCATTCCCGGCCCCATCGTGCCAAGGCCCAGGATTGCAACCCGTCGTATCATCGTGCCACCTCCGGCGTCGGTTGAAAGGCGCGTAGAGCGCATGCGCCGGCCGGCTTGCTGTCGCGATGACGGCGTTCAGGATCGCGCATCACGAACTCGCTTCCTTGATGAGATCGGCGGCCTTCTCGGCGATCATGATCACCGCCGCGTTGATGTTGCCGCACACGAGGTCGGGCATGACCGAGGCGTCGACCACGCGCAGACCCGCAAGGCCGCGGACGCGCAGCTGCGGATCCACCACGGATTCCGGATCGGCGCCCATGCGGCAGGTGCCGGCCGGGTGATGCACGGTGATCGACGTCTGGCGGATGTGCTCGTCGATTTCCTCGTCGGTCTGGCACTTGGGTCCCGGGAAGAACTCGGCCGCGACGAAGGGCTGCATGGACGGCTGCGCCGCCAGGTCGCGCGCGACCCTGAAGCCGGCGCGCAGGGACGCCCAGTCCTTCGGAGACGCCAGGAAGTTCTGGTGGATGAGGGGCGCGGCCGAGGGATCGGCCGAGGCCAGCCTGACCTCGCCCCTGCTCTCGGGCTGCGTCGCCACGACCCGCGTCGCGAAACCGTCCGGGAACGGCGCCTTGAACGGCTCGAAATAGGGCCAGGCCGCCAGCGGAGCTGCCGTGAACAGCAGCTGCACGTCCGGCAACGGGCGCTCCGGCCCGCTTTTCAGAAACGCCACCACGCCGCCCGGAACATCGCCCGAAAAGCCCGTCCCGGACAGGAAGGTCTTGATGAAGTCCAGCCCGATGCGGTCGGCGCGCATCATCTTGAGGAACGGTCCGGGCTTCCGGCGCCGATACATCAGGATGACCGACACATGGTCCTGCAGGTTCTTGCCCACGCCCGCCAGGTTCAGCTGGGTCTGGATGCCATGCGCGGCGAGCTCGTCGGGGGCGCCGATGCCCGACAGCATCAGGAGCTGCGGCGTATTGATGACGCCGCCGGACAGGAGCACCTCGCGACGGGCGAGCACCGTGCGTTCCGTGCCGCGATGGCGAATGGTCACGCCCGTGGCGCGGGTGCCCTCGAGCACGATCTTCGTGGCGGTCGCCCTGGTCAGCACCGTCAGGTTGGGACGCTTCAGCGCCGGCCGCAGATAGGCGGTGGCGGTCGAGGCGCGGCGTCCCTTCGAAATCGTCATCTGCAGACGGCCGAAACCGATCTGCTGCTCCGCGTTGTAGTCCGGCGTTTGGGGATAGCCGGCCTGCACGCTCGCTTCCGCGAAGGCGTCGATCAACTCGTCCTTGTAGCGGCAGAACTGCGTGCTGACCGGACCGGAGCCGCCGCGATAGGCGCTTTCGCCGCCCTCCCAGCTTTCCTGCCTGCGCAGATAGGGAAGCACCTTCTCGTAGGACCAGTCGGTCAGGCCTGCGGCCGCCCAGCGGTCGTAGTCGCCGCGATTGCCGCGCACATAGGCCATGGCGTTGGTGGAGGACGAACCGCCGATCACCTTGCCGCGGGCGCATTCGACCCTGCGGCCGCCGACATTGTGCTCGGGTTCGCAGAAATACATCCAGTCGTGACGGCGTTCGGTGAGGATCTTCCCCCAGCCCAGCGGGATGTGGATCATCGGATCGCGATCCCAGCCGCCGGCTTCCAGCAGGAGCACCTTGCAGGCCGGGTCCGCGCTCAGCCGGTTGGCGAGCACGCACCCGGCAGACCCTGCCCCGACGATGACGTAATCGTAGCTCTCAGCGTGCGGCATCTGCGTTGGTTGCCTTCCCGCTCTGGTGTTGCGTCAAATGGCCCGACTTGTCCTTGCGGACGTCACGCCAGCAGGCCCGCCTCCCTCAGCCGCTGCGACCAGTGGTTCCAGCCGCGATCGATCTGGGCGCCGACCAGCTTGCCGGCCGTCTTGACCTCGCCCGGCGACAGATACTTGACGTTGCCGACCTGCAGGCCGGCCGTCAGCGCGGCGGCTTCCTGCTCGAGATAGTAGGCGCGGAACACCGTCTCGCGGACGGAGTTGCCGACGTTGACGACACCATGGCGCGCCATCAGCACCACAGGCGCCTGGCCGAGGCTTTCGGCGATGTCGGCGCAGACGCTCGGGCTGCCGCCGAACAGATCCGTCGCGTCGCCGAGCTTGTCGCGGATTTCGTAGACAGGCACGGATTCGCCCATGAACGCGCCCATGTGCGTCACCGGCCGCAGCGGCGTGTCGGTGAAGCAATAGGGCAGCACGGCCGGCGAATGGGTGTGGAGCACGCACTGGACGTCCGGCCGCGCCTTGTAGATCTCGCTGTGGATGTAGCGTTCCAGGTAGGACGGACGGTTGTCGGTGGTTTCGCCGTCGAGATTGAAGCGCAGGAAGTCGTCCGTGGTGATGACGGTGGGCGCGAGCTTCCCGGCCAGGAAGAAGCTGCCCGGATCTTCGGGATCGCGGGCGCTGATATGGCCGAAGACGTCCATGACGCCTTCGTGCACCAGGATTTTCGTCGCCGTCACGAGATCCTGGAAAAGCTGCCGATGGACGGAGCTGTAGTCGGTCATGTCTTGGTCTCCCATTCGGCAACGACGGCGATGTTGTTGTTTTTGTTGGCCGCCGAAGCCTTCGAAATCACTTGTTCTCGTAGAGCCCGACGATGCGGTTCTGCTCGATGATGTTGTCGGCGTACCGCTGCAGGAACTCTTCGCGAGTCGGCGTTCCCTCCACGCTCGTGTCGAGGGCATACACCCAGAAGTAGTAATGGTGAATGCCGTGGCCGGCCGGCGGCTGAGGTCCGTAGTACTGCATGGCGCCCGCGCCGTTCGGACCCACCCGGTACTTCTCCTGAGCGTCCGACAGGTCGGTGGCCCTGGGGTCGATGCCGTAGACAGTCCAGTGCGTGAAACCGTTCGCCAGCGGCGCGTCGGGGTCGTGGCAGATCACCGCCAGTTCCTTCGCCTCGGCCGGAACGCCGCTCACCGTCAGGCGCGGCAGCTTGTTGCCCTTGTCGCCTGCGTGCTCGTCGCGCAGCTTGCCGAGCGGCTCGAAGTCCGACGACGTGATCTTCAGATCCTTGATGTTCAGGGGCATTTCGATGTCCTTCCAGTTCTCGTGTGTTTCAGGCGGACACGGCGAAGTCCGCGACGGTCTTGCCGCCGACCCGCTGGTGAACGCGCGAGCCGGTCGCGACCGCGACGCAGATCAGCAGTTCGTCCGGACGCGGACCGTCGGGCACCGAAAACGTCACCGCGTCGTAGTGCGATCGGATGTAGAGTTCGTCCTTGTGGGCGAGCGGAATGTCGATCGCCGTCCCGGCGGCCGCGACCTTGCTGGCCGAGGAGATCCAGGCCTTGCCGCCACCCACCTGCTCGCGCAGGGGATCGCCGAACGCGGTGGTGATGCAGGCCACCACGTGCTCCTGCTCGCCCGACGTGCCGGCGATGCCGCCCTTGCCGTAGCTTTCGACCGGACGGCCGCGAAGCAGGGCGGCGGCGCGGGCGCCGAGCGCATGGCCGATGGCCGGGCTGGGCTTCATCAGTTCCGCCAGGTCGGCGACGAACTTTCCCGCGAACGGATTGCGGATGACGACACCCACGGCGGCCTTGATCAGCGGTTCCCCGGGCTTCCCGCCGTCATGCAGCACTTCGTGGACGACGGAGTACCAACCCCGCACCGCGTAGCTGTTTTCGACTTCGAGCGAATAATCCATTTTCATCTCCTGAACGGCGCGCAGCTTCCGCGCGCCCGAATTCTGCAACCCGGGGGTCGGTCTATTGCGGCCACGAGGAGACCCGGCGGATCGGGTCGTAGCAGGCCGCTTCGAGCGCGGCCGGCGTGAACATGTTTCCATTCGACAGCGAACGATTGGCCGCATAGTCGGCGGAAATCGCCTGGCAGCGGTCGGTGATCGGACGGATGCGCTTTTCCCACTGGGGCAGCGCGTCCTCGACGGAGGAGGCCGTCGCCATGTCCTGCGCCAGGCTGAACGCGTTGACCATGGCGCATCCGGCGCCCTGGGCCAGCGCCGGGCACATGGCGTTCGCGGCATCGCCGATCAGCGCCACCTTGCCCTTCGCCCAGCTGTCCAGCTTCGTCGTCTCGTACTTGTCGTAGCGGGCCGACTGAAGCTTGGCGGCCTCGACGAGGCACGGCTCCAGAAAGGGGAACATCTCGACCCAGACCTCGAGGTCGATCGGCACGCGCGACCCGCGCGGATCGGAGGCGGGCGCCATCATGCCGAGGTACAGTTCCTGGTCGTTGCAGGGCGAATAGAGGATACGCTGGACGCGTGGACTGAAGTTCCACATGTCGATCGTGTTGTCCCACTCGCCCTCGCCGAGCTCTTCCTTCTTGCGCGGCACGATCAGGCGAATGATCCCGTCGGTGGCGGCCCAGCGCTCCTGCTTGAAGCCGATCGAGTCCCTGACCTTGGAGCCGACGCCGTCGGCGCCGACGATCAGGTCGGCTTCCAGCACTTCGCCGGTCTGGAGGGTCAGGCGTCCCTCGGGGTCGGCCGCGACGGCTTCCGAGTTCACCCGGAATTCCACGCCGACGGCCTTGGCGCGGCGGACCAGTGCATTGTGCAGATGGCTGCGCGTCATCACCCGCCAGGGGAGGCCGTGAAACGTCTCCTTGGAGACGGACTTGTTCTGCATCCAGGTTTCGTAGGTCGGCGGCGTGTGCGACCCCTGAAGCACGTCCTCGAGCGCACCGACCCCTTCGAGGACCCGCAAGCCATTGTGCCAGAGGTAGATGCCGGCGCCGAAGGCGCGCAGTTCGGCGCTGCGTTCATGCAGCCGGACGTCCCAGCCGTTCTGCCGCAGGGCGATGGCCGCGGTCAGGCCGGCAAATCCGCCACCGGCGACTTCGGCGCGGCGGGCCTTGCCTGGAGTTGAGTTCAAGTTTGCCATCTGTCTCGATCCTGCTGAAGCGTACGGAAACCCTGGGTGGAGCCGTCAGGCGTCGACGAAATTCGTGATCGCCTTCACGGTGATGTCGGGCGCGATCTCGTTGACATAGTGGTCGGCGCCGGGGACCACGACGACGGGAAGGTCGGGGCGCAGCCGGCTCGTCTTCGCCAGCGCATCGGCGGAGACGAGCTTGCTGTCTGCGCCGCGCACGAGGAGGACGGGCTTCGAGACCGCGCGATACACCGGCACGAGGTCCCTGCGCAGCCCGCGCGCGGTCTGCGCCATCGCGGTGGGGGAAGCCAGCGGGCGAAGTCCGCCGTCGACGGCGCGGTAGCCGCTCTCCGCCCGGATATCGATGGCCGCCCGGGGAAGGTTCACGTAACGGGCGGCGAGATAGGCCTTGACCGCCGCCGCGTCCGCAAACAGCTGGTCGCCGGCGTTCACCCGGCTCTCCAGCGCATCGAAGACCTCCGTCTCGATATACGGCGTGAAGTCGATCGCGACGACCGAGCGCACGAGATCCGGATAGCTTGCAGCCGCCGTCACCGAATTGCGCGAGCCGAGCGAATGGCCGACCAGAATGGCCGGACCGGCGTCCAGCGAGCGGATGAGGCCGGCGATGTCGGCGGCATAGTCGTCCGCGTCGTAGCCGGTTTCCGGCTTGTCGCTCAGGCCGTGGCCCCGCTGGTCGACCGCGACCGTGCGGAAGCGGTGGGACAGCTGTTCCATCAACGGCGCGAACACCGCGGAATTGGACGTGATGCCGTGGAAGAAGAGCATGAGGGGGCCGCGCCCCTGCTCCCGCACGTGCAGCGTGATACGACCGGTATCGACCCGCCTCGCGCTCATCTGGCCAGAATTCGGTTCCGAGATCACGTTCGGATCCTCGCGTTTTTTTGTTCCCTGCCGAGGAATGGAGCACAGAAACGCGCGGGCCGTCAACACCGATTGTCTGGCAATCTGGCAATCTTTCAATTTGGCGATCCGGGAATCTTCGCGGCTGACAAGCCTTCGCTGGCAGGCTATCAAGATGCATCGGGGTGTATTGTGCCACGCCCCGTCAGTCCGGTCGGACAGCACATCGATGAGTTGAAAACCCATGTCGGAAATGAATTTGCGCGTTTCGCCTCGCACGGTTCAGCAGGGGACCGTCGACAAGCTTCGGATGGCCATCTTCACCGGACTGTTCCAGCCGGGCAGCCGGCTCGTGGAAAGCCAGCTCTGCACCCAGCTCGGCGTGAGCCGGCCCTCGCTGCGCGAGGCGTTGCGCAGTCTGGAGGCCGAGCGACTGATCGAGATCGTCCCCAACAAGGGGCCGTCGGTGCCGGCTCTTTCCTGGGAGCGGGCCATGGCCATCTACGAGGTGCGCGAGCTTCTCGAAGCCGAGGCCGCCGGCCGCTGCGCCTTGCGCATTTCACCCGAGGACCTGCAGGCGCTCGAAGCCTCGCTCAACGCCTTCGAGGCGGCCGCCGCCAGCCATGACGGAATGGCGCAGGTGACCACGGCGGCCGACTTCTACGCCATCATCCTGGCCAGTTGCGGCAATCCCGTCCTCGAGGAGGTGCACCGGGGTCTTCTGGCGCGGATCAGCTTCTTCCGTGGCCGTTCGATGTCGCTCGAGGGCAGGGCGCAGAACAGCCTGCGCGAAATGCGCGACATCTTCGAGGCCATCGCGGCCCGAGATCCGAAAGCGGCGCGCAAGGCGGCGAAGAGGCATGTCCTGCGCGCCCGCGCCGCGGCGAAGATCGCCATGGAAACCGGCACCTGAAGAATCGGCGCCGGGTGGGTCCGGGATCGGGCCGCCGCCGAGGGAGCACCGGGCCCGTCCATCGGATCGATCCCCGACGCGCCCGCCGCCAAGACATGGAGTGGACATGATCCAGACCCCCGAACCCGACCTTGCCACGACGTTCGACGTCATCATCGTCGGCGGCGGCTCGGCCGGCTGCCTGCTTGCCGCGCGCCTGAGCGAGGAACCCGGACGGCGTGTCCTGCTGGTCGAGGCCGGCGAGGAGGCGAGCGATCCCGACATCTGGAAGCCCGCCGCCTGGCCGGCGCTGCAGGGGCGCAGCTATGACAGGGACTATCGCACGGAGCCGCAGCCCGGCACCGCGGGGCGTGTCCATCACTGGGCGCGCGGCAAGGTCGTCGGCGGGTCGAGCTGCCTCCACGCCATGGGCTACATGCGCGGCCATGCGGCCGACTTCGAGGCCTGGGTCGAGGCCACGGGCGACGAACGGTGGAGCTGGGCCTCGCTCCAGCCCGCGTTCCAGGCCATCGAGGACCATCCGCTCGGCGGCGACGGAATCCACGGCAAGGGCGGACCCATGCCCGTCTACATGCCCGGCGAGGAGGTCAGCCTCGTCGCGCGGGCGTTCATCGAGGCGGGCGCCGCGCTCGGCCTGGCACGGATCCCGGGGCACAACAGCGGCCAGATGATCGGCGTCACCCCCAATTCGCTCAACATTCGCGACGGACGGCGGGTGACGGCAGCCGATGCCTGGCTCACGCCCGAGGTTCGAGCCCGGAAGAACCTCACCATTTTCACCGGCACGCAGGTTCGAAGGCTCGTCCTGTCGGGCAGCAGGGTCGGTTCCGTCGAAATGCTCACCCCGGCCGGGGAGACGACCGTCTCGGCGGAGCGGATTCTCCTCTGCGCGGGCGCGCTGGAGAGCCCGGCCCTGCTCATGCGCTCCGGCATCGGTCCGCAAGCGGTTCTGGCCGCAGCGAACGTGGCCTGCGTGCTCGACAGCCCGGACGTCGGATCAAACCTCCAGGATCATCTGCTCGGCGCGGGCAATCTCTATCAGGCCAGGCGGCCCGTGCCGCCGTCGCGCCTTCAGCATTCGGAATCGATGGCCTACATGCGGGCCGGCGATTTCGCGGGCACGGGCCAGCCCGAGATCGTCGTCGGCTGCGGCGTGGCGCCGATCGTGTCGGACCAGTTCGACGCGCCCGAGGCGGGCTCGGCCTATTCGCTTTTGTTCGGCATCACCCATCCCACCAGCCGCGGCACCGTGCGCATCAGCGGACCGGACCTCGGCGATCGGCTGGTCATCGATCCCGCCTACCTTCGGACACAGCGCGACCGCACCCTGTTCCGCGCGGCTCTCGAGGCTGCGCGCGCGATCGGCCACCATCAGGACCTGTCGGAATGGCGCGAGCGTGAAATGCTGCCGGGCCCTCTCGGTTCGCCGGCCGAGATCGACGCCTTCGTCGCCAAGGCCGTCATCACCCACCACCACCCGAGCGGAACCTGCCGCATGGGCAAGGATGGCAACGCCGTCGTGAACGCTCGGCTCCAGCTCAACGGACTGGACAACCTCTTCATCGTCGATGCCTCGGTCATGCCAGGTCTGACCGCCGGGCCGATCCATGCCGCCGTGCTGGCCATCGCCGAGACATTCGTCGCGGCGGACGAGGCCGGCCGGGTCGACGATGCTCAGGCGCGGGCTTCCGGCACGCCGTTGTAGAGGTTCCACATCTGCGCGGCGGTGATGCCGCAATCCACCGTGAGCTCGGTTCCGGTGATCGCGCTCGCGCGGTCCGACAGCAGGAAGCAGATGCCGTCAGCCACCTCGGACGGCTCGACGATCCGGCCGAGCGCGGTCTGGCGAATGCGCGCCGCCGGATCCCGGTCGCCACGGGCATAGCTCGCCAGCAGCGCCGACGTCAGCGTCGGGCCGGGGCAGATCGTGTTGACCCGGATGCCCGCCCGTCCCCAGGCCACGGCCAGGCTGCGGCTGAGATTGATCACCGCGGCCTTGCTCGTGCCATAGGCGAAGAGCGGCGTGGAATTGAGCCCGACGATCGACCCCAGCGTGACGATCGAGCCGGCCTTGCGCTCCAGCATCGCCCGGCCGAACGCCGTCGCGGTCAGGAACGTGCCATCGACATTGACCGTCAGGATCTCGCGCAGTGCGTCCGGCGCGACGTCTTCGGGACGGTGCGGGTCTTCCAGCAGCGCACCGACGGTCACCAGTCCATAGCAAGGGCCGATCTCGCGTTCGACGAAGGATGCCGCCGCCTCGATGCTGTCGCGATCGGCCAGGTCGATCTCGCGTGCCGTGCCGCCGCAGAGGTCCGCGACCCGCCTCGCGCCGTCCATGTTCCGGTCGAGCACGACCACCCGCCATCCTTCGGCGGCGAGCTTCGTCGCCGCGGCTTCGCCGATCCCGCCGGCACCTCCCGTTATGGCCACGATACGACCCGTCCGATCCGACATCTGCTACCCTCCCCATCATGGACGCACCGCCTGGTTTCGGTGCCGCCGCGCATGCCGAAGACTTGCACAGGCAGTCGATGGTTGCAACGAACGGAATTAAATTCTATTGAATGGGAGAAATCCCGGTCTTTGCATCGCTCGTCCCGGATCCGCGGGCGAGACGGGACCGTTTCTGGCATCATCGGGACGTGCATGAACACCAGAGTCCATCGCCCATGACCCCGGCAACCGAAGCGCCCTTTGCCTCCCTCCGCGTCGGGTCGCGGACGGTTCGAACGGCGCGCGCGAAGGACGGAACGGTCGTGATGGCATCGGCCGAGCCACTCGGCCCCTTTCCGCTGAAAATGACGGATCGCCTGCACGAAACGGCCCGCATCTCGCCCGAGCGCCCTTTCCTGAAGACACGCGACCCCGCCGGCGGGTGGCGGAGCGTGACCTACGGCGAGGCGCAGCGCGCCATGGCGGCGGTCGGCCAGGCCCTGCTCGACCGGGGGCTCGGCCCGGAACGGCCTGTCGCCATCCTCAGCGGCAACACGCCCGAGCACGCGCTCCTGATGCTCGCCTGCACGGAGGTGGGCGTGCCCGCAGCACCCGTCAATCCGGCGCTTCTGCACTACCGCGACGCCGGCCCCCGGCTCTCCGGCCTGCTCGCGCTGCTCTCCCCCGGCCTGGTCCTGGTGGATGATCCGGACCAGGCCGAACGGATCCTCCCGCACCTGCCCGACGGGGCGGACCTCGTCGTGGCGAAGGGCGCGGAGGCGACCGCGCACACTGGCTTCAGCGCCTTGCTGGAGACGCGTGCGACAGCGGAGGTCGCTCGCGCGGCGGCGGCCGTCACGCCGGACGCGGTCGCGAAACTCCTCTTCACCTCCGGCTCCACCGGCAGCCCCAAGGCGGTCGTCGTCACCAACCGGATGTGGTGCGCGAACCAGCAGATGCTCCTTCAGGCGCTGCCATTCCTCGCCGACCGGCCGCTGGAGTTGCTGGACTGGCTGCCCTGGCATCATGCCTCGGGCGCCAACGTCATTCTGGGACTGGTCCTCCAGCTCGGCGGCACGCTCTATGTCGACGATGGCCGCCCGGTGCCCGGCGGGATCGACCGAACGGTCCGAAACCTGCGGGACGTCGCCCCCAGCGCTTATTTCAGCGTGCCGCGCGGCTTTGCCGAGCTGATGCCGCATCTGGAAGCGGATCCCGGCCTCGCGCGCCGCTTCTTCGGCTCCGTGTCGATGCTGTTCTACTCGGGCGCCGGGATGCCGGGTGAGCTGGAGCGCCGCATTCAAAGGACGGCCGTCGCGGCCACCGGCCTGCGCGTCCCTATTCTTTCGGCCTATGGCGCCACGGAGACGGCGCCCTTCGCGCTGGTGCAGAACTGGCCGGCGAACCGCACCGGTCTGGCGGGCCTGCCCTTGCCGGGCGTCGATCTCAAGCTGGTGCCGAAAGGCGACAAGTACGAAGCGCGCGTGCGCGGGCCCATCGTGACGCCCGGCTACTGGCGCGCGCCGGAGATGTCGGCCGCGCTGTTCGACGAGGAGGGATATCTCTGCCTCGGCGACACGCTGAGCATGGTCGACCCGCAACGCCCGGACGCCGGCCTGGCGTTCGAGGGGCGCATCGCGGAGGATTTCAAGCTGACCTCCGGCACGTGGGTCAATGTCGGCGGCCTTCGCGACGCCTTCCTGCGGGAGGCGGGGCTTCTGGTGGCGGACGTGGTGATCACCGGCGAGGGCCGCGACATGCCTGGCGCGCTGGTCTTTCTCTCGCCGGTCGACTGCGCTCGCCATCTGGGTGTCGACGCGATCGACGCGCAGGCGCTGGAGCGGCATCCGGCCATCCGCGCCATCGTCGCGGAGGCGCTGGATGCGCTGGCGCAGCGCGCCCCGGCGAGTTCGACCCACATCGCACGAGCGCTTCTGATCGGAAGCCCGCCATCGGCAGCACAGGGAGAGATCACCGACAAGGGTTCCATCAGCCAGAAGGGCGTGCTGCGGGCGCGGGCCCCCTTGATCGAAATGCTCTACGGGCCCCCGGCCTCCCCGATCCTGCAAGCCGGAAAGACACAAACCGAAGACATTCAAAATTCCGTTGGATAAAATCCTGTTTCGATGATTAGAATGCGCTGGAGCAATCTGGCGCGCCGTTCCCGGCGCGCGGACATCGCATCGGGAGACGAAACGTGGCGGACATGTACGAGAATGGTGATTTCCTGCGCGTCAGCAATCTGCTGGCCCGCTATGTCTGGCTCTTCGACATGGCGGACCTGGACGGCCTGATGGGACTGTTCACGCCCGACGCCCTGTTTCAGGACACCGCTGGCAAGGAGTATGTCGGCGAACCGGCGATACGCGGATATTTCACGGAGCTGACCGCCCTTCCCGCCTTTCGAGGCCGCCGCCATCACCTCGACAATCTCTGGCTTCAGCCGGACGGCGACGGATACGCCGCCCGCTGCTACTGGACCGTCACGCGCTGGCGCACGGCGGAAAATGCCAAGGTGATCGAAAGCGTCGGGTACTCCACCGACCAGTTCGTCAGGAGCCCGGACGGGTTCCGCATCGCGGCGCGCCGGGTGCATCACTGGCGCGACGACAATTGCCCCTGGGCGCCCGACGGCACCGCGATCTGAGACCGCTCAGGGCCGCAGCCGCGGCGGACATCAGGACAGGTTGCCCAGATCCTCGCTCAGCGCGCGGGCCTTTCCGGCGATGAACGACATGTAGCGAGGCTTGTCGCGCGGGTCGTATCGCATGGAGGGGATGGTGGCGCTCAGGCAGCCGACGACTTCCTTGCGATAGTCGAAGACGGCTGCCGCGAAGCCGAGGGCGCTCGAGATCGTCTGGCTGTCGGAGAACGCGCAGCCCACCCGCCTGATCTCGGCGAGTTCCTGTTCCAGTTCGCCGCGCGGCGGCATCACCCGGCCGGTCGGCGAAAGCGTCGCCGCAGCGACCACGCGGTCGACCTCGGCCGCCGACACGTGGGCGAGGACCGACCAGCCCACCGAGCCCCAGGCCAGTCCCCGTGGCGCGAAGGCGATGGGCCGGAAATCGAGCGGATGGCTCGAATTGATAACGATTCCCGCCGTGAGCAGGCTGACCGACGGCGCGTAGACCCAGAAGGCCCCAGTGATGTTGAACTCGTCGACGATGGCCTGGAGGTAGGGCTGCGCGCGGGCCAGGACATCCTGCCGCCGCATCACTTCATAGGCGATCTGATAGATCTCCGGACCCGGATGGTAGCGAAGGCCGTCTCCCTTCCGCTCCACGATGCCGATCCTGGACAAAAGCTGCAGCAGCCGGTGCACGGTGCTGGGCGGCAGGTCCAGAAGCTCCGAGATTTCCTTGCCGGTCAGCGGCTGATCCGCCCGGACGAGGGCCGAGATCAACCGGATCGCCCGGACGACGGGACCGAACTGTTCCCCGTCGCCTTCATCGCCGCCGGAGGCTCGCGCCAGAGTGGATTTGCCGGGCTTTCGCGTCATTTTCGAGCCAGAGGTTTCGAGGTTTAGGATGAAAGGCTGGCGAGGCGTGTCAAGCCTGCCGCGTGGCGGTTCCCGCGAATGCGGGGAGACGTTTCGTCGAGCCTGTCGAACATCGGTTCCGTGAGACACCTTCCCGGAGACGTCTTATCGCCCGCCCGGACGGGCCACAAGGCATCGATGGGCAGGGGTCGGCCGCCATGCCCGGCGCCAGACCGGGACCAGGCTGCGCGCGCCCGTCCGTCGCGGTCCGGACCGCCGGGCCCCGGCACCGGCAGCCCCGCTCGCGGATCGACGTCACCCATGGCCGGGCGCTCCCTCGCGCAGGTCCGCAGGGTGTCGAACCGGGAGCGGACGCACGAACAGGAGGATGGCCCCGGCCAGCAGGATGACCACGCCGAAGAAGGCGATCGCGCTCGCGTAGCTGCCGGTGCGATCGAAGGCCAGACCGGCCAGGAAGGGGCCGGCCATCGTGCCGGGGACGATCAGGAACAGGAGGCTGCCCTGGATGGCGCCTACGCTGTCCTTGCCGAAGCTGGTGATCGCGATGACGACGATCAGCACCGTGGGAACACCGGTCGCGATCCCCTTGGCGAAGAGCAGAACGAACAGCGACGCGCCGGTCTGAAGGCCCGCGTCGGCCAGGAAGCACACGCTTTCCACGATCAGGACCGCGGCCAGGAACCGCGGCAGCCGCCGCGCCGGCTGGCGATCGGAGAAGTGCCCGGTGACCAGCCGCGACGGAATCGAGAGCAGCACGAGCGCGCCGACGATGGAGCCTGCGGCCATGGCCGACCAGCCGCGATCGGTCAGCATCGCGACGGCATGCACCGTGACCCCGCTGGCGGCGCCCGTCGTGGCCATGTAGGCGAAGGCCAGCGCCCAGTAGAAGGGAGACCGCACCGCCTCCCGCAACGTGGCGGACTGCGACAGGGCGAGAAGGGAGCCCCCGACCTCGCGCGGGCGCGCCGTGAAGAGGAACGCAGCGGCCGGCAGCGTCAGCAGCATCAGCACCGCCCAGATGACGCAGGTGGCGCGCCAGCCGACGGTCTCGATCAGCAGGACGATGACGGGCATCTGCAAGGTCGTCGTCACCGCCACCGCGGTGAAGCGCACGGCGAGCGAAATGCCGCGCCGGTCGTCCGAGTGAAGCAGCACGGCGCGATCCATGACCACGGTGAAGGCGCAGGACGCGCCTCCGGCAACCAGCACGCCCCACACCAGATAGAGCCCCACCGGCCCCTCGATCGAGGACATGGCCAGGAGACCAATCGCCATGACGATCGTCCCGGCAATGACCACGCCGCGCGCATTGAGGCGGTCGGCGGCATAGCCGGCGAAGAGCGCGACGGCGCCCTGCAGGAGGGCGCCGATCGAGATCGCGGCCGATACGCTCGACCGGCTCAGCGACAGGTCGAGCGCGATCGGCTTCAGCAGCGCCGAGACCGACATCTGCACGAAACCGTAGCCGAGCCCCGTCAGAAGCCCGGACATGGCGGCGACGCGCAAGGGGCTCCCCGCGGCAGCGTCCGGTCGCGCATCGGCCGCCGGCGAGGCTGGATGCGGCGACGCCGCGGCTCGTTCCTGGCCCGGCGCGCCTGTCTCCTTCCCGATCGGCAAGTCTTCTTTCTCCACGGCCCTGCACCCGGTTGCAACCGACCTCACCTGCCCGGATGGCGATTGCCGGATCGACCTCCATCTTGCACGGTCGTGCCGACCACGCAATCACTGAGTAGAATTCGTTTCCATTTGTTAGAATGCCCCTTGTGCATGGCGGATTCCCCCGTCACTATCTTCCGCGCGGAGCGACAGGTCGCATCAGGCCGGAAACGACGCTCACGAAGGGAGGAATTTATGGGCATTCGACATCTCGTAATCAGTGCTGCGGCCTTGTGGGCGTCGACCGGCGGAGCCGTGGCGCAGGAGGTCAACATGCGTCTGGGGCACTGGGTGCCGCCGACCCATCCGATACACACGATGGTCATCGAGCCGTGGGCGGAGTCCATCAAGGAGGCGTCGGGCGGGCGGATCAACATCACCATCTTCCCCGCCGGCCAGCTGGGTGCGCCCGCCGATCACTACGACATGACCCGCGATGGCGTCACCGACATCGCCTATGTGGCGCCGGGATACCAGGCCGGCCGCTTCCCCGTGTATGCGCTGCACGAGGTGCCGTTCTTCGTGACCAACGCCACCGACGGCGCCATGGCCGTGCACGAATGGTACGCGCCCTACGCGGAGAAGGAGATGGCGGACGTGAAGTTCTGCGTCGCCAATCCGCCGGATCCCGCGACCATCCATTCCAAGAATCCGGTTCGCCTGCCGGGCGACCTGCGGGGGATCAACATCCGCGCCGCCAACGCCACCATCTCCCGTTTCGTCAGCTCGCTGGGCGCAGGCCCGGTGCAGGTTCCGGCCTCGGAGGCGCGCGAGGCGGTCACCAAGGGGCTGGTCGACGCCGTCACCTTCCCGTGGAATTCCGTTTTCATCTTCGGGATCGACAGCGTCCTGAAGAACCACCTCGACATGCCCATCTACACCGGCGCCAACTTTCTCCTGTTCAACAAGGCGACCTACGCCAATCTGCCGGACGACCTGAAGAAGGTCATCGACGACCATTGCACGCCGGAATGGTCCAAGCGCGTGTCGAGCGGCTGGGCGGAGAACGAACAGTCGGGCCGGCAGAAGGCGATCGACGCCGGGCACACGCTTCATGCGCCCTCGCCCGAGGAGGTCCAGGCCTGGCGGGATGCCGCCGCCCCGCTTCTGGACAAGTGGCGCGAAGACGCGACGGCCGCCGGCTGGAACCCGGACGAGGTCCTCGCCAGCTACAGGGAAGCGCTGAAGCGCCACGACAGCCTGTACGAGGCCGAGTAGCACTGGCGTAGCAAGGGCGGAAGTCCGTGGACCGGATCTCGAGAACGCTGGAACGGGTGTCGCTCGCCATCGAGATGGTGGCGGGCGGCCTGCTGGCGCTGATCACCCTGACGGTCGTGGCTTCCGCCACGTCGCGATACCTGTTCAGCTACCCGCTGCCGGACGCCTTCGACCTGTCGCGCCTGCTGATGGGTGCGGCCGTCATGTGGGGTCTGGCAAGCGTCGGCTTCCGCGGCAATCACATCAAGGTCGACCTGCTGTCGGAGTTCCTCCCGCCGCGCCTCCGGCGATGGGTCGACAGCTTTGCCTGGACGGTCCTTCTCGGCTTCACCTGCCTGGTCGCCTACCGGCTCGCCTTTCCGGTGATGAACGCCGCGCGCAGCGGCGAGGTCACCATGGAGCTGCGGCTGCCGCTCTGGCCGTTCTTCGCCGTGATCTGGCTCGGAGTCGTCGTCTCGATCGTCACCGTGTTCACGCGGCTCGTCCTCGTGGCGACGGGCAGGGGAAATCTCGACGATTTCGACCCGATCGAAATCCCGGAAACGAAGCAGGACTAGGCCATGCAGAACACAGACGTGCTGGCGATCATGGCGTTTCCCGCCTTGTTCGCGCTGATGATGCTTCGCGTGCCGATCGGCATCGCGATGGGCATCGTCGGCGTGGCCGGATTCGCGTCCGTGGTCGGGCTGGGGCCGGCGATGTCGACCCTGTCCATGTCGCCGCTGCGAACCGCGACCGATTTCAACCTCTCTTTGATCCCCTTCTTCGTCCTGATGGGGGTTCTCGCGACGCGGTCGGGCCTCTCGCGCGAGCTGTTTCGGGCCGGCGATGCCTGGTTCGGCTTCATCAAGGGCGGAATGGCGATTTCGACCATCGGCGCCTGCGGCGGCTTCGCGGCCATCTCGGGGTCCTCGGCCGCCACCGCCGCGACCATGACCAAGATCGCGCTCCCCGAGATGCGCCGCGCCGGCTATCCCGGCGAGGTCGCCGCCGGCGTGGTCGCGGCGGGGGGCACGCTTGGAATCCTCATTCCGCCGTCGGTGATGCTCGCCGTCTACGGGTACATGACGGAGCAGGACATCGGCAAGCTGTTCATCGCCGGTCTCATCCCCGGACTGCTCGCCGTCGTCATGTACATGGTCGCCGTCCGCCTCGCCTATGGCCGCCGCCTCCCGGACGGACGCCCCTTCGACCTGCGCAAGGCCATCGTCTCGCTGTCGGGGGTCTGGGCGGTGATGCTGCTGTTCCTCTCGATCGTGGTGTCGATCTATTTCGGGCTGACGACGCCGACCGAAGCCGCGGCGGTCGGCGCTTTCCTCACCGCCGTGATCGGCTTTGCCCGGGGCAGGCTGACGCCACGCATTCTCATGAGCTGCCTCGTCGAAGGCCTTCGCACGTCCGTCGCCATCTACACGATCCTGATCGGCGCGATCCTGTTCGGCTACTTCCTCGCAGTCACCCAGACACCGCAGAAGATCACGGCCTGGCTGGTCGCCCTGGAACTCGGCAGCTACGGCACGCTGGCGCTCATCCTGGGCCTGTTCCTGGTGCTCGGCTGCATCATGGACGGCATGGCGATGGTCATCCTGCTGGTGCCCATCGTCTATCCGGTCGTGGTCGGAATGGGGTTCGACCCGATCTGGTTCGGCATCCTGGTGGTCGTCACGGTGGAGCTGGGGCTCATCACGCCGCCGGTGGGCATGAACGTGTTCGTGATCAACTCGCTGGCGCGCGACATCAACCTGGTCAAGATCTTCCGCGGCGTGCTGCCCTTCGTCGCCGCCGACGTGGTGCGGCTGATCATCCTGATCCTGTTTCCGGCCCTGGCCTTGTGGCTGCCGATGACCATGCCGTAGCAGGACGCCTCGGGCGGAGCGTCACGGCGGCAGAGTGCCCCGCCTGGACGCTGCGCCGGCCCGGTCGATTCGGGGACGACGCCGCGCCCGGACGGCGACACGCCGTCAGGCGTCGACCGGACGGCAGACGACCTTGCGCCGTCGACCGGCCGGCAAGCGTGCGCGATGCCGCGGGTCAGATGGCCTTGATGGTGACGCCGCCATCGACGTGGAGGATTTCCCCGGTGACGAAGTGGGCCTCGGGGCCGATCAGGAAGGCGACGGCGCGGGCGACGTCTTCCTCGGTGCCGAGGCGGCCGAGCGGAGACTGCTGGCGCCGCTTCTCGTAGCCCGTCTCGTCGACCATGGCCCTGGCGCCCGGGGTTGGCACGGCGCCCGGCGTGACGCCGTTCACGCGGATGCCCAGTGGTCCGAGTTCCACCGCCATCTGCCGCGTCATCGCCACCAGTGCGCCTTTCGTGGCGGTATAGCAGGACGTGTTGGGCAAGCCGAGATCGGCGACCGGAGAGGTGATGTTGACGATCGTTCCCGGGCGATCGTCGCGGTGTTCGAGCAGGGCCTGCGCAGCCCAGAAGGCGCCCTTGATGCCCACCGCCAGCATTCGGTCGAGAATGTCTTCGGACACCTGTCGCAGCGGCGCGTAGTTGATCCACATGGCGTTGGCCACGGCGCTGGTGAGGGCGCCGTGATTGGCCCGCAGCCGCGCGGCGGCATCGAGAACGGCGTCCCGGCTGGCCACGTCGCACGGCAAGGCGAGCGCCCGGCCGCCGACGGCGGCGATCCGCGCGACCGTTTCGTCGACGAGACCACGATCGATGTCGAGCACGCCGACAGCCGCGCCGCGTTCGGCCAGGAGCAGCGATATCGCCGCGCCGATGCCCCGTCCGGCGCCGGTGACGAGGACGACCTGTCCGTCGAGTTGTTTCGTCATGATTCGTCTCCTCGGCAAGATGCGGAAAGGCCTAGGCCGCCGGCAGCACCAGCAGCGTCGATGTGGCGGTGGCGACGACGTCGTCGCCATCGGTGATTTCGGCGGCGGCGAACATCACCCGCCGCCCCGGCTTTTCGATGCGGCCGCGGACGGTGTAGCGACCACCGCGCGCCGCCTTCTGGAACACGACGTTCATGGTCAGCGTCGACAGCCCCGCGCCGTCGGCCAACTGGGTGAACCCCGCGAAGGCCATGGCGAAGTCGAGCATCGAAGCCACCGCCCCGCCCTGCAGGACGCCGGCCCCTTGCCTGAAGGTGGCGTCCGGCTCGTAGCCCATGACCAGCTCGCGGCGCTCGGGGCTCCACGCCTCGAGGCGTGCGCCGAGCGCAACGGCCAGTGCGCTGCTGTCGACCGGCAGGCCGACACCACCGCCGGCCATGAAACGCCGCACGAGGACGAGATCGGGGTTCATCGCGCCGCGCTCAGCCGATCTCGATGCAGACCTTGCCGACGTGCCGGCCGGCCTCGAGATAGCGCAGCCCCTCCGCGAGGTCCGACAGGCCGAACCGCTTCTCGTCGATGACCGGCTTCAGTCCGTTGGTGGCGATCGCGTCCACCATATGCTGCAGCATCAGCCGGCTTCCGGCATTGGCGCCTTCCAGCCGCAGCGCCTGCATGGCGACGATCGGCAGGTTGAGCTCCGCCTTGGTGCCGGTCACCACGCCGATCAGGGTGATGGTTCCCGCCGGCTTGAGCGCGCGCATGGACTGCTTGAGCGTTTCCGCGCCGCCGATGTCGATGACGTGATCGATTCCCGCGCCGCGGGTCAGGCCCATGATGGTCTTCCCCCATTCGGCGTCCTCGCGATGGTTGACCACGTGGTCGGCGCCGAGACGCTTCAGAAGCTCCAGCTTTTCGGGGCTGGACGAGGTGGCGTAGACCTCCGCGCCCGCCAGCTTCGCGAATTGCAGGGCAAACAGCGAAACGCCGCCGGTTCCCTGCGTCAGGACGCGTTGGCCGGGCCGGATGCCGCCGCGCTCGATCAGGCCGTTCCAGGCCGTCGCGGCCGCGCATGGCAGCGCGGCGGCTTCGGCGAAGGACAAGGACGCCGGCATCCGCACCAGCGCGTCCTCCCGGAAGACGCGCTTCTCGACCGCCACGCCGTCGAACATGCCGCCGAGATCCTCGCTGACGCATTCGATCCGGAGCGGCCCGGCCTGCCAGCGCGGGAAGAAGCAGTTGAGCACGCGGTCGCCGACCTTCCAGGCGCGGACCTTGGCGCCGACGGCCACGACCTCGCCGGCGGCGTCGGACAGGGGGATGAGCCTGTCCTGCTTCTGCATGCGGCCATAGCCGCCCTTGACGGCCAGGATGTCGCGATAGTTGAGCGACGCCGCGCGGATGGCGACGAGCACCTCGCCCGGGCCGGGTTCCGGCTCGTCGATCTCGACGACGCGCAGATTGTCGATGCCCATCGGTTCGACCAGTGCAGCTTTCATGGCTTGTCTCCTCGTTGTTTCGGCATTCGTCACAGGGCGTGGAAGCGGTCGCCGTCCCGCGCCATGCGCACGAGCAGCGCCGGTGGTTCGAAACGCGGACCATAGTCTCGTGCCAGCTGGCGCGCCTGATCGACGATCGTCGACGCGCCGACCCCGTCGATATAGGCGAACGGGCCGCCGAGATGGACGGGATAGCCCCAGCCGAGCACGGCGGCGACGTCGCCCGAGAGCGGATCGTTCAGCACCCCGTCCTCCAGCGCGCGCACGGCTTCCAGCGACTGCGTGACGAGAAGGCGCGAGCGGACGTCCTCGTGCGGCACGGTCGAGGCGGCGGGAAACATCGCCGCCAGACCCGGCCAGGGCGCGGCGCCGTCCTCGGCATAGTCGAACAGGCCCTGCCCGGTCGGTCGGCCGACGCGGCCGGCCGCTTCGAGCTTCGCCAGCGCGTCGACCGCCTTCGATCCCTGCATCGACGTCGGCGCGCCGGCGCCGCTCATGGATGTCAGGATGTCCTTCAGCAGCGGTATCTTGGTCAGGTCGGCCAGCGTCGCGGCGCCGATGGCAAAACCCGCGGTGGTCATCAGATTGTCGATCACCTGCGGTGGAACGCCCTCGGCAACGAGGGTCATGCCTTCGCTGGACAGGCTGGACACGACCCGGCTGGTGTAGAAGCCCAGCCCGTCATTGACGGTAAGTATCGTCTTACGCATTGCCGACGCGATCATCCGGGCGTCCCGCAGGGCTTTCTCCGACGTGGCGTCGGCCCGCACGATCTCGAGCAGCTTCATCACCTCCACCGGTGCGAAGAAATGCATGCCCACCATCCGCGAGGGGTCGCCGAGGGCGGTCGCCAGCGAGCCGATCGGGATGGTCGAGGTGTTGCTGGCGATCGTCGCGCCCGGACGCATCGCCGCGTCCAGCTTGCGCAGGACGTCCTGCTTGACGTCGAGCCGCTCGAAGACCGCTTCGATGGCCATGTCGGCATCGGCCGTCGCGTCGTAGCTGTCCGAGGTTTCGATCCGCCCGACGAGCGCGGCGGCCTCGTCGCTGGAAAGGCGGCCGCGGCCAACCTGCCGCTCCGCCAGCGCGGCGATGCGCCCGCGCGCCTCGTCCGCCTTTTCCCGCGAGGCTTCCACGAGGGCCACGGACAGGCCGGCGAGGGCGGCGGCGTAGGCGATGCCCGTGCCCATCTGTCCTCCGCCGACCACGGCGATCCTGCGAAGCGAACGGTCGGGCTTCACCGATGGCCGCGCGGCCCGGGTGCCATAATGGAGGACGCGCATGCGGTTGCGGGCGCCCGTGGAGACCGCCAGGCGCGCAAACTGGCGCGTCTCGACCGCGATGCCGGCGTCGAGCGACCGCTCCAGGCCATGATGCAGGACATGCAGGATCGCCGTGGCGGCTTCGTTCGTCGCGGCCGACTTCGCCCGGATCCTGGCCCAGGCGCCGGTCAGGAAGTGGCGGCCCTCGACGGTGTTCGGATCGAGACCCGGCAACGTCCAGCCCTTGCGGTCAAAGGGTTGGGTCGCCCCGGGGTTGGCGGCGATCCAGTCGGTGCACGCCTTCAGCAGTTCGCCGGCCGGGACCACGGCGTCGACGAGGCCGGCCTTCAGCGCGGCCGCCGTGTCGAGGGTGCGGCCGGGCAGGATGAGGTCTGCCGCCGCCTGCATGCCGATGAGACGCGGCAGGCGCTGCGTTCCGCCCGCGCCGGGCATCAGCCCGAGCCCGGCTTCCGGAAGCCCGAAGACGGCGTCCGGCCGATCCGCGGCGATGCGGCGATGGCAGCCGAGCGCGAGTTCGTAGCCGCCGCCGAGCGCGGTGCCGTTGAGCGCGGCGACCACCGGACGACCACAGGTCTCCAGCTTGCGGATGGCAGCGAGGAACGGCGCGACGATCGCGGTGATGTCGGCCGGCGTCCGTGCCGCGCGCAGTTCGTCGAGGTCGCCGCCCGCCGCGAAACCATCCTTGGCCGAGGTGATGACGATCCCAGTCACCGCGTCATCCGCGACGATCTCGTCGACCAGCCGGAGAAGGGCGTGGTTGAAGGCCTTCGTCAGCGTGTTGACGGGGCCGGCGGTTTCGATGGTCAGGAGGGCGACCCCGCCTCCCAGGTCGGTGCGGCTGATCATGACCCGCCTCCCACGCGTTCGATGCAGGTGGCGACGCCCATGCCCATGCCGACGCAGAGCGTCGCGACCCCGCTTTCGCGGCCGGTCCGTTCGAGCTCGTCGAGCAGCGTGCCGAGCAGCATGACGCCGGTCGCGCCGATCGGATGGCCCATGGCGATGGCGCCGCCATTGACGTTGATGCGGTCCGATCCCACGCCGGTTCTCTCCATGAAGTGGAGCACGACGGAGGCGAAGGCCTCGTTCACCTCGAAGAGATCGACGTCCCGGAGCGTCCGCCCGGCGCGTGCCAGGCAGCGTGTCGTCGCGTCCGCCGGGGCGGCCAGCATCAGGCAAGGGTCCATGGCGGCATTGGCGAAGGAGCGGATGACGGCGCGCGGCTTAAGCCCCAGGCGCCGGCCGGCCTCCGCGGTGCCGATCAGCATGGCCGCCGCGCCGTCGACGATGCCCGACGAATTGCCGGCCGTGTGGACGTGCGCGACCTTCGCCACCTGCGGATAGCGCTGGCGGACGACGGCATCGAAGCCGCCCTTCTCGCCCATCGCCTTGAACGCGGCCGGCAGTTTCGCAAGGTCGTCGGCCGTCGTGCCGGGGCGCATGTGTTCGTCGTGATCGAGCATGAGGACGCCGTTTGCGTCATGGACCGGAACGACGGACAGGTCGAAGCGACCCTCGCTCCAGGCCGCGGCGGCCCGCGCCTGCGACATGGCCGCGAAGGCATCGACGTCCGAGCGGGTGTGGCCGCACAGGGTGGCCAGCAGGTCGGCCGCCTCGCCGAGCGGCGTGAAATGCGCTTCGTCGTTGAAGATCGCGTCGGTGCCGTTCGGGCCGCCGGTCCCGGCGATCGGGATGATCGACATCATCTCGACGCCGCCGGCGACGAGGAGGTCGGCCTGGCCGGCCATCACCCGCGCGGCGGCCGCGTTGACCGCATCGAGACCCGAGGCGCAGAAGCGGCTGACCGTGCTGCCGGGAATGGTGTCCGGAAGGCCGGCATGCAGCACCGAGGAGCGGGCGATGTTGGCGCCCTGGTCGTTGACGCCGTCACCGCAGCCGAAGATGACGTCCTCGGGCCCGAAGCGGGAGAACCGCGTCCGCTCGTCGAGCGCGGACAGAACGGTCGCGCCGAGATCGATCGGCGACAGCGTGTGCAGCGCGCCGGACGCTCGTCCCTTGCCACGCGGCGTGCGCACGGAATCGAAGATGTAGGCATCAGGCACGTTTCGTCTCCCTGCGGATCCAGGAGGGTCCGACGCACGGGGCGGCATGTGTCGGGACCGGGAGTGATGTTTGACGTGCGACCAGAGTCCGTCGGGCTCGGGCGAGCACTAGTGCGAAAGGCGCGTCGGTTTCGACCGCCGCTCCAGCATGCCGAGCGGAACCATGATGGCGCTCGAGAGCACGAGAAGCACGACCACCGCCGCGAACACGCCGGCCGAATGAAACTGCGAGGCCGAGTATTCGATGAGGAACCCCAGCCCGCGGTTGGAGGACAGGGCCTCCGACACCACGGTCGTCGTCAGCGCATAGCCGAGCGACGTTCGCAGTCCGGTATAGAGCCAGGGCAGGATGGCCGGCATGCGCACCTTGCGCGTGATCTCCTCGCCGCTGGCGCCCATCAGCCGAAGCCCGTCGATCATGTCGCGATCGATGTCGCGCACGCCGGCGAGCGTGGCGTAGAACAGGAGGAAGATCACCACCGAGGCGACCAGCGCGACCTTGGAGACGAGGCCGATGCCGAAGAAGATGACGAACAGCGGCAGCAGGGCCACCTTCGGCAGGCCGTAGAGCGCGGCGATGAACGGCGCCACGATCCGCTCCGTCCTGGGCGACAGGCCGAGCGCGAGACCAAGCCCGATGCCCAGCGCCGCGCCCACGAGATAGCCCATGAAGAGCGTCACGATGGTGGATCGGACATGGACCCAGATCGAGCCGTCGGCCAGCCATTTCCAGATCACGCCCGCGATGTCGAGCGGGTTGCTGATGTAGAAAGGCGGTATCAGCCGACCCGAAACGAACTGCCAGGCGCCGATCAGCAGGATGAGGAACGCGAGCTGCTGGACGAGCACCACGCGTGGATTGAGGGCCTTCTGCCTATTGCGCACGACGCTCCCTTTCCACACTGGCGGCGAACTCGTCCTTGAGCTCGCTCCACAGCTCTTCGTGGATGGCGCTGAACTCGGGCCGGAAGCGCAGTTCCATGGCGTTGCGCGGACGTTCGAAGGGGATGTCGCGCTCGGTCCGGATGCGGCCCGGCCCGGAGGTGAAGACCATGACGCGGTCAGCCATCAGCACCGCCTCTTCCAGGTCGTGCGTGACGAGGATGACGGTCATCTGCCGGCGCTCGACGAGACGCAGCAGTTCCTGCTGCATCAGGATGCGAAGCTGTGCGTCGAGCGCGGCGAACGGCTCGTCGAGCAGCAGGGTTTCCGGTTCGTAGATCAGCATGCGGGCAAGGGCGGCGCGCTTGCGCATGCCACCCGACAGCTCGGCGGGGAAGTGGCGCTCGAAACCCTTCAGGCCGACGAGATCGATCATCTCGGCGACGCGCTCGCGGCGCTCGGCGGCGTTGGCCTTGCGGCAGCGCAGTTCGAAGGCGATGCCGATGTTGTCGGCCACGCTGCGCCAGGGCAGCAGGGTGTCCTTCTGCGTCATGTAGCCGACGCGGGTGTTGGCGGCCTCGACCGGCGCGCCGTCATACGTCACCGAGCCTTCGCTCGGCGCGAGAAGTCCGGCCACCATGTTGAGCACGGTGGACTTGCCGCAGCCGCTCGGCCCCACGAGGGCGAGGAACTGCATTTCGGGCACCTCGATGGTGACGTCGTCGACGGCGCGGAAGGTCTTGCCGCGCGTGGTGAAATCGACGGCGACCTTGTCCAGGCTGATCTTTCGCCGACGCGCCGGGGTGGCGCCCGTGGCGGGCTCGGGGCGGATGAGTTGCAGATGGGACATGGTCATCTTCCTCGGGTTTCCAGGTGGCGCCAGCGAAGCAGCCGGTTCTCCAGTTGCGTCGTTCCCTCGTTGATCAGTCCTCCGACGACCATCAGGACAAAGAGCGCGGTGTAGATTCCCGTCATGTCGAACTGCTGGGCCGACCGGGTGATCAGATGGCCAAGCCCGTTGCGCGACAGCATCATCTCGCCGATCACGGCCGCGATCAGGGCATAGGGCAGGGCGTTCTTCAGTCCGGCGATGGTCCAGGTGAGGCAGGACGGCACCACGACCTTGACGAAACGCTCTTTGGCGCTGGCGCCCATCAGGGCCAGCGTGTCCATCAGCTCCTCGTCCACCGCGCGTGCGCCGGAAAACGAATTGAAGAACATCAGCAGGAACGAGACGAACGCCACCAGCACGATCTTGGGCTGCATGCCGAGGCCGAACCACATGATCAGCAACGGCGTCAGCGCCACGATGGGCAGCGAATTCATCAGGACGATGAACGGCCGGAAGACGGCCGCCATCCTTTTCGAGCGTCCCAGCAGCATTCCCGTGAGAACGCCGAGCGGGATGCCGATCGCCAGGCCTGCACCGATCTCGGTGCCGGTGATCATCATGTGGTACCAGAGGTCGCCCGCCATCCATTGTGCGAGCCTCTCGGCGATGGCCACCGGACTGCTGATCCAGCGGTCCGATACGAGGCGCGCACACGCCTCCCATGCGGCGAGGATCGCAACCAGGAGGATGGCGCGCTGCAGCCAGAGCCTGGACGAATCGGTCACTGGTCCGACCTACTTCAGGAACTCGGCCGCGGCCTTTTCGGCGAAGCTGTCGTCGACGAATTCCTCGTAGGGAACGGTGAGCGGCTCGGGGGACGCGATGGCCGCCCAGTCGAGCAGTCTCTGGTAGCCCTCCCTGGAGGTGACCGGCGTGGTCGCGGACTTGCCGCGGAAGTCCGGCTCGAACCCCGCGAAGATCGCCTCATCCGTGTCCGGGAAGTAGCTCTTGAGCCTGGAACCGACACCGTCCGGATCGGCCGCCTGGGCCATCATGGCCTTGGTCAGAGCATTGACCATGCGCTGGACCAGCTCCGGCTTCTCCTTCGTCAGCGCACTGCGGGTGATGATGGCAGTGTAGGGCACGCCTTCGAGTTCGGGAATGCTTTCGGTCAGGGGATCGATGGCGATCTTCCCGAGGCCCGCGGCTTCCGCCTGCTGCGGGAACGGCGATCCGAGCATGAAGCCGTCGACGGCGCCCTGCTCGAAGGCGGCGAACATGGCGGGCGGGCTGCCCAGCGGCTGGATGGTCAGGCGCTGCTCCGGATCCTTGCCCCGCTGCTTGAGCCAGCTGCGCAGGAGGACGTCGGTCGTGCTGCCGATGCCGGTGACGCCGATGGCGACGTTCTCGAGCTTCTCGACCTTCTCGTCGATCGACATCTCGGGAGAAATCCCCGTCTTCTCCAGCGCCGCGTTCGAGAGCACCAGCTGGATGGCATAGCCATTGAACAGGCTGCCCACGGAGACGAGATCGGCGCCGTTCTGGCGCGCGGTCATGGCAGGCTGCATGCCAACGACCGCGAAATCGGCGCTGCCGCCGGCAACGGCGGCAATCTGGCGTGATCCAGCGCCGACATCCACCCAGTCGATCTGGATCCCCTCCTTTTCGAAGAGGCCTTCCGATTCGGCGACGTAGAAGGGGTAGAAGTGCAGGGCCGCGCCGGGCGTGGCGATGGTCACGGTCTGGGTGTCCTGGGCAATGGCCGGCGCCGCCAGGGCGACCGCCGCCGCCAGCGCGAGCGCCCGCAGGGAATGGCCAGGCGCGAATGCTTTTCGGTTCTCAGTCATGGAATCCTCCCGAGGTCTCTTTCGCCGGACGCAGGACTGACGGACGGTGCGTCGGTCGAGCTCCTCCCTGTGTCGGCCGATCAAAACTAATTAACTTGTTATATTTTTGCAAGCTTCAATCTCAGCCGCCGGACGTCGTGTCCGGGTCATCGCCGACGACCACGTCGCCCCACTCCTCGAACACCTTGATCATCGTGGAGTAGTCCGACTCCGCCCCGAGCCGCGATGCGATGTGGTTGAACACGCCCGAAACGGTCGTGCCGATCGCGGCCGGCATGCGCATGTCGTGTGCGAGTTCGAGATAGAGGTCGATGTCCTTCAGACCGATCGCCAGCGGTCCGCCATAGCTAAAGCTGCGGGGCAGGATCGACTTCGGGAACTTGTCCATCGTAGCGGAATTCCGCCCCGTGCTCACGTTGATGACATCGATCATCGTGCGCGCGTCGAGGCCCGCCTTGACGCCCATCGACACCGCTTCGCAGGTCGCGACCATGGCGGTGATCGACAGGATGTTGTTCACCAGCTTGCAGACCTGCGCCATGCCGGGCTCCGGCCCGATGACGAAGATGTTGGAGGCGACCGCCGCCAGCGCGGGCCGCGCGGCTTCGATGGTTTCCGACGGACCCGAGACGATCGCCGTCAGCCGGCCCTCGGCCGCGCCGCGCGGCCCACCGCTGACGGGCGCGTCGAGGAAGCCGATGCCGGCCGCCGCGAGCGATCCGGCGATCCGGGTCATGGCGTCGCGCCCGAGCGTCGACATCTCGACATAGGTCCTGATTCGAGCGCCGTGAACGACGCCGTGCTCGCCGAAGGCGGTGTCGAAGCTCGCCTGCTTGCCCGGCAGGCAGGCAAGGACGAGCTCGGCGCGGTCGGCCACCTCGCGGGGATGCGCCGCCCCCTGGCCGCCCGCCGCCGCCAGCCGGTCCATCGCCTCCCTGGACGTATCGAAGCCGACCACGTCGTGGCCGCCTTCGATCATCCGCCGCGCCATGGCGCTCCCCATGTGGCCCAGCCCGATCATTCCGATGTTCACGTCCGCACCTCCCTTGGAATTCACGCCTGATAGAGACGGCCGAAGCCTGGCGCCCGGCCGGCTTGGCCGGTCAATCGAACAGCCGCCCGGGCGCCGACCATGGCGCTGGACAGGACCGGCAGGCCGAAGGCGTCTTCCAGCCCCGGACAGATGGTATGGGTGGAGAGCCCGGCGCAGGAGATCACCACCGCGTCGGCCAGCGGCGCCTGCTCGCGCACCTGGCGCGCCAGGCGCGCGATCCGCTCGGGGTTCGCCTCTTCGGCGTCGGACAACGACACGATGTCGAGGCCCGCAATGGCGTCGATGGTGAAGCCCTCGGCCGAAAAATAGGACGCGAACAGGGCGTTGACGTCGCCCCTGTAGGCGGTCGCGACCGCGAGACGGCGCGCCGACACCGTCCGCAGGGCTTCGACGAGGGCGCTGGTGAGCGTCGTGCAGGGGAGGCCGCTGGCGTCCTTCATCCGCTGCTCGATGTCCGCATTGAAGGCCGGCCCGCGAAAGAAGCTCAGCGAGGTGCCGAACAGGAGGATGGCCGTCGCGCCGCGCCGCGCGAGCGAGGCGCAGGCGGCGTCGAGCCTGGCGAGCGCCTCGGCATATCCGGCTTCGGACAGGCCCGCCACGCCCAGCCCCTCGACCAGGAAGTCGACGTCCGGAAACATCGCCTGCGCGTCCGGGGGAACGCGGCCACGCTCCGGCGGAACGACGAGCCCGACCCGTGTCACTCCTCCCAAGGCAGCACCTCCACGTTGCCGATATTATTTAATATGATAAACATTGACAGCCTCCGTGGCCAGCCCCTACCCTCGTCTCCGTCCGCGAAGCCGGGACGATGTCCGGCGGCCGGAGCGGGGGGAGCACGCGGGGCTGGGAGGTGGCGATGAGCCTGGTGACGCGCGTCGTCGATCTGATTTCTGGGTTTCTGTTGGCCTTGATCGCCCTCACCACTTTCGGTGAGGCGACGCTTCGCTATCTGTTCGCGATCCAGATACCGGATGCCTACACCTTGTCGGGCTATGCCCAGGCCATCGCGATCTTCTGGGGCGTATGCAGCGCGACCTATGCCGGAAGGCACATCACCGTGGACATTCTGTGGGAGTATCTGGGCCGGAATGGCCGGCGCATGCTGGATCTCGTCGCCACGCTGTTCAGCGCGCTGTTCCTGGGCGCGATGACATGGATGCTGTTTGCCAAGGTGCAACGCGCCCATGGCAGCTTCGAGATCACCAGCGTCCTGCACTGGCCGATCTGGCCGTTCATCGCGGCGGCGGCCGCCGGCATCGCCACCGCATTCCTTCTGGCCGTGTTGCGACTGGTGGAGATCGCCCGCAACCGCACCGGTGAGATCCATGACTGACTCGATCATTGCCGTCGGCGGCTTCGTCGGGCTCTTCGTCCTCATCATCCTGAGGGTGCCGATCGGTTTCGCGATGGGCATCGCCGGCGTTGCCGGCTTCGCCGCCGTCAGCGGCTGGAAGCCCGGGCTCAACCTGCTCATGAACTCGCCGCTCAGGACCGCCTCGGACTACACGCTGAGCGTCATCCCGATGTTCGTGCTGATGGGCGTCTTCGCCAGCGCCTCCGGCATGAGCCGCGAACTGTTTCGCGCCAACCGCGCCTGGTTCGGCCACCTGAGAGGCGGAACCGCCATTTCCACCATCCTCGCCTGCGGCGGGTTCGCGGCCATCAACGGGTCGTCGGTCGCCACCGCCGCGACGATGACGACCGTCGCATTGCCGGAGATGCGCAAGGCCGGCATGGAACCGGGGCTTGCGGCCGGCACGATCGCGGCCGGCGGGACGCTGGGCATCATGATCCCGCCATCGGTGGCGATGCTCATCTACGGCATCCTCACCGAGCAGGACATCGCGCGGCTGTTCATGGCGGGCGTGATACCCGGCCTACTCGGCATCCTCTTCTATGTCCTGGTCGTGCGCGTCATCGTGGCCCGCCGCCCCGACCTCTGCCCCGTGGGCGAACGCGCCAGCCGGCGCGAGCGCTGGAACTCGCTGCGGGACATCTGGGCCACGCTCCTGCTCTTCACCGTCATCATCGGGTCTATCTACGGCGGGTTCGTGACGGTGACGGAGGCCGCCGGCATCGGCGCGACCGGCGCCTTCGCGATCGGCGTTCTGCGGGGACGGCTGAGCGCGGCGCGGGTGATGGAGTGCCTGGTGGAAGCGCTGCGCACCACCGCGTCCATCTTCGTCATCGCGATCGGCGCCTATCTGTTCGGCTACTTCCTCACCATCACGCAGACCACTCAGGCGCTGGCCGAGATGCTGGTGGCGCTGCCGATCGGCCCCTATGGCACGCTGGCGATCATCCTGCTCGTCTACATTCTCCTCGGCGCGGTGATGGACGAACTGGCCATCATCCTTTTGACCGTGCCGATCATCTTTCCCGTCATCGTCGCGCTCGGCTTCGATCCGATCTGGTTCGGGGTGATCATCGTCATGACCGTGACGCTCGGCCTGATCACGCCGCCCGTCGGCATGAACGTCTTCGTCATCAATTCGATCGCGCGGGACGTGTCGCTGACCACCATCTTTCGCGGCGTCGCGCCCTTCATCGCGGTGGATGTGCTGCGGCTGGTCATCCTCTGCGCGGTGCCGTGGCTGTCGCTCGTGATCCCGAACTCGATGTACTGATCGGCGGCAGGACGCGCCGCGCAAGCATCCCGGATCGGCTAGCCGGCCAGATCCCGGAAGCGTCGCTCAGCGCGTCTCGTCGGCCGGGCGCCTGCGGGCGGAGGCGAAGTCCGGCGCCTCGCGCGCCAGAAAGGCGCGCAGGCCCTCGCGGCTTTCGGGCGCGTGCCCCAGCGAGACCGCTCGATCGAGCGCCGCATCGAGGGCTTCGTCTTCGGGAAGCGCCAGCGCGTCGCGCAGCGACCGCTTGATCATCGCCACAGCCCCGCGCGGGCCGGCCGCGAGCGCGCGGGCGAGATCGAGCGCGTCGGCTTCGGCCGAAGCGGCGCCGGCCAGGCGATTGACGAAATTCCAGCGGTGGGCGGTCGCCGCGTCGATCTCCTGTCCGGTCAGCATCATCTCGAGCGCGCGGACATGGCCGATGCGGCGCGGGATCCACACCGTTCCGCCGATGCCCGGGAAGACGCCGAGCTTGACCTCGGGCAGGCAGAAGCGGGCCTGGTCGCCGGCCAGGACGATGTCGCAGGCGGCCGCCAGTTCCATGCCGCCGCCGAAGGCGATGCCATCGATCGCGGCGATCGTGGGAAGCGGCAGCCCGGCCAGCGCCCGCAGCGCGCGGCTCTCGATGCGCAGCATCGATGCCGGACCGTCCGGCGTGTCCTGCAGCCGCGCGAGTTCGCGGATGTCCGAGCCGGCGCAGAACGCGCCTCCGGCCGTCCCGGTCACCAGCACTGCCCCGATGTCGTCTGGAATGTCCGACAGCATCGCGATCAGCTGCGCCGCCATCGCCGACGTCAGCGCATTGGCCTTGCCGTTGACGAGGCGCAGAACGAGAACGCCATCCTGAGCGGTGCCGGTGATGTCGCCCATCGGCTCAGGCGAAGCCCGTGCCGTCCGGCGTCCAGGGGCAATCGGCGTCGCGCCAGTAATGGACGCGCCGTTCGCAGAAGAGGAAGCCGGACTCGGTGCGCCGGAAATTGTCGGTCGAATAGCCGATCACCTCGAAAATCTTCTTGCCGGCTTCGGCGTGCCACTTCGTGACCGTCCAGTAGGACCGCGTCTCGTAGCCCCAATCGGTGGGGCTGAGGCGAAGATTGTCGATGTGGTGCTGGCGGCCACGGAAGACCGGATTGGCCATGAGCTTGCGGAAATAGCCCTCGAAGGCCGTCCGTCCCTCGTAGACATTGCCGGCGCTGTCCTCGAAGACGGCGTCGTCCGTGAACGTCGCGAGGAGCCCGTCGATGTCGGCGGTGTCGAGCGCCCAGACATAATCGGCGATCAGGGTCTGGATCTTCGGGTAGTCGGCCCAGTTCGCATCCGTCATCGGCACGATGGCTGCTCCTTGCTTGGAGGGGTCAGGGTGAAAACCGCCGACGCCCGGAAGGAGGGCGTCGGCGGCTTCGGAGATCAGTAGCGGGCGTCGTTGGCGTCGAGGCGCTCGAACAACTCCGCCTGGACCTGCGTCGCGTCGATGCCGTAGCGGTCGCCCGCGGTCTTCAGCACCTGGTCGACGAGCGGCGCCGCGGCGTCCTTCCACTTGGCGAACTCGTCCTCCGAGAGGGAGTAGACGGTGTGTCCTTCCAGCCCCCGAAGACGCTCGAGAGCGGCCATTTCGCCATCGGCCCAGCCCTGGTTGACCTTGGCCGACCATTCGGGCGTGCAATGGGCATCGATGACAGCCTTCTGCGAATCCGAAAGGCCCGCATAGAAGTCCTTGTTGATCACCTGCGCCTGCGCGGTGATGTAGAAGGGCTCGCCCATATGGTACTTCAGCGCGCTCTCGGCCCGGATGACGAAGATGTCCGGCGGCCAGGTGACGCCGTCGACGACGCCGCGCTCGGCCAGTTCGCGGATCTCGGGAAGGGCTGCCTGCACGGTCGCCCCGCCCTGGGCGGTGACGAAGGCCGACGTGACCGGACCGGCCGGGCGGATGCGAAGGCCGTTCAGCTGGTCGGGCGTGCGGACTTCGGTCTTCGTGGTGTGCAGCGTGCCCGGATGGTGCATCGTCACGAGGCACACCTTCACGTCCGGCATTTCCCGGTCGGCATAGGCCGCATACCATTCGTGCAGCGCCTTGGCGCCGTCGGTGCTGTTCTTGAAGGTGAACGGCAGCTCGATGATGCTCCAGATCGGGAAGCGGCCCGCGGAATAGCCCGGCGCCACCATGGCCATGTCGACGATGCCGTCCCGGGCCATGTCGTAGTGATCGCCGGCCTTGCCGAGCTGCTCGGCCGGGAAGAGCTTCACGGCGATCTCGCCGCCCGAAGCGGCCTCCACGTCCTTGCCCCATTCGGTGAGACCCGCCACGAGCGGATGCATCGGCGGAATCCACAGGGAAAGCTTCATGTCGACCGCATGCGCGGCATTCGCTCCGGCGAGCATGGTCGTCGCCAGGGCCGCGGATAGGAACAGGTTCTTCATTGGGTCTCCTCCCAGAACGCGCCGAGGCATTCGGCGCAAATTCTATAACAAATTAAACATTTCGCATCGACTTTGTCCAGTTGCCGCCCCTCTGGATCGGGGCGACGGCGACCATCGGAGAGGCTGCTCGCGTCTACAGGACGGCGAAATAGTCGAAGACCGAGTGGTCCGCGTGTCGCTCGGCGCGGCCGATGATGACCGTGCGGGTCAGCCAGTCATGCGGACCGCGCGGGGTGTCGAAGGTCGGCGAGAGTCGCATGTAGTAGTCGTCGGGACCCACGGGTTCGAGCGCTTCCATCTTGCGGGCCGTCTCGGGCGGCGCGTGGCGATAGCCGTTGTTGCGCATGTAGATCTGGGTGCCGTCGTCTGCCTCGAGCATGTAGTGGGCGGTAAACGCCACGGTGTCGTCCGGCCGGTAGAGCGCCCAGTCGCCGCCGGAGTTCGGCACCACGCGTCCGTTGAGGCGCGGCCCTTCGATTTCGCCGCCGGCCGCCGCGACGAAGCCGCGGACGCCGCCGGACGGCAGTTCGCCGATCTTCTGGCGCATCCCGAGCTTCAGGCGGATGCGGAAGACGAATTCGAGCCGGGGGGGAATGACGTTCATGCGCTTTCTCCTGGAACGGAGGATGCAGCCGTCCGGGCGACGTGCTCCTCGCGCAGCTGCTTCTTGGAAATCTTGCCGGCGCCGGTGACGGGAAGGCTGTCGCGGAATTCGACCGTGCGCGGGCTCTTGTACCGCGCGATCCGGTCCTTGCAGAAGCCGATGATGGCGTCCGGGTCCAGCGAGGCGCCGGCTTCCGGCACGACGACCGCATGCACCGTCTCGCCCCAGAAGGCATCCGGCACGCCGATGACGGCCACCTGCTTCACGCCCTCCATCAGGCCGATGACGTTCTCGACCTCGAGGGAATAGACGTTTTCCCCGCCGGTGATGATCATGTCCTTGATGCGGTCGACGATGTAGAAGAAGCCCTCCTCGTCGACATAGGCGGCGTCTCCCGTGTGCATCCAGCCATCGCGCAGCGCCTTGGCCGTCTCCTCGGGCAGGTTCCAGTACTCATTCATGACCATGGGACCGCGAACGGCCAGTTCGCCGACCTCCCCGGGCGGACAGTCGCTGCCGTCGGGCGCGACGATGCGGGCCTCCTCGTTGTAGACCGGCATGCCGCAGGAGCGCATCCGGTGGCCGGCCGTCTTCGGATCGCGCCATTCGAACGGCATCAGCATGCCGAGGGGCGAAATTTCCGTCATGCCCCATCCATGCAGGAAAAGAAGATCGGGCCAGAGCCTGATCGCCCGGGCCAGCGTCGCCTCCGGCATGGGCGCGGCGCCGAACTGGATCTGCCGCAGCGAGGAACAGTCGAAAGGCTCCGTCTCGGCGAGGTTCACCAGCATCTCGATCATCGTTGGAACGAGGCAGATGTGGGTCACCGAATGGGCCTGGATGAGTTCCAGGCAGTGGCGCGCGTCGAAGCGCGGCATGAAGACATGGGTGCCGCCCGCCATCGTCAGCGAATAGGTCGACATGCCATCGGTGAGGTGGAACATCGGTGCGGCATGGAGATAGACGCTTTCGCGCCCGTAGCCGATCAGCGCCACCGCGTTCAGCGCGTTGGTCGAGAGATTGTCGTGGGTCAGCACGACGCCCTTCGAGCGGCCGGAGCTTCCGCCGGTGTAGAAGATGCCGGCCATCTCGCTGCCGCCGCGCATCTGGTCGGGAAGCGCTTCGGCCCCGGCCAGCATGGCCTCGTAGTCGACCCAGCCCGCCCGGGGCTCGCCCGACAGCGATATCACCGCCTTCATGCCCGACAGGATGTCGCCCAGCTGCTCGGCGCATTCGCGCTGCGAGGCGTCGACGATGAGCGCCACCGCGCCGCTGTCGCGCAGGACATAGGCCACCTCGGCGGGCGACAGCCGCGTGTTGATGGGCACCATCGCGGCGCCGGCCCAGGGCAGCGCGAATTCGAGCTCGAAATAGCGGTCGCTGTTGAGCGCCAGAAGCGCGACGCGCTCGCCTCGTCCGATGCCCAGGGCCGCGATGCCGCCGGCGGCCAGCGCCACGCGGTCGCGCACCTCCGTCCAGGTGCGTCGTCGGTCGCCGTCCACGGTGGCGAGGCCGTTCCTGTTGACGAGCGCGGCGCGCTTGAGCGGCTGCGTGAGATAGGCTGCCATCGATCTCCTCCCGTTCCGATTGACTGCCGCCGTCCGATCCGTAGCCGGACCGGCCGGCAGGACGGCGCCTCTCCTCTGCGGGCGCCATCGCTGGTCGGAATGGAGTTGATATTAAACAAGTTAAATAACGAAGGTCAATCGCCGTAGGACAAGATTGCGTCGGCCGCCGGAGCCCTGCCCGCTGGCGGCCGGCCCGGTTTCCATGTCCGACACTCCGCGCCCGGGGCGCCGCCACATGCCGGAAAGGAACCGGGTGCGATGCCTCAGCTCGCGACCTTGCGCGGACGCCCCCGCGCCTTGAGCGGCGTTTGCGGGACGAGATCGGCCGGCAGGCCCTGGATTTCGGATGGAGAGAAGGTCAGGCCCGACACCTTCTCGTCCAGCTCGACCAGAAGGTTCTGCAACTGGCGCAGCTTTTCCGTCCCCATGACGTCGCGAATGCTGCGATAGACCGCGCGCGCTTCGGGCGCCACGAGTTCGAACAGCCCCGAACCCCGATCGTTGAGCGAAACGAGCATCCGGCGCAGGTCGGACGGATCGTTGCGGCGGTTGATGTACTCGCGCTGTTCGAGTTCGCGCACGATGCGCGACAGCGAGGGAAACAGGATGGCCGTCATGCGCGCGAGTTCGGTCATCTCGACCTCCTCGAGCGTCTCGATGGTCCAGATCACCCGCCATTGCGGCTCCGTCAGCCCATATTTGTGCAGCACGGACCGGAAGCTGCCCATCACGCTTTCCCGCGCGCGCACGATCGAAAGCGGCAGGGCTTCGACCACCTGCTCCCGCGTCAGATGCGCCTGGACCGGTTTCTTCCTGCGCTCGTATGCCGCCATGCTCATGCCGCCCGGATGATTGCTGTCAACCGTCTTCCCGCAAGGCGGACGGAAAATCAAGTTGCACGGGAGGGTGGTTGAAATTAATAAATCTGTTAATCAAACGAAAGTCGTGGGCGCCGCCTGCCCGCCCGGCATCGGCAGCGGGTGACAGGCGCCGCGCGGCACACGCACGGTGGAATTGCGAGAGGAGCGCAGATGCAGTTTTCGGATTTGGCTGTGACCGACCACGGCAACGTGGCTTGCGTCGCGATCGTCCGTCCCGAGACGAAGAATGCGCTGCGTCGCGAGACGCTGGAGCAGTTGCGCGCCGTGATCGCGGGGCTGTCGGCGCGGCAGGACGTGCGCGCCATGGTGCTGACCGGCTGCGACAACGCCTTCTGCTCGGGCGCGGATCTGTCCGACCCGATGATGGGTGGCCACCTGCCGCCGGAACAGCGCGGCGAAGCCTGCGCATCCGTGCTCGACGGGTTGATGCACGCCTTGATCCGGGACATCCGCAACGCGCCGTTTCCGGTGGTCGTGGCGGTGAACGGCGTGGCGGCCGGCGGCGGTGTCGGGCTGGCGCTGGCGGGCGACATCGCCATCGCGGCGCGGTCGGCGCGCTTCGTCCTCACCTTCACGTCCCGGCTCGGTCTGGTGCCCGACCTCGGAACCTCCTGGCAGCTCGCGCGCACGCTTGGCCGCGCAAGGGCGCTGGGTGTGCTCCTGACGGGCCAGCCGCTCTCGTCCGGACAGGCGCTCGACTGGGGGCTGATCTGGTCGGTTGCCGAAGACGAGGCCTTGCTCGGCCAGGCGCTGGACCTTGCCGCGACCCTCGCCGCCGGGCCGGTGGCCGGGCAGGTCGCGACCCGCCGCCTGCTCGACCGGGCCTTCGTGAGCGACCTCGACACCCAGCTGGATGCCGAGCGCGACGCGCAGGCCTCGCTCGTCGGCGGCGCCGAGGTGGTGGAGGCCATGCAGGCCTTCGCAGCGCGGCGCAACCCCGACTTCCTGGCCGCCGGCCGGTTCGCCAAGGCCTGAAGACGATCCGTCCATGACGAAGCCGCCCGCACCCATCGAGGGCGCGGGCGGCTTTCGTTCGATCGGTCGAAGGAGGCCCGCCGTCAGGCGTTGGCGCGGTAGACGGTGCGCGCCTTCTCGACGAGGGGCGCCGGCTGGACGGTCACGCGGATCTTCACCTGGACGTGGTCCTCGACCTGCAGCTTGGACGAGGGCGTGTCCTCGCCCCAGACCAGGGTGATCTCGGTTCCCGGTTCGGCGAATTCCGGCTCCACCACGCCGAGCGACAGGATGGCGCGTTCGTTGGCGGAGTAGCCCGTCCAGGTCGACAGGCCCACGGTCTTGCCGTTCGCCTCCACCCGGTCGAAGTGGAAGGTGTCGTAGAGCGCCATCGGCAGGTTGATGAACTTGGCGCCCGGGCCGGGGTGGAACATCGAGCCGTAGGCCTTCGCGGTGTCCTCGCCGTTCCACACGAAGGTGACCTTGCGGCGCGCGCCGGCACGATCCGCCGCGCGCCGTTCCAGCGCCTCGCGGCCGATGAAGTCATGGTCGAAGGCGACGATCCGCCCGTAGTCGAGCTCGTCGGGCGTGAAGTAATAGTCCTCGATGTTCGGCGAGTGGAAGCTGCCGCCCAGCGGGGAGATGGTCTCGTAGGCATTGCCCTTGAGCCAGCGGCGATAGTCGGCCAGGCGCTCGTCGGTGTAGATCGCGGGCAGCGGACGGGGCAGCCAGCCCGATTCCAGGGCGTTGGTGTGATAGGCGCGGCCGCCGACCTGGACCAGTCCGTGCGCACGGCCCGCCTCGAGGATCGCCGAATGCACGGCGTCGTTGTCTTCCCACGGCCCCCAGATCTCGAAGCCCGGCTCCCCGGCCATGCCATGCCGCAGCGCGCGCACCTCCTTGCCTGCGATCGTGAACCGCGTCATGTGGAAGAAGCGCAGCTTCGGCGGCTCCTGCCCGGTCGCGTCGCGGATGACGTCGAGCGCGCCGGGGCCCTGGATCTGGTAGCGGTACAGCACCGGATCGCCCTTGCGCACCAGCGAGTTGTCGTCGCGCCAGATCTGCACGTCGTAGCCGCCCGTTTCGGCATGATAGTGCAGCCAGTTGATCGACGGCGGGATGCCGACGGCCTGGTACTCGTCCTCGTCCAGATGGAACAGGATGTTGTCGCCGATGACATGGCCGTCGTGATTGACGGCGATGAACTGCTTGGCCATGTCGACCGGGAAGGTCGCCATGCTGTTGACCGCCAGGCTGGAGATCAGCTTCAGCGCGTCGGGCCCCTTGATGTTGAGATCCGCCATGTGGTGCGACTGGTCGTAGAGCACCGCGGTGCGGCGCCAGGCGAGCTGCTCGTCGCGCCAGTTGGTGAATTCCTGCACCAGCCGCGGCACCACGGCCGGCGGCGTCTGCGATTCCCACAACAGCTTCACGGGGCTCCCCGCCTGTGCGATCGCCTCTTCCAGATTTCGTGCCATGGTCAGTTCCTCCCAGATCCGGTCTTCAAAAGACGGCATGTCAGTCTGGAGCGCGGCAAGTCCGATGTAAAACATGTTTTCTTGACGTAACACCCAGGCTAAGCTGGGTTATGCGCATCCTCCCCTTCACGCTCCGGCAGCTGGAATATTTCGACGCGATCGCCAGCGGCGGCTCCCTCGCGGCGGCGGCCGAGCGCTGTCACGTCAGCGCCTCCGCCCTGGCCCTGGCGCTGGACGAGCTCGAACACCATCTCGCCCAGCAGCTCTTCGTGCGCCGCAAGGGCCGGGGCGTCGCGCTCACCGCCGCCGGCGCGCGGCTCCTCGCCACGGCCCG
>NZ_RWKW01000068.1 GCF_003970795.1 Aquibium carbonis | reverse complement strand
GGATGGCGGCGGAACTGTTCGCGGGCGAAGGGACAGAGCGGGATGATGGTCTTGCCGGCCGCGCGGGCGTCTTCCACGGCGCGGGTGACGAGCTTCGATCCGATGCCCTGGCCCCGGAACGCGTCCGGGACCTCGGTGTGGTCGATGATGATCTGGCGCTCGCCGAGCTTGGAAAAGGTCGATTCGGCGATGGCGCCGTTCGGACTCCGGACGAAATAGCGGCCCTTGGAGCCGTTGTCCTCGTATTCGATGGTGACGGGCGTGTCGGTCATGATCCGCGTCCTTCCGTTGCGATGGCGGCGAAGTGCCGGGTGGCGGCCGAGACCTCGTCGGGGCGAAGCTCGTGGCCGCCCTGATGCCAGTGCATGGTGACGGCGGCACCCGCGTCGGCCAGCCAGCTTTCCAGCCGGCGGGTCAGGTTCGGCGGGCAGATCGGATCGCGCTCGCCGGCGGTGACGAGGATCGGCCGGCCCGCGAGCGAGCCTTCGATCCTCGGCTGGAACGGGATCAGCGGATGCATCAGCGCCACCGCGTCGAAGAGCCCGGGATGGGCGAACAGAACGCTGGCGAGAATGTTGGCCCCGTTGGAATAGCCGAAGGCGAGCACGCGGGACGGCTTTTCGGCCGCGACATGCGCCTCGACGAAGCCGGCCATCTTGTCTGTCGCGCGGGCGAGGTCGTCCATGTCGTAGACGCCCTCCCCGGTGCGGCGGAAGAAGCGCGCCGATCCGAACTCGGAGACGTCGCCGCGCGGCGACACGATGGTGGCGCCCGGCACGAGCTCGCGTGCGAGATCGACGAGCTGGTTCTCGTCGCCGCCGGTGCCGTGGAAGGCAAAGACCAGCGGTTGGCCGGGAGCCCCTTGCTCCCGGCGGTGGATGTAGCTGTCGGTGGACATCGTCTGGTCCTTTCTCCGGTCAGTCGGCGATCGGCTGGAGGTGACCCTCCAGGATGCCGCGCAGATGCTCGTGCTGACGCGGCAGCTTGAGCGCCTCGCCGAGATGGGCGGTGTCCTCGTCGCGGTCGAAGCCCGGCTCGTTGGTGGCCACCTCGAACAGGACGCCGCCCGGCGTGCGAAAATAGATCGCCCAGAAATAGTCGCGGTCGATCACCGGCGTGACCTGATAGCCCGTGTCCATCAACGCCTTGCGCACCTCGAGCTGCCTGGCGCGGTTCTCGACCGCGAAGGCGACGTGGTGCACCGATCCGGCGCCGAGATCGGCGCGGCTGCCGGCGATCGTCTCGATGTCGATGACGTCCGCGCCGTTGCCGCCCGGCACGGCGAGGCGGGTGACGGCGCCCGACCGGTCGACCGGCTGGTAGCCCATGAACCGGAGCAGTTCCTCGGTCGCGCCGCCGTCGCGCAGCCTGAGCGACACGGAGTGGAAGCCGCGGATCGCCTCGTCGCCGGCAACCGCGCCCCCGGTCCAGGGCGTGCGGCTGTCGTACCTCGCCTCGACGAGCGCGAACTCGTCATGGTCGGGGCCGGCGAAGGCCAGCCGCTTCTCGCCGAAGCTCTCGGTTTCGGAGAGCCCGCCAACGCCTTCGGCAGCCAGTCGCTCGCGCCAGAACGGCAGCGTGCCTTCGGGCACCGAAAAGACCGTGGCGCCGACTTCGCCGGCACCGCCGCGACGCGGCCCGATGTTGGGGAACGGAAAATAGGTCATCACCGACCCCGGCGTTCCCTGCTCGTCGCCATAGTAGAGATGGTAGACGTCCGGCGCGTCGAAATTGACCGTCTTCTTCACGCGGCGCAGGCCAAGCTTATGGGTGAAGAAGCTGTTGTTCTCCTGCGCGTCGCGCGCCATCGAGGTCACGTGGTGCAGGCCCTTGATCTGGTCGAGCATGGGTCTCGTCCTTTCGTTCCAGGCGGTCGGAGCCGCTCGTTTCTGTCTGGGATGATATTTCGGGTTTCGACCCGGCATTGAAAGCCGCCCAACGCAGAATGCATTGTCCACCGTTTGTGAACGATGGCAGAGCGATTGTTTATCGCCGACGCGACCGCACCAGGGACGCGCCCGCGGAACACGCATCATGACCCGGCATCTTCCATTCCTCTTGCCGATGTTCGTCAGCGCGACCAGCGCGGCCATCCGGCCCCGACGCATCGGAAGAAACCGCCGCTCCATGCGATTCCGTTGCATGACTGTCTAATTTCCTTGACAGTTCTCGAGGAGGCCATCAACATGATTGCTGCTATGGTTATCCGCGTTACTGGCGTGGATCTAAGAGGGAATTCGGTGCGGCGCGTGCCAATACCGAAGCTGCCCCCGCAACTGTAAGCGGCGAGCGACGATCCGGCCACGTCACTGGGAGCAATTCCGGGAAGACAGGATCGAAGCCCAGACCCGCGAAGCCAGGAGACCTGCCATAGCACACCATCAACGGGCGGGGTGCCCGGGTTAGAACACTGGCGTGACCCTGGCTGGAACCGACGTTCCGGACACCTCGTCATTGTCTGACCCACCTCGACCGGGCGCAGACGGCAGGGAGGTGTCGGATGTCGAGCATGCAATCTTGGGCGGAGGCTGGCCCGGCGTCATCGGGAAGTCCCGGGAGGAGCGGCGCCCCGCTCTGCAATCTCGTCTACCGCAGCCGCGCCGTGAACGACCTCTCGGCAGGCCAGCTTCGTCAACTCACCCTCAATTCCGAAGAACGCAATCGGCGCGAATCCATCACGGGCATCGTGGTGTATGACGATTCCCGGTTCTTCCAGTGGCTGGAAGGGCCAAGGGACAGCCTTTCCCGGGTGATGTGCTCGATCCGCAACGACCCCCGCCACACCGACATCGAGGTTCTGAGCGAGAGGACGTCGTCGCAGCGCGCCTTCGGGGCCTGGAACATGAAGCTGGCGGCGGCGGGTTCCGGCCGGGCGCCCTGGGGCCACGAGATGATCGAGGCGCCGTCCGATCTCGTCTGCGAATTGCGCCTGCGTCCGACCTCGGCGCCGGCGCTGCTTGCCAAGCTCGTGCCGGAGCGTCGGCCTGCGCCGGGGACCGAGCCGGCCGGCCCGGCGACCGGCCATGACGACGCGATGCTGGGCGGCAGCACGGCGCAGACGCTCAAGCAGGTGATCCTCACCGCCCTGAGCCAGGCGACCGGACTGGAAAGCGGCGTGGTGAGGCTGCATCCCCGCGCGCGGGAACTCGCCGAACTGCTGGTCGAGGCCGACCAGGCCGCCGCCCGCGAACTGATCGAGGAGCTGAACAGGGCGGAGGTCTCCATCACGCCGCTCTATGCCAACCTCCTGGAGCCGGCCGCGCGAAGCCTGGGCGATTTGTGGGCCCAGGAAGGATGCAGCGAGTTCGAAGTGACGCTCGGCCTCTGCCGCATCCTCGCCGCGGCGCGCTTGCTCGGCGCGATCGAGCCGCCGCATGGCGGGCGGGAGACGAGCGGCGCGACCGTTCTCATCGCGCCCGAACCGGGCGAACTCCATCATCTCGGAGCGGCGCTGGACGAGGACATTCTCTGGCGGGCCGGATGGGCCCCGCAATGCGAGTATCCGACCGACGACCGCACGCTGCAGGAACTCGTCTCGGCGACGTGGTTCGACGTGGTGGACCTGTCGCTGAGCGCGGCGTTCCAACGGGCCGACTGGCTGCCTCGCCTGACGAAATCGATCGCGGACATGCGGCGCGCCTCCCGCAATCCCCATCTGCTGGTGGTGGTCGGCGGGCGGGTCTTCGTCGATCGCAAGGCCAGCGCCGCGCAGGTGGGCGCCGACCTCGCATGCACGACGTCCGCCGACATCGGCCGGTTGATTGCGCAAGCCGTATCCGGGCAGAGGGCACGCAGGCTCGACGCCTGAAGACGCGGGCCTGGGACGGACGGCCGCCTGGCCGTTGCCGGATGCGAAAAAGCCCCGCCGCTTTCGCGACGGGGCTCTTTGTGTCCGGCCCTCGAGGGGTCGAATGACGCCAGATCAGTTGGGGACGACCATGCGCATCTGGTCGCGGCCGTTGGCGTAGGTCGCCTCGTCGTACTCGGGCTGGGCCTCGAGCTGCTCCTGCGTGAACGGCGTGTAGAGATAGCGGTTGCCGTTTTCGTCACGCATGAACTCGAGACGGTCCATGCCGATCGCGACTTCCTTCTCGCCGATGCCGAGGAAACCGCCCACGTCGAGCAGCACGGCGTCGATCTGACCGTCCTGGCTCAGGACCAGATCGCCGACTTCACCGACGTTCTCGTCGTTGACGCCGTAGACGGTGGTGCCGATGAGGTTGTCGGCGGTCAGCTCTTCGGCCGCGAGCGGCTGCAGGGTCGACCGGTCGATGGCGGCGGTGCGGGTGTCATCCGTGCCGGCGGCCGGAGCCATGGCCTGGCCATCCGTGGCCGGGGCGGCGGTGGTGCCGTCAGCCGGAGCCATCGTCGTGGCCTGACCGTCCGTGGCCGGGGCGGCAGCGGTGCCGTCAGCCGGCGCGACCGCGAGATCCTGGGCGGTTGCGGGACGGGTTTCGCCGACGACCGTGCCAGCCGGGGTCGGCTGATAGGCGAGGCGGTCGAAATCGGGCTGCGCCTTCAGGGCGTCGGTCGTGGTCGGAACGACGATCCAGCGGTCGCCGTCGCGCTCGACCCATTCGGCCAGATCATACTCGATGGCCACGTCCTTCTGGCCGATGCCGAGGAAGCCGCCGACGCCGATGATCAGGGCCTCGATGTTGCCGTCGGCGCCGATGACGATGTCGTTGACTTCGCCGATGCTCTCGGCGCCGTCAGCGGCGCTGTTGTAGACGGTCTCGCCGATGATGTTGGAGGCGAGATTGCCAGCGGCCTGCACGACCATCTGGTTCTGGGTCGCGGCCTGGTTCTGCATGGCCGGATCCTGAACCGTCACGCCCGGCTGGGCGTTTTCGGCGGGAACGGTGGTGGTCTGCGCCATGGCACCGGTGGAAATGAGGGTTGCGACGGCGGTGGTCGCCAAAAGCTTGCGGATCATGTTATGCTCTCCTTGTGCATTATTCGATGCATGGGCCGCGCTCCTGTCCCAACTTGCCGGTGAAGGCAGGGGCGTGGCCCTTTCACCCGCTCACAACGCCGCGACTCACAACTTGTTCCGAACAGAATCATCTCCGGCGACGATCCCGGCTGCTTTTCGTGCGGGTGGAACCGGGGCTGGCGCAGCCGAGTTGTAGGCCCGCCCGCATGACGCGCGCGTTGCTCTTTCCCCAGATGGAACCGGAAGTCCCATGCAGTTTCTCGCGATCCTGAACCGCGACGGCGGTACGCTGCGGACGACCGATCTCGCCGCGCTGTCGGCCTTCATGACGAAGACCATGGAGGCGGCGGGCCACCGCATCGAGATCGAGATCGTCCGGGGGAGCGAGATCGTGGCCGCGCTGGATCGCGCCGTCGCACGCAAGGACATCGACGTGGTGCTGGCAGGCGGAGGCGACGGAACGATCTCGGCCGCCGCCGCCGCCATCATGTCGACGGACAAGGCCCTGGCGGTCTTGCCAGCCGGGACGATGAACCTGTTCGCGCGCGGACTGGGGATCGATCTCACGCTGGAGCGGGCCATCGAAGGCCATGCCCGGGGACGGCTGAAGCCCGTCGACGTGGCGACCGCCAATGGCCGACCTTTCGTGCATCAGTTTTCCATCGGGCTGCACGCCCGCCTCGTCCAGATGCGCTCACGCTTCGAGTATGGATCGCGCATCGGCAAGATGTGGGCATCGGTGCGCGCGGGCCTCGCCGTGCTGCAGCACCCGCCCGCCATCGACATCTCGCTGGAGCTCGGCGATGCCGAAATCCGCAGCACCACGACGGGGCTCGGCATTTCCAACAATCTGTTCGGCGAAGGCCACCTGCCCTTTGCGGACACGCCGGACGGCGGCGTGCTGGGCATCTACATCGCAGGGCCGGCCAACCGGCTGCAACTGGCCTGGCTGTTCCTGGCGATGACGATCGGGCGGCTGCGGGAGACGGAGATCGTGGAAATCCACGAATGCGAGGGCGCGACGCTGACGATCCTGTCGCCCCTGCGCCGCCATCGCTGCGTCATCGACGGCGAACTGGCGACGCTGGAAGAGAAGACGGTGGTGAAGATCCACCCGAAGGTGCTGAACGTGCTGGTGCCCGATGCGGCGGAGAGCGCCGCCTGAGGCGGCTGACAGACCCGCCTGAGGAAAAGGGAGTGCCGCCCGAGGCGGCAGAAATTGCCGCCTGAGGCGGCAGAAATTGCCGCCCGAGGTCAGTCCGGCTCGTCGGGTGTCCGCGGGCGGTTTTCCTGCCAGATCGCGTAGGCAGCGAGCGCGGCCAGCGGCAGGGCCAGCGAGCCGACGATCCCGACCTGGCGTATCAAAGCAGGCACGGCGGCGACCGCAGCGGCGGTGGCCATGGATCGCACCTGGTCGGCCTTCTGCCGTTCCGCGAGACGGCGCAGCCGCCTGGCGGTCACCATGCGGTGCACCATCAACGTGAGCACCGACAACAGAAGAAAGCCGAGACCGAAGCCGATGGCGGCCTCGAGACCGCCCCAGCGACGCGCGGCCCAGATGAAGGCGGCGACGAGCAGAAAGCCGATGCCGAGGACGAACGCGACCCCGGCGATGGCGTAGTCGATCACGGCCCGGCGCAACCGCCTCGCCATGCGCGGCGCGTTGGCGGAGGCGATGGCGGCGACAAGCGGTCCGATCACGCGGGCACCCTTATCGACGTGCGATCAGCGCAAACAGGAAGCCGACGCCGGCTGCGAGCGCCAGCGACGTGATCGGCTTCTCGCGCACGGTCGCCGTGATCTGGGCCTCGACGTCGCGCGCGTTGGCACGCAGATCCTCCATGGCGGCCTCGCCATGCTCGCGAAGATTTTCCGCGCCACTGACCGCCGCCTTGCGCGCCGCGGCCGCCGAACGCTCGGAGGAGCGCGACAGCTGCGCCTTCAGAAGCTCCAGCTCTTCCTTGAGAATGGCGATCTGCTCCTCGAACTCCTCGCGCGAGGCGGTTTTCGATCGAGCGGCGCCGGAGGCTGCGTCTTCGGGCTTGGCTTGGCTTGGCGTCATGAAGGTCTTCCTCTTCTACCGATTGGAACCAGACAACGCCGCCGGACGGTTACGGTTCCGCCGTTTCCGCGGGCCGCGAAGGAACCCGCGCGCATGAGAGGGCGTTTCAACTCCCGAGTCCAGCCGGAAAACCTGACAGCCATGCAGCATTGGGCCTTCAAGAAGCCGCCGATCGTCCGGCTGCCGCCACGTTCCAACGCCGAGGTTCTGCTCGTCAAGGGCGCCCAGCTCGGAACCATCGCGGTCGGCCTGGTGGCGGTCGTCTTTGCTCTCGACTCCGGCCAGTTCGTGCTCGCCCCCGTGCTGATGGCGATCGTCATCGGACTGATGTTCAGCCCGGTGGCGAGCTGGCTCGAGCGGCGCGGAGCCAACTCGGCCGTCGCCGCGGCGATCGTGGTGCTTCTGTTCCTCCTGATCCTGGCGCTCGGGATGCTGGCGCTGGCGGCGCCGCTGACGACCTGGCTGGACCTCGCGCCCCAGGTCTGGGCGCAGCTTCAGTTCCACATGGCGCAGTTTCGCGAGCCGATGAACGTCTTGCGCGACCTGCGCGAGGAACTGCGCACGATCAGCGGCTCGGACAATGTGACCGTGTCGGTGGAGGAAGGCACCGCCGTGGAAAGCATGGCGGTGCTCGCTCCGGCCATCATCGGCCAGGTTCTCCTGTTCCTGGCGAGCCTCTACTTCTTCGTGGCCACCCGCAACCGCAGCCGCAATGCGATCCTGCGCCTTTGCACCACCCGGCGGATCCGCTGGCGCGTGGCGCATATCTTCCGCGACGTGGAACAGAGCGTGTCGCGCTACCTGCTGTCGATCACGGTCATCAACGTCGGGCTCGGCGTCGCGGTCGGCGCGGCGATGTTTGCGATCGGCATGCCGTCGGCAGCCCTCTGGGGGGCGCTCGCCGCGATCCTCAACTTCGTCGTCTATCTCGGCCCGGCCGTCATGGCGGTTGTTCTCTTCGCCGTCGGACTGACGCAGTATGACACGCTCAGCGGCAGTCTGTTGCCGCCTCTGGTCTATCTCGGCGTGAACCTGATCGAGGCGCAGTTCGTCACGCCGCAGGTGATCGGCAAGACCATGCTGATGAACCCTTTCGTGGTCATCCTGGCCATTGCCTTCTGGATCTGGCTCTGGGGCCCGATCGGGGGCTTCATCGCCATTCCCATGCTGCTGGTGTTCTATGCCATCGCGGCCAACATCGTGCCGGGCATGGACTGGCACGAGACGGCGAGCGCGGACGCGCTTGCCAATCGCGCGACGCATGCTAAGCCTCGCTCGACCCTCGATGGCCCGAGATAGCTCGGGTTTGCCCGACCGGACACAAGGCATGACGCGACCGCTCGATGGACTGCTCGTCGTCTCCCTCGAACAGGCGGTCGCCGCACCTTACTGCACGCGCCAGCTCGCCGACCTGGGGGCCCGGGTCATCAAGGTGGAGCGGCCAGACGGCGGCGACTTCGCCCGCGCCTATGACGGCCGCGCGCGCGGCCTGTCCAGCCATTTCGTCTGGACGAACCGATCCAAGGAAAGCCTGGCGCTCGACCTGAAGCAGGACGCAGAACGGGACGTGCTGCTGCGGCTCGTGGACCGGGCGGACGTGTTCGTGCAGAACCTGGCGCCCGGCGCCGCCGAGCGGATGGGGCTCGACCCCGAGACCCTGCGAAAGCGGTGGCCCCGGCTGATCACCTGCTCCATCTCCGGCTATGGCAAGGGCGGCCCCTACGAGGCACGCAAGGCCTATGACCTGCTGATCCAGGCGGAAGCCGGGTTCCTGTCGGTCACCGGCACGCCGGACCAGACGGCGAAGGCGGGCATCTCGGTCGCCGACATCGCGGCCGGCGCCATGGCCTTCCAGGGCATCCTGGCCGCGCTGCTGCAAAGGGCGCGGACCGGGACCGGAGACCATATCGAGATCTCCATGCTGGAGGCGATGGCCGAATGGATGGGCTTTCCGATGTACTTCGCCACCGACGGCGCCACCCCGCCGCAGCGGGCCGGAGCCGGCCATGCGACGATCTTTCCCTACGGTCCTTTCGAGACCTCGGACGGCACGGTGCTGTTCGGCCTGCAGAACGACCGGGAATGGGCGTCCTTCGCCACGATCGTGCTCGACCGTCCCGATCTTGCAACGGACGGGCGCTTCATGGGCAATGACGGACGCGCGGCCCACCGCGCCGAGTTGCAGGCCGCCATCGACGCGGTCCTGTCCCGGCTGACGGCCGCCGAGGCGATCGAGCGCCTGGAGCGGGCGGGCATCGGCATGGCGCGGGTGAACGACATGGCGGGCCTCTGGAACCACCCGCAGCTCGCGGCCCGCGGCCGCTGGACCAGCGTGGAGACCCCGACCGGACCGCTTCCGGCGCTCAGGCCGATAGGCGGCGGCTGGGAACCCCGCATGGACGCGGTTCCGGCGCTCGGCCAGCATTCGGCGGCCATCCTGGCCGAGCTGGGGATCGGCGCCGATGTCGAGCCTGGGGAGGGCTGACGCAGGATAAGCTGCGGCAGACGTCATATTTAAATGACAACGCGGCGGCGGTGGTGCAACAAATGACAATGCACCCGCAACCGGAGACCATTCCATTGGCTGAAAGCCGCCTTGACGGTCGCTCGATACTGATCCTCGAGGACGAGTATCTCATTGCCATGGATGTCGAGCAGACATGCCTGGAGTGGGGCGCGCGCGAGGTGACGATCCTGCGCAGCCTCGACGATCTGGGCGAGCGGCCTTTCGAGGACTGGCAGTTCGATGCCGCGATCCTCGATCTGCGCCTCGGCGGAGAAACGACCGCGCAATTTGCCGGCCAGTTGCTGGAGCGCCGAATCCCGTTCGTGTTTGCGACCGGCCTGACGAATGTGGGCGAGATCGCGGACGGCTTTCCCGACGTTCCTGTCGTCGGGAAGCCCTATTCGGGGGACGAACTCGCGCGGGTTCTGTCCGAGGTCATCCAGCGCAGCCGGTCAGGCTGCGGCGCCTGAACCCATGACCTGCGCTGCGATCGCGTCGGGGCCGTAGTCGCCCTCGCCTTCGATCGACAGCAGTTCCTGAAGCCGCACGCGGGCGCGGCTGACGCGGCTCTTGATGGTGCCGACGGCGCAGCCGCAGATTTCGGCCGCTTCCTCGTAGGAGAAGCCGGACGCGCCGATGAGGACGACCGCTTCCCGCTGGTCTTCCGGCAGGCGTTCGAGGGCCGCGCGGAAATCCTTCAGGTCGAGCGATCCGTGCTGGCTCGGATGGACGGCGAGCCGCGCTGTCATGGTGCCTTCGCTGTCCTGAACCTCGCGGCCGCGCTTGCGCATCTGCGAATAGAATTCGTTGCGCAGGATGGTGAAGAGCCAGGCCTTCAGGTTGGTGCCGGGCTGGAAGCTCGTCTGCTTGTCCCAAGCCTTGACCAGCGTTTCCTGGACCAGATCATCGGCCTTGTCGCTGTTGTGCGACAGCGAGACCGCGAAGGCCCGCAGACTGGGGATGGCCTTGAGCAGACCGGTCTTGAACTCCCCGGCGTCGCTCATTCATTCCCCCCTGCCTTCTTGCGCTGGCTCTCGGCGGTTTCGAGCTGGCTGAGGAGATCGGTGAAACGATCCGGGACGTCGGGCGACATCAAACCATCATAATACTCGCGCAGCTTCTTTCCGATCTCGGAGTTTGCACCGAGCGGATCGTCGCGACGCGGCTTGCCGCTCGCGGAACGCGTTTCATACTCACTCATATTTGTTCCTGACCCCTGCCGTTGCCAACCGCCATGCGCGGCTTCTCGTGCTCCAATGGAGACCAAGCGCCGAGGAGGCGCGTCTCATTCCGGCTTCAAATGCGGCAGAATCAAAAAAGTTCCTGTCGACCGGAACTTTTTTCGCAACGCGTCGTTTTGTCGGCATCGTTCGCGCCACGGGCCTGTGGGCGTCATCATGAGGGAGTTTCGACGATTATGAGTCTTTCCGCCAGTATCGCGCCACATCTGCCCTATCTGCGTCGGTTTTCGCGAGCGGTATCCGGGTCACAGGCAAGCGGTGACGCGCTGGTAGCCGCCGTCCTCGAGGCGATCATCGCCGACATCAGCATCTTCCCGGATTCGTCCAGCCCCAAGGTCGGCCTGTACAAGATTTTCGCCAAGCTGTTCTCCTCCATCACCGTGAAGGTGCCGAGCGGGACGCCCGCGTCGCCGTGGGAAGCCCGCGCGGCCGCCAGCCTGTCGTCCATCGCCCCCCGCCCGCGCCAGGCTTTCGTGCTCGTGGCGGTCGAAGGCTTCAGCGACCGCGAAGGCGCCGAGATCCTCGACGTGACGGAGGACGAATTCTCCGAACTCCTGAACGAAGCCTCGAAGGAAATTTCCCGCCAGGTGGCGACTGACATCCTCATCATCGAGGACGAGCCGCTGATCGCCATGGACATCGAGGAAATGGTGGAAAGCCTCGGCCATCGCGTGGTCGGCACCGCCCGGACCCATTCGGAAGCGACCGCGCTGTTTCGCAAGACGCAGCCGCGCATGGTGCTCGCCGACATCCAGCTGGCGGACGGCAGCTCGGGCATCGACGCGGTCAACGAGATCCTGGCGAGCACGTCCGTGCCGGTGATCTTCATCACCGCCTTCCCCGAGCGGCTTTTGACCGGCGAACGGCCCGAACCCGCTTTCCTGGTGACCAAGCCGTTCAATCCGGACATGGTGAAGGCGCTGATCAGCCAGGCGCTGTTCTTCGACCGGCAGGCCAAGGCCGCTGCCTGACGCACCTCTCGTGATTCGCCTTTCTTGATAAAAGCCGCCTCTACGGGCGGCTTTTTTCGGGAACAAGAAAAAGAAAAGAGCGTTGTTCCATCATTGTTGTAAAAGCACTGAATGGAGCGGCGATCATGCTCTACTGGACACTCGTGTTTCTGGTTCTTGCCCTCGTCGCGGGGGCGCTGGGATTTGGCGGCATCGCCGGCATGGCTGCCGGGGTTGCACAAGTTCTCTTTTTCGTCTTTCTGGTTGTGCTGGTCTGGTCGCTGGTTGCAGGGATGCGGGACCAGGCGAGATAGGCAGCGAGAACGAAATCGGTACACGAGTCCGGTTTTCCCCTCAGCCGGATTCGCGCGCACCGACCCGTGAACACGGTTCGCGGGTCGGTGTCTTTCTTTCAGGCGGAACCTTGGGCGGCTTTGTTTCGTTGGAAAGATAAAACAAACATTCGGGGCGAAAACGGGCATGGAAAAAGGCGAGAAGGAGATGGCGTCGAGCGACGCAAAGACGCCTCCTGCACTGGTGGGGTTCGATCGCGGTTTGTTGCGGGCTCTTCACAACACGAGTGTCTCCGTTCTCTATCTCGACCGTGACCTGGCGTGCCTGTGGACCGAGAACCAGCCTGCGGGCTGGATCGGCGACGCGTTGTGCGGCGGCGGTGACGCGGGCGCAGGCATGTTGTCTCAGGAAGACTCCGCGCGCCTCGACGCGGCTCGCAGGGCGGCCCTCTCGGGCGTCGAGCGGAGCCATCTGGAAATGCGCTTTCCCGATCCGGGCGGATTTCGCTGGTTCGAGATATGGATCGACGCCGACAGCGTCGACGGCGAGGTGCGCGGCATCATCACCACGGCGGTCGAAGTGACCGACCGGAAGCGGCGCGAGGACGCGCTCAGGATGCTGTTGCGGGAGGTGAGCCATCGCTCCAAGAACCTGCTCGCCATCATCCAATCCATCGCCAACCAGACCGGACGCTATTCGGGGACGATCACGGATTTCCTGCAACGGTTCCGTGGGCGGCTGCAATCGCTGGCCGCGTCGCAGGATCTGGTGACGTCGTCGAACTGGCGCGGCGCCGACCTGCACGAACTGGTGGCCGGCCAGGTGATTCGGTTCTGCCCGGACCCGGTGCGCAATCTCCGGCTGGAAGGCGGCAATCCCTATCTGAACCCGAATGCCGCGCTGCACATCGGGCTGGCGTTGCACGAGCTGGCGGTCAACGCGGTCAGCCATGGCGCCATGTCGCGGCCGGACGGGATGGTCACGATCGCGGCCAAGAAGATTGTCGGGGACGATGGCGAGGAGGCCATGGAGCTGACCTGGCGCGAAGTGCTGCCGGCCAACTCCAATCCGACGGAGGAGGGCCGTTTCGGAAGCCTCGCGCTGGAACGGGTGGTGCCCGCTTCGCTGAACGGCACGGCGACCCTGACGATCGAGCCCGACGAGCTGGTCTATCGGCTGGTGATCCCGCCGGAGAATTTCGAACTCGGCTGACCGCGCGGGCTCGAAAAAAAAGCCGGCACGAGGCCGGCTTTTGAGTTAGCGACGGAGACATGGGCGGGGGGCGTGTGTCTCCGTCGCCCGCCTTGCGATGGGGGCATCGCAAAACGTTCGCCAGGAACGTGCATCCGGGGGCAAGGTTCCAGCCGGCCGGATATTTTTTCGAATGCGATGTTTTTCGCAGTGTGTCCCCGTATTCAACGTAATGATACGATTGTCGTGGAACCTCCGGCGACGTTCGGAGTTCCATGTAGCGTCGGTGCTGCGCCGAGATTTCCGAATTTTGCCGCAAACGCGGTATCCGGACAAAATTGGGGCAAAATTTTCGGCGAGCCTGTCTTGGGACGGGCAACCGGTCATTAATCAGGAGAACGGGAACATGATGAAGATTGTTTATGCAGCGGTCGCTGTGCTCATGCTGGCTGTCACGGGCTGCACCACGGCCGAGCAGACCGGAACGGTCGGCGCCGTCGGTGGCGCCCTCGTCGGATCGGCGGTCGGCGGCACCCAGGGCGCGCTGATCGGCGCGGTGGCTGGCGGCGTCGGCGGCTACCTGATCGGCCGCACCGCGGACGGTCGCTGCCAGTATCGCACGCGCGACGGCCGTACCGTGTACGATCGCTGCTACTGATCGACCGGCACTGCCGGACGACGAGAAAAGCCTGGCTTCGCGCCAGGCTTTTTTCATGTCGTCCATGCGGTATCGGCGGTGTCGGTCAGGCTGCGGCGACGACCATGGCCCCCGGACCGGGCGTGGCGCCGGGCGGGCATTTGCCCAGGATGATCATGCCCAGCACCTCGTCCTTGGTGACGTCCTCGGTGCGGGCCGTGCCGACCACCTGGCCGTTCTTCATGACGCAGACGCGGTCGGCCAGGTCGAAGACGTCGTGGATGTCGTGGCTGATCAGGAAGATGCCGATGCCGTCGGCCTTGAGCTGCTTGACGAGTTCGCCGACCTGCGCGGTCTCCTGCGGGCCGAGCGCGGCGGTCGGCTCGTCCATGATCAGGATGCGGGCGTTGAACAGGATGGCGCGGGCGATCGCCACGGACTGGCGCTGCCCGCCGGACAGCTTCACCACCGGTTCCTTGAAGCGAACGAAGCGCGGATTGAGCCGACCCATCACCTTGCGGGCCTGGTCTTCCATGGCGACGTCGTCGAGCGTGCCCCAGGCCGTGACCAGTTCGCGGCCGAGGAACAGGTTCGCGGCGGCGTCGACATTGTCGGCCAGCGCCAGCGTCTGGTAGATGGTCTCGATGCCGTAGGCCTTGGCGTCGCGCGGATTGGCGATCGTCGCCTCCTCGCCATTGACGCGGATTTCGCCCGCGTCGCGCTTGTAGGCGCCCGACAGGATCTTGATCAGCGTCGACTTGCCGGCGCCGTTGTGGCCGAGCAGCGCGACGACTTCGCCCGGATAGAGATCGACCGAGGCGTCGTCGACGGCGCGGATGCCGCCGAAGGCGATCGAGATGTTCTTCAGTTCGACGAGCGGCGGACCCTTGCGTTCCATGTCGGTCCCTCCCTTACTGCATCCGCTTGCGATAGAGCGTGTCGAGCCAGACCGCGATCACGAGCACGAGGCCGACGACGATGTTTTGCAGCGGCGTGTCGACGCCGAGCAGGATCATGCCGGTCGACAGCGACTGCATCAGCACCGCGCCGATCATGGCGCCGGCCACCGTGCCCGCGCCGCCGGCGAGCGAGGTGCCGCCGATGACGGCCGCGGCAATGACGAGCAGCTCGTCCAGCGTGCCCTGCGCATTGGTGGCGGCGTTGAGGCGCGCGGTCGAGATGGCGGCGCCGATGGCGGCGAGGCCGCCCATCAGCATGAAGATCTTCATCGTGACCCAGCGGGTGTTGATGCCGGCGAGCGCGGCCGCCTCGGGGTTGCCGCCGATGGCGAAGACGTAGCGGCCGAAGCGCGTGCGCGTCGAGACGAAGGACATGATGACGCCGACGCCGATGGCGATCAGCACCGGGATGGCGATGCCGTGGGCGATGAAGAGCCCGCCCTCGGGAAGCGTGATGTTGTTGTCACGGGCGTAGTTGCGCACGATGCCGATCGGCCATGGATAGGAATTCGCGATCCAGACCGCGCCCATGATGAAGGCGCAGGCGATGCCGCCGAGGAAAAACTCGGCCCAGACCGGGCGCAGCGGAAAGCGGAAGCGCTTGCGCTGCCGGCGGCCGTTGAACAGCATGAGCACCACGGCCAGGCATGCGATGATGCCGACGATCCAGCTCGCGGTCGCACCGATCGACCCGGCCGGGCCGCCGCCCATCAGGCGGAAGGTTTCGTCCATGGGCGCGACCGTGCGGCCCGAGGTAACCCACCAGGCCGCGCCGCGCAAGACCAGCAGGCCGCCGAGCGTGACGATGAAGGCGGGAACGCCGAGGAAGGCGATGACGTAGCCCTGCAGCGCGCCGATGATCACGCCGATGAGGATGCCCACGATGAGCGCGATGACCCAGATGGCGGGATGCCCGAAATCGAGGTAGCGCGGCAGGATCTCGGCCTGCGTGACGCCGATGATCATGCCGACGAAGCCGAGGACCGAGCCGACCGACAGGTCGATGTTGCGGGTGACGATGACCAGAACCATGCCGGTGGCCATGACCGCGACCGACGACGACTGGACGGACAGGTTCCAAAGATTGCGCGGCGTGAGGAACAGGCCGTTGGAGAAGATGTGGAAACCGAGCCAGATGATCAGCAGCGCGGCGATCATGCCCAGCATGCGGGTGTCGAGCTCGGTCGCTTTCAGGAAGCGCGCGACGGGACCGAGTTCGTTTGACCGGGCGCGATCCGCAGGCGCCGTCGAAGTCGCGTCGGACATGGTTTCCTCCCCCGTGGGGCTGCTTCGCCCAGCCGTCTTGCGCGGCTGCCGGCGCGGATGTTCCGAGGTCAGATTAGGCTTGCGCCGCGGTTTTCGTCAAACCGCGGCGCAATTCAGGTCGGATGGTTCAGATCAGTTGCAGGCGGCGACGCTGCCGGCTGCGACGCCCTGGCAGAGCGCTTCCTTGGAAATCCAGCCGGCGTCGACGACGGCGGCGAGATTGTCCTTGGTGACCGGGACCGGGGTGAGGAAGACGGCGTCGACTTCCTTGCCGCCCGGCGTGGTGAACTTCACCGCATTGGCGATGGCGCTCATCTCGGTGCCTTCGGCGAGCGCGGAGGCGATCTCGGCGGCGTTCCTGCCGAGCTCGCGCGCGTCCTTCCAGACCGAAACGGTCTGGGTGCCGAGAGCGACGCGGTTGAGCGCCGCATGGTCGCCGTCCTGGCCGGAGACCGGGATGCCCGCGAGACCCTGCGCGGTGAGCGCCGCCACGACGCCGCCGGCCGTGCCGTCGTTGGAGGCCACGACCGCGTCGATCTCGTTGTTGTTGGCGGTCAGGATCTGCTCCATGTTCTTCTGGGCATTCGCCGGCAGCCAGCCATCGGTGTAGGCCTCGCCGACATTCTTGATCTTGCCCGAGTCCATGGCTTCCTTGAGCACTTCCATCTGGCCGGAGAAGAGGAAGTCGGCGTTCGGATCGGACGAGGAGCCCTTGATGAAGGCGTAGTTGCCCTCGGGCTGTACCTTGAACACTTCGCGAGCCTGCATGCGGCCCACTTCCTTGTTGTCGAAGGTCAGGTAGAAGGCGTTCTCGTTTTCGATCAGGCGGTCGTAGCCGACGACCGGAATGCCTTCGTTGACGGCCTTTTCGACCGCCGGGCCGATGGCCGAGGCATCCTGGGCGAGGATGATGAGGGCATCGGCGCCCTGCGCGATGAGCGCCTCGACGTCGGTGAGCTGCTTGGCGGCCGAGGACTGCGCGTCGGCGGAGATGTACTTGTCACCGGCGGCCTCGATGGCGGCCTTCATCGCGGCTTCGTCGGTCTTCCAGCGCTCTTCCTGGAAGTTCGACCACGACACGCCGATCGTCTTGTCCTTGGCGAGCGCGCCGCCGGCAAACGACAGGCTGAACACGGCGCAGCTGAGCGCCAGAATTGTCTTTTTCATGCTATCCTCCCGGTGCATCGTTGCACATGCGAAACCGGCGCACGCCCCTGCACGAGGGGGCTGTCCGGCAGTCAGCCTCTTTAATTCGAGGCTCGAAAAAAATAGTGACTCACCCGTCAAGCCGTGTCAACATGAATCTGGAGCGAGCTAACTTATTGCAGCGCAACATAATTCTTGCTGCATTGCGATTGACCGGCTTGCGAGGGAGGACGAGGCAGCGATGACGGCGATCACGAGATCGGACGACGTGCGCCGGCAGAACCGGCGCGTGGTGATCTCCGTGCTGAGGCGACACGGACGCCTGTCGCGCACGGACATCTGCGCGACGACCGGGCTGTCGGCCTCCACCGTCTCGGCCATCACCGCCGACCTGATCGACGAGACCATTCTGCGCGAGGTTCGTGACGCCGAGACGACGGGCGCCCGCCGCGGCCGGCCGCAGGTGGCGCTTGGCCTCAACCCGGAGGCGGCCACGGTGATCGCGCTCGTGCTTTCGATGAACTCGCTGTCGGCCGCGCTCATCAATTATGCCGGCGAGGTGATCGCGTCGGTGCAGCGCAAGCTGCCGACACTGACGCTGCCGCGCGACGAACTGGTGCATGCCGCCGTCGCCGTGACGGGTGACCTGATCGCCCAGTCCGCCAAGATCGGCATGCGGGTGCGGCGCATCGTCTTCGGCGTCCAGGGGATCACGGATTCGGGGTCGCGGATGCTGTTGTGGTCGCCGATCACCCAGCACACCGACGTGGGTTTCGCGGATGCGATCGAGACGGCGTTCGGGATACCGACCACCATCGAGAACGACTGCAACATGATCGCGCTCGCGCTGGGCGAACACCGCCCCGACCGCTATCGCGACAATTTCCTCGCCGTCATGCTGTCGCACGGCATCGGCATGGGCCTGGTGCTGAAGGGGCAGCTGTTCCAGGGCACGACGTCTTCGGGGGCGGAATTCGGCCACATGAACCACGTGCCGGAAGGTGCGCTCTGCCGCTGCGGCAAGCGCGGCTGCGTGGAAGCCTATGCCGGCAACTACGCCATCTGGCGCAACGCGAAGGGGTTGCCGGAAGAGGACGCACCCGCCGTCGACATCGGCGACGAGGAGATGCAGGCGCTGGCGGACACCGCCCGCGACCATGATGGGCCGGAACGCGAGGCCTACCGCCGTGCCGGCGAGGCGCTGGGCTATGGCCTCGGCTCGCTGTTTTCGCTGATCGACCCGGCGCCGGTGATCTTCATCGGCCAGGGCGCGCGCGCCTTCGACCTGATCGAGGGACCGATGCGCGAGGCGATGGCCAAGACCGCGGGTGGGCAGCACCACCGCCTGCCCCCCTTCGAAACCGAGCCGGACGAACGGCCATTGATAAGGGAGGGCTGCGCGAGCCTGGCGCTGACCTTCGTCGACCGCGAAATCTTTGCCGCCGGTGCGGCCGGGGCGCAGGATCTCCAGCGCGAGACGGCCTGACCGGCGTCGAATCGCCTCAGCCCGGCGACCAGGCGACGGCTGACCGTCCGCGCTCGATGATGAAGAATCCATCCGCGTCGAGGCGCTGCCAGTCCCCGGCCTCGCCATCCGGCCAAAGGACGCGGACCTCGGCGGAGCGCGCCTCGCCCAGCCCGACATGGCGCCATCCCGCCTGGCCGGACGCGTGCCCGCCGCCGACGGTGACTTCGCGCCGCTGGACCCTGTCGCCTGTCCGCACCTCGATCCACGCGCCGATGGCATCGCGGTTGGCGCCGGGCTGGCGCAGTTCGAGCTGAAGCCAGCGGCCCGGGCCGGACTCCGCGTTGCGCCAGACCTGGGCGGTCGACCAGCGGTTCACCACCAGCATGTCGAGCCGGCCGTCGAGATTGAAGTCGGCGAGCGCCCCGCCCCGCCCGATCGCCGTGCTGGCGATGCCCGCCGTGTCGCCGGCCTCGAGAAAGGTCCCGTCGGCGCGCTGGAGGAGCAGGTTGTTGGGATCGTCCGCCGCGAAATCGGGCATCTTGGCGACGTTGCCCTTGCCGATGAAGAGATCGGCGCGGCCGTCATTGTTGACGTCCTCGAACTGGGCGTGCCAGGCGGTGGACGGCTTGACGGTTTCGCCGATGTAGGGACGGTGGGCGGTGACGCCGAGGGAGAAGGCGATGTCCTCGAACACGGGCAGCGGCCCGCCGTCCGCGCCCGGATCCGACAGCGTCTGCAGCTTGTTGTCGGCCATGCTGGTGAGAAAATACTCCGGATAGCCGTCGAGATCGAGGTCGTGGCTGGCGATGCCCATGCCCCAGATCCGGAGCGGCTTCCAGCCATCGGACGGGCCATAGAGTTCGGGAGCCTGCCCCGGCACAACGCGCCAGAGCTGTTCCTGGCCGCCCTTGTAGTATTCGCGATCGTTGGAAACGCGCAGGTCCGGCGTGCCCGACCGGTTCCAGTCGGTGAACAGGATCGACAACGCGCAGTAGCTGGGCGTGAGCGGCAAGGGCGGCGCGAAGGACCGGGTGACGACGCCCGCCGGACGATGCAGCCAGTTGTCGGTGCAGGAGCCCCAGGGAAACGCATCCTGCTCGCGGTCGATGTAGTTGCCGACGGCGAGCGTCGGAAAGGCCCAGCCGCGCTCCCACAGGGCGGCAAAGGCGGTCGACCAGGCATCGCCGCCATCGAAGCCCCAGGCCTCGTTGGCGCGCTCGAAGCGGCATTCGCCGAGACCGCGCATGGCGAGGTTCTCGCCGACGCGAAGCAGCACGACGTCCTGGATGCCGTCGCCATCGATGTCGAGCGGGTAGGCGCCGGAGACGCCGGAGACCTCGAGGCCGCTCTGCTGCCGTTCGAAGCGCAAGGCGCCGCCGACGGCACTCGCATTGCGATAGAAGGCGGCCGGCCCCTCGCCGCCCGCGACCAGCACATCGGCCTTCCGGTCCCCGTCGCAGTCGAACACCGCCGCGCCGCCGCCGACCATGAACTCCCATTCGCCTTCATAGACCGTGTCGATGCCGGAGGATGCGGTTTCCTCGACGAACCGGGGGATGGCGACCGCCTCTTCGGCCCTGGCAGGCATCGCCGCAGACAGCAGCACGGCCGCGAGCAGCGGCGAAACGAAACGAACGGGACGCACGCTACCTCCGGGTTTGCAGGGCGTTGACGAAGGCGCCGATGCAACGCCCCTGCTCCAGCCCGCGATCGATGGCGGAGCGGAAATGGATGCCGCCGAAAAGGCGCGACATGCCGGCCTCGTGCGCGGCGTCCCAGAAGCTTCCATAGGACCGGACCGGCAGGCCGTCGTCGACATGAGTGGTGTCCTCGAAGGCGTGATCGTCTCCGAACAGACCCGTCAGGACGGTGGCCGCGGCACCGGACTGGGTGCTGTGGCCGCTCGGATATTCCGGGAAGGGCGGCGTGTTGAGGATCGGCTCCCAGGCCGGGTCGATGACGCGGCGGATATAGGTGATCGGCCGGACGAGGTCGTACTTGAACTTGGCGTCCCAGCAGCCGATGAAGGCATCGGCCATGCCGATGCCGATGAGCGCCAGCGTTTCGGCGAAGCGGGCGGCATCCGCGCCCTCCTCCCGCAAGGCTTGAAGCGCAATGGCGATCCAGTGGCCGGGCGGCGTGGGCGACAGCATGGGATCGTCGGCCCAGAAGCGCGCAATCAGACGCTGCTCGGGCGTCAGGTCGAGCACGGCGCGGTGCACCTCCGCCGCTTCGCGGTAGAAGGCGCTGTCGGGCGCTTCGCCATAGGCGGGCGGCGGCGCAATCCCGCAGGCGGCACCGTGGGGCATGGCGAAGGTGCGGTTCGAGCCCCAGCCGGGAAGAAGCGGCGCCTGCTGCTGGGCGACGAGGCTGGTCGGAACCCAGGCGTCCGGCACATCACGCGGCTGGTAGGTCGCCGGAAAGCCCATGTTCTCGATGACCGCGCCGCCATCGGTGCGCGACCAGGCGAGGATGTGCGCGGCGATCGCCTGCCCGTGGGCTTCGCTGCGATCGACCACGTCGGCGGCGAGGCCGGCGGTTGCCTCGGCGCGAAGCTTCCTTTCGAAGGCGGCGATGGCGCGCTGGCCGGTCGGGCCGGTGTTGGCGAAGAGGTCGCGGATCACCTCGGCCATCGCAGCCTGGACGATCACGGCCTCGGCATGCAGCCCTGCTTCGCGTGCGGGCAGCGCGTCCAGTTCGTTGAGCTGGCCGGCCAGCGTCTTGAGCCGCGGGTCGCCAGACGCGAGCGACTCGAAGGCGGAGATGCCGAGATAGGCCAGCGCGCGGCTGGCGACCGGCGGCGAATAGGTGGGCGTGTGCCGCACGAGTTCCAGCGTGAGACGATACCAGTTCCGGATAGGCTCGACGGCGCTGCGATCACTGGCCTGCGCGCCCGGCACGCTTGCGAGCAGGGCGAGGACGACGGCGAAGAACGGCACGCCGATTCTGCCAAGCCAAGCCATCGATGATCCTCCCACGCCGGCCGGAACGACCGCGCGGCGAAGAAAGCACAGGCGGAAGGCAAAGGACAAGGGCGGGGGGATGATGCTTGGCTGGAAGACGAGGCCCTTCACCCCGCTGCGCGGTCGATCACGTCCTCGGCCCACTGGTTGAGGCTCTTACCGGAAAGCTCGGCCGCCAAAGCAGCCCTGCGATGGACCTCCGGGCTGACGCGGAACATCATCTTCCCCGAATAAGGCTTCTGCGGTTCCTTGCCGATCCTGGCGCAGGTTTCGAGATAGTCGTCGACGGCTTCGTGAAAGGCAGTTCGCAGGTCCTCGACGTTGTCGGCATGAAAGCCCACGCCATCGCGGATGCCGGCGATCTGGCCAAACAGAATTCCGTCCTCGTCATCATATTCGATGCGGGCCGAATAGCCCTTGTAGGTCATCATGTTGTTCATGGCTCGATACCCAACCTGATCAGGAACGCCCGGGCAGCGCGGACCTGATAGCGTTTCGCTTCCTTGGCCGGATGAGGACGGTGAAAGCTCTCGACCTCGCCACCCTTCTCGAATCGGACGCGAGAGCCGCTGCCCTCGATGATCCTGCATCCGACCGCGACGAGCAGGCTTTCGACCGCTGCCCATTCCAGGGTGCCCGACACGGGATCGCTGAAGATGGCCGCGAGAGTCCTGCGCTGCTTGCCGTTCATGGCAGCAACATAGGGTTTGCTAGCACTTCATGCAAGCATCGCCTCTAACCGCCCGCCTACGCCTCGCGGATGGCGTAGCCGGCGCCGCGGATGGTGCGGATGATGTCGGGCATGCGGCCGTTGTTGACCGCCTTGCGGAGCCGGCCGACGTGAACGTCGACGGTGCGCTCGTCGATGTAGATGGTCTCGCCCCAGACGTTGTCGAGCAGTTGTCCGCGCGAGAAGACGCGGCCGGGATGCTGCATCAGGAACTCGAGCAGGCGGAATTCGGTCGGGCCGAGCTTGATCTCGGCCTTGCGGCGGTAGACCCGATGCGCTTCGCGGTCGAGAACGATGTCGCCGACCTTGAGCACGGAGGACAGGACCTCCGGCTTCGCCCGGCGCAGCAGCGCGCGGACGCGGGCGACGAACTCCGGGGTCGAGAACGGCTTGACCAGATAGTCGTCGGCCCCGGTGGAGAGACCGCGAACGCGGTCGCTCTCCTCGCCGCGCGCGGTCAGCATGATGATCGGCAGGCGCTCGGTCTCCGGCCGCACGCGCAGGCGACGGCAGAGCTCGATGCCGGAAATGCCGGGCACCATCCAGTCGAGAACGAGCAGATCCGGCACGCTTTCCTGCAAGCGGATTTCGGCCTCGTCACCCCGGGTGATGACCTCCACCTGGTAGCCTTCGGCCTCGAGATTGTACTTCAGGAGGACGCAGAGCGGCTCCTCGTCCTCCACGACCATCACCTTTGCGGCGATCATGCCACGGGTTTCCTTCAGCCGGCGGCGTCGGAGACGGCGGTCTCGTCGACGCGCGGGCGCGACATCGGCAGTTGCCGGCCCGTCATGACATAATAGGCGTTCTCGGCGATGTTGGTGACGTGGTCACCGATCCGCTCGAGGTTCTTGGCGCAGAAAAGCAGATGCGTGCAGGCGGTGATGTTGCGCGGATCCTCCATCATGTAGGTGAGGAGTTCGCGGAAGATCGCCGTGTACTTGATGTCGATCTTCTCGTCGTCGGCGCGCAGCGCGGGAAGCTCCTCGGAGCGGCGCTCGGCGTAGAAGGCCACGACGTTCTTCACCTGGTCGTGCACCAGCGAAGCCATGGAATCGATGGAATGCGCGAGCGGCTTGGGCGTGGCCGACTGGCCGACCGCGCCGACACGCTTGGCGATGTTCTTGGCAAGGTCGCCGATCCGCTCGAGATCGGAGGCCATGCGGATGGCCGAGACGACGGCGCGCAGGTCCTGCGCCATCGGCTGGCGCCGCGCGATAAGGGTGATCGCCTGCTCGTCGAGTTCGCGCTGCTTGGCGTCCATGATGGCGTCGTCGGAGATGACCCGCTGCGCCAGCGGGTTGTCGGACGACAGCAGCGCCCGCGTGGCATCGGCGACCATGGTCGCCGAGAGGGCGCCCATGTCGCGGATCAGCTGGTCGATCGACCCAAGTTCCTCGTCGAAGGAGGCTACGGTGTGCTCACCCATGTTGTGTCCTCGTCTTTGAAGCTGGACCGGCGTCAGCCGAAGCGGCCGGTGATGTAGTCCTGGGTGCGCTTGTCGTCGGGGTTGGTGAACATCTTGTCGGTCGGCCCTTCCTCGACGAGATAGCCGATGTGGAACATGGCCGTGCGCTGCGAGACGCGGGCGGCCTGCTGCATCGAGTGCGTCACGATCACGATGGTGTAGTTCTGGCGCAGTTCGTCGATCAGCTCCTCCACCTTGGCGGTGGCGATCGGATCGAGCGCCGAGCAGGGCTCGTCCATCAGGATGACTTCGGGCGACACGGCGATGGCGCGCGCGATGCACAGTCGCTGCTGCTGGCCGCCGGACAGGCCGGTGCCGGACTCCGAGAGGCGATCTTTGACCTCGTCCCAGATTGCCGCCTTGCGCAGGCTCTTCTCGACCACCTCGTCCATCTCGGCCTTCGACTTCGTCAGGCCGTGGATGCGCGGACCGTAGGCGATGTTCTCGTAGATCGACTTCGGAAACGGGTTCGGCTTCTGGAACACCATGCCGACCCGGGCGCGAAGCTCGACGACGTCGATCTTCGGATCGTAGACATCTTCCTGGTCGAGCGTGACCTTGCCGCCGACGCGGCAGCCGTCGATCGTGTCGTTCATGCGGTTCAGGCAGCGCAGGAAGGTGGACTTGCCGCAGCCCGACGGGCCGATCAGCGCGGTGACCTGGTGCTCGGGGATCTGCAGGTCGACGCCGAAGAGCGCCTGCTTCTCGCCGTAATGGACGGTGACCTTGTCGCCGCGCATCTTGATCCTGGGTTCGTTCTTCATGGGCGAGAGCTTCTGTTCGATGGAGGCTTCGGTCAACATGTTCATATCTCTCTACTCCATTACCAGCGGCGCTCGAAGCGCTGCCTCAGGAAGATGGCGATGGCGTTCATCGTGATGAGGAAGCCGAGCAGCACGAGAATGGCGGCGGAGGTTCGCGAAACGAAGCCGCGTTCGGGGCTGTCGGCCCAGATGAAGATCTGCGTCGGCAACGCCGTCGCCGGCTCCAGAATGCCGGCCGGCGGGCTGGTGATGAACGCGTTCATGCCGATGAGCAGCAGCGGCGCGGTCTCGCCAAGCGCCTGGGCCAGGCCGATGATCGTGCCGGTCAGGATGGTGGGCATCGCGAGCGGCAGGATGTGGTGCATGATGACTTCATGCTTGGAGGCGCCGATGCCCAGCGCCGCCTCGCGGATGGAAGACGGAACCGACTTCAGCGAGGCGCGGGTGACGATGATGATGGTCGGCAGGGTCATCAGGGCGAGCGCCAGGCCGCCGACGAGCGGGATCGAGCGCGGCATGTTGAACCAGCCGATGAACACCGCCAGCGCGAGCAGGCCGAACACCACCGACGGGACCGCCGCAAGGTTGTTGATGTTGACCTCGATGAGGTCGGTCAGCTTGTTCTTCGGGGCGAACTCTTCGAGATAGATGGCCGCCGCGATGCCGCATGGAAAGCTGATGAAGAAGCAGACCATGAGCGCCCAGAACGAGCCCGAGATGGCACCGGCCAGACCGGCGAGTTCCGGGAAGCGGCTGTCGGCATTGAAGAACAGGCCGGTGTTGAACGGCCGGGAGATCATGCCCTGCTGCGCCAGCCCGTCGAACCAGGCGATCTGCTGGTCGCTGACGCGACGCTGGCTCTCCGGCGTGGAGCGGTCGATCTGGCCCTTGGCGAGCTGGTCGACCGGATCGGCCATCGGGATGGTGAACGTGACCGTGGTGCCCACGAGGCGGGGATCGGCGACGACGCGGTCGCGGACGAGGAAGGGCGCGTTGTTGGTGAACATCGCGAAATAGGCACGCTCGTCGGCGGTTTCGAGCCCGGGCGTGGCCGCCTTGAAGGCGTCGCGGACGATGTTGCGCCAGTTGGCCCCGAAGACGTCGTTGCGGTCGATCCGTTCGTCGTCGAGGGTGATCTGCACCGAGACCATCGTCTGCGTGAAGGCCGTGTAGCCCGTCATGACCAGCGAGGTGATCAGGATCGCCAGAAGACCCAGAGCGGTGGCGATGGCGGCGATGCCGTAATATTGCAGCCGGCGATCGGCCGCATAGCGGCGGCTGCGCCTTTTCTTGAACTCGTCCGAGGACCAGTCGATCGTGCGCGCGCCGGAACCGGTCGTTTCTACCGCGGCCATCAGTACTTCTCCCGGTATTTGCGGACGATGCTGAGAGCGATCACGTTGAGGAACAACGTGATGATAAAGAGCATCAGGCCCAGTGCGAAGGCGGAAAGCGTCTTCGGGTTGTCGAATGCGGTATCGCCGATCAGCAACGTCACGATCTGGACGGTCACGGTGGTCACCGAGTCGAGCGGGTTGATGTTCATGGAGGCGATCAGGCCGGCGGCCATGACCACGATCATCGTCTCGCCGATCGCTCGGCTGAGCGCCAGCAGGATGCCGCCCATGATGCCGGGCAGCGCGGCCGGCAGCAGCACCTTGCGGATCGTCTCGCCCTTGGTTGCGCCCATGGCGTAGGACCCCTCGCGAAGGGCACGCGGAACGGCGGCCAGCGCGTCGTCGGAGAGGGAGGAGATGAACGGGATAAGCATGATGGCCATGACGCCACCAGCGGCAAGCGCGCTGCGTGGCGCCACGGAGAGGCCGAGCCCGGTGCCGAAATCGCGGATCAGCGGCGCCACGATCAGCACCGCGAAGAAGCCGTAGACCACGGTCGGCACGCCGGCGAGGATTTCCAGCAGCGGCTTGACGACGGAGCGAACCCGCACATCGGCATATTCGGTGAGGTAGACCGCCGACATCAGCCCGATAGGCACGGCAAAAACCATGGCGATGGTGGCGATGACGAAGGTGCCGACGAAGACCGGGATGGCGCCGAACGCGCCGGAGCCGGCGACCTGGTCGGCGCGGATCGGGATCTGCGGCTCCCAGCGCGTGCCGAAGAAGAACTCGGACGCGGGAACGCGCATGAAGAACTGGATCGATTCGAACACCAGCGAGGCGATGATGCCGATCGTGGTGAAGACCGCGACAAAGGAGCAGAACACCATGAAGATGTTGAGCGAAAGCTCGACGCTGTGGCGGGCGCGGTAGCGCGGCGCGATGGCGCGCACGCCGAGCACCAGGCCGAGGGCGCCGATGACGCCCACGATGACGACCATGGAGACGTGAGCCAGCCAGGTCCAGCCGTTCAGCGTTTGCGCTGCCGCGAGAAGATCCTCGCCCGGGGTGCCGAACTGGCGACCGGCGGCGAGCTGCCTGATTTCGCTGATGAGCAGCGATCGCTCGGCCGAGGACATGGCTGCGATGCGGTCGGCGTCGAAGAGGCCGAGGATCATCCGGTTGATGACGGCGTCCTGGAAGAGAACCCAGACGAGAACGATGATCAAGGGCGGGGCGCAGGCCCAGATCGCGGCGTTGAAGCCGTGATACGTCGGACGCGAGTGCATCGAGGCGCCGACGGATCGGCCGACGACCGAAGCCTGGCGACGTGCCGCGAAATAGGCGACGAGCGTGAGAAGCAAAATGAGCGCGAAAGCGTAGCTGACCATACCCGTCCCCAAAGCCTGCGAAGTCAAAGGGGAAGGCCGCCGGTTTCCCGGCGGCCTTCCCTCGGTCTGGAGATTACATTTCCAGCTTCTTGCCGCCGGTCACGGCCTCACGCACTTCCAGGATCTTCTCTTCGGAAAGCGGGGTCAGGCCGCGCTCGGCGAGATAGCCGCCAGCCGCCAGAGCTTCCTCGGACATATACTCCTCGAGGAACTCGTTCATGCCAGGAATGACGCCGCGATGCGCGTTCTTCACGTAGAAGAACAGCGGGCGAGCAACCGGGTAGGAACCGTCGGCGATGGTGTCGAAGGTGGGCTCGACGCCATTGATGGCAACGCCCTTCAGCTTGTCGGAGTTTTCGTAGAGGAACGAATAGCCGAAGATGCCGATCGCGTTGACGTCGCCGTCGAGCGACTGGACGATGAGGTTGTCGTTCTCGCCGGCTTCGACGAACAGGCCGTCCTGGCGAACGCGCGAGCAAGCGACGTTCCAAGCGTCACGGTCCGTCTTCTTCAGTTCGGCGAAGAACGGCATGGCGCTGCAGCCATCATGCAGGGTCAGCTCGACGAAGGCATCGCGGGTGCCCGAGGTCGGGGGCGGGCCGATGATGACGATCTTGGTCGCCGGCAGTGACGAGTCGACGTCAGCCCAAGTCTGGTTCGGGTTGGGGACGAGTTCACCGGCCTCGTTCGGCAATTCGGCGGCCACGGCGCGGAAGATCTGCTCTTCGGTCAAATCCCAGTCGGCATCGTTCTTGCGCGAGATCGCGAGCGAGAGACCGTCATAGCCGATCAGCGCCTCGGTGATGTCGGTCACGCCGTTGGAAGCGCAGAGCTCCTTCTCGGACTTGGTGATGGCGCGCGACGCGCCGGTGATGTCGGCGTGGTCCGGTCCGATGCCGCCGCAGAAGGCGCGGAAACCGCCGCCCGTGCCGAGCGACTCGACCACGGGAGCCGGGTTGCCGGTCTTGGACGAATATTCTTCAGCGACAGCCTGATTGTACGGGAAAACGGTCGACGAACCGACGATGCGGATCTGATCGCGCGCGGCGGCAACGCCGACCGACGCGGTCAGGGCGATGGCAACCGCCGACGCCGAGACGAGAAACTTGTTCATGGGGCCTACTCCTCTTGGGAATTCCTCTGACGCCAAAGTCTTGCGCCGCGGCCCGAGTAGCCCGCCCATGTTACAGTTCGATGACACATTTGTGTCGGCAGGATTAAGGTTTCGATTCCGCCGCTCCGGCAGTGCTTTGCCGGCAACGGGAACGGGGTGCATCCGCCGCAGCCCCGGAAGACGGGTCTGCGGCCGGCGGTCAGGCGGTCGAGGACTGCGCCTGCCGGGAGTGCGCGAGCCACCGGCCGACCTTCTCGCGAAGCGTTCGCGGGCTGATCGGCTTGGACAGATAGTCGTCCATGCCGGCCTCCAGGCAGCGGACGCGGTCGCCCTTCAGCGCATGGGCGGTGACGCCCACGATCGGGATGTGCTCGCCCTCCCCTTCCTCCGCGCGGATGGCCTGGGTGGCCTCCAGCCCGCTCATGAGCGGCATCGAAACGTCCATGAGGATCATCGAGGGTCGCATGCCGCGCCAGATCTCGAGCGCGAGTTCGCCATTGCCGACGATTTCGAACGTATAGCCGGTTTCGCCGAGGATCTGCGCGAAGACCAGCTGGTTGACCTCGTTGTCCTCGGCCACGAGGATGTCGAGATGGCTCGTCCAGCCGCCGACCTCGGTCGTGGCGTCGCCGGGCGGCGTGGCGTCGGCCGGCGGCGTCGGCCGCCGCTCGGGCAGCTTGTGGACGACCGCGGCCTCGTGTTCCCGCGGGGCGAGGGGAGGCGGCGGCGCGACCGGCCTCGCCGAGACGGCGCCACGGGCGAGCCGGCGCCGCTGCACCTCGGCCAGAAGCGACTCCTGCAAGAGGTTGGAGCGGACGGGCTTGATGATCTGCATGGCGATGCCGAGGTCGCGATGCTGCCGGCCGCTGAGCGGCTGATCGACGGACGTCAGCATGATCACCGGCGTGTCGTCGATGAAGGGCGTGGCGCGGATCCTGGCCGCGACGTCGGCGCCGTTCATGCCCGGCATCTGGTAATCGAGTACCACGCAGTCGACCGGCAGGCCCAGACGCGCCGTCTCGGCGAGCACCGCCATCGCCTCGCTGCCGCTGGAGGCCGCGCACGCATCGTAGCCCCAGGCCGCCATCTGCTCCATCAGGATCGACCGGTTGACCGCGTTGTCGTCGACCACGAGGATGCGGGCGCCGGTGACGTCCATCGGGACGATCCGCCGGCTCTCGACGGCCTCGCCGACGGGCAGCTCCAACTCGACCCAGAAGGTGGAGCCTTCGCCGAGCCGGCTCTCGACGCCGATGCGGCCGTTCATCAGCGTCACCAGCCGCGAGGTGATCGCCAGGCCGAGGCCGGTGCCCTCGTGGCGGCGGGTGGAGCTGGAATCCACCTGGCTGAACTTTTCGAACACCTGGGCGATCATGTCTTCGGGAATGCCGATGCCGGTGTCCTCGACCTCGATCCGAAGCCTGGCCGTGCCGTCCGAGACGTTGCCGGACACGTCGACGAGAACATGGCCGGCATCGGTGAACTTGACGGCGTTGCCGACCAGGTTGGTCACGATCTGGCGCAGGCGACCAGCGTCGCCGACCACGACGGGCGGCAATCGCGGATCGACCCGCACGATGAGCTCGAGATCCTTCTCGTTGGCGCGCGTCGACATCAGCGTGGCGACGTCCTCCACCGATTCGGTGAGGTTGAACGGCAGCGGATCGAGCACCATCTGGCCGGCGTCGATCTTGGAGAAGTCGAGAATGTCGTTGATGATGGTCAGGAGCGCGTTGCCCGACTTGACGATGATGTCGGTGAAGGTCTTCTGCTTCACGTCGAGCTGGGTCCGGGCGAGGAGTTCGGCCATGCCGAGCACGCCGTTCATGGGCGTGCGGATCTCGTGGCTCATGTTGGCGAGGAATTCGGATTTGGCGCGGTCGGCCAGCACGGCGCGTTGCTCGGCACAGCGCAACGCCTCCTCGCGCAGCTTCAGTTCGGTGATGTCGACCCGCACGCCGACGAAGAAGCCGTCGCTGGTGCGCTCGTCATAGACCTGGAGCCAGGTGCCGTCGGGGTTCAGCTGCTCGCGCACGCCTTGCGTCTCGTGATAGCGGAGCAGGCATTTTTCGAGCCAGGCCGGCGGATCCTCGTCGTAGAGACGCTCCATCTCGGGCTCGTTCGGGAAGCGGAAGTAGCCGGCGGCATGGCCCCCTTCCAGAACGGCCCGCAAGGGGACGCCCGGGACGAGCAGGTGGGCGATCTTCGGCAGCCGCGTGACGATGTGCTCGTTGCAGAGCACGAACCGGTCATGCTCGTCATAGATGACGACGCCGGCCGGCAGCGTCTTCAACACGTGCGCGAGACGACGTCGGGCTTCCTCGGCTTCCTGTTCCCGCCGCCGGATGTCGGTGACGTCGAAGAGCAGGCCCGACAGGAACTGCTTGCCGCCATCGATGGTGACGAGCTGCTTGCGCAGGATGCGGAAACGCCCGTCGCCATGGCGGTCCGGATCGTCCTCTATCTCGAGCGGCTCGCCGGTGGCGAGAATCTTCTGTTCCTCCGCCTCCGACGGCACGGTCCATCTGTCTTCGAAGACGTCCCTCGCCCGCTTGCCGACCAGCGCGGCCGCGGTGCTGCCCACGAGCCGCGCGAACGCCTCGTTGACGAAGACGTAGCGCAGGTCGGTGTCCTTGACGAAGACCGGGTCGCTGACCGCGTTCAGCGCGGCCTCCACCAGCCCGGCCCGTTCGAGCGCGCGCTCGAGTTCGGCCGCGCGCAGCTTCAGCGGCGTGATGTCGTAGTGGACGAGGAAGGTCTTGCCGGCCGACAGCGGCGTGATCGAATAGAGAAGGGTGGAGCCGTCGGAGCGATGGATTTCGCCGGTGCCGAGGAGGCCGGCCTTCATGCCCTCGATGCGGCCGTCGAAATAGGCGTCCCGCTCGCTGGGCGGGAGATTGTAGAGGGCCCGCACCGGTTCGAGATCGAAGACCGCGCGCAAGGGCGTGCCGAGCGGTGCGGCCTGCTCGTCGATGCGCCAGAGTTCGCGAAAGGCGCCGTTGACAGACTCGATGCGGAGCTCGGAATCGAGCAGCATCACGCCCATGTTCATGGCGTTCAGCGCGGTCTTGAAGTCCCCGACCACCTGGTTGAGGGCTTCGTTGGCGCGCGCGAGTTCCTCCTCGCGCTGCTTCACCGCGGTGATGTCGTTGCAGATGCCGATGCGCCCGCCGTCCGCGGTGACGTATTCGCGGTGGAAGATCCAGCGCCCGTTCGTCATCCGCATGGTCGTCGGCTCAGGCGCGTCGAGGGCGCGATTGTGCAGGACGTCCCGCAGCCAAATAGAAGGGTCGACGCCGTCGGTGTCGAACAAGCCCCGTTCGAGCCCCGTCCGAAGGAAATCGCGGACGTGGATGCCGGGTCGAATGACGTCGGCAAGCCCGTCGTAGAGGGTCAGCAGTGCCTCGTTGTAGAGGACGATGCGGTCGTCGGCATCGTAGATCGCCACCGCGTCGTGGATGACGTTCATGGCCGAGCGCAGGGTTACGGCGTCCGCGTCGCCCGACCGGACGGCCGGCGCGGACGCAGGCGGCGCCCTGTCGCCGCCGTCGCGCAGGCTGTACGACGCTGCCTCGATCAGCGCCGTGACATTGCGCGTCGTGCCGCGATAGCCGCGGAAGTTTCCGTCATCGTCGAAGACGGGCATGCCGGAAACGGAGATCCAGCGACAGGCCGGGTTTCTGGCCGGCAGTTCCATCAGGAAATCGCGGAAAGGCTGGCGCGCGGCGATCAGATCGAGATGGGCGGCGAACCGGGGATCGTCCAGCGCCTTGCGGGAAAACCCCAGCATGGCCGACCGACCAATGATTTCGTTGCGTGGCAGGCCGGTGATCTCCAGGCCGCGCTCGCTCACCCAGGACCAGCGGTGGAACTCGTCCGTTTCCCAAAGCCAGTCGGCCGAGAGTTCGAGCAGGGTCGCGAAGCCATTGGCGCCGAACTGGGCGTCGATGTCGCGCAGGACGCCATCGGCGCCGGCCGGATTCGGCGACGGGTTCCAGCCGCCGCCCGCGGGCCGCGGCATTCCCGGCGACAAAGCCTTGCCAATTCCACCTTCCACCCGCAATCCCCCGACGGCGCACGTCAGGTTAGTCATGCCGCAGAAGTTTTAAGGATAAATAACCATTCGCGGACTTTTGGCCCACGAATGGTTAGTGGCAGGACAATCAAGCCGCGGTGACGTCGAACCGCAACGGCTTTGCCGAATCGATCTTCGGATTGGCGCGCAGTTCCGCCAGAACATCCTGCGGGAAGGGCTCGTCGAGGTAAAGCAACGCGATGGCATCGCCGCCCGGCCGGTCGCGGCCGAGATGGAAGTTGGCGATGTTGACGCCGTTGCCGCCGCAGATGGAGCCGAGCAGGCCGATGATGCCCGGCGCGTCGGCATTGGTGGTGTAGAGCATGTGCTCGCCGACCTCGGCATCGAGGTTGATGCCCTTGATCTGGATGAAGCGCGGCTTGCCGTCGGAGAAGCAGGTGCCCGCGATCGAGCGCGTCATGTGCTCGGTCTTGACCGTGAGCTTGATGTAGCCGTCGAACACGCCGGACTTGTCGCGGCGCACCTCCGACAGGATGATGCCGCGCTCCTTCACCATGATCGGCGCCGAGACCATGTTGACGTCGGAGACCTGCGGCCGGATGAGGCCGGCGAGGGCGGCACTCGTCAGCGCCTTGGTGTTCATCGTCGCCGTGGCGCCGTCGAACAGGATCTCGACCTCCTTGATCGGATCGTCGGTGACCTGGCCGACGAAGGCGCCGAGCACTTCGGCGAGCTTGACGAACGGCTTCAGGCGCGGGGCTTCCTCGGCGGTGATCGAGGGCATGTTGATGGCGTTGGAGACCGCGCCCTTGATCAGGTAGTCGGACATCTGCTCGGCGACCTGCAAGGCCACGTTTTCCTGCGCCTCGGACGTGGAGGCGCCCAGATGCGGCGTGCAGACCACGTTCGGCATGTCGAACAGCGCGTTTTCGGTGGCCGGCTCGACCTCGAACACGTCGATGCCGGCACCTGCGACCTTGCCGGACTTCAAGGCCTCGACGAGGTCTGCCTCGACGATCAGTCCGCCGCGGGCGCAGTTGATGATGCGCACGCCGTCCTTCATCTTCGCGATCGACGCGGCGTTGATGATGTTGCGGGTCTTGTCGGTCAGCGGCGTGTGCAGCGTGATGAAGTCGGCGCGGGCGAAGAGCTCGTCGAGCTCGACCTTCTCGATGCCGAGTTCGGAGGCGCGGCTCTCCGACAGGAACGGGTCGAAGCCGACGACGTGCATCTTGAGGCCGATGCCGCGGGTCGCCACGATCGAGCCGATGTTGCCGCAGCCGATGACGCCGAGCGTCTTGCCGGTGATCTCGACGCCCATGAACTTGTTCTTCTCCCACTTGCCGGCGTGGGTGGAGGCATTGGCCTCGGGGATCTGGCGCGCGACGGCGAACATCAGCGCCACCGCGTGCTCGGCCGTCGTGATGGAATTGCCGAAGGGCGTGTTCATCACGATGATGCCCTTGCGGGAGGCGGCCGGGATGTCGACGTTGTCGACGCCGATGCCGGCGCGGCCGATCACCTTGAGGTTTTCGGCCGCCGCGATCAGCTTCTCGGTGACCTTGGTGGCCGAGCGGATGGCGAGGCCGTCATACTGGCCGATGATCTCGGCGAGCTTGTCCTTGTCCTTGCCGATCTCCGGCAGATAGTCGACGTCGACGCCGCGATCCTTGAAGATCTGCACGGCGGTGGTGGAAAGGGCGTCGGAAACGAGAACGCGGGGCATGGGTGTGGTCCTTCGAGGATGTGTGCCCTCTCCCCCTTGCGAGGGAGGGTGTCGGCGGGCCGACGGATGGGTTTGGTTCAATCTGGCGGGCAGGTGCGGGAGGGCGACCTGGACCTGTCCGGTCCAGAGCGTCGCGGCCACCCCCACCCGGCCCTTCGGGCCACCCTCCCCACAAGGGGGAGGGTAAAGAGATCAGGCCGCGGCCTTGAGCGCGGCTTTCTGCGTTGCAAAAGCCCAGTCGAGCCAGGGGAGCAGCGCCTCCAGGTCGTGCGTCTCCACGGTCGCGCCGGCCCAGATGCGCAGGCCGGGAGGCGCGTCGCGATAGGCGCCGATGTCGTAGGCGGCCCCTTCCTTTTCGAGCAGCGCGGCCAGGTTCTTGGCGAAGACCGCCTGCGCGTCCTCGTCGAGCGCGGCGATGTCGGGATCGACGATCGACAGGCAGACCGAAGTGTTGGAGCGCGTCGCCGGGTCGACGGCGAGATGGCCGAGCCAGGACGAAGCCTTCACGAAGCGGTCGAGCACGGCGAAGTTGGCGTCGGCGCGGGCGACGAGCCCGTCGAGCCCGCCCACCGACTTCGCCCATTCGAGCGCGTCGATGTAGTCTTCCACGCACAGCATGGAGGGCGTGTTGATGGTCTCGCCCTTGAAGATGCCCTCGATCAGCTTGCCGCCCGAGGTGAGGCGGAAGATCTTGGGCAGCGGCCAGGCGGGCTTGTAGGTCTCCAGCCGCTCGACCGCGCGGGGCGAGAGGATCAGCATGCCGTGCGCGCCCTCGCCGCCCAGCACCTTCTGCCAGGAGAAGGTGACGACGTCGAGCTTGGCGAAATCGAGGCGCTGGGCGAAGGCCGCCGAGGTGGCGTCGCAGATCGTCAGGCCCTTGCGGTCAGACGGAATGAAGTCGCCGTTCGGCACGCGCACGCCCGACGTCGTGCCGTTCCAGGTGAAGACCACGTCGCGGTCGAAATCGATGGTGGAGAGGTCGGGCAGTCCGCCATAGGGCGCCTCGATGGTGCGCGCGTCCGCAAGCTTCAGCTGCTTGACGACGTCGGTGACCCAGCCGGCGCCGAAGCTTTCCCAGGCGACCATGTCGACGCCGCGCTCGCCGAGCAGCGACCACATCGCCATCTCGACCGCGCCGGTGTCGGAGGCCGGTACGATGCCGATGCGATAGTCGGCCGGGACGTTCAGGATTTCGCGGGTGAGGTCGATGGCGCGTTCGAGGCGGGCCTTGCCGACCTTGGCGCGGTGCGAGCGGCCGAGCGGCGCGTTGGCGAGCGCCTGAGGCGACCAGCCGGGACGTTTGGCGCAGGGGCCGGAGGAAAAGTTGGGGGATGCCGGACGGAGTCCGGGCTTGGAGATGGTCATCGTGGTCTATCCTTCCAGATAGTAAGCCCGCTCGTTGGGGAGGGGTGGCCCACGGACGGCGATATTCCCTTCACCCCCTTGGCGTCAAGGGCAAAGTTTTCGTCGCTGGAAGGATGGCGGGGAAGCAGTCTGGACGCCGGCAAAACGAAAGGACGGCGGACAAGCCGCCGTCTCGTCGGGGTGTCGGGGTGGATCCGGGGCTACCAGAGATCGTAGCGAAGCCCGACCTTGACCTGGTGAACCTTCATGCCCTTGGCGATCTCGGGCTCGCCGTTCCGGATCGTGGCGTATTCCAGAGAAGGCGCGGCGAGGTAGCTGTAGCCGACGTCGACGGAGACGTTTTGCGTGAACTGGTAGCTTGCGCCGGCATTCAGGCTGTAGGCCCAGGTGACCTGGTTCTTGTCGTCGTGCTGGTCGATGTCTGGCGTCAGGATGTCGTCGTAGTCGACGGCGTAGCTTTGCTTCCGCTCGGCATAGGCGATGCCGAGACCGCCGCCGAGATAGGGCGTGATGCCGACATAGGTGCCGAGATCGACATAGGCATTCGCCATGCCCATCCAGACCCTGTTGTCGACGGAAACGGTGGTGGAACTGACACCGGCGTCGCCATAGGACAGGTTCTGGTCGTTGCTGCTGAGGAAGCCGAGATTCAGATCGCCCCGGAAGAACTCGGAAAAATGGTAGCCGAAGCCGACCGAACCCGAGAAGGCGGTATGGGACTCGTCATAGGCTTCGTCGACGACGGTGGGGCCACCCCAGTCGAGATTGCGGAACGGCTTGCCGAAATTGTAGCCGACGTCGCCGCGCAGGTACCAGCCCGAGCCGATCTCGACCGGGACGTATTCCGGCGCCTCCTCGATGTAGAGAGGCGCGTCGTAGTCGGCCGCGACGGCCTGCCCGAGCGGCCATGCCGCCAGGGCGGCGCTCGTCAGCAGGAAACGGGATAGCAGTTTCATGGGCCTCACTCCGGTATAACGCGACCGGGCGGAGCGTGCGCTTCATCGCCGGGTCATGAGGCATTGTTAACCATAGTGGTTAAATGCGGGTTAAGCATACCGACCGGCCGCGGGCCGTATTTTCAGGGACTTGCGCTGGCGCCCCGCGCCCCAGGCAAACGACGAAGGCCGCCCGGCTCGACGCCGGACGGCCTTTCGGGAAAGGCAATCGATGGAGGAAGACGCCTACTTGTAGACCGGCTGGAAGACCGGCTCGGGCTGGAAGGCGACCTGCTCGGGGGCGCAGTTGGTGTTGCCGCCGAAGGTCCAGCGCAGGCCGCCACGAACCTCGTGGGTGTTGATGCCATGGTCGAAGCCGGGGCCGACGCCGATCGATTCACCGGAAGGCGAATACTCCTGGAACATGCGGCCGCCTTCGATGCGGCTGTAGCGGTAGCCGAGGTCCGCCTGCAGGTTCTGGGTGATGCAGTAGGAGGCACCGGCCATCAGGGCGTAGGCAAAGCGCCAGCTCGACACGCCCTTGTGGACGTCCGTGTTGACGCCGATCGTGTTGCGCAGGTCGCCCCACTTGACATGCGCGCCACCCAGGCCGGCGCCGATGTAGGGCGTGACGCCGTAATAGGTGCCGAGGTCCACATAGGCATTGGCGAGAAGCAGCAGCGCGCTCATGTCCGACTCGTCGACCGAGACGCACGGGTTGCCGCCGCAGGAGCCGCTCGTGCTGCCCGTGAACTTGGACTTGAACCAGTAGTCGCCGGTCAGGTCGGTGCGGAAATGGCGGTTGATCTGGTAGCCGACGCCGGCGCCGAGCGACAGCGCGCCCTTGAGGCTTGTCTCGCCGAAGCGGTTGGTGCCGGGATCGGGGGTGCAGCAGCCGTAGGTGATGTATTCGGTGCCGCGCAGTTTCGGCCAATGATAGTCGATGTCGCCGCGAATGTACCATCCGCCGACCTCCTGGTAGATCGGCGCGGGCGGCTGGTACTCGATGACCGGCGGTTCGTAGATGTCCGCTGCGAGGGCTGGTGAAACGCCGCCGAGCGCGAGCGCTGCGATGATCAGCCTGACGGGCTTCAGCATGAGGGATGTCCTTGCGAGTCCCGGCGTCGTCGAGCCGGGATGTGGTTGAACTCGACTAGGATAATGAAACCCAAAGGTTAAATAGGATTTAACCCTGTTCGTTTACCGTGTTTGGAGTTTTCCCGGCGGGGCGCCCGGACCGGAGCGCGGTCGACGGGCTCCCCCAGCGCACCGGACGAGATCCGAGCGCGGCGTCCTTGCGGCAAGTCTGTATCATCTGTAAAATACAGATGATACAGACAGGAGGCGCTCATGAAGCAGTTCACGTTCTCGGATCTAAGCCGCCGGTCGGGCGACGTGCTCGACGCTGCCATGGCGGGAAAGGTTTCCCTGGCCAAGCGCGGCAAGGCCAAGGTGATGATGATGCCCATGGAGGAATACGAGCGGCTGGAGCAATTGGCCGCCGGACGGCGTGAGGGGCGTGCCTTCACGCTCGCCAACGCGCCGGAAGACGATCTCGAAAACCTCACGGCCGGTTTCCGTCAGATCCTCGACGAGGCCAAGGGTGAAGAATGAAGCGAGGAGAGGTCTATCGCTACAACTACCTCTGGGGCCATGAAGCGGAGCGCGGAGAGGAAAGCGGTCGCAAGATCCGGCGGGTGTGCCTGATGATGGAAGTGAACGGATGGCTCTACCTCTTCCCCATATCGAGCCGGGTTCCAAGACCTGCCGAGCCGGGCACCGAGAGGATCTACGAGATCATTCCGGAGACCGAACGGCGGCGCGTGGGACTTGGTGCCGACAAGACGAGCCATCTCGTTCTCGACGACTACAACAGGGTCCGCCCCGACGAACTCTACGACTTCGAAAGCACCACCCCCGTCGGGACATTCAGCTCGCGTTTCCTGGAAAAGGTGGCGCGACGGTTCCTCGAGGCAATGCGTGAACGTCGGCCGATCGCCGGACTGAGCCGCCGATAGCTGGATGCTGGTCCCAGGTGCGAGGACCTGGCCGGGCGCGGAAACGTCAGGCGGCGGTCTTGATGTTGCCGATCGCGCCGACGATGTCGTCGACCACGGTCTCGACCAGGGAAGGATCGTCCCCCTCGGCCATGACGCGGATGAGCGGTTCGGTGCCTGAAGGGCGGATCACGAGGCGCCCGGCCGTGCCGAGGCGCTGGCGGGCCTCTTCGATCATCGCGCGCACCGGTTCGCTTTCGAGCGGCCGCCCGCCATTGAAGCGGACGTTCTTCAACACCTGCGGCACCGGCTCGAACTTGCGGCAGACTTCGCTCGCGGGGCGGTTGGAGCGCTTGATGCAGGCGAGCACCTGCAACGCCGCGACCAGACCGTCGCCGGTGGTGGCGAAATCCGACAGCACGATGTGCCCGGACTGCTCGCCGCCGAGATTGAACCCCTGCGCCCGCATGTGCTCGACCACGTAGCGGTCGCCCACCTTGGTGCGGTGCAGGGCAAGACCGAGCGTGCCCAGATGGCGCTCGAGGCCGAGATTGGACATGACCGTGGCAACCACGCCACCGCCCGCGAGGCGGCCCGCCTGGTGCCAGGACTCGGCGATGACGGCCATGATCTGGTCGCCGTCGACGATCTCGCCGTTCTGGTCGACGATGATCATGCGGTCGGCGTCGCCGTCGAGCGCGATGCCGATGTCGGCGCGCACTTCGCGCACCTTCTCGCACAGGCTCTGGGGGGCCGTGGAGCCGCAGCCGTCGTTGATGTTGAAGCCGTTCGGCTCGTCGTGGATGGCGAAGACCTCGGCGCCGAGTTCCCACAGCGCGGCGGGCGCGACCTTGTAGGCGGCGCCGTTGGCGCAATCGATGACGATGCGCATGCCGGCCAGCGACATGGAGCGCGGCAGGGTGCGCTTGGCGAACTCGATGTAGCGATCATGCACGCCGTCGATGCGCTTGGCGCGGCCAAGCCCCTCGGAATTGGCGAGCTGGCGCGAGAGATCCTTGTCGAGCATCCCCTCGATGCGCGTCTCGATCTCGTCCGAGAGCTTGTAGCCGTCCGGCCCGAACAGCTTGATACCGTTGTCGTAATAGGGGTTGTGCGAGGCCGAGATCATGACGCCGATGTCGGCGCGCAGGGACCGCGACAGCATGGCGACGGCCGGCGTCGGCACCGGCCCGAGCAGGAAGACGTCCATGCCCGCGGCGCAGAAGCCCGCCACCATGGCGTTCTCGATCATGTAGCCCGAAAGCCTGGTGTCCTTGCCGATGACCACGCGGTGGCGGTGACTGCCGCGCTGGAAGGACAGGCCCGCGGCCATGCCGACCTTCATCGCCACTTCGGCGGTCATCGGAAAGGAATTGGCCCGTCCCCGGATCCCGTCGGTTCCAAAATATTGTTTCGACGACATGCCTGTCGATTTCCTCGCCGCTCTGCCCTGATCCCCTGACCGCAGGGTGTGCCATAGCAACCACCCATCCCGTAATCACAATATATGAGACGATGTAACCGATTATTGTCGGTCGGAGCGACCGATCAAAAAGGTGAAGGAGTGGTTAAGACGCCAGGTTCCCGGCCTTCGCGAGAAGCCTCTCGGCCTGGTCGAGATGCAGTCGCTCGACCATGCGGCCGTCGATCTGGATCACGCCCTTGCCGGCATTGTCCGGCAGCGCGAAGGCTGCGACGACGGCGCGCGCCTCGGTGATTTCATCGGGTGAAGGCGAGAAGGCGCGGTTGGCCGGCTCCACCTGGGCCGGATGGATCAGCGTCTTGCCGTCGAAGCCCATGGCGCGGCCCTGGTCGCATTCGCGCGCAAAGGCTTCGAGATCCCGAAAATCGTTGGAGACGCCGTCGAGCGCGTCGAGCCCGCCGGCCCGCGCCGCGACCACGATCTGCTGCAGCCAGCCCAGCAGCCACCGACGATCCGGGGTCATCCGCACGCCGGTCTCCTTGACGAGGTCGTTGGTGCCGGCGACGAGGCAGGCGAGGCGCGCGGCGGGATCGCGACCAAGCTCGGCGATGGGGCCGAGATTGAGCAGGCCCTTCGGCGTTTCGATCATGGACCAGAGCTTGATGGCCGGATCGGCGTCGAGCGAGTCCAGCATGTCGTCGGCAGCCAGCACGTCTTTCGGGCCATCGACCTTGGGCAGGAGGATGGCATCCGGCGCGCAATCCGCCGCAGCCTTGAGATCGTCGGCGCCCCACGGGCTCGACAAGGCATTGACGCGGATGACGAGGTCCGGGCCGCCGGCGCGCCGGGCGGCGAAGACCCCGGCCAGCCTGGCGCGAGCCTCGGCCTTGGCGGTCGGCGCCACCGCGTCTTCCAGGTCGACGACGACGGCGTCGCAGGGAAGGGTCGGCGCCTTGGCGAGCGCCTTTTCGCTGGAAGCGGGCACGTAGAGGACGGAACGACGGGGGCGGTGGGCATTGCTCATGGGACCGTCATCGCAAGGCGCCAGGCCTCTTGCAAGTCCGCGGAGGTTCCGGCAGAGCCAGCAAGGATCGCATCGCCAATCGCCAGGAGACCCGCGTGGCCGGCTACGACATCGTCATCATCGGCGGCGCCATCGTCGGCGCCTCGCTGGCCTGGCAACTTCGCGAGGAGGGCTTTTCCGGCTCGATCGCGCTGATCGAGCGTGATCCGCGCTTCGAACACGCCGCGACCACGCTGTCCTGCGCGTCGATCCGGCAACAGTTCTCGATCCCGGAGAACATCCGCCTGTCGCGCTACACGCTCGACCTGTTCCGGCGGCTGAAGGCGGAGTTCGGCGCGGACGCCGACATCGGCTTTCGCGAGAAGGGCTATCTGATCCTCGCTTCCGAGGACGGCCGGCCGGTGCTCGAGGCGAACCACCGCGTGCAGGCGGCCGAGGGCGCCGACATCCTGCTGGAGGATGCGGGGGCGCTGGAGAAGCGCTTTTCCTGGCTGTCGACGGAGGGCATCGCCGCCGGCGCCTTCGGCCGCACCGGCGAAGGCTGGTTCGACGCGCACGCGCTGCTGTCGCTGTTCCGCAAGGCGCTGAGGACGAAGTCCGTCGACATGATCGAGGCCTCGGCGACGGCGATCGCCCGCGAAGGGAACCGCTTGACGGCGGTGACGCTGGACTATGGCGAGACGCTCGATGCGGGGATCGTGGTCAATGCCGCCGGCCCGAATGCCGGGAAGGTTGCGGCCATGGCCGGCATCGCGTTGCCGGTGGAGCCGCGCAAGCGCTCGGTCTTCGTGTTCGAGGCACGCGAGCGCTTCGACGACATGCCGCTGCTGGTGGACCCCTCGGGCGTCTACGTGCGGCCGGAAGGCTCGGTCTACATCACCGGCGGCGCGGAACCCCACGACACCGACGCCGCCGCCGACCCGGCCGACTTCGAGCCGGACTGGCCGCTGTTCGAGGAGACGATCTGGCCGGTGCTGGCGACGCGCATTCCCGCCTTCGAGGCGATCAAGGCCACCCGCGCCTGGGCCGGCCACTACGACTACAACACGCTCGACCAGAACGCCGTGATCGGCCCGCATCCGGAGGTCGAAAACCTTCTCTTCGCCAACGGGTTCTCCGGCCACGGCCTGCAGCAGGCGCCCGCCGTGGGCAAGGCGCTGGCCGAACTGATCGTCCATGGCGCCTATCGCACCATCGACTGTTCGGTCTTCGGCTACGAGCGCGTGGCGGCCGGCCGGGCGTATCGCGAACTGAACGTGATCTAGAGAAAACCCGAGCTTCCAACCGCCGGCAGGTGCCGATTGACCGCACCGATGCTTCTTTCTATGAGCATCGCTCCCTGAACCGTCGCGTCATCCGGCCTGTGGAAGGTCCCATGCAAAGTATTTCGACCGGCGACGTCCCGTTTCGTCAGCGCATGGCCTATCTGCATGATTTCGTGTCTTCGCGCATCGCGGGGTTGCGGTTCGAACCGCGCGACGTCGCCAGCTTCGATTACTTCCTCGCCGCTCGCCGGATCGAGAACGGCATCGTGGTGTCGTCGACCCGATACAGCGCCGTGAAAGGGGCCCGGCGACCCGACATGCTGGCTGACGGGCGCGGCAACTACGTCCTGTCGATCCACGACACCGACTACGAGCTTGCGATCGATGGGCGCCAGTGGTCCGTCGGCGCCGGCGACGTGGTGCTGATCGACGAGTCGAGCCCTTACGAGTTCCGCCTGCCGGGAACGGGGTCGCTGATCCTGGCGCTCGACCGCAAGCGGCTCGAGGACCTGGCGCCCCGGATCGCTTCCAAGCCGGCCTGGCACTTCGAGCGGGCGTCGCCGATGGCGCCGCTCGTCAGCGGCTATGCCGACCTGCTGCGCGGACTGCCGGAAAGCGCGCCGACCGCGGTCGCGTCGGAGCACATGTATCGGCTGGTCGGCGAGCTGGTCGGGACCCAGGGCGACGTCGAACGGCCCCGCGGCGGGCTCTCGCGGGCCCGGCTCGAGCTCATCAAGGCCGACATCGACCGGCGGCTGTCGGATCCCGACCTCGACCTGGAAACCCTGGCGCGGAGGCATGGCGTGACCCCGCGCTACGTCCAGCTGCTGTTTTCGGGCGAGGGAACCAGTTTCTCCGACCACGTCCGCGAGAAGCGGCTGGAACGTGCCTGGTTCGATCTGCGCGACGAGACGCGGCTCGACGCTTCCATCGCCACCATCGCCTTCGAGGCGGGCTTCGGCGACCTTTCGAGCTTCAATCGCGCCTTTCGCAAACGCTATGGCGCGACCCCTCGCGACGTGCGCGCCGACGCGATGCGCCGCACCGACCGGTGACGGTGGACGGCCGGCGGCCCGTCGGGACCGTTGATCGGACAGGTCCGACTTCGCCCGGCGCATAGTCCCTTCGCCTCTGCCCGAGACCATCCGTTCCGCGACGCCTAAGTGCGCGGTCCCCGGCGATCAGTCGCCAGAACGGATGGATGAACCATGTTGATGATGAGAACGGCCCTTATGCTCGTCCTCTGCGGCCTGGCCGCGGGATGCAGCCAGACCACCGAGGACACGGCGGCCACCACGCCGCCACGGGCGAAACCGGCGACAGCGGCAACCAGAGCCGCGGCCAGCGACAAATGCGCCGACACGATCCGCCAAGCGGCGCAGTCCAACCAGAACGCGGCCATGGCCGGGATGATGCTGTCCGCAGCCGGCGCCCTCGGCGGCTATGCCGGCCAGGGCGGTGCGATCGCGGGCCAGGTGGCCTCGGTCGGCGGATCGATGATGCAGGCCCAGTCCCGCAACCGCTCCACCGGCATGGCGCTGGAGGAATGCTGATGAACATGATGTCGAAAGTCTTCGCGATCCTGCTGGCGGCGCTTGCCCTGGCGATGTTCCTGTCGTCGCCGTCAAAGGCGCTGTCGGCGAAGGAGGTCGAGCGCGTCGTCGAAGTGATGGAGCAACTCGTCGAGGATCTCGGCGACCTCGCCTATGACGAGGAAGCCGCAGAAATCTGGTTCGAGGAAGATGCCGCCTATGAAGGACGGATCGCCGAGGCGGGATTTTCACGCCAGACCTGGCGCCAGGCCCTCGATGGAACGATGAAGGGCTACTTCGCCGCCATCGAACAGTCGAAGCTGGATTCCGTGCTTGGGCCGCTGCTCGAGTTCGAATCGCGGGAAGGCCTGACCGAGGCGCAGCGGGACACGGCGCGCGCGCTGATCGCCGACTGGCGGACGAAGATGGCCGACTGGCGCGTGCAGGGCGCGAAGGATGCCGGCGTCGTCCGCCCTTTCGCGAGCCGGATCGAGCGCGCGCTGGAACAGCCGGCCGCGCGCTGACGCGCCGGAAAACTCCCTTGCCAACGGAAACGACCGGAGGGGCGCCGCACAGCGCCCCTTTGATTTGTGCGGACAAGCCGTATAAAGCGGTGCGCAGCCACATTAGCCGCATCAGACCACGGGCCGAAAACGATGGACAAGTTCACCAAGCTCACCGGCGTCGCCGCTCCGCTGCCGATCATCAACGTCGACACCGACATGATCATCCCGAAGGATTACCTGAAGACGATCAAGCGCACCGGGCTCGGCACCGGCCTGTTCTCGGAGATGCGCTACAACGAGGACGGCTCCGAAAATCCCGACTTCGTCCTGAACAAGCCGGCCTATCGCAATGCGCAGATCCTGGTCGCGGGCGACAATTTCGGCTGCGGTTCGTCGCGCGAGCACGCGCCCTGGGCGCTGCTGGACTTCGGCATCCGCTGCGTGATCTCGACCTCGTTCGCCGACATCTTCTACAATAACTGCTTCAAGAACGGCATCCTGCCGATCACGGTCAGCCCCGAGGATCTCGACAAGCTGATGGACGACGCCTCGCGCGGCGCCAACGCCACGCTGACGGTCGACCTGGAAGCCATGGAAATCCGCGGCCCCGACGGCGGTGTCATCACCTTCGACCTCGACTCCTTCCGCCGCCACTGCATGCTGAACGGTCTCGACGACATCGGCCTGACCATGGAGAAGGCACCGGCGATCGCCAGCTACGAGCAGAAGCTGACCGAGAACCGCCCCTGGGCCTGAGGCGGCCACCCGAAACGAGACGCCTCACCCCGCGCCGGCTCGAACCGGACGCCGCCAGTCGGCTCGCGCCGGCGCAGCCATTTGCGCTTGCGCCCGCGCATGGGCGGGGTTAGCAAAGCCCGCGATTTCCAAGCTCAACGGAGACTTCCACCCATGGCCACGCGCAAACTCCTTCTTCTGGCCGGCGACGGCATCGGCCCCGAGGCGATGGCGGAGGTGAAGAAGCTGATCGCGGCCATGAACGAGAAGCTGGGCGCCGGCTTCGAGACCGAGGAGGGCCTGGTCGGCGGCTGCGCCTACGACGCGCATGGCCAGGCGATCTCCGACGCGGACATGGGCAAGGCGATGGCCGCCGACGCGACGCTGTTCGGGGCCGTGGGCGGACCGAAGTGGGACGCCGTGCCCTACGAGGTGCGGCCGGAGGCGGGGCTTCTGCGCCTGCGCAAGGACATGCAGCTGTTTGCCAACCTGCGTCCGGCGATCTGCTATCCGGCGCTGGCGCAGTCGTCGTCGCTGAAGCCCGAGGTGGTCGAAGGCCTCGACATCCTGATCATCCGCGAGCTGACCGGCGGCGTCTATTTCGGCGAGCCGAAGGAGATCATCGATCTCGGCAACGGCCAGAAGCGCGGCATCGACACGCAGGTCTACGACACGTTCGAGATCGAGCGCATCGCGGGCGTGGCCTTCGAACTGGCGCGCACGCGCAAGAACAAGGTCTGCTCGATGGAAAAGCGCAACGTCATGAAGTCGGGCGTGCTCTGGAACGAGGTGGTGACCGCCACCCACAAGGCGCACTACTCCGACGTCGAGCTGTCCCACATGCTGGCCGACGCGGGCGGCATGCAGCTGGTGCGCTGGCCCAAGCAGTTCGACGTGATCGTGACCGACAACCTGTTCGGCGACATGCTGTCGGACGTGGCGGCGATGCTGACGGGCTCGCTCGGCATGCTGCCGTCCGCCTCTCTCGGCGCGCCGGACGCCATGACGGGCAAGCGCAAGGCGCTCTACGAGCCCGTGCACGGCTCCGCGCCCGACATCGCCGGCCAGGGCATCGCCAACCCGATCGCCATGATCGCCTCCTTCGCCATGTGCCTGCGCTACTCGTTCAACATGGTGGCCGAGGCCGACCGTCTCGAAGCCGCGATCGCCGCGGTGCTCGACGACGGCCTGCGCACCGCCGACATCATGTCGGATGGCATGACCAAGGTCGGCACGGTCCAGATGGGCGACGCGATCGTGGAGAAGTTCTTGGCGCTCTCGGCCTGAGAGCAATCCACCCGGCCACGACCGATCGAGGGCCGGCGCGGCGACGCGCCGGACCTTCGCGCATTGAGGGGGCGAGCGCGATCCGGATCAGGAAACGCCCGGCGGCACCTCGCCCCATCTGTTGGGGTTCTTCTGCGAGGGCACCAAGGCGAAGACCAGGATGATCAGGCTGCCGATGGTGGGAATGAGCCCGAGCAGCACGAACCAGCCCGACAGGCCGATGTCGTGGATGCGGCGGACGGTGACGGCGACCGACGGCAGCACCATCGCCAGTCCGAAGAGACCCGGCAGGATGGCGAGCGTGATCGGCTCGTCACGGTCGAGGTTTCCGAGAGCGGCGTCGATGAACAGGGCGACGAGCGCAAGCACGGTCATCGTGACCAGGAAGAACAGCACGAAGCCCCAGTATTCCTTGCGGCGCGCACGGCCGCGGAAACGCGCGTAGCCGCCGGTGACGCACGCCTTGAAGTAGCCGAACAGCGAGAGAGCATCGGCCGCCTCCGCGGCCTGGCGCGGCATCGGCGGCGCGGACGCCATGGCACCGGCCGAAACGGACGGAACCGCGCCGGTCGGCCGCGTCTCGCGCGGGGCTGCGGACGCGG
>NZ_RWKW01000067.1 GCF_003970795.1 Aquibium carbonis | reverse complement strand
AACCGGGCCGCGCGGCGACGTCGAGCAGGGCGCGCGCCGCGGCCTCGCGCACCGCCCGCAATGGATCGGAGAGCAGGGGCCGCAGCATGGAGAGGCGTTCGTCCGGCGGGAGCGTGGGCAAGATGCCCGCCGCCGCGGCGCGCACCAGCGGCTCGGCATCCGACAACAACCGGCCGACCCGTTCCGCCGACGGCCGGTCCTGGACCGCGCCGATCAGTTCCAGCGCCGTGGCGCGCACGATGGCGGACGTCTCCGCCCGTTCGGCGATGTCGAGAAGGGCGGGCGCCTGCCCCTGCGGCGAACGCCTGGCCGCGGCGAAGGTGGTGGCGTGATGCGGACCGCGATGCGAACTCGCGGGAAAGCGCCGCGCCAGTTCCTCGACCGCCCATTCCGCGCTTCGGTCGGCATGGCAGTCCGTGCAGGCGTTCGGGGACCCGGTCGGCGCGAGATCGGGGCGCGGCACGCGGAAACTGTGGTCCCGGCGCGTGTCGATCCCCATGTAGGTGCGCTCGATCATATGGCACGAGACACATTGCGCCCCGGCACCGCCCTCGACATGGAAATGGTGTTCGGGCCCGTCATAGACCTTGAGCATCAGCGAGGGGAATTCGGAATTGCCCCCCGGCGAATGGCATTGCGTGCAAACCGCGTTGCCTTCCGCCTTGAGGGTCGCCGAATGCGGTTCGTGGCAGGTGGAGCAACGCACCCCCCGGGCATGCATCTTCGACTGCAGGAACGAGCCGCCCTCGAAGACCTCGTCCAGGATGGATCCGTCGGGGTGATAGAGGCCTTGACGCAGCAGCGCGATCGAGAACGCGTCGTGATAGTCCGTTCCCGGCAAGGGGTTTCCATCCTGCATCGCCTCGCGGCGCGAATGGCAGGTGAGGCACTGCATCACTTCGGCCTGCTGCGAGGCGGCGACGTCGACGGTCAGTCCCCGCGCCGTCAGGCCGGGCGTGATCTCGCGCTGGCCGCCACCGCGCGCCTGGGCGACATGCGCCGCCCCCAGCCCATGACAGGCCTCGCAGCCGACCCCGATCTCCGCCATCTTCGGCGCATAGCTGTTCGTCGCCGCGCTGTAGGTCCGGCTGTAGCCGGTCGCATGACATTCGGCGCAGCGCGCTTCCCAGCTCTTGTAGGGGCCGGTCCAGTGAAATCCGTCGCCGGGTGGGGCGACCTGGTCGCCGAACACCCCGACAGGCACGCGGCCGTTGCGTCTGGCGCTACTGCGCGAAAATGGCGACGCTCGACGCCACCAATGGCACGAGACCTGTCAGATCCGTTTGACGCAGAACAAAGCCGTTGGCCCAAAAACCACGTAGCAGCAAACGATCTCGACGCGACAGTGCGCTTCATCGCCGCGCGGAAAGTCATTTGCAGGAGGAAATCATGAAACAGGAGAGGATTGCCGGCATGTCGCCCCACCCACGATCGAGCATATGGACGCGAGCCGCCTTGATCAGCGTCTTGCCGTTGTTGACGGCTCCGATGGCCTTCGCGCAAGAGCAGACGCCGATCGATAGGACTGTCCTGCCGATCCAGCGGCCTGCCGCGACCCCGATCACCGAAATCGACGCCCGGAACGCCACCCTGCCGGCGCCGTTTTCGATAAAGGCCCCGGACGGCGCGCCGAATGTGGTCATCGTCCTGATCGACGATCTGGGCTTTGGCGCCACCAGCTCTTTTGGCGGTCCGATCTCCACGCCGACGCTGGATGACCTGGCCAGCGAAGGCCTGCGCTTCAACAGTTTCCATACCACGGCTCTGTGCTCGCCGACGCGCGCCGCGCTCAAGTCGGGGCGCAACCACCACGTCGCGTCGATGGGGTTCATCACCGAGATGGCGACGGGCTTTCCGGGATCCACTGGCCAGATCCCCAATTCGGTCGCGCCCCTGGCGGAAATCCTGCGCCTGAACGGCTACGGCACCGCGGCCTTCGGCAAGTGGCACGAGACGGCCGCGTGGGAGACTAGCGTCTCCGGTCCGTACGACCGCTGGCCCACGCATCAGGGCTTCGACAAGTTCTACGGCTTTCTCGGCGGCGAGACGAACCAATGGGCACCGTTTGTCATCGATGGTGTGACGCACGTCGAGCCGCCGGAGACACCGGGCTACAACTTCATGACCGACATGACCGATCAGTCGATCACCTGGATCCGTCATCAGCAGGCGATGACGCCTGACAAGCCATTCTTCGTCTATTTCGCACCGGGTGCGGTGCACGCGCCGCACCATGTGCCTCAGGAATGGATCGACCGCTGGAAGGGTAAGTTCGATCAGGGCTGGGATGTGATGCGTGAGCAGACACTGGCGCGGCAGATCGAAGCGGGTGTCGTGCCCGCTGGTACTGCTCTGGCTCCGAAGCCGGAGGCGATCAGGGACTGGGTCAGTCTTTCCGATGACGAAAGACGCCTCTTTGCCCGGCAGGCCGAGGTCTTCGCCGCGTTCACGGAGTACACGGATCACGAAATCGGTCGCATGTTCCAGGCCATCGGCGATCTGGGCGAACTCGACAATACTCTCATCTTCTACATCGCCGGCGACAACGGGACGAGCGCCGAAGGCGGCGAGAACGGCATGTTCAACGAGTACACCTATTTCAACGGAGTGGCCGAGCAGGTGTCTGACATGCTGCCGCTGATTGACAAGTGGGGCGGTCCCGAGACCTATCCGCATATGGCCGCGGGCTGGGCGGTGGGCCTCAACGCACCGTTTATGTGGACAAAACAGGTCGCCTCGAACTTCGGCGGCACTCGCGTCGGCATGGTCGCGCACTGGCCCGAGGGCATCAAGAGCAAGGGCGAGATCCGTACGCAGTTCAGCCATGTGATCGACATTGCACCGACCATCCTCGAAGCAGCGGGCGTGCCGGAACCGACGAGCGTCAACGGCACCACCCAGGTTCCCATGGATGGCAAGAGCCTGCTCTATACGTTCGACGACGCCGGGGCTGCGGAACGCCGTGTGACGCAGTACTTCGAGATCGCGGGGAACCGGGCCATCTATCATGACGGCTGGCTCGCGGGGACGATCCACAAGGCCCCGTGGGAGGCGCAACCCCGCGCCACGCTCGACGGCGACAAGTGGGAACTCTACGACGTCCGGTCTGACTTCAGCCTGGCCCGCGATCTTGCGGCGGAAAACCCGCAGAAGCTTGCCGAGATGCAAGCGCTCTTTCTGGAGGAAGCCAGAAAGAACAATGTTCTGCCGATCGACGACCGGTCGTTCGAGCGCCTCACCGATCCGATCGGAGTCGGGCGGCCCGATCTGTTCGCCGGACGCGACTCCATCACGCTCGCCAAGGGCATGACTGGAATGCTCGAAGCCGCCTTCCCGAATGTGAAGAACCGCTCGATCACGCTCGATGCCGACATCGTCGTGCCCGAAGGTGGGGCCAACGGGACGGTCATCGCCCAGGGCGGTCGCTTCGGAGGCTGGTCGCTCTACGTCAAGAATGGCGTGCCCGGCTATCGCTACAACTTCCTCGGCCTCCAGACCTTCGACGTCTCCGCGACGGACGCCCTGGCCAACGGCAACGCCAATATCCGGCTCGAGTTCGCCTATGACGGTGGCGGCCCGGGTAAGGGCGGGACCGCCACGCTGTTCGTGAACGGCGAGAAGGTGGCCGAAGGCCGGATCGAGCATACACAGGGCGCGATCTTCTCGGCCGACGAGACGGCGGATGTCGGTGTGGACCTCGGCACCGCCGTGGTGGCCGAGATCGGCGCCGGCGAGGCGTCGCATTTCAACGGCGGCATCCCGCGCGTCACGCTGACGCTGCAATGATGGAAGGATGCGGCGCGTTCGCCGGGCCGCATCGTCCTCCCCACGTTCGGTATGTACGCTCTCGACCAGAAGGAACGAGCAAATGATACCTTCATCGCTTGGAAAAGCGGCCATGACGATCCTGTGCGCGATGGCTGCGAGCGCCGCGCTGGCTCAAACGCCGCCCAAGGTGAAGATGGCCACCGAAATTCCACCTGGTATCGCCATGCCCGACGAAGTCGAGACGCGGCTGGGAACATTGAAGTTCTTCGATGGCTTCCCGGACGAAGCCACGGTCGACAAACTCTACGACAACCTCGATTTCCAGCGTGCCGTGCAGGCCTATCTGCTGGCAATTCCCGCCGTTAACCAGGCCGCGATGCGCAAGGCGCTTCTGCGGTGGGGGCCAGCCAACACCACCATGCCGATCTGGGAGGAACTGGTCTTTCCCCGGACCGTGGGCCTGACCTTCAACACCAGTACTCCCTATGCCTGGATGTGGATCGATCTCCACGATGGCCCCCTGGTGGCCGAAGTTCCGCCGGGCGTGCTCGGAGCCTTCAACGATCACTGGTACAGGTGGCTGTTGGACGTGGGCGTAACGGGCCCCGACGAGGGCAAGGGCGGCAAGTACCTCATTCTCCCGCCGCGCTACAAGGGCGAAGTGCCGGAAGGATACTTTGTCGCGCGAGCGCAGTCCTACGAGATGTTTCTGGCATTTCGGACCTTTCCCGACGAGAAGGGCGACCTGAAGCCGCACGTGGAACTGACCAAGCAGCGGACGAGGGTGTACCCGCTTTCGCAGGCGGCCAATCCGCCGCCGATGAAGTTCGTGAACATTTCACCCGAACCGTTCGTGACGGTCGGGCCCGGCGACTACCAGTTCTGGGATCTTCTCAATGACGTCGTCCAGTCCGAGCCGCCGTATACCGGAGATCCGGTGACCCTGGGGTTCTTCGCTTCGATCGGCATCGAGCATGGAAAGCCCTTCGCACCCGATGAGCGGATGAAGCAGATCCTGACCGAAGCCGCGACCGTGGGCGATGCAACGGCGCGGGCACTCACCTACCGGATGCGCGACAAGGAAGCCTTCTACCATGAAAGCAGCGCGTGGCGGACGGCATTCCTGGGAGGGTACAACTTCGAGCGGAACGGCATCAAGCTGCTGGATTCGTCGTCTCAATACTACTTCTACGCAACCGGCGTGACCCCCGCGATGGAAGCCAAGATGGTTGGCTCCGGTTCGCAATACGCGCTCGCATTCGTGGACTCCAATGGTCGGCCGCTCGATGGCAGCCGGACCTATCGGCTGCACGTGCCGGCGAACGTCCCGATCAACAATTTTTGGTCGGTGATCGCCTACGACAACCAGACGCGCTCCTTCCTGCAGACGGAACAGACATGGCCGTCCGTGACAAGCAAGGACAAGGACTTCAACGTAAATGGCGACGGCTCGGTGGATGTGTACTTTGGTCCCGAGCGGCCCGGTGATGCCAGGAACTTCATCCAGACGATTGCGGGCAAGGGGTGGAACGCCATTTTCCGGCTGTACGGTCCGCTCGAACCTTGGTTCGACAAGAGTTGGAAGCTGGGAGAGGTCGAACTCGTCGAGTAGCCCGACGGGCAACTATTCGATCGAATGGCCGTGTCAGAGTCCGTGCCGAAACTGCTCATGCAAGCGGGCCGGTGTGCCAACCGACATGGCAGCGAAGCTGAAGGCTCTGGAACGCCAGAACCGGGAGCTTCGGCAAGCCAACGAGATATTGAGCAAGGCTTCCGCTTACTTTGCCCAGGCGGAGCTCGACCGCCCATTCAAACGATGATCGCGTTCATTGACGATCACCGCGAGGTCCACGGGGTCGAGCCGATCTGCAAGGTTCTGCCGATCGCCCCGTCGACCTACCACGACCACGTCGCCAAGCGCGCCGATCCCGAGAAGCTATAGGCGCGGGCAAAGCGAGACTTGACGCTAAAGCCCGAGATCGAGCGTGTCTTCGCCGAGAATTTCGAGGTCTACGGCGCGAGGAAGGTCTGGCGTCAGATGCTGCGCGAAGGCTTCGCAGTTGCACGCTGCACGGTCGGTCGAGCGGCTGATGGCCGACCTTGGCCTTCAGGGCGTCATCCGCGGCAAGCCGATCCGCACCACGGTGCAAGACAAGGCCGCCCCGTGCCCGCTCGACCATGTGAACCGGGTCTTCCATGCCCCGGCGCCGAACCGGCTCTGGCTGTCGGACTTCACCTACGTCAGCACCTGGTCGGGCTTCGTCTATGTGGCCTTCGTGATCGACGCCTACGCCCGCCGGATCGTCGGATGGCGGGTGAGCAGAACGGCGCACGCGAGCTTCGTCCTCGATGCTCTGGAACAGGCACTGCACGAACGGCGGCCCGTCCATCGCGGCGGCCTGGTGCACCCTTCTGACAGGGGGTCTCAATATGTCAGCGTCCGCTACACCGGGCGCTTGGCGAAAGCCGGCATCGAGCCCTCCGTCCGCAGCGTCAGTGACCCTTACGACAACGCTGTCGCCGAGACGATCAACGGCCTCCACAAAGCAGAGGTCATCCATCGACGGGGACCATGGCGATCTTTCGAAGAGGTCGAGTTCGCCACCTTGACCTGGGTCGACTGTTTCAACAATCGCTGGCCCTTGGAGCCCATCGGCAACATCCCGCCGGACGAAGCCGAGGAGCGCTACTACGGGTGACGTCCCTGGACGTGGTGTAGCTGGGTAGCGCGGTGGTCATCGGCGCTTTCCGGTA
>NZ_RWKW01000066.1 GCF_003970795.1 Aquibium carbonis | reverse complement strand
CCTCGCCGCGCCCGGACCCGGCGGCGGTGACCGGCTCGATCGCCATCGAGCCGCCGGCCATCGGGATGACCGCGGATCCGCTCCGGACCGGGCTCGAGGCGCTGGGCGCCACGCGCATTGCCGCCGCGCAGGCGATCCGCGACAGCCTGCCGGAGGGGTCGCTCGACCGCGCCATCCTGACCTGGGCGCTGGCGAGCGGCGGCTTTTCCACCATCGACGCCGACGAGATCGAGGCCGCGGCGCTGGAGCTTCAGGGCTGGCCCGGCCTGGACGCGATCGAGCGCAACCGCGAGCGCGCCAGGCTGCGGGCGCTGACCGAGCCGCAGGCGATCGTGGACGCCTTCGCCGACCGGCCGCCGAACACGCTGGAGGGAACGCTGCAACTGGCCCGCGCGCACCGCCTGCTGGGCGACGAGGCGCGCGCGGTGGCGGTGCTGGCGCCGACCTGGCGCAGCGCAAGGCTGGACAGCGCGACGGAAGCGCGGCTGATCGCCGAGTTCGGGTCGATGCTGCCGGTGCACGAGCATCGCATCCGGATGGAGCGGATGCTGCACGCCGAACGCACGCAGTCGGCCCTGCGGCTGGCGCCGCTGGTGGGCGCGGAGGCGCTGGCCAGGGCCTGGAGCGCGGTGAACGGCGGCGAGCGGAGTGCCGGGGCGCTGCTGGACGCGGTGCCGGAGGAAGAGCGCGGCTCGGCCTACCTGTTCGCCAAGGCGCGGTGGCTGCGCCGCGACGGAAAATTCGTCGAGGCGGCGGAAGCGATGCTGTCGGTGCCGCGCGACGCACAGGACGTGGCCGATCCGGACGCCTGGTGGGTGGAACGACGGGTGCTGTCGCGCGAGATGCTCGACATCGACCGACCCGACCTCGCCTATGCCATTGCCGCCGCGCATACGGCCGAAAGCCCGGCAATGGCCGCCGACGCCGAGTTCCACGCGGGATGGTATGCGCTGTCCTTCCTCGACCAGCCGGAAACGGCGCTGACCCATTTCAGGCGCATCGCCGAGCTGACGTCGGGCGCGATCTCGCAGTCGCGGGCTTTCTACTGGATGGGCCGGGCCATGGAAGCGGGCGCGCCCGGGGACGCCGGCCTGGCCTATGAGGAAGCGGCCGTCTTCGGCGCGGCGTTCTACGGCCAGCTCGCCGCCGCACGGCTCGGGCGACAGGCCATTCCGGTGTCCGTGCCGACGCCCACCGCCTATGAACGTTTCGCGTTCACGCGCCGGCCGGCGGTGGCGGCGATCCGCCGGCTGGAAGCGGCCGGCCATGCCGGGCGGGCCGAACAGCTCTATCGCGGGCTGGCGGCGGAACTGACCAACCCGCGCGAGATCGCGCTCCTGGCCGGCATGGCCGAACAGCGCGGCGACCATACGCTGGCCCTGAGAGTGGGCAAGATCGCGGCCGCGCGCGGCATCGACATCGGCGCGCTGGCCCATCCCGTCGGCGCCATACCGGCGGACGCACAGATTTCGGGCGCAGGCGAGGCGCTGGCCTACGCGATCGCCAGGCAGGAAAGCGAGTTCAACGCCAGCGCGGTGTCGGGAGCGGGCGCGCGCGGGCTGCTGCAACTCCTGCCGGGTACGGCGCGCGACATGGCGCGCGGCGCGGGGCTGGCCTATTCGCCGGCACGGCTGACCACCGACGCGGCCTACAACGCCACGCTGGGCGCGGCCTTTCTCGCCGACCAGCTCGGCCGCTTCGACGGCTCCTACGTGCTGACCTTTGCCGGATACAATGCCGGCCCCGGCCGCGCCCGCGACTGGATGAAGCGCTACGGCGACCCGCGCGGCGCCGAGATCGACGCTGTGGTCGACTGGATCGAGCGGATCCCGTTCACCGAGACGCGCAACTACGTGCAGCGGGTGATGGAGAACTATCAGGTCTACAAGATGCGCCTGACCGGCACGACCGAGATCGCGCGCGACCTCGTCGCGGGACGGTAGCGGCGCCTCTGCGACCGCCCGCACGGGCGCCGACCAGCGCAACCGCATCCCGTGACGAAGAAAACCCGGCGGTTGCCCGTCGGGTTCTCGAACCGATTCCGGGATCGATCAGACGTCGCGCGTGAAGCGGAGGAAACCGCTGGCCGCGTCGATGTCTCCGCCGAGGAACTCTTCCTGGGCATAGGCGCCTTCGAGGCGGACTTCGACGTTGGTGACCCGTCGCATCATCGCGAGGAGACGTTTTCTGATCTGTCGGGACCAGATCGTTGATCAGTTCCTTCAGGCTCAAGCTGCGATCGTTGTTCCCATGCATCCAGAACTCGGCCCCAGCGCCGCATTGCCCGTCGGGGTCGCTTGCCAATGGATCGGCGAGTGGGTAGTTGAATCCCAGCGAAAGGAGCCTGAATTTGACGGTTGCGGTGCTTGGTGGTGGATTGCAGGGATGTTGTATCGCCCTCGCGCTGGCCAATCGCGGACAAGATGTCGTCCTGTTCGATCGCCAGTCCGACATCCTCACCCGAACCGCGGTCGCCAACGAAGGCAAGGTCCATCTCGGCTGGATGTACGCGGCGGATCCTTCCATGTCCACGGCGCGCGTGATGATCGAAGGCGCGCTCGCCTTCGCGCCGTTCCTGGAACGACATCTCGGCGCTTCGCCAGAGAGTTTCACCACGTCCGAGCCAGCCGCCTATGCCGTTCATCGCGAAAGCCAGCATGGCGTCTGCGAGGTGAAAGCCTACTTCGCCGCACTGCATTCGTTGATCGCGGAAGCGTCAGCGGGACGGCGCGATGACTATTTCGGCCGCGACCTTTCGCTTGCGCCGCGCCAATGGTCCGACGTTGAAAGCCTCGCCGCGTTCGATCCGTCCGATGTGCTTGCCGTCTTTGACACGCCGGAGGTCGCGATCGATCCGATCGAATTGGCGAGCCGACTGCGCGCCGCGGTCGTGGCCCATCCCCGCATCGATATGCGGCTCGAACACGAAGTCGAGAGCGCCAGCGAGAACAGGGACGGGGTGACCGTGGCCACGCGGATGGGCGAAGCGCGCAGAAAAGAGCGGTTCGATCACGTCGTCAATGCGCTGTGGGACGGCCGGATAGCCCTCGACCGAACGATGGGGCGCGATCCCGGACGAGCGTGGATACACCGCCTGAAGTACGGGGTGAGTTTTACCTGGCCCGAGAATCGGCCGCGGCCGCCCAGTGTCACCTTCATATCGGGTCCGTTCGGCGAGGTCGTGAGCTATCCCGACATGACCACCTATCTGACGTGGTATCCGTCCTGCGTGCTGGACTATTCGCGTGCGATCGTGCCTCCGACCTGGGCAACCCATCCCGACGAACCGTTCCGTTCAAAGGTGGTCGACGATACGATTTCGAGCCTGGGCGCGATCGTGAGGGCTCTCCGCCGGATCGAACCGGACGGTTTGCAGGACCTTCGCGTCAAGGGTGGGACGATCGTGGCCTGGGGCGAGACCGACATCGACGATCCTGAAAGCGAGCTGCACAAGCGCTACGAGATCGGCGTCCACAGCTGGGGACGTTATCACTCGGTCGATCCGGGCAAACTGACGATGGCGCCGTTCTTTGCGGAGATCTGCGCCGATCGGATCGCGCGGATCGGATAGTGGGAGCGGATTGGACATTCGCGTTCCGTTCACGGCCGGCGACCGGTCAAATGTCAAATTCAAAGCTCCATTCAAAACCTGAATCTGCTCGTGAACCCGCCGACATTTGCGCGGGCGCTCATCCCAGCGGGATGCAGATCTCGGAATCGGTCCACTAGACGGAGGCGCGCCGACATGTCGAGACACATCACGGTCGGCATCCCCGTCTACAAGGGGCAGGAGCAGGTCGGGAAAGCCCTGCAGTCATTGCAGGAACAGACCTTCGGGGAATTCGAGGCGATCATCTCGATCGACGGCGGCGACGAAGGGAGTGCGCAGGCGTGCCGGCCCTTCCTCTCCGACAGTCGCTTTCGCATGGTCGTGCAGCCGGAGCGACTGGACTGGTATGGCAACTTCAATTGGTTGCTCCGTCAGCCGATGGGGGACTTCTTCTGCTACCGTCAACACGACGACTGGACGACGCCCGAGTTCTTCGAGCGTCTTTTACAGCTCGCCGACCGGCATCCCGAGGCCGCAATCCTCTACACCGACTGCCAGTGGCACGGCGGACGCAACGACCTCGATGCCGCTCCTTCGATCGAGGGTGACACGCTGTCGCGCCTGCGCCAGTTCATAGAACAAAAGAGACCCGAACCCGTGCGCGGTATCATTCGCGCGGCGGCCGTCGCCCAGGCGGGGCCGGTTCGTTCGGACGAATTCCGCGCGCTTTCGGAGGTCTTCGTCTGGCTCGCCAAGGTCTTGCGATGGGGCAGTTTCGTCAGGTTGCCGGAGCCGCTGTACCACCGGCTGGACCACAAGGACAATTATCACAAGCAATGGTTCGACTGGCCGGTCGAGCGGAAACGCGAGTCCTGGTCCACGCTCTTCACGGGCCTGATCGAAGCGGTTCAACCCGCCTGCGGCACCATCGAGGAACGGCTCTTCTTCCAGCATTTCATTCTCGACCGGATCGCCGTCTGGCGACCCGAACAGAGCTACCATCACCTGCCGGAAACCCCCCACGAGAGCGGGTTGACGATCAGATCCTGTCTCGAGCGACTGGCCAAAGAGGGACATCTGGAACGCTGGATCGAACCCGCGTCGCTCGCCAGCCCAGCCCTTGCCGTCGCCCTGTCTGAACGCGACCGGCTCCTCGAGGAGCTCGCCTCCCTTCAGTCGGCGAACCGGAGTCTGATCGACGAGACCGAAAAGCTTCGCCGCCCCCGCGCAACGCGACCGGGCGACTTCCTTCGGCGTCTACTGAAATCGTGAAGGACGCTTTCGCGGGACGGTAGCGGCGCCTCTGCGACCGCGGGCACGGGCGCCGACCAGCGCAACCGCATCCCCAGACGAAGAAAACCCGGCGGTTGCCCGCCGGGTTCTCGAACCGATCCTGGGATCGATCAGAAGTAGCGCGTGAAGCGGAGGAAGCCGCTGGCCGAGTCGATGTCTCCGCCGAGGAACTCTTCCTGGGCATAGGCGCCTTCGAGGCGGACTTCGAAGTTGGTGACCGGGGTCCAGACCGCTGCAGCCTGAACGAGCCAGGCGTCGTCACCGTTGAAGGCCTTGAAGTACTGACCGCCAACCGTCGCGCTCCACTGAGCGTTGAAGACGTGGTTGTAGGACAGAACCGCGGACCACTCGGTGGCGCCGACGATCGCGGCGTTCGAACCGCCCTGCGTGATCGGCATGTCGATCGCGTAGAAGTTCGCTTCTTCAGCCCAGAAGAAGCCGGCGCGGATGCTGGAGCCGGCCATGTTCGGGATGTTGTACTGCATGCCGATCATGGCGTTGAAGGCGTCGAACTCGTCGTCGTAGGCAACCTTGCCCCAGACGCCGCCCCAGCCCTGGCTGATGCCGAGCACGCCGACGACGTTCGGCATGTAGCCTTCGCCATTCAGAGTGTCGTCTTCGAGCACGATCGAGCCGAACACGCCGTTGCCGCCCGAGAAGGTGTAGCCGATCTGCTGGCGCTGCTGGTAGGCATACTGGCCGCCGGCGTCGGTGTGCATGATGCCGAAGCGGGAGATGCCCGGCAGGCCCCACGGGGCAGCCCAAGCG
>NZ_RWKW01000065.1 GCF_003970795.1 Aquibium carbonis | reverse complement strand
TGCCGGGCGCCAGGCGGCACGGGCCGGACGCCGCGCCGGCCGCAATGCCGAGCGCGCGGTCTCCCAGGCCCGCGACGGGCTGATGGACGCGCTCGATCGCGAGCCGATCATCGTCGGCGCCCTGGGGCTGGCCATCGGCGCCGCGATCGGCGCGATGCTGCCGTCCACGCGCGTCGAGGACGAAGCCCTCGGGGAAACCCGCGACCGGTTGAAGGACGAGGCGCTCCGCACCGCCCGGCGCGGCTATGAAAGCGCCAGGGACGTCGCCGCCGAAGGCTATGCCGCCGCGCGCGAGACGGCCGACGCGGAGGGCTTGACCTCGGTGGACGACACGCCGCTGGCGGAAAAGATCGGCCACGTGGCGGCCGCCGCCGGCAAGGCCGTGGGTGAAAAGACCCGCGAGCTGGCAGGCGAGCCTTCCGGCGATACGGCGAACAAGGCCGACGACGAGCCGGCGGTAGCGACGGGGTCGTCCGGCCACGCCGACAGGCCGGCCGGCTACGCTCCGCAACCGGGCGTCTACGGCAGCCGCTGACGCCACGCGCCGGTTTCGTCGATCGGCAGAAAGGGGCGGGTTCCGGTCTGGAACCCGCCCCTTTTCGATTGCGCCCTTGGCCCCCGCGGCTCGGGCAAACGACCGGCGGACGCGAACGCCGTCCGCCGGGGCCGCGTACCGCTCAGTCGGCCGTCGACTTGCCCAGCGTGTCGGCCACCACGGCGCCGCGTTGGCCCATTGGCTGGGGATCGCCGCTGGTCGAATCGCGCGCGGTCTGGTGCTCCATCTCCGCGTTCAGCTCCGCGCCGACGATCAGGATCAGCGCCGAGAGCCACATCCACAGCATGAAGCCGATGGCGGCGCCGAGAGATCCGTAGGTCGCATTGTAGTCGGCGAAGTTCTGCAGATAGTAGGAAAAGCCCACCGACATGATCAGCCACGTCAGGGTGGCGAGAATGCTCCCCCAGCTGATCCACCGCCATTTCGCCCGCGCACGCGAGGGCCCGAACCGGTAGAGCAGCGACACGCCCACGATCATCACCAGAATCATGAGCACCCACCGGCCGACGCTGATCAGGGTCTCGGAAAAACCGCCGAGATTCACCAGCGAGAGGACCATCGGCACGATGCCCACCACGGCCACCATCAGGATGAAGGTGAGCATGAAGCCCAGCGTGAAGGTGAAGGCGACGAGGTTCAGCCAGATGAAGGAGCGCTTCTCCTCCTCCTCATAGGCGATGTTCAGCGCCTCGAAGAGGGTCTTCACGCCGTTGTTGGCGCTCCACAGGGACACGGCCAGCGTCACGCCGAGCCCGAGGCTGAGCGCGCTGCGTTCCTGGTTGGCGAAGCTTTCCAGCTGGCCGACGATCAGGTCGAGCCCGCCGTCGGGCAGCACCCCGCGCAAGAAATCGATCTGCCCGGCGATCGATGTCGGGTCGGCCACGAAGCCGTAGATCGACACGAAGGCGCCGAGCGCCGGGAAGATCGCCAGCATCAGGTAGAAGGCCGCGCCGGCCGCCACCAGGGTCACGCGATCCTCGACCATCTCGCGGTAGAGGCGGAAGACGATGTCCTTCCAGCCGCGTGCGGGAATCTGCGAGGGCCAGTCCGCGTCGCGGCCTCTGTCAATGTCCGATGGGGCGTCCGCGCGCGTCATGAACCTCTCCTTCAACTTGAGTGTCGAAGGGAAACCCGTCGTGCGCGCTCGAGTTCCGGCGCGTGTGCGCCGGAAGGGCCGGCTAGATGTCGGAGGCGGGCCGCTTCTGTGCCGGCCTCTCGTCCTGCCAGTCGTTTTCGCCGTTCGAACGCGGCTCCAGGTCGATCGGCCTGATGGCTTTTTCTCCCATGGCGCCGGCATCCGGCACGTCTGAGAGGGGGGCTTCGGTCTTGCGGGCGGGGGCCTTGGCGGCTTCCTTCCTTGCATCGCGGCTCATGGCGCGTCTCCGTTGCTCGTTCCGGACGTCGTCATCGGGAACCCCGACGGCAGGGCGATTGTTCCCGTGGACGGCATCCGCACCCGGCTGCCCCGCCCGAAGCCCGGGTGCCACGCGAAAGGAAGAGACGATGAGTTCCTACTGGAGAAGCATGGCAGCGGAAATCCTGCCGTCCTGGCTGAAGAACCTGCGTGCAGGGCGGCCGCGGGTGGCCCGGGTGCCGCCCCGCCAGGGGCCGCAGGAGCCGGCGTCCCCCCGCGGCGCGGCATCCGAAGCCCCTCTCTCCAGCCGGGACGTCCGGTCCATCGCCGACCCCGCTCAGGTGGGGGAGCCCCCGACCGGAACATCCGCATCCAACCAGCGTTGACCGACGAGGATCCAACAGACGGAGCACGGCATGGAACCGACGAATTTTCTCTGGCTACTGGTCGTCGCGGGCGGGCCGTTCCTGCTGGCGGTGCTCTTCGGCTATGCGCTGCTGCGCCGGCGCAGGCTGTCGCGCGCCGAGCGCGTCGCCCGTGATCGGGGCACGCGCGACGTGTTCGACGAACGGACCTGACGGCCGCCGCGGCGGCCGTTGGCGGTCGCCGTCACTGGATGGTGTGCTGTGCATCTCCGACCGGATCGTCGGGCGCGATCGCCACGCCATACATCTCCGCAACGGCCCAGGCGCCCATCGCCAGCACGAGGCCGATGATCAGGATCATCAGGATGGGAAAGCCCCGGCGGCCCTGGCGGGCGCGGGTTGCGGTCGTCTTGGTTTCGATTTCTGGTTCGCGAGCCAATCTCTTCTCCTCATTGGGGTCCCGGGCGGGCGACGCCCGCCGGTGATCGTTCCCTGAAGGAACTCGCGGCCCTGCATTCGGGTTCCGCCTTCGCGCTGCCGCGCCGCCTGGCGCCATCTCCACCGCCGCGCCGGCTGCTTCGCCGCACATCGTGAACGGTCCATCGCCGCCAGCCGCTGTTCGCCGGCCTGCGCGCCATGGTAGGAAGTCGGCGAACCGGTTCCCGAGGCCCAAGGCATGACCATTCCGGCGCAGATGAGCCCATCCTCCACGACCGCGCTGTTTCCCGGCGAGGTCGACCATCTCGCCATCGACGCCCTCGTGGCCTGGATGATCGACGGAGCGCCGCCGAGCGGCGATGCGAACCGCATCATCGACGCCATCTGCCAGCGTGTCGTGGCGGCCGGCGTCCCCGTCGATCGCTTCGCCCTGTTCATGAACACGCTGCATCCCAACATCGCGGCACGGCGCTTTCGCTGGACGCGGGACGGCGGGGTGGTTGTCAACGAGGTCGAGTTCGACATCTTCTCGCAGCAGGAATACTGGAAGAATCCGCTGCCCCGCGTCACCTCCGAAGGGGTGTCCATCCGCCGTCGCCTCACCGACCCGCAGGCGCTCAGCGAATACATGATCCTCGGCGAACTCGAGGCCGAAGGCTTCACCGACTATCTGGCCCAGCCCCTCGTCTTCACCACCGGCGAGATCCATGCCGCGACATGGTCGACCAAGGACGCACACGGCTTCTCGCTCGAGCAGATCGATGCGCTCGACGTGATCCGCCGCCCGCTGGCGCGGTTGACCGAGGCCTATCTGCTGCGTCTCAACGCGGCGTCGATCCTGTCCACCTATGTCGGGCGCGGCGGCGGCGAGCAGATCCTCCAGGGGCGCGTCCACCGCGGCGACGGCGAGGAAATCGACGCCGCGATCCTGTTCACCGACCTGATGGACTTCACGCGCCTGTCGAACACCCTGTCGGGGCCGGAAATGGTGGCGATCCTCAACGACGCCTTCGACATCATGGTGCCGCCGGTGGAGGCCAATGGCGGCGAGGTCCTGAAATTCCTCGGCGATGGCTTCTTCGCGATTTTTCCCTATGGCGGCGAGCGAACCATGGGCGACGCGGTGCAGGCGGCCAGCCGCACCATCATGGAGGGCGAGGCCCGGCTGGCCGAGACCGAGCTCGGCAGGACCGTGTCCTTCCGCTCGGCGCTGCACGCCGGCCGGTTCCACTATGGCAACATCGGCGGCGCCAACCGGCTCGACTTCACCGCCATCGGCCGGCCGATCAACTACGCGGCGCGGCTCCTGACCTGCGCGTCCGACCTCTCGCTGCACCGGGTCGCGTCCGCCGAGGTGGCCGCGCATCTCTGCTGCGCGCCCCGGGTGGCGAGCGAAGTGCCGTTCAAGGGCTTCGAGGGGCTGCAGAAGATCTACGTCTATTGATGGCCGGCGAAGCGATCCTCGGCGCCGTGCTGGCCGGGGGCCTGTCACGGCGCATGGGCGGCGGCGACAAGCCGCTGCGCCTGCTCGACGCGCGCACGATCCTCGATCACGTCCTCCACCGCTTCGTGCCGCAGTGCGACGGCGTGGTGCTCAATGCCAATGGCGATCCGCGGCGGCTGGAAGCCTATGGCCTGCCCGTCGTGCCCGATTCCGTCGAGGGCTTCGCGGGGCCGTTGGCGGGCCTTCTGGCGGCGCTGGAATGGGCCGCCGCGCACCGGCCGGACGTGTCGTATGTCGTCACCGTGCCCGGCGACTGCCCCTTCCTGCCGCGCGATCTCGTCGCCCGGCTCGCCGGCGCCCGGCGCGCGGAAGCGGCCCGCGTGGCGCTAGCGGCCTCGGGGGAACGGACGCATC
>NZ_RWKW01000006.1 GCF_003970795.1 Aquibium carbonis | reverse complement strand
GCTTCGCGGGCCGGGCGGCCGCAGGGCGCGGCTCGGCCCTGGCAGGCGTGCCGGGCTGCTTGTGCCGGGTCGTCGCGCCGCGACCCTCGCGTGCCAGTTCGTCGGCGGCGAGCGAGATCTGGGCCTCGAGTTCCTCCATCGACGACGTCAGATCGATATCCTCGTCGTTGAAGGACACGTCCAGGGCTTGTTCAAGCTCCTTGTCGACGTCTGTCTCGAGGTTCCTGGTCGTCGTTGGTTTGCGAGCCATGCCTTGAAAACCCTGTACTAACGCGTCGTTCGAACTCGCTTGGAGCCCATGTGCAGGGCACCGCTTGCGCGGCGCACTTCCGGTTCGCGTATCGTAGTGACACACCTAGGTAAAGGAAACATGCATTCCGCCAGATGCGTAAAAGTTTAAACACAAGGTTAACGATGATTCGGAAATTGCGCCCGAATTTCGCCGCACGGCGCGGATTTTCGTTAACCAGCTGTCCACCCGCCACGGGTATCGATGAGACGGCGGGTTTTTTGAAGGCGGGTACAGCGTCATGGCGTCGATGAGTGTGGAAAACATGGCCTTCGCCATGCCCGGTGGCGAGAGCTGCGGCCAGTCGCGCGGCCGACCGGTCGACCTGACGCACCTGGCGCGGCAGACGATGGGCGATCGCGACCTCGAGCGCGAGGTGCTGGCGCTGTTCCTCAATCAGGCGCGGATCGTCGGCGACCGCATGGACGCGGCGACCTTGCCGGAGCGGGTGATGCTCGCACACGGGCTCAAGGGCTCGGCCCGCAGCATCGGCGCGTTCCGGGTCGCCGACATCGCCGACGCCGTCGAGCTCGATCCGGCCCGCAACGACAACCTCCAGAGCCTCGCCGAAGCACTCGCGGACGTCCGCGATTTCGTGTCGTCGATCATGCGCTGACACGAGCGGCATAGAATCGGACCTGCGCGCCTGCGTCGCAGGTGGCTCGGCATGGTTGACACCCGCGCGGGAAAAGCTAAGTCGACACGGAAACCCCCGGGGCGCACCGAATGACCACCATCACCTACATCGCTTTCGACGGAACCCGTTTCGAGGTCGATGCCCAGAACGGTTCGACCGTGATGGAAAACGCGATTCGAAATTCGGTCCCCGGAATCGAGGCCGAGTGCGGCGGCGCCTGCGCCTGCGCCACCTGCCACGTCTACGTGGACGAGGCGTGGTCCGCGCTGGTCGGCGAACCGGAGGCGATGGAAGAGGACATGCTCGACTTCGCCTTCGACGTGCAGCCGACCTCCCGCCTGTCGTGCCAGATCAAGGTGCGCGACGAGCTGAACGGTCTCGTCGTGAAGATTCCGGAACGCCAGGCCTGACGCCTTCGCCGGCGCGCATTGCCGGCCCGCTGGCGGCGGCGGTGTTTTTCGTCTGGCGTGGGGCAGGCGACACGCGCATCACCTGGGAAGGCGGCCGGCCTCGATCTGCTGCATCCGATAGGACAGAAGCCGCGTCAGCCTTCTCTCGAAGTTGATGCTCTCGATGCGATCGAACCGATCCTGCGCGGCATCGTGCTCGGCCAGGATGCGGGCGCTGATCGTGCCGGCCGCGGCCTTCACGGTCTCGCAGTCGCCACGCCGGCCGATGCCCTGAAGCGCTTCCTCGAGCTTGCGGGCATGGCTCTTGGCGATCTGGACATGCGATTCCTCGTGTCGGCGGATGTCGGCGTTGAGCGTGTCCCAGATCAGGCGGGTATCGGCATCGGAGCGGCCGCGCGCGCGCCAGTTCGGCAGGATCATCTTGGCCTTGACGCTGACCTCCGCCTTCTGGAGCCGGCACCATTGCGGCGTGCTGGCATAGGTGTAGCGGGTGGAGAACTGCATCTGTGTCGCGCCGGGATGGCGCTTGCCGGTCGAGGAAACCTTGGGTCCGCGCCGCGACAGTTCCTCATCGATCTCCTGGAGGGTGATCCCGCCGATCGTGAAATAGGAATAGGTGCGCGAGACGGTCTGGGCCGAACTGGCCCCCGCCATCCACACAAGACCCGCGCAGGCAAAAAGAAGCGTTCTCTTCATGGCCGTTTCCGATTAAGGCCAGCATGCGCCAGCCCGCGAAAGGTGGCAACTGCAATCGCGATGGCGGCAACTGAAATGACAGAGTTCGGACAATGACGAGCAGTTCAATGCGCAGGCTCGAGCGGACGTGGCGGCTTGCGCATGGCCGCACGCTCGAACTCGGCCGGCGCGCCGTGGTCATGGGCATCCTCAACGTGACGCCCGACAGCTTCTCGGACGGCGGCCGGTTCCTCGACGCCGATCGGGCCTGCGAACAGGCCGAGTTGCTGGTCGAGCAGGGCGCCGACATCATCGACATCGGCGGGGAATCGACGCGGCCGGGCGGCCCGCCCGTGTCGGCCGACCAGGAACAGGCGCGCATCCTTCCCGTCATCCGGGCGATCGCCGAGCGCACCGGCGCCCTGATCTCGGTCGACACCTACCGGGCCGATACCGCAAGGATGGCGATCGGCGCCGGCGCCCACATCGTCAACGACGTGTGGGGACTGCAACGCGACGAGGACATGGCGCGCGTCGTGGCGCAGAGCGGCGCCGGCGTGGTGATCATGCATACCGGGCGCGACCGCGACGTCGATCCCGATCCCGTGCGTGACCAGCACGTCTTCCTGGACCAGTCTCTGGCCATTGCCCGTGCAGCCGGTATCGCCGATGAGCGCATCGTCCTCGATCCAGGCTTCGGTTTCGGCAAGGAGAGCCCCGACCTGAACTTCGCGCTGATGCGACGGTTCGAGGAGTTGCAGGCGTTCGGCCTTCCGCTTCTCGTCGGGACCTCGCGGAAACGGTTCATCGGCCATGCGACGGGGCGGGAGGCGCCGGATCGCGATCCGGGCACGGCGGCGACCAGCGTCATCCTGCGGTTGGGCGGAGCCGACATTTTTCGCGTTCACGATGTCGCTTTGAACGCCGACGCGCTCAAGGTGGTGGATGCTATGATCGCGTCCGGACGGGCAGACTGAGGAGTTCCGCGTGAAGTACCAGATACGAATGAAGAATTGCGCCTTTTTCGCCCGGCACGGCGTGCTCGACGAGGAAGAGACGCTCGGCCAGCGCTTCTATGTGGATGCGGTGCTGACGGTCGAGCCGGCGAGCGCGCTGGAAGCGGACTCGATCGAATCGACCGTCGACTATGGCGTGGCCTTCAAGGTGATCGAGCGCATCGTCACCGGGCAGAGGCGCTATCTGATCGAGGCGCTGGCGATCGAAGTCGCCAAGGCGCTCTCGGAACGCTTTCCACAGATCCGCAGGTCCGAAATCACCATCCGCAAGCCGAACGCGCCGGTCGCGGGCGTCCTCGACCATGTGGAGGTGACGGTTGCCTGGCCGGAATGAGGTGACCGCCTATCTGGGTCTCGGCGGCAATCTGGAAGACCCGCGGCAGGCGATGGCGGCGGCGCTTCGGATGATCGACTCCGATCCGGGCTGCGCGGTCGTGGCGGTGTCGTCGATCTATCGGACGCCGCCCTGGGGAGACGTGGTCCAGCCGGATTTCCTCAATTGCGTGGCCCAGATCCGCACGAGCCTTTCGGCCCGTGCGCTGCTGGCGCTGTGCCTTGGAACCGAGAACGCGCTGAAGCGGGTGCGCAAGCAGCCGGGCGGGCCGCGCGTGATCGACGTCGACGTGCTGACCTATGGCGGGCAGACGCTGAAGGAGCCTGGACTCGAAATCCCGCATCCGCGAATGAGCCTGCGCGCCTTCGTGATGGTGCCCCTGCGCGAGATCGCGCCCGACATGAGGATCGGCGGCGAAACGCTGGACGAAGTGCTCCAGACCGTCGACCGGGGCGGGATCGCGGTGGTCGAGCCGGGCGGTGGCTGGTGGCGAACGGACTGAGCGGCGCGGGACGGCGTCGCGTGCGAAACGACGAGCCTTGCCAGCCCGGTCGGTTTCAGTCGCGCGCGATGGCGCCGACGGCGGCGGTGTCGACCCGCTTGAGGTTCATGCCGATGACCGGGACGAGTTCCTTGTTCACGCGAACCGACACGGTCACGCTCATGGTGTTGTCGCCCTTGAGGCTCGCGAGCATGGCACCGTTCAGATCGTTGCGGTTCAAGGCCATGACGACCTTCGACTTGCTGACGTTGCCCGAGACGATGTCCAAGCCTTCGCCGCCCGAACCGTCGAGGAACGTGCCCTTGTAGGAACGGCCCTTGCGCTCGATGCGGGCCGACATCTTCTGCGAGAACAGTCCGACGCGGCAGCTGCCTTCGAGCGCCATGCCGACGGCTCCCGTCGGGGTATCGCCGGTGAGCGAGCAGGTGAACTTCGTGCCCTTGTATTTGCCGGCGACGATCTCGCCCGGCCCGGACCATTCGCCGCGCACGTTCTGGAAGAACTGCTGATCGCCGTCTGCCGCGAAGGCGGAGGGCGCCTCCGACACGAAGGGCACGCTGGCCAGCAGCGGCAGGATGGCGGAACGACATACACGCTTGATCATGGGCACCGACCGAACAGCTTTTATCTGACCCGACCTTGTAGAAGATTGGTTAATGCTTCGTCTAGATGGGCCGAGGTCGATACCCGATTGCAGACATGGTTACGATGCGGGTCGCGCGGGCGTGTCCTTGCTACCCTGACCGGTGCCGGCGAAACGCGCCAGGGCGCCGAGATAGTCGCCCACGCTCGGGCGACGAATGGCGACGAAGGGCAGGGGCCGCACCGTGTCCATGGCCGCCATGCCGATGCGGACCGTCATCATGCCGTTCACCACGCCTTCGCCGAGCTTGGCCGAAAGCCGTGCCGCAAGGCCGTGGCCGACGAGTTGCTGGACGAGCGTGTCGCCTGCCGCCATCGAGCCCGTCACGGCGAGATGGGCCAGGACCCCGCGTGCCAGGCGCAGGAAGCCGAGCGTGCCGGGACGCGCGCCATAGAGTTCGGCGAGGCGTCGGATGAGGCGGCTGGCCTCGTAGAACACGTAGACCAGGTCGACGATCGCGCGCGGGCTGATGGCGGTGACGACCGAAACGCGCTTGCCGGCGTCGAGAATCAGCTGCTGGGCGGCGGCGTCCAGCGGCGCCAGGAGTTCGGTCTCGGCCAGCCGGATCAGGTCGGGGCCGTCGATGACGTCGTGGCGCAAGGCTTCCAGCGTCTTGCGTCCGGCCGCCGTCTGCGGTCGGGCCGACAGGAAGCCGGCCAGGTCGTCGACCAGGGCGCGCGCCGCCTTGGGGTCGTTCCGGGTGAGCGCGTCGGTGGCCCGACGGCTGAGGTTTTCGACCGAGGACAGTCGCGACAGGGCGATCGCCTCGCGCGCCAGCAGGGCGACGAGCGCGGCGGCCGCAACCGCCGCCAGGCCTGCACCGAACCAGCCGAGCCAGTCGGCGCGGGCGAACAGCGAACGGATGAGATCGTCGATCGACAATCCGACCGCCAGCGACACGAGGATGCCGGCTGCGCCGAAGAAGATGGCGCCCAAGCGGGAGCGGCGGCGGGGCGCGGGCGGGGGAGGCGGCGCGGCCTGGTCGACGTCGCCGTCGAAGACGTCGATCTCGGCCGGCGTGACGACCGCCATGTCGGCACCGCGAAGCGCGCGGGGCTCGCGCTCGGGTTCGGCGTTCTCGGTGCGGTCCGGCGGCAGCCGGAACGCTTTTGGCGCGCGCTCGTCGCTCATGCCAGCCGATCTCCGATCAGAAACTGCAACGCCCGGTCGAGCCGGATGTGCGGCAGGGACAGCGTGACGCCGTCGGCGCTGCGTTCGAGCTTCGGCGGCCGGAAGCGGACGAAGCGGATGGCGCGGCTCTGTCCCGCAAGAGCCCCTGCATCGAAGAGCGCGTCGGGCGATTTCGGCAGGTCGCCGGGGAAGACGGCGGTCTCGGTCTCGCCGTCGAAGCTCTCGCCGCCGATGGTTTCGCCGGCCAGGGGCGTGCCGATGATGACGGGCAGTTCGTCGCGCCGCTGGGTGACCGTGCCCTCGCGGGTGGCTCGGACGGCAGCCAGCGCCAGCACGTCGACGGCGGCGCCCGACACGTCGGCGCGCGCGGCGGCGCGTTCGGTCAAGCGCCGGACGATCGCCTGGAGGCGGTCGTGGCTGGTGTGGTGGATCTGGTCTGCCTTCGTCGCGGCGATGAGGATGCGGTCGATGCGCCGCGACAGGAGGCCCGAGAAAAGCCCGCCGGAGCCCGGGCGGAAGCAGCCGAGGATCTCGGTCAGGGCGCGCTCCAGATCGGCGAGCGCCGCCGGCCCGGCGTTCATGGCCTGCATGACGTCGATCAGCACGATCTGGCGGTCGAGCCGCGCCACGTGCTCGCGAAAGAAGGGCTTCACCACATGCGTCTTGTAGGCCTCGTAGCGGCGCTCCATCATGGCGCGCAGCGACCCGGGCCGGGCGCGGCCTTCGCGCAGCGACCGCAGGGGCGTGAAGGTGAGCGCGGGCGAGCCCTCGAGGTCGCCCGGCATCAGGAACCGCCCGGGCGGCAGGGTCGAGAGGGCGCGTTCGTCCTGACGGCAGGCGCGCAGATAGGCGGTGAAGACCTCGGCCAGACGCCGCGCGGTCATCTCGTCGGCATCGGCATCCGGATCGATCGTGCCGGCAAGCGCCAGCCATTCGGCGGACAGGTCGGCGCGCACGGGCAGGGCGGCCAGCTGGACGGAATCGGCTGAAAAGGCGGCGTAGTCCTTGCCGAGAAGCGGCAGGTCGAGGAGCCACTCGCCGGGATAGTCGACGATGTCGATGGCGATCCGTCCGCGCGACAGCATGCGCCCCCAGGCGGAGGCCGATTCGAACTCGATGGTGAGGCGCAGTTCCGAGATCGCGCGGGTGGATTCGGGCCAGGTCCGGGCGTTGAGCAGCGCCGCCACGTGGTCCTCGTACTGGAAGCGCGGCACCGCGTCGTCGGGCTGGTGCTCGAGGTAGGCGCGGGCGAGGCGGCCGGACTTCTGCGCCTCGAACAGCGGCAGGCGCCCGCCATGGATGAGATTGTGGACGAAGGCCGAGATGAAGACCGTCTTGCCGGCGCGCGACAAACCGGTCACGCCCAGCCTGAGAGAGGGGGAGACGAGGCTCGCGGCCCGGCCGGTCAAGGTGTCGAGGGCGATCAACGCCTCGTCGGTCAGATTCGTGAGAGACGCCAACCGTCAACCTCGCCTGCGCTGCATTTTGCCGGATATAGGCCTGCGACGGGCAATTTGTAATCCCGGTCCGCCTTCAGCGGTCGGTGGGAACGAAGAACGCCTCCAGCGTCGCGGTGCCGAGCATCGCTTCCGACAGGTCGTCGGCGAAGGACAGGATGGCGAGGCCCCCGGTGGGGAAGCCCTTGTCGAGATCGGCGCGGGCGCGGCCGACACAGGCGGCGGAGAGACCGATCGCCAGATCCTCGATCGCTGGGTTGTGGCCGACGAGCAGGAGCGATCCGTTCGCGCCATTGTTGCGCACGATGTTCAGGTAGCCACCGGCATCGGCGGCGTAGAGCGTCTCCGACAGGAGCGCTTCACCGGGTTTCATGTCGAGGATTTCGGCCACTCCGCGCCAGGTGTCCAGGGCCCGGCGCGCAGGCGAGCAGACGACGCGGTCGGGCCGGTGACCGTTGGCCTGCATGATCGCGCCGACGGCCAGGCTCTCCCGACGCCCCGCCTCCGTCAGCGGACGGTCGAAGTCGCGGTCGCCGGGTTCGGCCCAGGCGGCCCGCGCGTGGCGCAACAGGAAAAGGCGGCTCATCGGACATCCTCCCTCGGCGCTTGCGCGGCCCTCGGACCGGGAGCATTACCGACAGGCCCGACGCGACGCAACTCGCATCGTCGGCACCGATCGGGGTGGGCCTGAATTGCCCTCGATTCGGGCATGTCGTGCCCGCGAAACCGGCAGGAGACAGCGGTCTGCCCCGTGTTCGGCAGCCCTCGATGTTCGGCTAACAAACGCGTGACTTTGTTCACCTTTCAGCTTGTGCAGGTGGGGTCTCGCGAATATATAGGCGCCGGTCCATAGCTATGGGGAGACTCGGGTGAGCGAAACCATGGAAGACTACGTGCCGAGCGAGAGCGAGCCGTTCATGAACGAGCGGCAGAAGGCCTACTTCCGCGCCAAGCTCGCGACATGGAAGAACGACATCCTGCGCGAAGCGCGCGAGACACTCGAGATTCTCCAGCAGGAAAACGCCAACCTTCCCGACCTCGCCGACCGCGCCTCCTCGGAGACGGACCGGGCGATCGAGCTGCGGGCCCGCGACCGCCAGCGCAAGCTGATCTCCAAGATCGACGCCGCGCTGCAGCGGATCGAGGACGGGACCTACGGCTATTGCGAGGAGACCGGCGAGCAGATTTCGCTCAAGCGTCTCGATGCACGGCCGATCGCGACCCTCTCCATCGAGGCGCAGGAGCGGCACGAGCGTCGCGAGAAGGTCTACCGCGACGACTGACGCCGCTTTCGGCGCACATCCCCAGTCCACAACCCGACGGCGGCGGTCACGCGACCCTGCCGGTGTCCACGCAAGAGCCAGGCTGCCGGTGTGGCGGCGCCTGCCTTCACATCATGCCTGCGTGGAGAGAATGCCGGGCGGGTCAGGCCGCGCCGCGGCCCGGATCGCCTCAGCGGCGATCGCGCGACATTTCGCCGAGCAGCTTGTTCATCTCGTCGTCGATGTCGGCGGCCTTGTTGCGCGGGCGCTCGCGGGCCGGATAGCGGAGCGAGGTCTCCAGTTCCTGCAACAGCGCGTCGTCGAGGTCTGGCTCGACCGGCGCGGATTGCGGCCGCGTCTGCTGCTGGGCCCGGCGGGTCGCTTGGGCGCGCGACGGGTGCGGGGTCACCTGCGCCGTCATCGGCGGATCACGGAACTCCTCGGCCGGCTGCACGATGCCGGGCTGCGCGAAGCTTGCCTGGGCGAAGCTCGGCTGGGTGGCGGCCGGCAAGGTCACGCGCGGCATGACGGGCCTGATCGTCCGCTGCGGCGCGGCGGGAGACTGGGCCTGCGGCGCCATCGGCGCCATGGGCTTCTGGCGGACGGGCATGGGGGCCACGGGCGCCATCTGCGCGACGGCGACGGGTTG
>NZ_RWKW01000064.1 GCF_003970795.1 Aquibium carbonis | reverse complement strand
GCGGTAGCGTCCCTCGCCGCGCAGGCCATCGAGCTTCGTGGCGAAAAAGGCTTCGAAGTTCATTCGTCTTTTCTCCTTGGAGGCGTTCTAACCTTCCGCGCCGCCTTTGTCTTCCCTTCGGGACGCGTCAAATTGCTCCATTTGCATGTTTCGAACCGGAGTCCGCCGGAAGCTGCCGCCTCCACGAAACGGACGATAGGAGGGGAGAGGTCAGACTGCCTTGATATGCCTCAAAGAACTGTTGAGCACCTCACAGCGGCCGGCGAAACGGCGCGGAAACGGGCGACGGTCTGGGTCAGACGTCCATGATCATCGTGTGGGACGGCGGATGCACCATGCGCACGAAGGTGATCGACCGACCCGACAGCCAGGTGACGCGTTCGCCGATGAAAACCGCTGCGCCGGCCTCCAGCCCGAGGATGTCTGCTTCGATCCCCTCAGCCGGCGCGGCGCGAAAGGAGAACCGCGCCTGCGAGAACGGCGCGTTCGACACCAGCCATTCGTTCGGGCTGATGGTGTCGAAGCTCTCCGCGCCCGCCTGCGGAACCGTGTCGAGGTTGATCCAGCGATCTTCGTATTGATAGGCTTGTCCGTCGGCATGGTGGAGGCAGGTGACATGCAGGCCGCGCGTGCCGGGCGCCACGTCGAGGCGGGCCGCCACGGCGTCGGGCATGCCGCATTCCCGACGTCCGATCAGCCGATATTGGTAAGTCATGCCTGACGCTTCGATTTCGGCGCGGACGAGCGGAATCACGTAACGCGCCTCGCGCACGGGATGCAGCGCCACGCGCGTGCCGGACTTGCGCTTGCGCTCGACGAGACCGGCCCGAGCCAGTTCTTGAAGAGCGCGATTGACGGTCGCGCGGGCCGCCCCGAACTCCACCGCCAGCGCCTCCTCGCCGGGAATGGTCTCGCCTGGCAGCCACAGGCGCTTCGAGATGCGCATCTCGAGTTCGGCCCTGATGGCCTTGAAGGAATTGCGTTGCATGGGGCTCACAGTCGCGCGAGGACCGCGCGGATCGTGGCTGTGTAGCGCGCCACGATGCCATCCCGCGCCAGATGACGGCCGTCGCGAACCGCATGCCGCCCGGCCGACCAGAGGTCGGTCACCGACCGGTTCGAGCCGGCGAAGACGAAGCCGTCGAGGATCCGGTCGCCCGACAGGCCGGGAAGGCCGTCGCGTTCCGGGTCTATCGCGACGAGGTCGGCGCAGAGCCCAGGCGCGATGGCGCCCGAATCGCGCCCCAGCGCCTGCGCTCCGCCGCCGACCGCCTTCGTGTAGAGGTTCCGTCCGGCCGACTGGCCCGGTCCCGCCAGCACCACGCGCGCCCGGTCACGCAGGCGTTGGGAGTATTCGAACTGGCGCAGTTCGTCGGCGACCGAGATGCGGATGTTCGAATCCGAGCCGATGCCGAACCGCCCGCCAGTCTCCAGGTAGTCGGCGCCGTTGAAGATGCCGTCGCCGAGATTGGCTTCGGTCACCGGGCACAGTCCCGCCACGGCGCCCGTTGCGGCCAGCGCCCGGGTTTCAGCCGGGGTCATGTGCGTGCAGTGGATCAGGCACCAGCGCGCATCGACGCTGGCATTGTCGAGGAGCCAGTCGACGGGCCGTGCGCCGAACACGGCCAGGGTCTCGTCGATCTCCTTCTCCTGCTCGGCGATATGCATGTGCAAGGGGCCGGTGCATTCCGCCGACAGCGCGGTCAGGTCGGCGGCACTCACCGCCCGCAGCGAATGCGGCGCGGTGCCGAGCGCCGTGTCGGCCGGCAGGTCGCGCAGGATCTCCCGCGCCCGGCCGTGCAGCGCCAGAAACCGGTCGAGATCGTTGCCGAACCGCAACTGCCCTCCAGCGATCGGGCGCCCGTCGACGCCGCCTTGCGCATAGTGCACCGGCAACAGCGTCAGGCCGATGTCTGTCTCGGCCGCCGCCGCCGCGATCCGCGCCGAGAGCTCGCCGAGGTCGGCATAGGGCGTCCCGCCCGGCTGGTGGTGCAGGTAGTGGAACTCGGCCACCGCCGCAAATCCGGCCTCCTGCATTTCCAGGAAGGCGAAGGCGGCGATCGCCTCGATTTCGTCGGGCGTCAGCACGTCGAGGAAGCGGTACATGATCGCCCGCCAGGTCCAGAAGCTGTCGCGCTCCGATGGCCCGCGCGATTCCGACAGGCCCGCCATTGCCCGCTGGAACGTGTGGCTGTGCAGGTTCGAGAGGGCAGGCAGCAGCGCGGTTACGCGATGATCGCCGGGCAGGGCGACGACGCCGGTCTCGACCGTTCCGATCCGCCCGTCCGCATCGATCGAGACGCGCACGCCGTCCGCCCAGCCGGTGGGGAGGAGGGCCGTGGCGGCGTGGATCGCTCCACGCTGAGGCGCCAACCTCGGGCTTGACCCGAGGATCTGCGACGTGTCCGCCGAATGGCTCTTTCCCCGACCTGCGCCGCCCGCCGCATCCGCGCCAGAACCGGCAGCAGATCCTCGGGACACGCCCGAGGATGACGGCGGAGTGAGGTGAGCCGACGTTGCGGAAAAGGGTGACGGGGTGCCGTTCGCGGATTGCATGGTCGTCCCTTGACTCATTATGTCTATACATAATAGCCTGTTTCTCGAAATTGCAAACTGCCAATCATCGGACGAGCCTTTGCGCCGCATCCTCACCGACCTCGCGATCGCGACCATGCAGCCAGGCGGCGCGCCCTACGGCCTGCTCGCGCAGGGCGCAGTCGGCGTGGAGGACGGCTTCATCGCCTGGGTCGGCTCGCCGGACGACGTCCCGGCCGGCTGGCGCGGCGCGGAGACGGAAAGCTTCGGCGGACGCCTGATGACCCCCGCGCTGATCGATTGCCACACGCATCTCGTTTTCGGCGGCAACCGCGCCCACGAATTCGAGATGCGGCTTAAGGGCGCCACCTACGAGGAGATCGCCCGCGCCGGTGGCGGCATCGTCTCGACGGTCGCCGCCACGCGGGCGCTGTCGGAGGACGAGCTCGTCGCGCAGGCGCTGCCCCGGCTCGACCGGCTGATGGCAGAAGGCGTCGCAACCGTCGAAATCAAGTCCGGCTACGGCCTGACGGTCGAGGACGAGTTGAAGATGCTGCGCGCAGCAAGTCGTCTCGGGACCTTGCGCCCGGTGCGCGTGAAGACGAGCTTTCTGGGCGCCCATGCGGTGCCGGCCGAATACAAGGGCCGTCCCGACGCCTATATCGACGAGGTGGTGCTGCCGGCCCTCGACGCCGCGCATGCCGAAGGTCTCGCCGATGCGGTCGATGGCTTCTGCGAGGGCATCGCCTTCTCGCCGGCCCAGATCGCCCGCGTGTTCGACCGGGCAGCCTTGCTTGGACTGCCCGTCAAGCTGCATGCCGAGCAACTGTCAGACCTCGGCGGCGCGAAGCTCGCGGCCTTCTGCGGCGCGCTCTCGGCCGATCATCTGGAACATCTCGGCCCCGACGGTGTAGCCGCCATGGCCGCGTCCGGCACGGTGGCCGTTCTCCTGCCCGGCGCCTTCTATGTCCTGCGCGAGACCAGGCTGCCGCCGGTGGCCGAGCTGCGCGAGGCCGGCGTGCCGATCGCGCTCGCGACCGACTGCAATCCGGGCTCCTCGCCGCTGACTTCATTGCTGCTGGCGATGAACATGGGCTGCACGCTGTTCCGGCTGACGCCGGAGGAGGCGCTGGCCGGCGTCACGCGACATGCCGCGCGCGCGCTCGGCCTGGCCGTCCAGATCGGCACCATCGAGGCCGGTAAGCGCGCCGAACTGGCGGTCTGGGACGTCGGGCATCCGGCCGAACTGGCCTACCGGATCGGCTTCAATCCGTTGTACCGGAGGGTGGTGGGGTGTTGGCTCTGATATCACCGGTCGCAGTCGCGACACCGTGGAAGCCCGATGCGCTCCGCGCGCCGGACCGGGCGAGCGGCGTGCGTTGCTCCACCGCCGCGACCCCCACCCCTTACCCCTCCCCACAAGGGGGAGGGGGGTGGCAGACGACTTCGCTTCGCAGTCGCAAGCACCAGTCGTCGAGGTCCCCCTCCCCCTTGTGGGGAGGGGTGAGGGGTGGGGGTCGCGGCGCTTTCAATGAGCCGAGCACCGGTGCCGCCGGCTTTCTCCCGGCTAGCCGTGCCTCCGGCAAGCGCAGCGTTGCCGCAACTGGCATCGCAGCGGTCGCACGCAGGTCGAACCTCTCCGCCCACCCACGAAAAGGCGCCCGATGATCACCCTTCATCCCGGTTCCGTCCCGCTCGCCACCCTCGAACGTCTCTACCGGTCGGAAGAGCCCGCGCGGCTCGACGACGGTTTCCGGCCGGGCATCGAGGCCGCCGCCGCCCGCATCGCCGGGATCGCCGGCGGAACGGCTGCCGTCTACGGCATCAACACCGGCTTCGGGAAGCTCGCCAGCGTCCGCATCGCGGCAGACGATGTCGCCACCCTGCAGCGCAATCTCATCCTGTCGCATTGCTGCGGCGTCGGGCAGCCGCTGCCGGCCGACATCGTGCGCCTGATCATGGCGCTGAAGCTCGTCTCGCTCGGCCGCGGCGCTTCCGGCGTGCGGCCGGCGACGGTCGAACTGATCGAAGCGATGCTGGCGCGTGGCGTCGTCCCCGTCATCCCCGAAAAGGGCTCCGTCGGCGCCTCGGGTGATCTCGCGCCCCTTGCCCACATGACGGCGGTGATGATCGGCGAAGGCGAGGCGTTTCTCGACGGCCAGCGCATGCCGGGCGCCGACGCGCTCGCCCGGGCAGGTCTCGCGCCCGTCGTGCTCGCCGCCAAGGAGGGCCTGGCGCTGATCAACGGCACGCAAGTCTCCACGGCACTCGCGCTCGCCGGCCTGTTCCGCGCCCACCGCGCCGCCAATGCGGCCCTCATCACCGGCGCGCTGTCCACCGACGCCGCGATGGGCTCGTCGGCCCCGTTCCATCCCGAGATCCACGCCCTGCGCGGTCATCGCGGCCAGATCGACACGGCGGCGGCGCTGCGGCGGCTTCTCGACGGCTCGCCGATCCGCGAAAGCCATCTCGAAGGCGACGAGCGCGTGCAGGATCCCTACTGCATAAGATGTCAGCCGCAGGTCGACGGCGCCTGCCTCGACATCCTGCGCATGACGGCCCAAACGCTTCAGATCGAAGCCAATGCCGTCACCGACAATCCGCTGGTGCTGTCGGACGGGTCGGTCGTCTCCGGCGGCAATTTCCACGCCGAGCCCGTCGCCTTCGCCGCCGACCAGATCGCGATCGCCGTCTGCGAGATCGGCGCCATCGCCCAGCGCCGCATCGCGCTCCTGGTCGACCCCGCGCTTTCCTTCGGCCTGCCGGCCTTCCTGGCCAGGAAGCCGGGGCTGAACTCCGGCCTGATGATCGCCGAGGTTACGTCCGCCGCGCTGATGAGCGAGAACAAGCAGATGGCGCATCCGGCTTCGGTGGATTCCACGCCGACGTCGGCCAACCAGGAAGACCACGTCTCCATGGCCTGCCATGGCGCGCGTCGGCTTCTTGCCATGACCGAGAACCTGGCCTGCATCGTCGGCATCGAGGCGGTGACCGCCGCGCAAGGCATCGACTTCCGCGCCCCGTTGACGACCAGCGCGCTGCTCGGCCAGGCCCACGCCGCCATCCGCGCCGTGGTACCGACGCTCGACGTCGATCGCTACATGGCCGGCGACCTCGAGGCGGCGGCGGAACTGGTCCGCTCCGGCGCGCTGAACGCCAGCGTGGGCGAGGGCGTGTTGCCGGGGCTGGCGGGATGAGGGGGAATTCGATGGCCGGTGAACGAGTTCTGCACGGGAGAAACCCCACCCCTTACCCCTCCCCACAAGGGGGAGGGGGGCGTCAACGCCGCAGAATTCCCCTCCCCCTTGTGGGGAGGGGTAGGAGGTGGGGGCGCCTCGCACCAACTTCCGACGGGTGGGGGTGCCTCACGCAATTTCCCGCTGAACGGGCGTATTCCGCCCGCCGTCTGCGGAGCCAGCACCCATGACCCCCATCGAGATCACCCGCGGCTCGTCCCCCGTCATCCTCGGCCTGCCGCACACCGGCACGAACGTGCCCGACGACATCGCCGCCCGCCTCAACGACGAAGGCCGCAAGCTGCGCGACACCGACTGGCACATCCACACGCTCTATGAAGGCCTGCTGCCCGGCGCGACCACCGTGCGCGCAACCTTTCATCGCTATGTGATCGATGCCAATCGCGACCCTTCCGGCGCAAGCCTCTATCCCGGCCAGACCACGACCGGGCTGATCCCCGAGATCGACTTCGACGCCAATCCGATCTGGACGGCGGGCCGCGAGCCCGACGCCGCCGAGACAGCGCGCCGCGTCGCATTGTTTCACCGGCCCTACCACGAGGCGCTCGAAGCCGAGATCGCGCGGGTGAAGGCGCTGCATGGCGTGGCCGTGCTCTACGACTGCCACTCCATCCGGCCGGTGATCCCGTATCTTTTTGACGGCGTGCTGCCCGACTTCAACGTCGGCACCGACAATGGCGCGACCTGCGATCCGCGCATTGAAGCGGCGACCATCGACCTGTGCCGTGCCGCCGAGGGCTACAGCTCGGTCCTCAACGGCCGCTTCCGCGGCGGCTGGACGACGCGCCAGTACGGTCGGCCGGCCGATGGCGTCCACGCCATCCAGATGGAGCTGACCCAGTCGACCCATCTCGGCGACGACTTCGCCTATGACGAGGCGCGCGCTACGCGTCTGCGCCCGCACCTTTCCGTCATCCTGAAAGCCATCGAGACCATCGCCTTCGATCTTGCCGGAGCCCGACCATGAGCAATCCCCGCCACAACGTCCGCGAGGTGCGCAGCCCCCGCGGCGCCGAACTGAGCGCCAGAAGCTGGCTCACCGAGGCCCCGCTCCGGATGCTGATGAACAATCTCGATCCCGACGTCGCCGAAAATCCCAACGAGCTCGTCGTCTATGGCGGCATCGGCCGCGCCGCCCGTACATGGGCCGATTTCGACTCGATCGTCGCGACCCTGAAGACGCTCTCCGACGACGAGACGCTGCTCGTCCAGTCGGGCAAGCCGGTCGGCGTCTTCCGCACCCATGCCGACGCGCCGCGCGTCCTGATCGCCAACTCCAACCTGGTGCCGCATTGGGCAACCTGGGATCATTTCAACGAGCTGGATAGGAAGGGGCTGGCCATGTACGGCCAGATGACCGCCGGCTCGTGGATCTACATCGGCACGCAGGGCATCGTGCAGGGCACCTACGAAACCTTCGTCGAGGCCGGCCGCCAGCACTATGGCGGCGACCTGAAGGGCCGCTGGATCCTCACCGCCGGCCTCGGCGGCATGGGCGGCGCGCAGCCGCTGGCCGCCGTCATGGCCGGCGCCTGCTGCCTCGCGATCGAATGCGACGAGACACGCATCGATTTCCGCCTGCGCACCCGCTATGTCGACGCCAAGGCCACCTCGCTCGACGAGGCGCTGGAGATGATCGACCGTTGGACCAAGGCCGGCGAGGCGAAGTCGGTCGGCCTGCTCGGCAACGCCGCCGACATCGTGCCGGAGCTCTACCGCCGCGGCGTGCGGCCCGACATGGTCACCGACCAGACCTCCGCCCATGATCCGCTCAACGGCTACCTGCCGAAGGGCTGGACCATCGGCGAGTGGAAGGCGAAGCGGGAGAGCGATCCGAAGGCGGTGGAGAAAGCCGCCCGTGCGTCGATGCGCGAGCATGTCGAGGCCATGGTCGCCTTCTGGAACGCCGACGTGCCGGTGCTCGACTACGGCAACAACATCCGCCAGGTGGCGAAGGACGAGGGCTTCGAGAACGCCTTCGCCTTCCCCGGCTTCGTGCCGGCCTACATCCGCCCGCTGTTTTGCCGAGGCGTCGGGCCGTTCCGCTGGGCGGCACTCTCGGGCGACCCGGAGGACATCCACCGCACCGACGCGAAGGTGAAGGAGCTGACGCCGGGCAACACGCACCTGCACCGCTGGCTCGACATGGCGAAGGAGCGCATCGCCTTCCAGGGCCTGCCGGCGCGGATCTGCTGGGTCGGTCTCGGCGACCGCCACCGCCTCGGCCTCGCCTTCAACGAGATGGTGGCCAGCGGCGAACTGAAAGCGCCGGTCGTCATCGGTCGCGATCATCTGGATTCCGGCTCGGTCGCCTCGCCCAACCGCGAGACGGAGGCGATGAAGGACGGTTCCGACGCCGTGTCCGACTGGCCGCTGCTCAACGCGCTGCTCAACACGGCCTCCGGCGCCACCTGGGTGTCGCTGCACCATGGCGGCGGCGTCGGCATGGGCTATTCGCAGCATTCCGGCATGGTCGTCGTCGCCGACGGCACGCCCGACGCCGCGCGGCGGCTGGAGCGCGTGTTGTGGAACGACCCGGCCACCGGCGTGATGCGCCACGCCGACGCCGGCTACGACGTCGCGCTGGACTGCGCCCGCGAACAGGGCCTGCGCCTGCCGGGCATCCTCGGCAACTGAAGAGCCCCGCATTTCCCGCCGCGCGCTTGCCCCCGTCCGCGTGCCTCGCGGCAACCGAACCGCTTGCCGCTTCCGGCTGCAACCTCATGATGTTACGTCTTCGCCCCATCGACGCGATTCCGCTCCGGGTCGCGCCACGGATGGGAGGATTTCATGACCACGACGACCGACGAACGCGGCCCCGATGAACGCGGGATCGAATTGCGCCGCAAGATGTTCGGCTCGGCCGGCGCCGAGCAGCAGATCGACAATGCCAGCGAGTTCACGCAGCCAATGCAGGACATCGTCACCCGCATCTGCTTCGGCGAAATCTGGCAGCGGCCCGGCCTCGCCACCCGTGAGCGCTCGATGATCACGCTCGCCATGCTGGCCGCGCTCGGCAAGGAGCCGGAGCTGAAGGTCCATGTGCGCGGCGCCATCGCCAATGGCGTCACGAAGGAGGAGATCCGCGAAATCCTCGTCCATTCCTTCCTCTATTGCGGCATCCCCGCCATGGTCGGCAGCCTGCGCGCCGCCGAGACCGTGCTGAACGAGATCGGAGCCTGACGATGGAACGGATCGGTTTCGTCGGCATCGGCAACATGGGAAGGCCGATGTCGGCCAATCTGGCGAAGGCGGGTTTCCCGCTGACGCTCTACGACGCCAACCCGCAAGCCGCGAAGGCGCACGCGGCCGACATCGGCGCGGCATCGGCGGCAACGCTTTCCGAGTTCGGCGCGGCCTGCGACGTCGTCGTCACCATGCTTCCAACCGGCCGCATCGTGCGCGAGGTCATGCTCGACGGCGGGCTGGCCGCCGCGCTCGCACCCGGCTCGATGCTGATCGACATGAGCTCGTCCGATCCGATCGGCAGCCGCGATCTCGGCCCGCTGCTCGCCGAGCGCGGCATCGGCTTCGTCGACGCGCCGGTGTCGGGAGCGGTGCCGCGCGCGGTCGCCGGCACGCTCACCATCATGCTGGGCAGCGACGATCCGGCGCTGTCGGAGCGCGCGAAGCCGGTGCTGATGGCCATGGGCAACCGCGTCTTCGAGACCGGCACGCTCGGCACGGGGCACGCCATGAAGGCGCTGAACAATTTCGTGGCCGCCGCCGGTTTCGCTGCCGTCGCCGAGGCGCTGATCGTCGCCGGCCGCTTCGGCCTCGATCCCAAGGTCGCCGTCGAGATCATGAACGTCTCCACCGGCCGCAATTTCTCCACCGAGAACGTCTTTGCCCAGCACGTGCTGACGGGCGATTTCGCCACCGGCTTCGCGCTCGGCCTGCTCGCCAAGGACGTCGGCATCGCCGCCGATCTCGCCGACGCGATGGGCCAGACCCTGCCGATCGTCGACGAAACCAACCGCTGGTGGCAGGCCGCCCTCGACCGCCTGGGCGGAACCATCGACCACTCCGCAGCCTTCAAGGCCTGGCAGGGCGAGGATTGATACTTGCCGCGTGTCACGGCCGTCCTTTGGAACCCGCGTGAACGGGGGAGGATCACGGCCGAGGCAGGCCGCCACGCCGCTATCCTCCCCTGCGAAGCGGGGGAGGGGGACCACGAAGTGGTGGAGGGGGCGTGGCCAAGCCGCACGCGGTTGCCGTAAACGATGGAAGAACGCCTTCCTTGACGGCTTTGCCCACCGTTGAGTTGAAGGCCCGGTGCCGCCATTGAGGCGGCGGCTCCTTGTCCCCCCAGGGTCCGGGGAGGTCCGCAGGACGGCCCGAGCCGGATGAGGGGCGGCGCCGTTGGTTGATCGAAAGAACCGCTGCTACTCGTCCTGGCGCTAGCTACCCACCCCCCAAGGAGACCCGACCATGCCCGTCACGATCTACGGCATCAAGAACTGCGACACGATGAAGAAGGCCCGCGCCTGGCTCGACGCGAACGGCGTCGCCTACGCCTTCCACGACTACAAGACCCAAGGCATCGACCCCGCCCGCCTGCAAGGCTTCATCGACGCGCTCGGCTGGGAACCCCTGCTCAACCGCGCCGGCACCACCTTCCGCAACCTACCCGACGCCGACAAGGCCGACCTCGACGCGGAGAAGGCCAAGCGCCTGATGCTGGCCCAGCCCTCGATGATCAAGCGCCCGGTGCTGGACGTGGACGGGCGGCTGACGGTGGGGTTCAAGCCGGAGGTCTATGCGGGGGTGTTTGGGGGGTAGTAGATCAGACTTCCGCCAACTGTGCTTTCAGAAGCTGCTGCAGATAATCGGCAAGCTGCGATACGTCGAAGTGTCCATTCGCCCAGTGCTTATCCGCTTCTTTTAGCGCCGCGTAATAAGGTGCACGATTTTCCCGGATACGCTCAGGGACTATCTTTGTACCTGGAAGAAGCTCACCGTATCGCATACAGATGAGGTAGTAACAGGCAGCACGCGCCGTTCGCCCATTTCCCTCTACAAAAGGATGAATCCAGTTCATGCGCCAGAGCGCATAAGCTGCTAGCGTTGTCGGATGTTCATTGATTGACCAATTCTCGTGCACTACTGACAAGAATTGGTCCATCAAGTGAGGCACTTGATCAAAATGTGGCGGTATATGTTTCCCCACATAAATAGGTTGCTCGCGAAAGCGGCCGCCGAATTGCGCGATATTTGTTACGGCAGCGTGATTGAGGGACCAAAGCGTGTATTTGTCAAACGCTTCGATCCCCTTCTCCAGTCCGATTTCGATGCAGTTAGTCAGCAGGTCGTATTGGCGGAGCAGATTTTGCTCCTGGATCCTAGCGAAAAACTGAGGGTTGTCCTTTTCACGGACTGACAATGAACACCTTTAGGAAGCGAGCCGAATGGAATGAGAAGCCTTTCGAACTGATTCTTTCGTTATATACTCCGAATCCGGCGAGTTGCCGAACGCAAAACTAATCCGCTGCTCAGACAGCTGTGCGTCAGTTACAGGAGTTTTGCGCGCTGTCTCCAGAAGAGCAGTCAATTCCGGGTCAATCGCAGTGTCGCTCAAGAACTGTTTGCGGTTCGCCATCTCACCATCTCCGGCTTTGAATTTTCTGATTCGATCGCACTGCCAACTGGCATCAAACGAAAAACGATTGTGATTAAAGAACCGTTCCCGGATTCGTTCTAGGCCCGTTCTTGCAGGAAAATCACTATGCCGATTTGCCACTCGGGTCAAATCACAACCGCTGTGACGATTGGGTCGGAATCGTATCGCTATCGCCTCGGGCAAGCTTCAACATTTCGTTGCGATGCAGATCCAGCTTAACCGGCCCGCCGCCCACCAACCCCGCGCCGCTCATTCCGTCTTGAACGCCACTTTCACGCCGCGCTGGCGGAAATAGGCCTGCATCAGCTTGCGGCCCGAGCGGTTGTTTTCCGCGAGTTTCGCCGTCTCGAACACGGCCTCCTTCAGCCCTTCGCGCGCCATCGCGGCCTTGAGGGTGGCGATGTGGGCGTCGAGATCGGCATTGTCGGCCTTGATCGAGGCGTAGATGCGGTCGGTGGCCTCGGCCACGGTCGGTTCGGTCACGGTGTTGCTCCTTGGTCGTTGCGCAGGCGGTTAGCACGGCTTCGGCGCGGCCGGAAGCCGCAGCCCGCTACACCCACTCGCCCTTGCGCATCACCGGCTCCGCCGTCCCGTCGGCATGCACGCCGTCGACGTCGATTGCGCCCGAGCCGATCATCCAGTCGATGTGGATGAAGCTCTTGTTGCCGCCGGCGGCGGCGATCTCGTCGGGCGTCATCGTCGCGCCGTTTCGGAAGCATTTCGAATAGCACTGGCCGAGCGCGATGTGGCTGGCCGCGTTCTCGTCGAACAGGGTGTTGAAGAACAGCAGCCCGCTCTGCGAGATCGGCGAGGAATGCGGCACCAGCGCCACTTCGCCCAGCCGCCGCGCGCCCTCGTCGGTGTCGAGCACCTTTTCCAGCACGTTCAGCCCCTTCGACGCCTTGGCCTCGACGATCCGCCCGGCCTCGAAGCGCACGGAAATCTCGTCGATCAGCGTGCCCTGGTAGGAGAGCGGCTTGGTGCTCCCCACGTGCCCGTCGACGCGCAGCGCGTGCGGCGTGGTGAACACCTCCTCGGTCGGGATGTTGGGGTTGCAGGTGATGCCGTTCTTCGCCGTCGAGGCGCCGCCGTGCCACTCGTGGCCGTCGGCCAAGCCCACCGTCAAATCCGTGCCCGGCCCGGTGAAACGCAGCGCGGCGAAGGCCTTGCCGTTCAGCCACACCGTGCGGGTGCGCAGCGCCGCGTTGTGCTCGGCCCAGGCCGTCACCGGATCGTCCGTGTTGACGCGCGAGGCGGCGAAGATCGCCTCGGCGAGCTTCGCCACCGCCACGTCCTCCTCGTCGTCCGGAAACATCACCTTGGCCCAGGACGGGTTGGGGTAGGAGACGATGTTCCAGTTGATGTCGAAGCCGGCGATCTTTTCCAGCGCCGGCTGGTAGGCCATCGAATTCGCCTTGTTGGCGCGCGACACCTTGGCGGAATCCTCGCCGGCCAGCAGCATCGGGTTGTCGCCGGCGATCGCCAGCCGCGCCGCATTGGCCGAGAACGCCTTGCCCATGCCTTCGTAGAGCCAGCCGGCGGCGCGGTCGAAGCTCTCCTCGCGGCCGTGGCGGAAGCGGGCGAGCGTCACCTCCTCGTCCGACAGGAACGGCGTCACCAGCCCGGCGCCGGCCTTGTAGGCATGCTCGACGATCCGGCGCACCAGCGGCAGAGCGGCCACCGGCGCGGTCATCACCAGGTCCTGCCCGGGCTGCAACTGCAGCCCCACCTTGACGGCCACCTCGGCCAGCCGGTCGAGCCTGACCGGGTCGATCGAGGCGGAAAGGGCGCGCGGATGCGATGTCATGAAAGGATCCTGTGCTGGTGCCAGTCGGTTGCCCGTTACATAGACCCGCCGCGCGCCGCTTTCCACCGCCGCCGTGGTCCATCGGCGCGTGGCGCGCGGAAGCGCCTTTCCGACTCACGTCGCTGGCAGCCTCGCGTGCAGCCTCGCTGTCTCGACCATCTCCTCGCGAATCCAGGCGATGAAGTCGCGCACCTTGCGCGATGGCCGTTCGCCGGCCGCCGTGCAGACGTAGAAGCCGAACCCGAGATCGGCCTTGATCGGCAGCGGCGCGGCGAGCCGCCCGTCGGCCAGCGCGTCGGCGCAGATCAGCTGCCAGGCGAGCGTGATGCCCTGGCCGGCGATCACCGTATCGATGCACAGCAGCGGATCGTTGAGCCGCGCCCCTTGCAGCGGCCGCACCGGCTCGATGCCCGCCGCCTCGAACCAGCGCTCCCAGGTCACCATCCGCGACGAATCGTCGTCGATCGAGGTCTCGCGGGCGAGATCGTCAACCGTCCTGATCCGTTCGGCCTTGGCGGCGGCGGCGACGACGAAGACCTGTTGCGGCAACAGCAGTTCGGCGTCGACGCCCGGCCAGTGTCCATCGCCCATGCGGATCGCCACGTCGACGTCGGAGCCCGCCAGATCGACCAGCCGTCCCGTCGCGTCGACGCGCACCAGCACGTCCGGATGGCGGTCGAAATGAAACCGCAGGCGCGGCACCAGCCATTTCGTCGCGAAGGCAGGGGCTACGGACACGACGAGCGTGTCGGCACTGGCCTCCCGCACCCGCCCGACCGCCGCGTCGAGTTCGCGAAACCCGGCCGACAGTCGCGCGAAGAACGCGATGCCTGCATCGGTGGGCACCAGACCGCGTGAGGTTCGGCGGAACAGCGCCCTGCCGATCTGCTTCTCGGTGCGGTTCACCTGCTGGCTCACCGCGCTCGCCGATACGCCGAGTTCGTCGGCGGCCGCCTGCAACGATCCGGTTCGCGCCACCGCTTCCACGGCTCGCAGGCCGTTCAGGTGCACCGCATTCAGATTTCCGTTCAAGTTTTTCTAAACCCGTTGATCGAACTTCTGGATCGTCGAAGTGGCTGGAAAGCCGTAATTTAAAGGCATCGCATACCGGTATGAGGAACGGAAGATGCCGAAGTTGGTCTCAATGCTTTGCCGCTGGCTCGAACGCGTTCTCGAACCGCGAGCGGTCCATCGGGAGCATGATCGGACCTGGCTCGTCGATCCGCTCTCCCACCCGGCGATCGCCCGCATGGACGCCCGGGAACTGGCAGACCTTCCGTTTCCTCGCGGTACGTCTCCCCATTCGTCAGAGGCGGGACCGGTCTGTCGCAAACATGCGGACCGGGAGACCTGCGCAGCCTGACGCATGTCTTCCGCTGGTCCACCGGATTGGCGGCGCCGCCGCATTTCCAAGGCCAAGGCGGCCTCCTATGATCCGCCCATGACGCCCGAGACCGCCGCGCCGCAGCGCTATGCCATCGCCGGATTGATCGCCATGGCGGCGGCCATGGGGATCGGCCGCTTCGTCTACACGCCCCTTCTTCCGGGCATGATGGAGGGGCTCTCCATCGGCGCGTCGGACGCCGGGCTGATCGCCTCGGCCAATTATTGCGGCTATCTCGTCGGCGCGCTCTTGGCGGCCGGCGGCTGGGCGCATGGCATGGACCGGCGGCTGATGCTGGCGGGGCTCGGCGTCAACTGCCTGCTTCTCGCATGGATGGGCGCGGCCGACACGCTGCCGGTCTTCCTCGCCCTTCGCTTCCTCGCCGGCGTCGCCAGCGCCTTCGTCATGATCTTCATGGGCTCCATCGTGTTTTCGAGATTGGCGCTGGCCGGCCGCTCCGACCTGCAGGCGGCCCATTTCGGCGGCGTCGGCGGCGGCATCGCCATCTCGGCGCTGCTCACCGGCGGGCTCTATTGGGCCGATGCTGGCTGGCGCGCCGGATGGCTTGGCGCCGCCGTGATCTCGCTCATCGCCTTTTTCGCGGTCTACTTCCTGGCCACCGGCGGCGCCGCCCAGGCCGTCGGCGCGCCAACGACGGCGCGCGAACCCGGGCTGCCGAGAAGCCCGGCGCTGACCCGCATCATCCTCGCCTATGGCATCTTCGGCGCCGGCTACATCGTCACGGCGACCTTCCTCGTGGCGATCGTGCGTCAGAGCGGGCAGGGGCCCCTGTTCGAAGCGACGGTCTGGCTGGTCACGGGCCTGGCCGGCGCGCCGTCGGTCTGGCTCTGGGGCAAGGCGGTGCGGCGCATCGGCCTCACGGCCACCTTCGCCCTCGGCTGTCTCGTCGAGGCGGTCGGCGTGATGGCCAGCGTCGGCGTTCCCGGCCCGGCGGGGCCGCTCGTGGGCGGCGCGCTTCTGGGCGGAACCTTCATTGCCATCACCGCCTATGGCCTCCAGGCGGCGCGCCAGCTCGCGCCCGCCGCGCCGCGCCGGGTCTTCGCATTGATGACTGCGTCCTTCGGCACCGGCCAGATCATCGGCCCGATCCTGGCCGGTTTCGGTGCCGACTGGACCGGCAGCTTCGCGGCGCCTTCGGCTGGCGCAGCGGTTGCACTCGTCGCTGCCGCTGCCATCGCCTGGACCGGAGGGCGAAGGCAGGGCTGAGCGGCCGGGGCCAGGCGCCTTTACACCAAACTGTTGCTTGCGCGCGAACGAAAGACGGCTATCGATGGACGGCCATCGTCCGGCCGGATGACGGCGCCAGCACAGCCCCGCCCCAGCATCCGAGGTTCCCAGCCGTGTTCGTGTCCTTCTTCCCGAAGCCGAAGCTGTTCTTCTTGTCCGTGGTCGGCTGGTCGACCTTCGTCATGATCCTCTGGTATGCTTTCGCCCGCGATTTCGGCGCGAATTTCGGCATGCCGCCTGCCGCCGCTGACGCCGATCCCATCGTCGGCGTGCATTATTTCTGGTCGCCGGAATTCCTCTGGTTCTACATCTACTTCGTGGTCTGCACGGCGCTGTTCGCGGCCTTCTGGTATGTCTTTTCGCCGCATCCCTGGGCGCACTGGTCGATCCTGGGTTCGGCCTTCATCCTGTTCTCGACCTATTTCTCCGTGCAGGTCAGCGTCGCCATCAACAACTGGCGCCGGCCCTTCTTCGACATGGTCCAGCAGGCGCTGACGCCGCCGGCCTCCGTTCCGCCGGCCGACCTCTACGCCCTGCTGCTGATCTTCGCGCAGATCGCCTTCCTGTGGATCGCGCTCTTCGTGGTCACGCGCTTCGTCGTCAGCCACTACATCTTCCGCTGGCGCACGGCGATGAACGACTACTACATGAGCAACTGGCCGCGTCTGCGGAAGATCGAGGGCGCCTCGCAGCGCGTGCAGGAAGACACGATGCGCTTTGCCTCCACGGTGGAAGGGCTCGGCGTCTCGATGGTCGATTCGGTCATGACGCTGATCGCCTTCCTGCCGATCCTCTACGGCCTGTCGTCCAACGTGACCGAACTGCCGATCATCGGCGAGATCCCCGCCCCCTTGATGAACGCCGCGATCTTCTGGTCGCTGTTCGGCACGGTGCTGCTGGCGGTCGTCGGCATCAAGCTGCCGGGTCTCGAGTTCAGGAACCAGCGTGTCGAGGCCGCCTATCGCAAGGAACTCGTCTATGGCGAGGACAATGCCGACCGCGCCGAACCACCGACCGTGCGGGAGCTCTTCGACAACGTTCGCCGGAACTACTTCCGGCTCTATTTCCACTACATGTACTTCAACGTCGCCCGTTCCTTCTACATCCAGGCAGACAACATCTTCGCCTATTTCATCCTGATTCCGACCATTGCCGCCGGCCGCATCACCTTCGGCCTGCTGCAGCAGATCCTGACGGCCTTCAACCAGGTGAGTTCGTCGTTCCAGTATCTCGTCAACGCCTGGCCGACGATCGTCGAGCTGTTGTCGATCTACAAGCGCCTGCGCGCCTTCGAGGCCGTGCTGCAGGGCGAGGAACTGCCCGACATCGACCGCCGCTATCTGGAACGGGAACAGGCGGGCGTCGCGCCGCAGGACCAGCCGCCAGCCTGATCAGGCGACAGGCGACAGGCGCCATCATCCGTCGGCGGCCTCGCCGATGCGCCGGTCCAGTTCCTCGTAGGTGATGCAGTCGACGTCCGTCTTGATGCACAACTCCTCGGCAAAGCGCTCCAGCGCGCGCCAATAGGCGCCGCCGTTCATCAGCGTGAAATGGTAGCCGATCTGGAGCGGGATGCGCTTGCCGTCGTGCTGTTCGTCGAACGCCGCCTTGAACGCGCGGTAGGCCCGTTCTTCGAAGCGTCCCTGCCGATCGTCCGTTTCCTCGGCATTCGTGTGCCGGGCAAACAGATTGTAGTCCATGGCGATGATGGGCCGCGCCGCCGGCCCCTCGGGCACCATCGGCAGCGAAAAGAGCCGCAGGCCGCGCCGCGTCCCGGGTTCGGCCGGCCCCCTCGACACGCCGCTGGCGTCATAGTCCATCCCGGCGTCCGACAAGGCGTCGAACATCGCCTCGCTGGTCGACAGATAGGGCGCGCGAAAGCCTCGGATGTCGCGCTCGGCGAAGCGGCGCCAGCCTTCCGGCTCGCCCTCGATGCCGTTGATCGTGAAGGCGTCGCGGACGATCCGGGTGAAATCCGAGAATTCGGCCGTCCAGTCGGCCTTCGACCAGTCCTTGCCGTCGAAATGGCCGCAGCCGTGGCTGGCGATCTCGTGGCCGTCCTGCCTCGCCGTCCAGATCTCGGCGAGCCGCTCGGCCACGTCTTCCTTCGACGTGCCGAAGCCGACGTTCGAGCGACCGGCACGATACCCCGGCCCTTGGTAGAGCTGGCGGTGCTCGGGCGCCATCAGGTAGACGCAGGACAGGAAGTAGGTGAAGCGCGCGCCGGTGCGGTCGGCCAGTGCCCGGCTGCGTTTCCACTGCGCCACGTGCTGCGCACCGTCGAAGGAGATCACCACGACCTGCCGGGGCTGGTCCGGGCCGGCCGCCGGGGAGGGCGTCGTCACCGCCAGGATCGGGAGGCATGCGAGAAGGCGGCTGATGAGATGCATTCGAAAGGACGACTCGGCGGCTGGAAGAAGAGGCGAAGAGGTCGCCCGCAATTGTGGCGACGATGGGATGTGCATCGAATTGCGGTTCCAAACATCGATCCGGCAGGATAGGTTCCCGCCCAGGCACCGCGGGGGCACCGAATGTTCGTTCTCATTCTCGGACTGATCCTTTTTCTCGGCATCCATTCCGTCCGCATCGTCGCGCCGGGATGGCGAGACGCAAGGCTTGCCGCCATGGGCAATGGCTGGAGGGGCCTCTACTCCATCGTCTCGGCCGTCGGCCTCGTCCTCATCGTCTGGGGCTATTCCCTCGCCTGGCCGGGGCCGGTCCTCTATGAGCCCCCGCTCTGGACGAAGCACGTCGCTGCCTTGCTGATGCTTTTCGCCCTGATCGCGCTCGCGGTCAGCCAACTGCCTGGCGGCAAGCTGAAGAAGATGCTGAAGCACCCCATGCTGCTCTCGGTGAAGATCTGGGCTTTCGCGCATCTGCTGGCCAATGGCGAACTCGCCTCCATCCTGCTGTTCGGCAGCTTCCTCGCCTGGGCGGTCGTCGACCGCATCTCGCTGAAGCGGCGCGGCGACGTCGGGCCGACCTCGACCGGGCCGGTGGTCTGGGACGTCGTGGCCATCGGCATTGGCGTGGCGGTCTACGTGCTTCTCATCTCCGGCCTGCATGTCTGGCTCTTCGGCGCCGATCCCCTGGCGCGCGCCTGAGGGCCTATTTTGCCGGTTGGCCTTCCATAAGCCCCATTTTCGGATAAAAGGCGCAGGCATGGGAGCCCCGACCGCCGGTCGGGGTGCAGAATGACGGTACCAGAATAGATGTCGGACGACAGTTTCATCCGCGAGGTCAACGAGGAAATGCGCCGCGACCAGGCGACGGCGCTGTGGAACCGCTTCGGTCCCATCGCCATCGGCATCGCGGTCGCCGTCGTCGTCGCCACCGCGGCCTGGGTCGGCTGGCGGTACTGGACCACCAACCAGGCCAATGCGTCCGGCGACCGTTTCTCCCAGGCGCTCGCGCTCGTGGCCGACGACAAGCCGGATGAAGCGCTCGCGGCGCTCGAATCGCTCCAGGCCGACGGCTACGGAGCCTATCCGGTACTTGCCCGCATGCGCGCGGCCACGGTGCTGGACGCCAAGGGCGACAAGGCGGGCGCCGTTGCCGCCTTCGATGCGGTGGCCGCCGATCGCGCCATCGACGAGCCCGTGCGGCAGATGGCGCGCCTGCGCGCCGGCCTCATCCTCGTCGACAGCGGCACCTATGCCGAAGTCTCGTCGCGCGTCGAGGCGTTGACGGCCGACACCAATTCGCTTCGCCACTCCGCGCGCGAGGCGCTGGGCCTCGCCGCCTGGAAGGAAGGCCGCAGCGCCGATGCGTTGACGCTTTTCGACCAGATCGCCGCCGACAACCTGGCCCCGCGCAACGTCCGCGAGCGGGCCACCCTCATGTCCGAACTGATCCGCGGTTCGGGCGATGCGTCGTAGCGCGCCCCGATGACCTTCAAGATCGCGATCGTCGGCCGGCCGAACGTCGGCAAGTCCACGCTTTTCAACAGGCTGGCCGGAAAGAAGCTCGCGCTCGTCGACGATACCCCTGGCGTCACGCGCGATCGGCGCATCCATGACGCCAAGCTTTACGACCTGCGCTTCGATGTCATCGACACCGCTGGTTTCGAAGACGCCGCTGCTGCCACGCTGGAAGGCCGCATGCGGGCCCAGACCGAGCTCGCGGTCTCGGAAGCCGATCTCATCCTGTTCATGATCGACGCAAAGGCCGGATTGACGCCGAACGACCGGGCCTTCGCCGATATCGTCCGCCGCGCCGGCAAGCCGGTGGTGCTCGTCGCCAACAAGGCGGAGGCGCGTGGCGCCCAGGGTGGCATGCTCGAGGGCTGGGAACTGGGCCTGGGCGAGCCGATCCCGATTTCGTCGGAGCACGGCCAGGGCATGCCCGACCTGCGCGAGGCCATCATCGAAGCGCTCGGCGAGGAGCGTGTGTTTCCGCCCGACGAGGAGGACGAGCCCGCATCCTTCGTCCCGGAGGTGCTCATCGGCGAGGACATCGCCGATCCCGAGGCCGAGGAGGTTCCCTCCTACGACGCCACCAAGCCGCTGCGCATCGCCGTCATCGGCCGCCCGAACGCCGGCAAGTCGACCCTGATCAATGCGCTGGTCGGCGAAGAGCGCCTGCTGACGGGCCCCGAGGCCGGCATCACCCGCGATTCGATCTCGGTCGACTGGGAATGGCGCGGCCGAAAGATGAAGCTCTTCGACACGGCCGGCATGCGCCGCAAGTCGAGGGTGCAGGAAAAGCTCGAGCGACTGTCGGTCGCCGACGGCATCCGCGCCATTCGCTTCGCCGAAGTCGTCATCATCGTGCTCGACGCCACCATCCCCTTCGAAAAGCAGGACCTCCAACTCGCCGATCTCATCATCCGCGAGGGCCGGGCGGCTGTGATCGCCTTCAACAAGTGGGATCTGATCGACAACCCGCAGGAGCTGCTGGCGGAGCTTCGCGAGAAGACCGACCGCCTGTTGCCGCAGGTGCGCGGCATCCGGGCGGTTACCGTCTCGGCCGAGACCGGGCGCGGCCTCGACCGTCTGATGGAAGCCGTCACCGCCACGCACGAGGTCTGGAACCGGCGTATTTCGACCGGCAGGCTGAACCGCTGGCTGGAGGGCGTGCTCGCCCATCACCCGCCTCCCGCCGTCGCCGGCCGGCGCCTCAAGATCAAGTATCTCACCCAGGTGAAGGCCCGCCCGCCGGGCTTCGTCATCTCCTGCTCGCGCCCCGACGCCATGCCGCAGTCCTATATCCGTTACCTGACCAACGGCCTGCGCGAGAGCTTCGACATGCCGGGCGTGCCGATCCGCATCATGCTGCGGGCGCCGGAAAACCCCTATGCTGGCAAGGCCAAGCACGCGCGCTGAGCGTGTCCATTGGCCCGTGGACAACGACCGGCATGCCACAATGCCGCCGTTAACCGTCCTTCAAGGTTAATGCTTCATTGTCACTCCCAGTGTCGTTCGAGTGGCGTCCTGGAGAGTAGCCCGGTGAAACCAGTATTCGCGTCGCGGCGAGGCATCGCCACGCCCCGCAAGTCTTCCTTGCTGTCCATCGTCGTGGTTGGCGCCGGCTTCGTCTTCGGCTTTCCCACGGTCGCTGCCTATCAGGACATGGCAAGCTACGTTGCCGGCACGGATGCATCCGATGCCCGCTGGCGATCCGTCGTGGAAAAATCCGTCGCCGGTTCCATCCATGCCGCCGAAATGCCGTTCGTGGATTCCACCGTCACCGGCTCGATCTCCGGCGGCGGAATGCGCGCGCCGGGCGTCGGCGCGGTCGCCTTCCGGGCCAAGAATGGCTCCACTTCCGAAACGCCGGACGAGGACCGCGTCAACCGCAGCGAGAAGCGCGGCCGCATCGTCAACGTGACGCCGGTCGCACCGCCGAAATCCTTCAATGCCGGTTCGGTCTTCAAGCGAACCTCGATGCTGACGCACCCGAATCTCGACGGCGCGGACATCATCATGGCGTTCGACCGGCCGCAGACGCTGGGCCAGGAGATCGAGATCGCGGGCGCCTTCCACCCGCGTGCCAGAAAGAAGGTCGATCCGGCCATCCCGGCCATGCTCGCCAGCCTCGTCACCAACACCAAGCCCGACGTCCTCGCCACCGCCTATGCGCCGGCCAAGCCCGATTTTGCCGAACTGTCGCCCTTCGCCACGCTGCTCAAGGGCGAGGCCGATCCGAACGAAGGCCGCTTCATTCCGCCGATGGGAGACGGCGACCACGCCTGGATGAAGAAGCCCCTGCCGGCGGCGGTGTTTTCCGAGGCCGAACAGAAGTGCCTGACGGCGGGCGTCTATTTCGAAGCGCGCGGCGAGACCGTCAAGGGCCAGGCCGCCGTGGCCCAGGTCATCCTCAACCGCGTCCGCAACCCCGCCTATCCCGACACGATCTGCGGCGTCGTCTACCAGAACGATCACTGGCGCAACCGGTGCCAGTTCTCCTTCGCCTGCGACGGCATCCGCGATCGGGTCGCCAGCCCCGCACATTGGGCGATGGCGCGCGACGTTTCCATGGCCGTGACGGCCGGCAAGATCTTCATTCCCGAGGTCGGCTCGTCGACCCACTACCACGCGACCTACGTCAATCCGCGCTGGGCCGGGACCATGGAAAAGATGAAGAAGATCGGCCTCCATGTCTTCTATCGCACCCATAATGGCGGCTGGAACTGAGGCGGAACGCGCGCGCGTGTTCGGCGGGATTCGCGGGACATCCTGGGGAGAACGGATCGGACGATCTGTCGCAGCCTGCTAACCTGTTGATCTATCAATAAAAACAACATGCGTGAAGGGGGGCTTCATCGGCTTGACTGCCCGAACGCCCCTCACTATGGTGCGCGCGACTTTGAAGCGGGCAGTCCGGACCGGATTGCACGGGCGGGAGGTTGGTTCGCCATGTCGGAACGGCCAGGCGATACTGACGGAGACCAGCCCGGGCAGGATGGGATGCGGATTGCCGGTGCGGACGATCTCGACCGCAGGCGCAGGGAACTCGAAGCGGCGTTGACGGCGCGGCGCCCTGCGGTGAGCGAAAAGGAGAGGTCTGGCACGGGCGGCATGGCCGGTGTTGGCAGCGCACTGCGAATGTCCAGCGAGTTCATCGCCGGCATCGTTGTGGGCGCGGCGCTCGGGTGGGCCATCGACTACTATGCGGGGACATCGCCTTTCGGCTTGGTGGTGTTCCTGTTGCTCGGATTTGCCGCCGGTGTGGTGAACGCCCTGCGTTCGGCCGGCATGGTGGCGGAATTCGGAACTCGGAAGTCCGGGACGGACGACCAGGGTTCCGGCAAGAATTGAACGGCGCCGCGGCGTCTGAACGGCAAGGTGGTAAGCGTTGGCCAACGATCCGATCTCCCAGTTCCAGATCCAGCGATGGGTGCCGATCGAGATCGGCGGCCTCGATTTCTCGTTCACCAATTCCTCGGCCTTCATGGTCGTGTCGGTGGTCTCGGCCAGCGCCTTCCTGTTCCTGTCGACGGCCAATCGCGGGCTCGTGCCGAGCCGCATGCAGTCTCTGGCCGAAATGTCCTACGAGTTCGTGGCCAACATGCTGCGCGACGCCGCCGGTTCGCACGGCATGAAGTTCTTTCCCTTCGTCTTTTCCCTCTTCATGTTCGTGCTGTTCGCCAACCTGCTCGGCATGTTCCCCTACTTCTTCACGGTCACGAGCCACATCATCGTCACCTTCGCGCTGGCGCTGCTCGTCATCGGCACCGTCCTGGTCTACGGTTTCATGAAGCACGGAATGGGCTTCCTGAAGCTCTTCGTGCCGAGCGGCGTGCCTGGGCTGCTCGTGCCGCTGATCGTCGCGATCGAGATCGTTTCCTTTCTCTCGCGTCCGATCAGCCTTTCGGTCCGTCTCTTCGCCAACATGCTGGCCGGCCACATCACGCTGAAGGTCTTCGCGGGCTTCATCGCCTCGATGGGCTCGATGGGTGCGCTGGGCATCGCCGGCGCCGTTCTGCCGCTGTTCATGACGGTGGCGCTGACCGGCCTCGAGTTCCTCGTCGCCTTCCTGCAGGCCTACGTTTTCGCGGTGCTGACCTGCATGTATCTCAACGACGCGCTCCATCCCGACGGACACTGAGTTCCGGCTGCTTGCAGCCGCGGCAAACACAACCCCATCACTGGACTTCAACAAGGAGATCTCTCATGGAAGTAGAAGCAGCAAAGGCGATCGGCGCCGGTATCGCCTGCCTTGGCATGGCGGGCACGGCGCTCGGCCTCGGCAACATCTTCGGCAGCTACCTGTCGGGTGCACTGCGCAACCCGTCGGCGGCGGACAGCCAGTTCGGCCGTCTGGTGTTCGGCTTCGCGGTGACCGAAGCGCTCGGCATCTTCTCCCTTCTCATCGCGCTGCTGCTGCTCTTCACGTAAGAGCTGGCGTTTCGCACGAGCAGGATCGTCCGGCCGCGGCAGTCGCGGCCGGCTGGATTTGACAGGAAGCGCTGATGTTTGTTTCACCGGCATTTGCTCAGGATGCCCCCACCGGGCAGGCGGACGGCGAAGCCGTCGTCGGTTCCGGGGAGACCGTGGTCGGCTCCGAAGAGGTCGTCACGGGCACCGAAGTGGCTCATGATGGCCATGCCAAGGCGGCCTTTCCGCCCTTCGAGACACAGACCTTCCCATCCCAGATTCTCTGGCTGGCGATTACGTTCGGCCTGTTCTACGTTTTCCTGAAGCGCGTGGCCTTGCCGCGTCTGGCTGGCATCCTCGAGGTGCGGCGTGACCGCATCGCCGGCGATCTGGATCAGGCCGCCCGTCTGAAGCAGGAGGCCGACGAGGCGATCGCCGCTTACGAGCAGGGTCTCGCCGACGCGCGCAAGAAGGCCAGCCAGATCGGCCAGAAGGCTCGCGACGGCGCCAAGGCGGAAGCCGACGCCGAACGCAAGCGGATCGAGGCGGCGCTGGACACGAAACTCGCTGCGGCCGAGGCACGCATCGCCGACATCAAGGCTTCGGCCATGAAGGACGTCGGTGCGATTGCCGAGGAAACGGCGGGCGCCATCGTTCAGGCCCTGATTGGCGATCCGGTCGCCCAGGGTGATGTTTCGGCCGCCGTTCGCGCGGCATCGAAGTAGGAGAGCGGGTATGGACGCCACATTCTGGGCTACCGTCGGCCTCGTCATCTTCCTGGCCCTCATGGTCTACGTGAAGGTGCCGAGCATGGTCGGCAAGTCGCTCGACAACCGAGCCGACAAGATCCGCGACGAACTCGAGCAGGCGCGCAGGCTGCGCGAGGAAGCCCAGCAGCTCCTCGCGGAATACCAGCGCAAGCGCAAGGAAGCCGAGCGCGAGGCAGGCGAGATCATCGAGTCCGCCAAGCACGAGGCCGACATGCTGGTTCGCGAGGCCAAGCAGAAGACCGAGGAATACGTGGCGCGCCGTACCGCGCTGGCCGAACAGAAGATCGGCCAGGCCGAACGCGACGCGGTGAACGAGGTTCGCTCGAACGCGGTCGACATCGCCGTGGCGGCGGCCCGCCAGTTGCTCGCCGACAAGGTCGACGCGACGGTGGCCGAGAAGCTCTTCAAGTCCTCGGTGCAGGATGTGAAGTCCCGGCTCAACTGAGACGCCGACGGGCGTCCGCGCTGTCGGATCCTGTTTGCTCCCCATCTTGGTCGATGCCGCCTCCGGGCGGCATTTTTCTTAGGCGTCCCTCGGGCGCGGGCACGTCGAGGGGCTGGGGGCACGTCCAGTCCGGCGAACGACTTTCGGAGGTCCGTCAGCCCGGCTGCGCTTCCAGCAAGGTCGATGCCTCTGCCGGAGCGTCGACTGGTTCCAGCTTCAACGGTGCAAAGCTCATGCGGTGGATTCGCATCACCGCGCCCGCTTCGGTGATCGCCGAACGGTGGCGGACCGTGGCATAGCCCATGTGCAGTTCGAAACCGTAGGCCGGGTGCACCGCAGCGCAGCGCGTCATCATCCGGTCGCGCGTGACCTTGGCGACGATGGAGGCGGCCGCGATCGACTGCGATCGCTGGTCGCCCTTCACCAGCGCCTGCGCCTCGCAGGGCAGGCCGGGCGGCACGTCGCGTCCGTCCACCAGTGCGTGCCCTGGGGGCACACAGAGAAGCGTGGCCGCGCGGCGCATGGCCTCCAGGCTGGCCCGCAGGATGTTGATCTCATCGATCCCGGCGGCCGCGACCGACGCGACGGAAACCGCCACCGCCGTTTGGATGATCTCCTCGCACAGCCGCTCGCGGTCGGCCGCCTTCAGCCGTTTGGAATCGTCGAGCCCGGAGGGGATGCGTTTCGGATCGAGGATGACGGCGGCCGCGACGACAGGGCCTGCCAGGGGGCCGCGGCCGGCTTCGTCGAGACCGCATACCGGCCCGGTTCCGCGCGACAGCAGTCGCGTCTCGATCGAGAAGTCAGGCCTGAGCGGCATGTCGAAGAGAAGCGGAGGACCGGAAGAAGGGGAGCGACTCATGGTGCGGCGATGGTCGCAGAGCTTCCGGCCCTCCGCAAGGCCGTCCCGGCGGGGCGAACCGGGAAGGCGCCGTCAGGCCAAGGACGGGGTGGCCGGACGGAAGGGTGTCGCGTCAGAGCAGCGAAAGCTGCTCGCCCGTGCGCGCCGGCGGTTTGAACAGGTCGGTGCGCAGCACGCGCTTGTTCTGGTTCAGGCCAAGCCGCCGCGCCGTGATCTGGAAGCGCCGTCCGATCTGCCAGGCATAGGGGCCGGCGCCCTTCATGCGCGCCCCCCAGGTCGAATCGTAATCCTTGCCGTCGCGCATGGACCGTACCAGCGACAGCACGTGACGGTAGCTGTCGGGATAATGACGCAGCAGCCAGTCCTTGAAGATCGGGCTCACCTCCAGGGGCAGCCGCAGGATGATGTAGCCCGCCTCGCGCGCGCCGACGGAGTGCGCCGAATCGAGGATGCGCTCCACCTCGTGATCGGTCAGGCCGGGGATCACCGGAGCCACCATCACCGAAACCGGGATGCCCGCCTCCGACAGTGCCTTCATCGCCTCCAGCCGCCGCGTCGGCGTCGCGGCGCGCGGCTCCATGGCCCGTGCCAGCCGCCGGTCGAGCGTCGTCACCGACAGCGCCACCTTGGCCAGGCCCTTCTCGGCCATCCGCGACAGGATGTCGATGTCGCGCGACACCAGCGCCGACTTCGTCACGATGCCGACGGGATGGTTGTGCGCTTCCAGCACCTCCAGGATCTGGCGCATGATGCCGTAGCGCTTCTCGATCGGCTGATACGGATCGGTGTTGGTGCCGATGGCGATCGTCTTGGGCTGGTAGCCGTCCTTCGCGAGTTCCCGCTCGAGCAGCTTCGCCGCGTCGGGCTTGGCGAACAGCTTGGATTCGAAATCGAGTCCAGCCGACAGCCCCATGTAGCCATGCGTCGGCCGGGCGAAGCAGTAGACGCAGCCATGCTCGCAGCCGCGATAGGGGTTGAGCGATCGGTCGAACGAAATGTCGGGTGACTCGTTGCGCGTGATGATCGTGCGCGGCTTTTCCATCTGCACTTCGGTCTTGAAGGGCGGCAGATCCTCGATCGTGTCCCACCCGTCGTCGAAGACGTCGCGCCGCAGCGCCTCGAAGCGGCCCGAGGGGTTGATCCCGGCCGCGCGGCCGCGCCGACGTCGCTCGCCGACCCGTACGCCGCTCTGCTCGATCATCGCATTGGCCAAACCGGCATCTCCGCTCTTGAAGGCGGCAATGTCCGCGCGCGCGATCTGTTCCATGTCTCATGCTCCGTACGGCGAGGACGAATCGCCCGCCTCATGAAACTATTCCTATTATGAAAAACGGAACAAAGCAAGAACTTCGGCTTGCTGCGGTGCAGCACTGGCGTTCGGCTAACGTTTCGATTATGCCATGAGGATGCTGACGGTGATGATCGAGACCCGCAACCATCAGGACGCCCTCGCGCGAACGCTCGCGTCACTCGTGTCGGGCGCGGTCGAAGGCATCGTGCGCGAGGTTCTCGTCCACGACCGCGGGTCGACCGACCAGACCGCCGCCATTGCCGATCATGCCGGCTGTGTCGTGGTGTCGAGCGGCGATCTGCTGGATGGCGTGCGCCGGGCCAAGGGGGACTGGCTGTTGTTCGTCGAACCCGGTTCCAAACTGTCGGAAGGCTGGGTGGACGCCGTCTTCGCCCATGTCGGGCACGCTTCCACGCCGGCGCGGTTCCTGCGTGCCCGCTCCCCCGAAGCCGGGTTCCTGGCGCGCATGATGACGCGCAGCAGGCCCCTGTCGGAGGGACTTCTGGTCTCGAAGCGTCAGGCGCTTGCCAAGCTCAGGCCCGGGGATGCGGTCGACACGCTGGCCCGGCGCCTCTCCAGCCGCCGCATTGGCGCCGAAATCACCCCCGCGCGCCGCGAACACGCCTGACCGGGCGCTTGGCGGGGCCGAACCCGGCCGCCGACGTTCTCAGACGACGATCCCGCCGCGACGCAGATGCTCGTCCAGCCGCGGCATGATCTCCACGAAGTTGCAGGGCATGTGGCGATAGTCGAGCTGCCCCTTCAGGATGCCGTCCCAGGCGTCGCGGCAGGCACCGGGCGAGCCTGGCAGCACGAAGACGAAGGTCTGCGAAATCAGCCCGCCGGTGGCGCGGCTCTGGATCGTCGAGGTGCCGATCTTGTCGTAGGAGATGCGGTGGAACACCTCCGAGAAGCCGTCCATACGCTTTTCGAACAAGGGCTCCAGCGCCTCCGGCGTCACGTCGCGCCCGGTGAAGCCCGTGCCCCCGGTGGTGATCACCACGTCGACGGTCGGTTCGCTGCACCAGCCCGTCACCACGGCGCGGATCTTCTCGATGTCGTCGGTGACGATCGACCGATGCACCAGCCGGTGTCCGGCCTCTGCGATCCGATCGGCCAGCGTACGCCCCGACTTGTCGTCGTCGAGCGATCGCGTGTCGGAGACCGTCAGCACCGCGATGCCCACGGGAATGAACGGGCGGCTTTCGTCCAGGCGTTCCATCGTCATCATCCTGCTCCCGTCGTCCGTGTCGCTTCCACGAACCATCCCGGTCTGGCGGACCGGATCTGCGCGGCCGAAGCCTGCGCCTCGGCGTTGTCGGCGAAGATGCCGAAGCACGTCGCGCCCGAGCCCGACATGCGCGCGAAGCTGGCGCCTGCCGACCGCAGAGCGTCGAGCGCCTCGCCGATCTGCGGCGCCAGCGCCAGGGCCGGCGCCTCCAGATCGTTGCGCGCGGCGCCGAGGAAGGCAAGGGCTCCCGCATGGTCGGGGCAATCGGGCAGCGGCGGCAGCGGCGGGTTCTGGCGCCGCGAAAGGCCGGCGAACACGACCGGCGTGGAGACGGCGACGCCCGGATTGACCAGCACCACATGGAAAGACGGCCAGGCCAGCAAGGGGCGCAGATCATGGCCGATGCCGCTTGCCACCAGCGCCCGTCCGTCGAGGCACATGGGCACGTCGGCGCCGAGCGAGGCGGCGATGTCCGCAATCTCCGTCGAAGCGACATCGAGGCCCCAGAACGCGGCGAGCGCCTTGAGCGCTGCTGCGGCGTCGCTCGACCCGCCGCCGATTCCGGACGCGACCGGCAGGAACTTGTCGAGATGGACGGCGACGGGCGGCGTCGCCTTCGTGCCGAACGCAGCTCTCATCCGATCGCGCGCGGCGGTGACCAGGTTGTCCGGCCCTGTCGGCAGGCCGGAGCCTCGGGGCCCGCCGATCGTCATGGCATCCGTTGGCGCGGCCTCCACCGAGAGCCGGTCGCCGAACTCTGCAAACACCACCAGCGATTCCAGAAGATGATAGCCGTCGGCGCGCCGGCCGGTCACATGCAGCGCGAGATTGATCTTGGCCGGCGCCAGCGCGGCCGTCCTGTGCGTCATGGCTCTGCCGAAATGTCCGCTGTCAGTCCTTGGCGAGGCGGTATTCGCCCGTTTCGGGATCCTTGACCAGCGTGCCGTTGGCGCCGCTGCGCGTTTCGCTTTCGGCCCGGCGCACGCGCGCTGTGACCCGCTCTGCTTCCTTCAGGAAGGCGCGGTACCCGAAATACCCGATCGCCGCGACGACGGCGAAGAAGATCAGCTGCGGCATGTCATTCTGCTCCTCCAGCGTGGCCGGCGTTCCCCGCCCCGGCGAGCGTATCCGGTCGTCCAATCATGTCGCGGTCTTGACGCCGCTTACAAGCCATATCGCGCCCAGAGCGCGCGATCCATCGCCGCATCGGCCAGGCCATGCACGGCGCGCGCGGCGATGTCGTCCGCCGCCGCACCCGAGGCCGAGCCGAACAGCCCCATGCGCCGGCCGAAAAATCCCCGCTGCGGCGACACCAGCCTCAGCTGCGTCTTTTCGCCATAGCGGGTCTTCAGGAAGCTGCGCATGTCGCCCAGATGGTCGACGAGACCCAGCGCCTTGCCGCTGATGCCCGACCAGAACAGGCCCGTGAAGAGATCGTCGGTGTTGGCGAGCCTGTTCGCCCGGCGGTCCTTCACCAGGTCGATGAAGGTCTGGTGCACCTCCAGCTGCAGCGCCTTCAGGTGTTCCACGTCTTCCGGCTTTTCGGGCGAGAAGGGATCGAGCGTGGCCTTGTTGCGGCCTGCCGCGTGCAGCCGGCGCTCGACGCCGATTTTCTCCAGCAGTTCCGTGAAGCCGAAACCGGCCGACACGACGCCGATCGACCCGACGATGGACGACGGATCGGCAATGATCTCGTCTCCCGCCAGGGCGATCATGTAACCGCCCGACGCCGCAACGTCCTCCACGAACACGAGGACGGTCTTGTCCTTCTCCTTCGCCAGATCCCGGATGCGCCGGTAGATCAGCCGCGACTGCACCGGCGATCCACCCGGAGAATTGACCGAGATCGCCACCGCCGGCGCGTCCTTGAAGGAGAACGCCTTCTCGATTACGCCGGCGGCGCTTGCAAGCGAGAGCGGCTGCCGGAACTGGCCGCCGCCCGACATGATGGTTCCGTGCAGCCGGATGACGGGGATCGTCACCGCGTTGCTGCGCATGGATTTCGGGATGAAGCGCTGGAAAAAGCTGGTCACGGCGGTCCTTGAAATGAAGGTCTTGCATCCGATGTAGGAAATCGCCGGCCGCACGCAATCCCGCAAATCGCCGTATGGCCGATTTTCAGGCGTCAGTCGCCGAACAGCGAGGCGCGGCCGTTGCAGATCGCATCCGCTTCCGCCGAAAAGCCCTCGCCGTCGGCCTCGTGCAGGAACAGCGGCGCGACGAGCGACAAGGCCTTGCGCGAGCCGCGACGGCCTCTGACGACGACACGGATCGCGGCCGAGCGCGGACGTGGATGGATCGCCCTGACCTCCAGCCCGCCGAACCGTCCCGGCATGGCTTGCAGGATGTCGGCCAGCGACTGCGGCCGTGCGATGAGGGCCAGCGCCCCCGACGGCCTGACGATCGCCGCCGCCGTGCGGATCCAGCGTTCCAGAAGCCCGTCCTCCATCACGTGGGCTGCCTTCTTCAGAGCGTCGGGCGTCTGCCGGTCGCGCGCTTCGTTGAAGGGCGGGTTCATGATGGCGAAGTCGACGCTGCGGTCGGCCAGCCCCGCCGCGATGCGTGCACGTCCCGAAAGCGACACGTCGGCGACCAGCAGGCTCGCCCGGGCGGCCAGGTTGGCATTCGCGTCGAACTCGATCGTTCGGCGCGCGAAATCGGCCATCGCCGGCTCGCGCTCCACCAGTTGCGCCCGCGCCCGGGGACAGCGCGCCAGGACCGCGAATGCCGCGCCGCCCGCGCCGGACCCAAGGTCGGCCACGAGCCCGTCGAAGGGAGATGGCGCCGCGGCCGCCAGCACCATGGCGTCCATGCCGGCCCGATGGCCGTCTTGCCGCGGCTGGACGAGGAAGAAACGCCCCCGGTGGAACGCGTCGATGCTCGCCTCGGCGACGATTTCGCTCATCGCGCTGTCAGTCGAGCCGCATTTCGCCGCCGAAGCCCGCATCCTTGAGCAGCCTACGGGCCCGGGTTGCGTCGTCCTCGGTCACCAGGACCCGACGCGGCAAGACGCCGATCGATCCTTCCAGGATGCTCATGTTCTGGTCCGCGACGAAATGCGCGATGTCGGCGTCCCGCAGAAGCGCTTCAATGTACGAAATGACCACGGGGTCGTTGGTGCGGATGAGTTCGATCATGATTCCGACGTTCGCAGCTTGACCACAGAGTGTAAACTTATATTGCTCGCTCCCGGTGGCCAGACCGCAATCCCACCCCTTGCGACCGGCGATTGCCGCGCCATACTTGGGGCAGGGACGAAAAGAACGCCGCAACGGCGATGGTATGGAGAAGCTTCTGTGGGCGTCGTCGTTTCACTCGATGAAGGCAAGAAGGGGGAGGCATCGGTCAAGCCGCTGGTTGACCTGACCGCTGCCGACATGGCGCGGGTCAACGAGCTGATCCTGTCGAAAGCCGGCTCCGACGTCGAGATGATCCCGGAGATCGCCAATCACTTGATCTCGTCGGGCGGCAAGCGCCTGCGGCCCATGATTACGCTCGCGGCGGCCCGCATGTTCGGCTATTCGGGCGACGGCCACATCAAGCTCGCCACCAGCGTCGAGTTCATGCACACGGCGACGCTGCTTCACGACGACGTCGTCGACGAGAGCGACATGCGTCGCGGCAAGCAGACCGCGCGCATGGTCTGGGGCAACCAGGCGAGCGTGCTCGTCGGCGACTTCCTGCTTGGCCAGGCCTTCCGCATGATGGTCGAGGTCGGCTCGCTCAAGGCGCTGGACATCCTGGCCACGGCCGCCTCGGTCATCGCCGAGGGCGAGGTCTGGCAGCTGGCCGCGGCCAAGAACCTCGAAACCACCGAGGACGAGTATCTGGCCGTCATCAAGGCCAAGACCGCCGCGCTGTTTTCTGCCGCCGCGGAAGTCGGGCCGGTGATCGCTCAGGCCGGCCGTGCAGAGCAGGCGGCGCTGCGCTCCTATGGCACCAATCTGGGCCTCGCCTTCCAGCTGATCGACGACGCGCTGGATTATGGCGGCAATGCCCGCGACCTCGGCAAGAACACCGGCGACGATTTCCGTGAGGGCAAGGTGACGCTCCCCGTGATCTTGAGCTACCGGCGCGGCACCGCGGCCGAGCGCGCCTTCTGGAAGACCGCGATCGAGGATGGCGTCAACGACGACGCCGCTCTGGACAAGGCCATGGGCTTGATGACCCGTTACAATGCCATCGGCGAAACCATCAGCCGCGCACGTCACTTCGGCAACATCGCTGCCGACGCCCTGGCGCCGCTCGGCGACACGCCGCAGCGCGATGCCATGCTCGAAGTCATCGATTTCTGCATCAGCCGCGTCAACTGAGCCGCATCGGATCGACGCCTCGCGGCCGCCGCGGGTGACGCCTCGCGGTGTGGTGATCGCGTCGTGCATTGATGTGCGACCCCAAAAAGGCCATTCTCGTCGACCATAGCGAATCCGGTCTGGCGCAATGCGCAGGAAGGGAAGGCATGCAGCGTTTTGGAAGAGTTTGGCTGGTTGCGTCGGCGATCGCCATGACGAGTGCGCTGGGAGGCGCTCCTGCGCTTGCCGCCCAGGGAGCGGATATCCGCGTGTCCGAGCCCTTGGTTCGCGTGGGGTCCTTCTCGGGCGCCGTCCTTGCGGCCCGCACGGCCGAGACCGACAACGATCTCGATTCCGCCATTGCCTATTACGAACGCGCGCTCGATTTCGATCGCGACAATCTCGCCATCCAGCAGAGCGTGATGCTGGCGCTCATAGCGCGTGGGCACTTCGAACGGGCGCTTCCCTATGCGGAAAAGCTGAAGACGGTGCCCGAAGTCGAGCGCTTCTCGCGCCTTGCGCTGGCCGTGGATGCGTTCCGCAAGCAGGACCACGTGGCTGCGGAGAATTTCCTCAAGCTCGCCCTGGCGTCGGACCTTGATCGCCTGATCGCAGGACTTTTGACCGGCTGGGCGAATCTCGGCCAGGGCAACGCCCAGTTCGCGCTGGACCGCCTGGCGGATATGCAAGGTCCTGAATGGTACACCCTCTTCAAGGGCTACCATCGGGCACTGATCGCCGAGACCGCCGGCCTGCTGGATGTCGCCGCGGAGGCCTACGCACAAACGGTGGCCAACCAGGCGGCGGGCGCGGCGGCGCCCGAAACATACATGCGCGCGGCGGAAGCGTATGCCCGCATGCTGTCCCGCGAGGGCAAGAAGGCCGAGGCGCTCGCCGTCCTCGACCAGGCGGATGGCTTTGCCGCGAACCGTCCGCAGATCGTGATGCTGCGCGAGACGATCGAGGCGGATCGCCCTGTCGAGCCTCTGGTTGCCGCCACCAGCGACGGCGCCGCCGAGGCGCTCTACAATCTTGGCGCCGCCCTGAATCGGGGCGGCGGCGAAGCCTTCGTGCGGCTCTACCTGCAGTATTCGCGTGCGCTGGCGCCGCATCTCGATGGCGTTCTCATGCAGCTCGGTCAGGTTGCCGAGCTTCAGCGCCGGCCCGAGGAAGCGATCAGCTTCTACGCCGACGTTCCAACCGAATCGCCTCTGAAGCGCATCGCGGAGCTGCAGCTCGCCCTCAACATGGCGGACCTCGATCGGCGTGACGAGGCCAAGGAGCATCTGCGGGCGCTGATCGAGCAGGATCCGGACGACATGCGCGCCTATCTCGCGCTGGGCAGCGTCCATGCCGCGAAGGAAGAATACCGCGACGCCGCGACGATCTATGATCGCGCGCTGCAACGCATCGAAGAGCCGACCCGCGCCGACTGGAACCTGTTCTACCAGCGCGGCATCGCCTATGAGCGGCTGAAGGAATGGGACAAGGCGGAGCCGAACTTCCGCAAGGCGCTCGAACTCTTCCCCGACCAGCCCCAGGTGCTCAACTACCTCGGCTATTCCTGGGTCGACATGGGCATCAACCTCGAGGAGGGCCTCGACCTCATCCGCCGCGCGGTGGAGTTGCGTCCCAACGACGGCTATATCGTCGACTCGCTGGGCTGGGCCTATTATCGGCTCGAGCGCTACGAGGAAGCCGTGACCGAACTGGAGCGCGCCGTCTCGCTGAAGCCGGACGATCCGGTGCTCAACGACCATCTGGGCGATGCCTATTGGCGCGTCGGGCGCAAGCTGGAAGCCACCTTCCAGTGGGCCCACGCCCGCGATCTCGAGCCTGACGAAACCGTCCTCGCCTCCGTCCAGCGCAAGCTCGTCGAGGGATTGCCGGTCGATGCGCCGCCGCTCAAGGAAGAGCGGAAGGCGGAGATTCCGCAGGTGGTCATGCCTTCTGTTGCCGCCGCCGCGCCGGCGTCGGTGGCCGAGCCGGTCCGCTATGTCGTTCAACGCGGCCAGTCGCTCTGGTCGATCGCCACAGAGGTTCTGGGCGATGGCGAGCGTTTCCGCGAGATTCTGGATCTCAACCCCGCGCTTCGCGGCAATGCGAATGCCATCCGCCCCGGCCAGGAACTGGTACTGCCCACGCCCTGAGGGGCGTGGACGCGATCGGCCCTGTTGCGAGACGCCCCCGAAAGGGATCGTCTATTCCGGGCTTAGCGCGCGCGGATGACTTCGCCCGGACGCGGCTGGATGGGGCAGGCCACCCACTTGCGGTTCTGCTTGGTGACGCAGGTGAGCTTGAGCTTGCGGAAATCCATCTGCGCCGGGTTGTCCTTCGTGCAGAGGCAATCGGTGCCCGGCAGGCGAAGGGTGTCGCAGTCCGTACCCACGCAGAGATAGCCGGTGACCATGTCGCGGCCGCCGCCCGAGTTCGGATACCGTTCGCTGGCGGTCGCCGGCGCGATTGCCATCATGGCGCCGGCCGCAGCCAGCAGGCCTGCGAAAGCCAGTCGGTGAAATCGTCTCGACATCGAAGCGCTCCAGTTTCGCGGCCCCCGCCGCGCTACGGATGTAATCGCCTGCGCGCTAGACGGCAATGGACCTCGGTGCCTCGATCGGTCAGGCCGGCCGCCAGGCGCAACCTTGACGCTGGGATGGTCGCGGAATAGGACCGGCGAACCAACGCCCCCATCGCGAAAGGCGCGACGTGACCCCGAGCCCCTATCTCGACCCGAAACGCTCCTTCCAGGGGCTGATCCTGACGCTCCACAACTACTGGGCGGAGTATGGCTGCGTCATTCTCCAGCCCTACGACATGGAGGTCGGCGCCGGCACCTTCCACCCGGCCACCACGTTGCGCGCGCTCGGGCCGCGTCCGTGGAAGGCCGCCTACGTGCAGCCCTCGCGCCGCCCCAAGGACGGCCGCTACGGCGAGAACCCGAACCGCCTGCAGCATTACTACCAGTATCAGGTCATCCTGAAGCCCAATCCGCCCAATCTCCAGGAACTCTACCTCGGCTCGCTGAAGGCGATCGGCATCGACGCGCTTCGCCACGACATCCGCTTCGTCGAGGACGATTGGGAAAGCCCCACGCTCGGCGCCTGGGGGCTCGGCTGGGAGTGCTGGTGCGACGGCATGGAGGTCTCGCAGTTCACCTATTTCCAGCAGGTCTGCGGCATCGAATGCGCCCCTGTGGCGGGCGAACTGACCTACGGTCTGGAACGTCTGGCCATGTACGTCCAAGGTGTCGACAACGTCTACGACCTCAATTTCAACGGCCGCGAGGGCGCCGAGAAGGTCACCTATGGCGATGTCTTCCTGCAGGCCGAGCAGGAATACTCGCGCCACAATTTCGAGCATGCCGACACGTCGATCCTGTTCCGTCACTTCGAGGACGCGGAAAGGGAGTGCAAGGCGCTGCTGGCCGCCGGTGCGCCGTCCGAAGGCGCGAACCATGAGATCCACAAGGTCGTCCTGCCGGCCTACGACCAGTGCATCAAGGCCAGCCACGCCTTCAACCTGCTCGACGCACGCGGCGTGATCTCCGTCACGGAACGCCAGAGCTACATCCTGCGCGTTCGCAATCTCGCCAAGGCCTGCGGCGAGGCGTTCCTGAAGACGGAAGCCGGCGGCGCGGACGTTCAGGCGCGCGCGGCCTGATCGGCCGCCCTTTTGGTTGGTTTCATACGCGATGAGCGGCGATACAGACGGGCCAGCACCCTCCCACGTCCGGCCGGTCGCCCGCCGCGCGGTTTTCCACATCGGCGGTTATGAACGCAACGATGCGCCGCACTTCTTCGGGCGCCTGGATCGCGAACTCGAACGCTTTCGGGCCTGCTGGTCGGTCTCGGCCACCCTCGGTCCGGTATCGGTCGATGGCCCGGAGGCGGCCACGGCGTTGCTTGCCTATGACGACGGCGTCCGCAGGACCGAGACGGAACTGACCTTCCTCGACTATGACGATCTGGTGGCCGAAGAAGGCAAGCGGTCGCTGGCGCGCCGTCTCGACGACTACGTCACGGCCTTTTTCGACTACGTCATTTCGGGAACCGCCTTTCGCTTCTTCCGCGCAAACTGGCGCTTCGGCCTGTTCTTTCTCTATCCGGCGCTCGGCTTCTTCGCGCCGCTGCTGGTCGGCTATGCGGTCTGGGCTGCGCTGCAAGCCCCGCCGGGGACGGGGGCGGCCCTTGCCGCCGTCGCGCTCGGCCTCGCGGTCGCTCTCCTGCCGATCTGGTTCATGGTCCGCAGGATGTTTCTCTTCCACATGAAGGGACTTTGGATCGCCGGAAGCGATTTCGCGCGCGGCCGTGGCATGCGGTTCGAGCGACGGCTGGAACGTTGGGCGGATATCGTGGAACGGCGCCTCGCTGACGGTCGGTTCGACGAAGTCGTCTTCGTCGGTCACTCCTTCGGCGGCGCGCTCGTGCTGGACCTCGCGGCGCGCCACGCTGCGCGCGTGGTCGAGGCGGGGGGCGTTCCGCGCTTCAACATCCTCACGGCCGGTTCCACCGCGCCGATGGTCTTCATGCATCCGTTCGCCCGCGCCGCGCGCGACCACCTCGGCTTTCTGGCTGCCCAGAGGGGCGTCTGGTGGGTCGACGCACAGGCGCTGATCGATCCGATCAATTTCTTCCGCTGCGACCCGCTGAGCCTGGCCGGCGTGTCGAACCCGCGCAGCGAACCGTTTCCGATGGTGTTCGAGGTTCGCATCCGCGACATGGTCGATCCGCATTTCTATGGCTCGATGAAGTACAACATCTTCCGCGTGCATTATCAGTTCGTGTCCGCCAACACGCGGCGCTACGGTTACGACTACGCCATGATGTGCTTCGGGCCGATGCCGATCACCCACGCCGTCGAGCGCGCGGTCAATGCCAGGCCCTTCGATCCGACGTCGCCGGACCTGTCCTGACCGTTCCCTGAAAGGGCGAGAAAGGCTGTTTTCGACTCGTCGGAATTCGTCCATAAGACGGGAACGGGCCTCAAACGCCCGACCATCTGCCCGCGGGAGATGAAGCCATCACTGCCACCCCCGAACCCGCGCCGACCGAGACGAGCGCCGACGTCGCGCGCCGAGCGGTGTTCCATGTCGGCGGCTACGAGCGCAACGACGCAAACCGGTTCTTTTCGCGGTTCGGCAAGGAACTCGGCCGATTCGCCGTCTGTTGGTCGGCTCAGGCGTCGCTGGGACCGGTCACGTTCGACGAGGCCAGCCATGTCGCATCCGCCCGGATCGACTACCGCGACGCCAAGCGCGCGACGGCGACCGACTTCGTCCTCCTCGACTATGACGACATGGTCATGGTCGATGGCGCGCGGCCGCTGCCCGTCCGCTTCGGTCGGTGGCTGTTGGCCTTCCTCGACTATGTCGCCACTGGAACCCTGTTCCGCTTCTTCGCCGCCAACTGGCGCTTCGCGTTCTACTTCCTGTATCCGCTGCTGGGCATCGTCGGCCCCGTCCTGCTCGGCTGGTTTGCGTGGCGTTATGGCCAGACCGCCCCGCTGCCGGGTGCCGGCCCTGTCTCAGCTATCCTCGGCGTCGTGCTGGCCGTTCTCCTCATCCGCCGACTGGCGCGCCGCTACTTCCTCTTTCATCTGATGGATCTCTGGTCGTTCAGTCGCGAATGGCTGCGCGGACACAGGCCGGCGATGGACGAGCGCATCGCGGTCTGGGCGCGCGCCATCGACGAGCGCGTCCGCCGGAGCGGCTACGACGAGGTCGCTCTCGTGGGCCATTCCACCGGGGGCGCGATCATCCTCGAGGTTGCCGCGCGCTATGCGGCGATGGTCGCGGCGCGCGGCGAGACGCCGGCGTTCACGTTGCTGACCGTCGGATCCACCGGCCCCAAGATCACGCTGCACCCCGCCGCCCGTGGCGCCCGCGAGCGGCTGCGCGCCCTCGTGGCCAATCCGGGCATCGACTGGGGCGATTTCCAGGCGCTGGTGGACATCATCAACTTCTATCGCTGCGATCCGCTGGCGCTGGCCGGCATCGCCAATCCGCGGCGGGAGCCCTTTCCGGTCGTGGTCAGGGTCCGCTTCCGTTCGATGCTCGACGCCGAATTCTACAGGCGCATCCGCACGAGCTTCTTCCGGTTGCACTATCAGTTCATTTCCGCCAACACCAAACGCAACCGCTATGACTTCTTCATGATGTGCTGCGGCCCGTACCCGCTTCACGCGACGATCCGGGGCAGCCTGGTTCCCCGCAAGAACCGGCCCGGTGAAAAGGAAAAGGCCTGATGCGCGACGTTTCCTTCTGGCTCTGGCTTGTCTTCGTGGTTGGCTGGGTCGCGCTCCGCTGGCCCGCCATGCGCCGCGCCCGCAAGCTGCGCACCCGCGACGACCGGCGCGATACGCTCGACATCGCGCTGCTCGTCGACTGCGTCATCGGACTGGCCGTCCTGCCGATCGCCTGGCGGCTTGGGGTGTTCCAGGGCATTGGCGACCGTCCGCAGGGCATCGTGCCGCTGGTCCTCGGCGTCGCGGCGGGTGTGGCCTTCCTCTGGCTCTTCCGCCGCAGCCACCGCGATCTGGGCCGCAACTGGTCCGTCAGCCTCGAACTGCGCGAGGGCCACAAGCTGGTCACCGGCGGCGTCTATGCCCACGTCCGCCATCCCATGTACGCCTCCTTTTTCCTGTGGGGCATCATGCAGGCGCTGCTCATCGCCAACTGGTTCGCTGGTCTGGCCGGACTTTTCGCCGTGGCGCTGCTCTACGTGCTGCGAACCGGCCGCGAGGAAGCCATGATGCGCTCGGCCTTCGGCGCCGAGTACGAGGCCTACGCCGCCCGCACTAGGCGCCTGCTGCCGGGCGTGTTCTGAGAGGTTCAGCCCGTCAGGGCGTCCGTGACGACGCCGCTGGCGTCGGGGGCAGGGGCCTGGACGGCCGAGAACGTCTGGATCGCCCGGCGCATGCCGGCGAGCGGTGTCTCGAGCCCGGCCGACGCATAGGTCGCGAAACAGGCGATCAGCGCGATCGAATGGATGGCGGTCTTCATGCTGGTGCGTCCCTTCACCGCTGCCGGGTCGGCGCCGCTCGGGCGCGAACGCTCGATGCCGTGCAGTCTCGCGGATCGTGCCTGAACCGGCCGTGGCCGGTGCATTCAGCGGCCGTTCATCGGATCGGGTGACAGGGCGCGGTCGAACCGGCATGATGTCGGCGGAGTGGGTGGGACCAGCGATGCCGAAGCTCGATCGCTTCCGGATCGCAACCGCGAGGCGGTTGCGATCGACGATGACTGACGAGGAGCGAATCCTCTGGCATCATCTTTGGCGTATTCCGGTCGAGGGCACGCACTTTCGCAAGCAAGCCCCGATTGGTCGTTTCATCGTTGATTTCGTCTCACACCGGCTGAAGCTGGCGATCGAACTCGACGGAAGCCACCACAGCCATGGACCTCAGATGCAACACGATGCGGATCGTGATCGATGGTTGAAGTCGGAGGGGTACTCCATGCTGCGTTTCTGGAACCATGAGGTCAAAAAAGGAACTGGATTCGGTGCTGGATACGATCTATGCCGCCGTGCAAGAACGGAGCGCCCACCTCCCCCTCGATGGGGGAGGTCGCCGCAAGGCGGCGGGTGGGGGTGCGCCGAGCCAAGTCACCCCACCCCGGCGCTGACGCGCCGACCCTCCCCATTCAGGGGAGGGTAAGGAGCCAGCAATGCCCGATCTTCTGCTCGAACTCCGCTCCGAAGAGATTCCCGCCCGCATGCAGCGCAAGGCGGCGGGCGATCTCAGGAAGATGGTGACCGACGGGCTCGTCGAGGCGGGTCTCACCTACGAGGCGGCGCGCGAATACTGGACGCCGCGGCGGCTGACGCTCGACATTCGCGGCGTCACCGCCCGCTCGAAGGACGTGCGCGAGGAGATCAAGGGCCCGCCCGTCAAGGCGCCGGAGCAGGCGGTCGCGGGCTTCCTGCGCAAGGCGGGGCTGACGTCCGTCGACCAGCTGTCCGTGCAGGCTGACCCGAAAAAGGGCGATTTCTACGTCGCCGTCATCGAGAAGCCCGGCCGCGCGGCCGAAGACATCATCGCCGGCATCATGCCCGCCATCATTCGCGATTTCCCCTGGCCGAAGTCGATGCGCTGGGGCGCCGCCTCGGCGCCGCGCGATCCGCGCTTCTATGGGGATGTGGCGAAGGGCTCGGAAAGCCTGCGCTGGGTGCGCCCGTTGCAGTCCATCCTGTGCACCTTCGGCCCCGAGACCGCCGAGCCGGTGGTGGTGGATTTCGAGGTCGACGGCCTGCGCTCCGGCAACGTCACCTTCGGCCACCGCTTCCACGCGCCGGAGGCGATCACCGTGCGCCGCTTCGACGACTATGTGTCCGCCCTGGAGGCGGCCAAGGTCGTGCTCGACGCCGAGCGCCGCAAGCAGATCATCCTCTCCGACGCCCGCAACCTGGCCTTCGCCAGCGGGCTGGACCTCGTCGAGGACGAGGGGTTGCTGGAAGAGGTCGCCGGCCTCGTCGAATGGCCGGTGGTGCTGATGGGCTCCTTCGAGGAAGAGTTCCTGGCCATTCCGCCCGAGATCGTACGCCTCACCATCCGCGCCAACCAGAAGTGCTTCGTCACCCGCCCGCATGGCGCGGCGCCCGAGGGCGGCCTCGCCAACCGCTTCATCCTCACCGCCAACATCGAGGCCAACGACGGCGGCGTCGAGATCGCCCACGGCAACGGCAAGGTGGTGCGCGCGCGCCTGTCCGACGCGGTGCATTTCTGGAAGACCGACCAGTCGAACCTGCCCGACCTCGCCGCGCTGAAGCCGTCGGCGGACAAGTTCGGTCTCGATCTCGCAAAGCCGCTCGACCAGCGCATGGCCCGGCTCGACCATCTCGGCGTTACCTTCCATGCCAAGTTGGGAACGCAAGGCGAGCGCGTCGAGCGCATCGCGCGGCTCGCGGAGGAGATCGCCGCGACGCTTTCCACCTCCCCCTTGTGGGGAGGTCGCGCCGAAGGCGCGAGTGGGGGTACGCCTCCCGCAGACGCATCACCCCCACCCCTAACCCCTCCCCACAAGGGTGAGGGGGACCTTCCCTCGCTCGCCCGCCGCGCCGCCGTGCTGGCCAAGGCCGACCTGCAGACCGAGGTCGTCGGCGAGTTCCCCGAACTCCAGGGCGCCATGGGCCGCAAATACGCGCTGTTGCAGGGCGAACGCCCCTCGGTCGCAGCGGCGCTGGAAGCGCACTACAAGCCGCAAGGCCCCACCGACACGGTCCCGACCGACCCTGTGGCCGTCGCTGTCGCGCTCGCCGACAAGCTCGACACGCTGGTCGGCTTCTGGGCCATCGACGAAAAGCCGACGGGCAGCAAGGACCCCTACGCGCTGCGCCGCGCGGCGCTCGGCGTGATCCGGATTCTGGTGGAGAACGGGGTGCGGGTGGGGTTGAGCATCACTTTCCTCCGTGAGTTGAGGCGTTGGCTGCTGCAAGGAGCTGGTCGGCTTTCGACAACTGCTTTCCAGACTGAACCGGAATCAAGTTACAACTCTATACTTCCGGAGCTTGGTGGAGTGCACGATGCACCAGCGACCAAATGGGAGTTCGAAATCTCGGGAGACCTCCTCTCCTTCTTCCACGATCGCCTGAAGGTCTATCTCCGCGACAAGGGCGCCCGGCACGACCTCATCGACGCCGTGCTCGCCAGCGGCGCCGCGCCGATCTCCCCCCCCGTGGGGGAGATGTCCGGCAGGACAGAGGGGGGCGCTCAGGCTCGGCCTCTCCAAACTTCCGACAGCCAGAGTGAACTGACCCCTCAGCCCTCGATCCCCTACGACGTCGACCATGGGCGCTCGACGACGCCCCCCTCTGGGCTGCCGCCCATCTCCCCCACGGGGGGGGAGATCGGTCCGTCGCCGGCCGAGAGCTCCTCATCGGCCGAGAGCTCCACCAACGACGACCTGCTGATGATCGTCCGCCGCGTCGAGGCCCTGTCCGACCTGCTCGACACCGAGGACGGGAAAAACCTCGTCGCCGGCACCAGGCGCGCCGTCAACATCCTGGCCGCCGAGGAGAAGAAGGGCACCCGCATCGCCGATCACGTCGATCCCGCGCTGCTGTCGGAGCCCTCCGAGGCCGCCCTCCACGCCGCGGTCGAGATGGCCGAGCGCGAGGCGGCGAGCGCCATCGCCGAGGAGGATTTCGCCGCCGCCATGCGGGCGCTGGCGGCGCTGCGCGCGCCCATCGACGCCTTCTTCGACAAGGTGATGGTCAATGCCGAGGACGAGGCGGTGCGGGCCAACCGGCTGGCCCTGCTCGCCCGCATTCGCGGCGCGACCGGCCAGGTGGCGGATTTCTCGAAGATCGCCGGCTGAAGAGACCGACGGCTATCGCAGCCGCATCGTCGGCGGCGGCGTGGCCGGTACGGAAGGCGGGGCCTCCGGCGCGGGCGGCCGGTCGCGCCGCGACGGCTGCGGTTCCCTGCGCTCGGTCAGGGCGGGCGTATCCGGCTGCGCGGCGCTCCCTGCAGCGGCGCTCGGCGCCAAAGGCCGTTCCTCCTGCACAGCTGCACGGGCCGGCGTCTGAGTGGAGGTGAAGGCGTCGCCAGCCAGTCCGGCCCGAAACACCGCCGGCAAGCTGAATGGCGCTCGGCTTGCGGTTGCGACCGTGCGCGGTCTGGCCGGCCGCGGCTCGCCGAACGCCATCATCGACCGCGACAGCACCGGCGGCCAGACGACGACGTCGAGCGGTTCGGGGTCTGGGGGCGGAGGGATTGCGGCCCCAGCCTCGCTTGACTCGTCGAGCGTGGTTCGCAGGGCCGACGTTTCGATGCTGCGGTCGGGAGATGGAGCGGCCTGCCGATCGGCGGGAAAGGCTCGTGCAACCGGCCGGCCCAGCATCACGACCGAGGGCGAACTGGCCGCCGGTTCGCCGCCAAGCATGACGAACGACCCAGCCTGCGCCTGTTGCGCCGCAAGGAGCCCGATCGCCACGGCCGCTGCCCCGGGAAGCTTCATGAACTCACGCCCTGCCCCTGGCGGGACATTTCTTCAAACGACTGACACGCGGATTTGACGAACCCATCCGCACTACCCCTATCATTCGACGATTAATGAAACGATTAGAGCGTGTCGCTTGCCGAATACCGCCGCGCGCGATAGGCAGCGCCGCGAAAGGACATGCGATGGCCGACATCATCCCGGAGCAGCAAGCGCTTGCCCGCGCCGGCGAACTGATCCTCGCCGGCATGCCCGTCGCGGTGCCCACCGAAACCGTCTACGGGCTGGCGGCCGATGCGACCAGCGGCGAGGCGGTCGCCCGCATCTATGAGGCCAAGGGTCGGCCCCGTTTCAATCCGCTCATCGTCCATGTCGCCGATCGCGCAATGGCCGATCGCATCGGCATCCTCGATCCCCTGTCGCAGCGGCTGGCCGACGCCTTCTGGCCCGGCCCTCTCACGCTCGTGGTGCCGCTGCGCCAGGGCGCCGGCATCAGCCCGCTGGTCACGGCGGGGCTCGAAACGGTCGGTCTGCGCATGCCGGTCGGCTTCGCCGCCAGGCTCGTCGCCGCCACCGGCCGGCCGCTCGCCGCCCCAAGCGCCAATTCGTCGGGCCGTGTCTCCGCCACCAGCGCCCGGGCCGTCGCCGACGATCTCGGACATCGCATTTCGCTCGTCGTCGACGGCGGCGCGACGCCGGTCGGCGTGGAGTCCACCATCGTCAAGGTCGAGGATGGCCGCATGCGTCTGCTGCGGCCCGGGGGCGTGCCCGCCGCCGACCTCGAGGCCGTCGCCGGTTCACCCGTCCAGCGCGGCTCCGCCGCGCAGCGCG
>NZ_RWKW01000063.1 GCF_003970795.1 Aquibium carbonis | reverse complement strand
TTGGCGGAAGGCCCCCAATCTCAAAACTCACGGACAACCTCCGTAGCAACGACATCTAGAGCCCAGGAAGGCTGGGCGAGCCAGGTTCCCGGTTCCGTCCGATCGGCCTCAGCCTGCTTGCAGCCCTTTCGCCAGCGCCGAGAACGTCGTGCGCAGGCGCTCGCGGTAGACGGCCTTGTCGAAGCGGTACCGCCCGACCGAGGCGGCGAAGACGCCGGGAGCGCGGAAGATGTCCTGTGTCTCCGGCACGATCTCCTTCGGCGTGTCGATCGTGGTGAAGTAGTCGTCGAACTTGAAGCGTCCGCCCATCATGGCGTCGGTTGGCGCCACCCACACGTTGGGAACACTCAGGGCATCGGCGATCACCAGGCCGTGCAGCGACTGGCTGATGATCGTCTCGCAGGATGCGATGGCCTCGACCACGGATCGCACCGGCCCCCCGGGGTCGATCAGCTTCAGCCCCATTCCGTTCCAGGCCCGCCAGCGATCGACGGATCGTACATGCGGGACGAAGCCGTAGGCGTGTTGCTTTCTGGGGGGCGGTACGATCAGTTCGCTCACGAGCACCGCCGGGTCGCCCAAAAGCAGATCGTCCGGGACCGAGGCCAGCCCCCGCATCGACAGTTCCCCGCGCACGGCAACGGCACGGGCCTGGATGCGGCCGGCAATGGGCGCGATCAGGCCGCTGCCGCAGATGATCGAGGCGGGCGTCGCCTTGGACAGGATGCTGCCCATCCCCAGCACGTGCGGTGCGGAGCGGTTCGGTTCGAAACGAACGTTCACGCCCGTCAGCCGCTGGAACAGGTCCGGGGTCAGATCGTCGCCGAAGTTCGGCCGACCGACGTGCCACCATATCGGCAACCCGCCCCGGGCGAGCCGCCATCGCCAATAGCGCAGCTGTTTCTCGATCTTTCGTGAGACGCCGAACATGATTTCCCGTCGCGGCTCGACGAAGCGCGCCGCAATCCTCCGATTCCGTCTCTCTAACGGATACTCGCCGCGACCGACACGGGTACTTTAGCGAAACATGTTGCGCGCGCGCGTATAACCGCGATAGGCGGTTCGGCCGATGCTGCGCGCCGCTTCGTTCGGGATCGATTTTCTGCCGCTCTGGATGGTCGAGCCTCCGAGCTCGCCGGAAACCTCGCGGATCAGCACGGGTCGAACGGCGTAGACCGGCAGGTCGTGCATCCAGCGCATCTGCATGAACACATCGACCGGACGGTCGAAGATCTCGGTTCGCGCCAGGAGTTGCCGGGCCGCGTCACGTCCGATCCATTGCATCATCATGTTCAGGCCCGGCGATTTCTCCTGAACGACATCGAAACCGTCCTGCGACGCAACGACTTGCCCGGCGCGGGATCTGAACTTGTTGGGAAACCGGACGATGTCGCCGGGCGAAGCGAATTTCCCCACGAGTTCAAGGGCCGCCGGAAGGCGCGCGCTGTCGATCTCGATGTCGTCCTCGAGGACGAGGCCCCCCTCCGCATTCCCGTCGAGGATGGCTTGCCAGGTCAGGCGATGGGACAGGAAGCAGCCGATCTCCCCCTTCGACAGACGGAAGGGATAGGGTGGCCAATGGAGATTGCGGCGGTAGACGCGGTCGAGTTCGCGCTCCGGCAACCGCGCGCCGGAGACGGCATCCACGACCTGCGAGGCCATCGGCAGTTCCTGCTTCAGGCGCTCCACCTGCGGCCAGCGGCCAGAAGCGTCCTTCAGATGGATTATGTAAGCCTGCAAGACGGTCTCCGATGCATCAGGTGCCCGATCCGCGGCCACGCCTGGGCCAACGTCGCTGCTCCTTCCTGATGCGGGCATGATCCTGGAACGGATATTCGTGGAGCCCGCATGTCGTACAGTTGCCACTGTATCCGCAATGGTCGTTCCAGCAGTTGACGTCATGATCCCACGCGAGCGCGATGCGATCCAGATGCAGGTTGCGCGATCCCTTCAACAGGATGAGGTCCCGGTCGGTGGCGTCCTGCCGAAGATAAGCCGTCGCCTGCTCGACGGTTGCAAAACTCTTGAAACGTCCGCTGGCGATCTCTTCTTCGCTCGCCGACGACCGATGGGCATTTTCACCGACGAAGATGACCTGGTCGGAACAGCTCAGCGCCCGCCGAAAGGCATCGCGATACTTCGGTTTCGGGTTTCCCGGGTAGTCGGAGATTTGGCCGAGCACAATCCGCTTGTAGCCGCCGTCAAGCCTGGCGAAGGCATCGAAAGACAGGAAGAGCGTGTCCCACGGGGCCTTCGCGGTGTCGAGCACGAAGCGTGGTCCGCTCTTCGTTTCGTAGAGGCTGAACCGCTCGTGGACGCCGGCGAAACGCTCGATTCGATCGGTTACGACCGAAGGGGGGACGCCGAGCTCCAGCGCGGTGACGGCCGCGGCCGCGCAGGAGAGCCAGAAATGGTCCGCCAGGAAACGCGTTTGCATGGACAGCCTGCCGCGCGGACCCTCGATCTCGACGAGCAGTCCTTCCGAAGCGGATGGGAACCCGGCTCGAACCCGATAGAGGGCAGGGGCGTGCCGTGCCAGCGTCACCACGCGTTCGGTGGTGCGTCCGGCCATCGACGCCACGAGGTCGTCGTCGGCGTTGAGCACCGCAAACCCGCCGGGCAGGATGGCCTCCACCAGCTTGCCCTTCTCGGTGGCCACGCCTTCCCGGCCGCGGAAACTGGAGTAGTGCTCCGTGTTGACCAGGGTCACGATGCCGACGGTCGGCCGCGCGAGGCGGCTCAGCGCATCCATGTCGCCCTGGTGAAAGATGCCGGTTTCGAAGACTGCGTATCGCGTCGTCGAGGGCATTCGTCGCAAGCTGCGCTGGATGGCCGGCAACGAGTTGGCCAAAACCTGGCATGTCGTCGGACCATGCGCGGCGAGAATGTGGGCCAGAAGCGTTGCCGTCGTCGATTTTCCGGAACTTCCGGTGACGCAAATGAATTCCGCCTTGCTGCGCGCCCGGGCCAGCGTTGCCAGCCGGTGCTTGAACGGACCTTCGACATGAGCCTGGAAAAGGCGTTTGAGCGGATGGCGATGATCGGTTTTCGAAACGGTCATTCTGGGTTCCGCCTGCGGCCGGCTTGCATGACACGGAGGACTGACTGCATCTGTAGCCTATCGGCGGCGGGGATGCCTGTCGCGGTTGCGGAGCATAGACGTTTCAGGTCGTTCCTCTTGTTCCGCCCACGACAGCTTCCGTGCAAAAGGTGGGCGGCATCCATCTTCAGGTTGTATCTTGTCCGATGAGGACCGATTTGATCCATGACCCCGTCGCAGTCAATCGAGTTCTCTCGACGCCTGGGCGCGCACGCATGCCGGTTTCGATCGTATTCGAAACCGGCCAGCCTCTGCGCGGGAGCGTTGACGCGCCGGGCTCCGCGTCTCGTTCCTGCGCCGACAGGTGTTCGCGGGAGGATCGTCCATGATGGGCCATGCAAATCTTCGCGACGGATGGACGATGATGCGCGACCGGTTGCGGTCCTTCCGGCTCTGGCGGCGGACGCGTGTCGCGTCCGCCTGGCGTCGCCTCGTGCGGCCGAATCACGTGGTGGCGGTGACTGGCAGCGCGGGCAAGTCGAGTACGGCCGGCCTCATCTCGCTCGTCCTTGCGGCGCGGGCGCCAACGCATGTGTCGATCGGCTTCAACACGGCTGGTGCAATCTCCAAGAACGTCACGCGAGCGCGCAGGAGGCACCGCTTCTGGGTCTGCGAGGTGAGCGGCCATGCGCCCGGCGCCATCGAGCCGGTCGCGAGCTTCCTCCGTCCTGATGTGGCGGTCGTGACCACGATCGGGCTCGACCACTACAAGAACTATCGCACCCGGGAAGCCGTTGCGGTGGAGAAGGGACGTCTGGTCGAGATGCTGCCGCCAACAGGTCTTGCCGTCCTGAACGCAGACGATGCGCTGATCCTTGCCATGAGGGATCGCAGCCCTGCACGGGTTTTGACCTTCGGCCGTGCGGCCGATGCCGATATCCGCCTCGTCGCCTTCGACGGCCACTTTCCTGAAAGGCTTCGCCTCGAAATCGACGATGGGACGGAGGTCACCGTCGTGCAGACGCAACTGGTCGGCGAGCGCTGGGTCACCGCCGCGCTCGCCGCCTTTGCGACCGGGCGCGCGCTTGGCGTGCCGGCACGAGACTGCGCGCGGGCAATCGCAGCATGGCCCCCATATCCCTGGCGGGATTCGATCCACAGCGGCGCCAGTGGCAGCACCATCATTGCGGACACGATGAAGGCACCCTATTGGGGCGTGGAGAGCAGTCTCGAAATCGTTCGCAACGCCCGGGCCGTGCGAAAGACGGTGGTCGTGGGCACCCTGTCGGACTTTTCCGGGAGCGCGCGGCCCAAATACATGAGCACGGCACGCGACGCACTCGCCATCGCCGACCGGGTCCTGTTCGTCGGTCCCCAATCGGCTCGGATCGATCGGCTCAAGACCGAGGCTGGCGCGCGTCTCCTCACGTTCGAGCGGGCCGAGGAGGTCGCCGCCTATCTCGAGACCACGGCCATTCCCGGCGAACTCATCTACCTGAAGGCGTCTCTTGCCGATCATCTCGAGCGCGTCGTCTTCAATGCGCGTGAGCCGATCGCCTGTTGGGTCGACAGGTGCGGCGTCGGCACCTCCTGTCTCGCTTGCCGCCGTCTCTATCCGGATGGACGGCGCAAGGCGGAAGGCTTCGATCCTAACGCGACGCTCGCCAGTACCGCGCCCGGTGCTTCAGACGTCTGAGGCGCCAGCCAGGATCCGCCGTCGCAACGACGCTGCGCCGCTTTTCCGGGAGCTTGCAAGCCGCGATCGACGCGTCGATGTCGGCGATGAGCCGCGCATGTCGGCCGGTCGCAGCGGCTCTTTCGCGCAGGTAGACATATTCTGAGCGGACCGCGGCATCCTCGATCTTGAACCGGAACGGCGTGTATTCCCGATCGCGGGGGAAACTCGGCGCCTCCTCCGTGGCGTCGAGCACGGACAGGCAGGCCATCACGAACCGGCACTTCGAGCACTGGCCGCAATTCTTCTTCGGATCCGTATTGCAGACGTGCAGTCCGTCCATCAGCACGGGTTCCGTCAGGATCGTACGCACCTTGTCGAAACGCTTGACGAGGCCGTGGTGTTCGATGCGTGCGTCAGGCGTTCCCAGCAGCGGATCGAGACCGGGGTGGGAGCCCCAGGGCTCGAACCAGGCCGTTTCGTCGCCGGATGAGGCAATCAGGACCGTGTGAAACCGGTCGCCGAGCAGGTGACGGATTGCAGCCATGGCCGAGCCATGGAACTCGATCCATCCCAGGAACGGCTGCATCATCGCGCGGATATTGGTCTCGACGAAGATCGGCTCGAGCCTCAAGGTCGAAGCCGCTCGCGCCAGCCCGTCGACGAGCCGCTGCGCGCCTGGCCCGCGCTGCCCCGGCGTCTTGGCGTCGACCATCGTGATCAGGGCGTCGAGGCGGTTTTTCTCGGATGCCAGGGAATAGCTGGAATCGACGCCGCCGGAGAAGAAGAGGCCCGTGCCACGGCCCTCGGGATACGTCTGGCTGCCGACTTCGGCCGTGACCGGAATCGGGCGGTAAGCCGGATACCAGGAGCACAGCATCTCCTGGATTGCTGCGGCGTTGGCGATGAGCGACGCTTCGACCGTTCCCTCGACCCGCAGCGGCGCGTGCACTTCCAGCGCCGGCGTCAACCCCAGGCACAACAGGGTGTCGGCCGTCATCACGAGGGGCGTCGACTCGCAGCGAAAGAAGATCGTGCCGACCAGCCGCCCACCCGCCGACATGCGCACGCGAATGTCGTGCGGCGTGCTGCTCTCGTCGAAGGCAAGGTGGAGCGGAGGCAGCATTTCACTCCATCCCTGTCCTGCCGACCCTGCGGACGGCGTCGAGCTTGCGAACCCAGGCCATCACCTTCGACAGCGGGTTCCGGCGTCGGAGACGCAGGCGCGCGTCGCTGACGTCGATGTCCACGTAGCCCGGCCCAAGGCGCGGCGCGGCGCCCGTCGGGGGGCCCAGGTGGCGCGAAAACCCCACGACGGAGACGGTTCTCCCGTCAGGAAGTGTGCATATCAGCCGGTTGATTTCGCTCAGCGTTTCACACAGGAAGCGCGCGCGTTCGACATCGATGGCGGGACCGATGGTATATTCTGTGGGAGCGACGCGTCGGTAGTTGCCGCTGCCGGGCTGTTGCGGCACGGCGTCGAGACGTCCTGCCAGGTAGTCCAGCAAGGGTCCAGCGGCCAACTGGCCGGCAGCCTCGGCCTGCAGCGCGTCCCAATGCGGGTCGTTCCGGGCCATGCTGCGCGGAACGGCGCGGCTGGCGATGATCGCTCCCTCGTCGATGCCGGGGCTGAGAACGTGCAGCGTCACCCCGCCCGCCATGTCCGCCTGGCCGTCGAGCAACATCCCGGTCCGGGGCGAGGGGCCCTTGTAGTGCGGCAGCAAGGCGGGATGGAAGTTGACCGCCCGGCCGGCGAAGGGGCGCAGGATCGAAGCCGGTACGATCTGATGCGTCATCAGCGTCATCAGCACGTCGGCGCCGGCCGCCGTGGCACGCTCCGATGCCCCGCTCCAGCCTTTGAGGGGAGGGCAAAGCCGGACCTCCACCCCGTGACGGGCCAGCAGGCGGGAGACGTCCCATGCCGGAAAGACCTGTCCGAACAGGCTCCGCGGCGGAGCGAGAAGGGCGCTCGCCGGGTCGAAGCACCAGACCTCCGCGATTCGATTGCCCTTCGCGAGCCACGCGTCGATCACCCGTGCCGAAATCCAGCTCTTCTCGGTGATGAGGATGGCGGTGTGCGGCAATCGTCGATCCTGGAGTGCGATCGGGGTGAGAGGGCTCGACCGCGGTGGCCGAAAAAGCGTGTGCCCAGATAGGTCAGTTCGAGCCTTTCCGTCCACCGCAAACAGCCATCCTGTCGTCTTTGGCCGGATTGGTGGAGAAATCGTCGCTGGTGGAAGCAGTTCCGGTTCCTCTGCGGCGACGCCTTGCCGCCTGTTCCAATAGCGCTAAACAAAAGTTGACATTCGCATCTGTTGTTGTATGCCTCGGCGCAAGCCCCTGACCTCCTCCACTTTCATGGACAGCGCGATGGACGACCTCGGATCCCAGGAACAGGCGGTCCTCGACCTGATCTCGGCCAATCCCTTCGTCGGCCAGCAGGAGATCGCCACCCCGCTCGGCCTGGCTCGCTCCACAGTGGCGGCTCATATCGTCCAGCTCGTCAACAAGGGCTACATTCTCGGTCGCGGCTATGTGCTGCCGACGCCGCGACGCATGGTCTGCATCGGGGGTGCGGTGCTCGACCGCAAGTACCATGCCCGCAAGCCGCTGGTCTGGGAGACGTCGAACCCGGTTCACGGCCATCGCAGCTTCGGCGGCGTGGCCCGCAACGTAGCGGAAAACCTCGTGCGCCTTGGCGTCGAGCTGTCCTTCATCTCGATCGTCGGCGACGACACGACCGGCCGCGACCTCGTGCGGCACCTGCGCGATCTCGGCGCCGATGTCAGCCAGGTCATCACCACGACCGAGCGGCCGACGGCGGAATACGCCGCGATCCTCGATCCCGCCAACGATCTGGCGCTCGGCATCGCCGACATGGACGTCTTCGACCTCCTGACCCCGGCGCATCTCGACCGGTTCTGGCCGCATCTGGCCGCGGCGAACTGGATTTTCATCGACTGCAACATGCCGGCAGCGACGATCGAGGCGCTGATCGCGCGCAAGCAGAGCGCGCGCTACAAGCTGGCGTTGGACACGGTGTCGACGCCGAAATCGGCCAGACTGCCGCGCGACCTCTCCGGCATCGATCTGATCTTTTCCAATCATGACGAGGCGAGCGCCATTCTCGGCGCCACGGAGCCGTCCAGCCGGCCTTCGCTGAAGGAGGCGGCAGTGGCTCTGTGCCGGGCCGGTGCACGCGAAGCCATCGTCACGCGTGGTGCGCAAGGCTATGCGGTTGCCTCGGGCGACGAAGTCGTCGAGATGCCCGCCGTTCCCGCGCAACCGCTCGACATGACTGGCGCCGGGGATGCCATGATAGCGGGTACGCTCTACCGCCTGCTCGGCGGCTCGTCGCTGCGGGCGGCGGCTCAGACCGGTGCGCTCCTGGCCACCTTGACCACCGAGAGCGCGTCGAGCGTTCACCCGGAACTTTCGCCGCGGTTTCTCGCGGCAGGCGAACACAGGATACCTTCATGACCGTCACGACCAACAATCCGCTGCTCGTTCTGGGGCGCGACGTCGCCGAAGCGCTGGCTGCCGGGCAGGCCGTGGTGGCGCTGGAAAGCACGATCATCACCCACGGCATGCCGTTTCCCGAGAATGTCGAGACCGCGCTGCTCGTCGAGGCGACGGTGCGGGAGAACGGTGCGGTGCCGGCCACCATCGCGGTGATCGACGGCGTGTTGCGCGCCGGTTTGACGGCCGACGAACTGCAGTCGCTCGGCCGAAGCCGCGACGTGGTGAAGGCGTCCGGTCGCGATCTCGGAGCCGTGATGGCGCGGCGCGGTTCGGCCGGCACCACGGTCTCGGCCACGATGCGCATTGCCGCGCTCGCCGGCATCGACGTCTTCGCCACGGGCGGCGTCGGGGGCGTGCATCGCGGCGCGGAGGAAACCTTCGACATCTCCGCCGACCTAACCGAACTCGGCCGCACCGAGACGGCTGTCGTCTGCGCCGGCGTCAAGTCGATCCTCGACATCGCCAAGACGCTGGAATTCCTGGAGACCCAGCGCGTGCCGGTGATCGCCTATGGCAGTGACGACTTTCCCGCCTTCTACACCCGATCGAGCGGCCACAAGGCCGACCACCGCATCGATACGCCGGAACAGATCGCAGCGGCGATCCGACTGCACAAGGCCATCGGTTCCGGCACGGGTCTTCTGATTGCCAATCCGATCCCGCAGGCCGACGCACTCGATCCCGCCTTCATCGATGGTGCGATCGCCGAAGCGGTGGCCGAAGCGTCCCGGCGAGGCATCGGTCGGAAGGCGCTGACGCCCTTCCTGCTGGCCCGCATCAACGAGCTGTCAGGCGGACGCAGCCTCGTCGCCAACATCGCGCTGGTCAGGAACAACGCCGCCCTGGCCGCACGCATCGCCGTGGCCATGGCCGCGGGCGAACACTGACCAACCTTCGGCTGGCGCTGGAAGAACGCCGGTTCGTCCCTCGAACGATCCGCTGCCTGGCGCCTGTCTGGAAGAACGGCTCGGCGCGCCCGACGGTGCGCCGTGGTCACGATTGCTTCTGCTGAGGGTCAGGTGCCATTCAGGAGTGGTGCCCAGGGGCGGAATCGAACCACCGACACTGCGATTTTCAGTCGCATGCTCTACCAACTGAGCTACCTGGGCATGACGGGCAAGCCGTCCTGTCGTTTCGGGCAACGCCCGAAAGCGCGTGGGTTATAGCACGCAAAAATTCGGTGTCCAGCGCTGCGTGACAGAATTCCGACAGCAAATTCGATACCCCTGCGGCAGATTCGTTTGCGGCCCCCATCCGCAAAGCTCGAAGACGTTGCCGCCGACGGACCGAGCCTTCGCCAGGTTGCCGAACAGAGTCGGGAACGCTCTGCAAGGTGCTGTTTTTTCGAGAAAAAGCCTGCGGCATGCCGCGCGGTACGGATGGCCGCCTTTGGAGAGCGCGCCGCCTGTAGTTCCGGGCAGCCTGCTGCGGATCAGGAGCGACCGTGGCCGGTCAGTCCTCGTCGTCGCGCCTTCCCTCGCCGACTTGGCCGTCAGCCGGTTCGCCGGGGATGACATAGACGCCCGCGAGCCAGCGGTTCAGGTCGCGATCCTTGCAGCGGGTCGAGCAGAACGGATAGGTGTCGCGAGAGGAGAGCTTGCCGCATTCGGGGCATTTCACGCGGGGACGCAGCGGCGTGACACTGGCTGAGGGCTTTTCGGTCATAAGAGGTTCAAACGGTGCCGGGGCCCGAAAGCCAGTTGAAATGGACCTTGTAGCCTTCGCCGGACAGCAGCGACACGGTCTCGTAAAGCGGCAGGCCGACGACGTTCGGATAGGAGCCGACCAGTTTCACGACGAAGGTTCCGGCGAGACCCTGGATGGCGTAGCCGCCCGCCTTGCCCCGCCATTCTCCGGAAGCCAGGTAGTTCTCCATGTCCTCGCGCGAGAGGCGCTTGAAGCGCACGCGGGTCTCGACCAGGGTCTGACGGACCTTGCCGGTCGGCGTGATCAGACAAAGACCGGTGTAGACACGGTGCGAGCGGCCCGACAGGAGGCGAAGACAATGGGTGGCTTCGTCGAGAAGCTCGGCCTTGGGAAGGATGCGCCGCCCGACCGCCACGACCGTGTCGGCGGCCAGGACGAAGGCGTCGCGCTCCACATCGGCATCGCCCGCAAGCGAAGCCACGGCCTTTTCGGCCTTCTCCTTCGACAGCCGCTTGGCCAGGGAGCGCGGTTGCTCGGCGCGTTGCGGCGTCTCGTCGATGTCGGCCGGACAGATCCGGTACGGCTCGATGCCCGCCTGCTGCAGAAGTTCGATCCGGCGGGGTGAGCCCGAGGCGAGTACCAGCTTCTGGAATACGCTCATCGAAATCCTGTCGGGCCGCCTACTTGAAGCGGTAGGTGATACGGCCCTTGGTGAGGTCGTAAGGCGTCATCTCGACGAGAACCTTGTCGCCTGTGAGAACGCGGATGCGGTTCTTGCGCATGCGGCCGGCGGTGTGGGCAATGATCTCGTGTTCGTTTTCGAGCTTCACCCGGAACATCGCGTTCGGCAGCAATTCCGTCACGGTGCCCGGAAACTCGAGGACTTCTTCCTTCGGCATTCGATACCTTTTCATGAATGAAAGCCCGGCGCGGAGCTCGTCCAGGCCGGGAATTGCGCGGAACCTATATGATTATGCCCGGATTGTGAACCAGCTTCTTCACCCGGGCGTCATCTCGCTCCGGGTGCCGAAGCGATCCCCGATCCGCCGCGCCAGCCGGTCGCGAACGTCCCTGTAGGCGGCGAGAATCTGTTCGCGCGTGCCGCTGGCGATCGAGGGATCGGGCATGGGCCAGTATTCCACATCCGAGGCGAGTGCCCGCGTCATGTCGAGCGCCGCATGATGCGCCTCGGGCGCCAGCGTGACGATCAGGTCGAAGTAGCCATCTTCGAGTTCATCGAGCAGGCGAGGCTGGCGCTGGTCGAGCGACAGGCCCTGTTCGGCCAGGACGGCGTCGACGAAAGGGTCGCGCTCGCCGGCGCGAACGCCGGCAGAGGCGACGTAGACGCCCGGCAACTGCCTGCGGGCGATCAGTTCGGCCATGGGCGAGCGGATCGAATTCATGCCGCAAACGAACAGCACCGACTTGGGCGTGCGCCCGGACGGTGCGCCGGGTGCGGAGGGATCGATGGACGGCGTTTCGGCCATGCCGGCCTAACCACGCCAGTGCAACACGCAGACCAGCGTGAAAAGGCGCCGCGCCGTGTCGAAATCCACCTCGATCTTCCCCGAAAGGCGCTCCATCAGGGTCTGGGAACCCTCGTTGTGCAGACCGCGCCGACCCATGTCGATCGCTTCGATCTGCGAGGGGGTCGAGCAGCGGATCGCCTCGTAATAGCTTTCGCAGATCATGAAATAGTCCTTCACGATGCGGCGAAATGGAGTCAGCGAAAGGATGTGGGTCACGATGGCGCTGCCGTCTTCGCGAGATACAGCGAAGACAAGGCGCGAATCGACCAGCGACAGCTTCAGCTTGTAGGGCCCGCCCTGGTCATCTCCGACCGGGTGAAAGGTGTTTTCCTCGATCAGGTCGAAAATGGCGACGGCGCGTTCGTGCTCGACGTCGGGGGTCGATCGGCCGATCGATTCGTCGAGCTCGACGTCGACGAGGCGATGATTGCGTTCGCCATCCGCGCCCACGGGACCCTCCTAGAGATTGAGCCGGATGGCAACGGAGCGCGCATGCGCGCCGAGACCTTCGGCTTCGGCGAGCCTGATCGCCGCGGGCGCCAGCGTCCGCAACTGCTCCGGCCCGAGCTTCAGGAGCGAGGTGCGCTTGACGAAGTCGAGCACGGAGAGGCCCGACGAGAAGCGCGCCGACCGGGCGGTCGGCAGAACGTGGTTCGATCCGCCGACGTAGTCGCCAATGACTTCTGGAGTGTGCCGGCCGATGAAGATCGCGCCGGCATTGCGGATTCTCGGCACGAAGGCTTCAGCCTCGGCGAAGGCGAGTTCGAGATGCTCGGCCGCGATGCGGTTGGCCAGCGGAATGGCGGCTTCGAGATCGGGAACGACGATCACGGCGCCGTAGTCGCGCCAACTGGCGGCCGCCGTCTCGGCCCGCGGAAGGGTGGCGATCTGCCGGGTCACGGCTTCTTCGACGCTGCGGCCGAAGGCTGCGTCATCCGTGATCATGATCGACTGGGCCGCGGTATCGTGTTCGGCCTGGGCCAGCAGGTCGGCGGCAATCCAGTCGGGATCATTCTCCCCGTCGGCAATCACGAGCACCTCGGACGGTCCTGCGATCATGTCGATGCCGACGGTGCCGAAGACCTGCCGCTTGGCCGCCGCGACGTAGGCATTGCCGGGCCCGACGATCTTGACCACGGGTCGGATGGTTTCGGTCCCGTAGGCCAGCGCTGCCACAGCCTGCGCGCCGCCGATTCGATAGATCTCGGAAACACCCGCCAGATGCGCGGCGACCAGTACGAGCGGGTTGAGCACGCCGTCGGGAGCGGGAACCACGATCACGATGCGTTCGACACCGGCAACCTTGGCCGGAACCGCATTCATCAAGACCGAACTCGGATAGCTCGCCGTGCCGCCAGGGACGTAGAGGCCGACCGACTCGATCGCGGTCCAGCGCGAGCCGAGTTCCACCCCGATCGGATCGACGTAGCGGTCGTCGGCCGGCATCTGGCGGGCATGGTGGGCGGCGATTCGATCTCGGGCGAGGGTCAGGGCCTCGACGGTCTTCTGGTCGGCGCCGGCCACCGCTTCGGCAATCTGGTCGGGCGTCACGGCGAGGCCTGCGGCCGTGAAGTCGTTGCGGTCGAAGCGGTTGGTGTACTCCACCACGGCGCGATCGCCCTCGGACCGCACCCGGGCCAGAATGGCCCGAACGGTCTGGTCGACGTCTTCCGAGACCTCGCGCTTGGTGGAGAGAAACGCGGCGAAGCTCTCTTCGAAATGAGGGGTGTTGGCGACGAGGGTGATGGCCATTCGAACTTCCGGCAGTGCTTAGACGCGATGGGCGGGACGGGACGTGGCTTCCCACGCGCCGCCGATGTCGGAAAGCCGCGCTTCGATGCACTCGACGTCGAGACGCATCGTGGCGCCGCCGGAGAAGACGAGATCGACGTGCCCGGCCGGCGCCTGAGTCTCCACGAAACGGACTGCCAGGAGCGACAGCACCTCGGCCGGCTTGTCGCGGTCGATGCCGGTCGCTTTGACTGCCATGACGCGGTCGAAGTGCAGGGCAGCACGCCTGCGCTCGTCATGGCGGCGAAACAGTCTGCGCGGCGCTTCCCACACGAAGCGGTTCATCGCGATGACGACCCGCTTTTCATGCGCGCGCCAGTCGATGTCGCCCACCCTCAGGACTGCGTCCTGCACATGCGCGGACAGCACCTGAAGGTCTTCCGGGTCAAGGGCGAGCAGTTTCAGCGCAGGCATGAACTCACGTCCGATCGTTCGATATCGACCCTGTGTTAGGCGGTCTCATCGCATCATGCAATGCAGCGAAGGCAGGGCGTTCCGCCGCTCCTCGCGCGCTTGGACGACCTTATCCGGAGATGCGCTCGACGGTCGCGCCGCAGCGAGACAGTTTCTCTTCCAGCCGCTCGAAACCGCGATCGAGGTGGTAGACCCGATTGACCGTGCTTTCCCCTTCTGCCGCGAGCGCCGCGATCACCAGGGACACCGAGGCGCGAAGATCGGTGGCCATCACCGGTGCGCCTTTCAGCTTCGCCACCCCGTCCACGATCGCCGACTGGCCCGAGAGACTGATGCGCGCGCCAAAGCGGGCAAGCTCCTGCACGTGCATGAAGCGGTTCTCGAAGATGGTCTCGGTGATCTTGGAGCGACCGTTCGCCATCGTCATCAGGCCCATGAACTGCGCCTGAAGGTCCGTGGGAAATCCGGGGAAGGGCTCCGTCGTCACATCGACCGGGGCGATGCCGGCGCCGTTGCGGGCGACGCGGATGCCTTCGTTGGTCTGCGTGATCGTCGCGCCGGACTGCCCCACGATGTCGAGGGCGCCCTGGAGCAGGTCGGAGCGCGCGCCCTGAAGCAACACGTCGCCGCCCGTCATGGCAACCGCCATGGCGTAGGTGCCGGTTTCGATGCGGTCCGGGATGATGCGATGGCGCGCGCCCTGCAGCGAGGTCACCCCCTCGATCGTGATGGTGGAGGTGCCGGCGCCGGTGATCCGGGCGCCCATGGCGTTCAGGCAGTCGGCGAGATTGACGATCTCGGGCTCGCGCGCGGCGTTCTCGAGAACCGTCTCGCCCCTCGCCAGAGAAGCCGCCATCATCAGCACGTGGGTCGCGCCGACCGACACCTTCGGGAAAACGTAGCGATTGCCGATCAACCCCTTCGGCGCCTTGGCGACGACGTAGCCGATGTCGATGTCGATGTCGGCGCCGAGCGCGCGCAGGCCGTCGATGAACAGATCGACCGGGCGCGTGCCGATGGCGCAGCCGCCCGGCAGCGACACGCGTGCCTCGCCCATGCGGGCCAGCAGCGGGCCGATGACCCAGAAGCTCGCACGCATCTTGGAGACGAGTTCGTAGGGGGCGGTGGTGTCGACGATGTTGCGCGCGGTGAAATGAATGGTGCGCGAATAGCCGGTGTCCTGGCTCTCGCGTCGACCATTGACCGTATAGTCGACGCCGTGATTGCCGAGAATGCGGATCAATTGCTCGACGTCCGCGAGGTGCGGCACGTTTTCCAGCGTCAGCGTGTCGTCGGTCAGAAGCGATGCGATCATCAGCGGCAACGCCGCGTTCTTGGCGCCGGAGATCGGGATCACGCCCTTCAGTTCATTGCCCCCGACGATCCTGATTCGATCCATGTTCTGTCCTTCCGTCGACGAGCGCATCGAGGCCGGCGCTGCCGCGCCTCACGCCTGAACTGGCCGCTCCTAGAGCAATGACCGCGTTCCATCAAGGAAAGCCTGACCCCGATGCCGGTTTGCTTGCAGAAACCGGCGGAAATCCGATCGGTCAACGTTCCTGCGGTTCGGTCCCGTCGTTCAGGCCCTGGCGGTCGTCGGCATCGCCAGCCCTGCGCGCGCGCGCCTGCTGCTTGCGCCGCTGCAGGTTGGCGCGCAACTGCTCGGCCAGCCGCGCCTTGCGGCGCTCGGCAGCGACGTTCTCGGCCGGGCGCACCCGCGCCTCGCCCTTTGCGTCCTCGTTCGTGTCGTCCACCATCCCGTCCGTGTAACTCCCAAATGCATGGAGGAGCGACATACTACGCTTGCGCTTCGGATTTCGATATGTCAGAAGGCCCCGCAATCGACGGATCGCTGCCGTAGCTCAGTGGTAGAGCACTCCCTTGGTAAGGGAGAGGTCGAGAGTTCAATCCTCTCTGGCAGCACCATTCACCCTTTCGAGCGATGTGTCGTGCCATCGGCCTGCCAGGTCGCGACTGTCCTCTTCGCTTGTGTCTCGGGTCGAAAGGCCGCGCGTTCCGAGGCTCCTACTGCTCGATCCGGAAATGTCGCCGCGCCTTGTCGAGCAGGGCTCGCATCCCCTCCCGCTTCCGGCTGGCCGGCGCCGGCGCCAACGCGATGGCGTCGCGAAAGCGCTCCGGAATACGACACAGGCGGCCGCGATGGTCAAAGGCGTGGGGCGCGTTTCGCAGGTGCTCGATGTCCGCCGCCAGATCAAAGTCGTCCGCTGCTGCACAGAACGCGGACGGATTCGGAAACACGTGGTCGAGATACCGATCGGCGTCGAAGCCAAACTGCCGGCTGTGCCCCGCCATCAGATCCGCCTGCGACATCTTGAGTGCGTTCAACCGTGCGATTCGTGCCCGCGCGACCATCTCGTCGGCCGCCCGCAGGTGAAACAGGTAGAGATCGTTGCTCTGCCGGCGCGGGCGGTCGCACGCATGGAATCCGGGGCTCCAGTTCAGCGGCACGCGACTGACCAGAGGCTTGCAATACTGTGCGTCGAACTGGACCCAGCTTCGCTGTCGCAGAAGCGGTTTTCTCGCATCGAGGGCAGGTTCCAGTCCGCGATCCTGAACCACGTTCAAACCGACTGTGTTGAAATAGGGGTCGGCACGGTTCGTTTCGAGGAAATCCTCCATACTCGCATAACGCGCCGGATCCGGAACGATCAGTTCGTCGGCATCGCTCATGATCACCCAGTCGTAGCTTGCCAGGAGCATGGACTGCAGCGAACTCATCATCGCTGCGCGCTTGCCTTCATCGAAGCCCACATCCGGGAGATCGATCAGCTGATGGCGCCGGAAAGGGTCGTTTCGCTGCGCGTGATCCGCATAGGACACGACGTAGAGATGGTCGTGGCCAATCATGCGGCCGTAGTGTTCGACCCAGACAGGCAGGAACTCGGGCTCGTTGAACGCCATGGTGATGGCGGCAATACGCGGCATCGGTGGGGCGCTCCTGATCGAGCGGCGCCGGCGCCGCTTCATGCCCTGACAACATCAGGGTGACGTGGAGTCAAGTCGGGGCGGCTGGCCTTGATTGTTCTGCTTCGATCCATCCCGCGACGGAGCCGTCTCCGTCCAGCCCCTTGCCAGAAAGGGCGGGATGCCCGCCCTTCATCTCGACCATCGACGGGGCATTTTCGATGGACCACTCGAGAGGGCCGACCGGACGGCTACGCCGCGAGGTGGTCCCGGGCCTCCTGTGACCACCGACGCCCAGAGGCGAGGGCTGGCACGTCTCACACCACGGGGCGGGGAACGAGGACTGGCGGATCGCGCGGGCGCTTGTCAGCCATTGGGCCTCGATGCCGTCCCACCCCTGCCGAGTTTACCACCTAGGGTAATCGTCCGGTTGTTTGTCGTTGCAACTTCGGCGAACGATGTGTATACCACAGGTAGTAGATGCAGCCTTGAGTTTGAGTGGAGTGGACCCATGACCATGAGGATGCGGCTTCCCGGGGGAACTCTGAAGATCAAGCGCTATATCGAGCTTCGGCATGCCGAGCGAAAGCGCGAAGTCCCTGTGATCGTGGTCGGTGGGCTTTACTTCGTCTGGTGGAGTGAAGCCGCCACGCGGCGGAGGGCGGCCAGGATGCGTCATTCCGACTTGGCCGAGAACGGCTCCGAAAGTCCGCAAAGCTGATCGGCGACCGGCCGAAACAGTGCTTCCCGCGTGCTGGTCGGCGCCGCCAGTCCGGAATCTCGGCGAAAAGGGCGCCTTCCAGTTGCGGCTTAAACACCGGTGCCTCGTTGGGTCGAATTGAGGAGCGCTGCTTGTAGTTTGGCGGGCTGGATGTCACTCTATCTGCGTTCTGTGAGGTGGGCCTGGGCGTCCGGGACGGCCAATGTCGCGCGGTGCGATGTCCCGGTTGAGCTGCCTGGACACGACGATCGCGCTCATGGCGAGTGGCTGATCGTCTCTGGAACAGGTTTGTCGAAGCGCTTGGAACGCGGCATTTGTCTGGACGTTCGTCGGGCATGGCAAACGGTTCGCAGCGCGTTGAAGGCGACGTTTTTTGAGCATGCATAGCTTGCAAATCGGCATGTCGGGCAGGATGCCCTATCCGGAGGATGGCCGGAGATGGTTCGTTGCGCATGTTTTCACCGGCCGTGAACGAGCGGCAGAGGCGCACCTCAGGAACCAGGGGTTCGAGACCTTCTACCCCATCGAGATCCGCACGGTTCGCCACGCAAGGCGGCAGCTCACGAAGGAAAGAGCGTTCCTGCCCGGCTATCTCTTCGTCCGGTTCGATCCCGCGCAGGAACGCTGGCGGGCCATCAATGGTACGCAGGGAATCAAGCGGCTGATCATGCAACTCGAGCGGCCGGTTCCCTGTCCGCGCGGACTGGTGGAAAATCTGCTGGCCTCTGCCGACGAGAATGGCATCATCGATACGAGCGATCGGCTGCGACCCGGCCAGAAGGTTGTGGTCAGGTCCGGGCCCTTCACCGATGTCGTCGGAACGCTCGAGCGGCTCGACAATGCTGGCCGTGCAAGGATCCTTCTCGATATCATGGCAGGTGAACGGGCGGTCCGGATCGGCATCCGCGACATCGAAGCCTTCTGAGCACGCCTCGAACGTCTGCCCCGGACGCACGCCAAAAGGCGGTCCGGGACGGCGTGGATTGTCACCGCGATCGATCGTCGGCAGGCGGATGAGGGTCCATGGCCAGATCGTCGATGTCGAGTTCGATCTCGATATCGTCCGTGGCGCGCGGGGGCGGGGTCTCGGCGGGAAGCGCTTCGAGCCAGTCCCAGAACTCTAGGTCGTGGTTTTCCGGGTCGTGCGACTGATGCTGCGCCAGGACCCCCTCGAGGCTGCCGTCGATATCGGAGGCGTCCGGACCGGGGACAGGCCCGAGTTCGTATCCGTGCCTGCGGGCAGGGGGGGGGCGTCGGTTGGCCCGACCGCCTTCCGGGTCCACGGCGGCGGGCTTGGAGGCTTCCGCGATCGTGCGAACCTTGTTGATCTCCGAGGCGAGCAGTTCCAGCAGTTTGGCCTGCCTGGCCGCGGATTCCTTCTGCTGCCGTTCCAGTCCTGCCGAGAGATCGGTGACCTGCCGCTCGACCTGTCTGCGGAGACGATCCTCCAGTTCCCTGCTGTCTGCCGCCTGTCTTTCGGCGGCTTGCGATAGCTGCTGCGACAATTTTTCGATGGTTCGTTCGCAGGCGGAAAGCCTCGACCTCAGGCTGTCGATCTTCTCCAGAAGGATCCGCACACCTTCGGAGGGACGTCGCTGAACGGGCGACTCATCGGGTGAATTGCCATCGGACGCCGGTTCGGCCTTGTTGCTCGACACATCGGCAGAACGGTTCGCGTCGGCCGGAGTCGTCACCGCCGCCTGATCCGGTTCAGTGGGAGCGCGGTTGGGTTGCAGGAACCTCATCCGTCCCGTCTCCTGGTTCAAGTCGTTTCGTCGTGTCACGGACGCGGCAGCCCGCCCATGTCGGTCGATCCGGCCCGCCCGACCCGGATGGCTCGAAGCAGGAGCAACCCCGACCCGCTGCCAATGTCAAGGCCTTGTCGCCCTCGCGGCCGCGACCAGGATCGTTGATGGGCAAACGAAGCGAGCGTGGCCGACAGGTGCCTGATTCGTCGATGGTCGTCAAACAGGTGTGGTGCGACCCAACATCAATGGCCGGCTTTCACGCTTCTCGATGGGGTGTTCACAAAAATTCATGGCCTTGATAGAAACAAGAGATCGATATACATGGCAATATCTTGCAACTCTATTCTTTTAAGAATATCTGCGTGTTCGGTTATTGTGCTTGTGAATACATTCAATTGTAGAAATATGGAATATATTACTCTTCGCTCTCTGCGCTTGCCCGAAGGGGCTATTTCTGTCATTCCGCACGCATGTCCCTTCCGGCGTTTCACCCGGGAGTGCGGTAGCCGTTGAGTCGACGCCGTTGAACGGCGCCGACGACGGCCTTCCCGCTCGAGACGGAGCGCCGGTGCCGCGGCTGGGCCGCAGTGAATTCGGCATGGCATCGGCGCGGGGCGGACGACAGTGCATCGACGGGGGTATACGGGTTGATTTCGAGCCGCATGGCTGGACCGGTCGTCGCGCCTTCCCGGCATCGGTTCCTGCGCGTCCGCTATCAGCTTGTTGGCGGTCTGCTGTTTGCCATTGCCCTGCCGGTCCTTTTGAGGAGCTTCGGCGGACTTTCCATCATCAGCGCCGTCACCACCCAGAACACGGTGCTGGCGGCCCTCACGGCGCACGTCCTCGGCTTCCTGGCCTTTCGCCGTATCGGCAGCTTCCCGGGTGTCGCGGCGGCGGGCTTCATCCTGCCGACCTTCGCACTCTCCTACGGCCTGGTGTTCGCGGTCATCTTCTTTTTCCGGATCGACTACAGTCGCTTTCAGGCTGGCGGCAGCTTCATCCTGTCGACACTCTGGTATTTCGGCTGGAGCATCGCCATGCGTCGCGTGGCCCGCTATCGTCTCGCCGTGGTGCCGGGCGGAAACGTGGCCGGGATCGAGCGGATCGAGAACGTGGTTTGGCATCACCTCACCTCACCCGATCAGCCACCGATCGGGGTCACGGGCATTGTCGCCGATCTGACGGCCGATCTGTCCGATGCCTGGGAGCGCTACATCGCCGACGCGGCCTTGGCCGGCATCCCGGTCTACCACGTCAAGCAGGTGATCGAATCGCTGACGGGCCGGGCCGAGATCGAGCATCTGTCGGAAAACACGCTCGGATCGCTCAATCCGAACCAGTTCTATCTGAGCTTCAAGGAGGTCGCCGATCGCGCCGCGGCGTTGTTGGTGCTTGTCGGGCTTTCACCCCTGTTCGCGGTGATTGCCGCGGCGATCCGGCTCGATACGCCCGGCCCAGTCCTCTTCCGCCAGCAGCGCATGGGCTATCGCGGCGAAATCTTCACCGTCTACAAGTTTCGCTCGATGGCCGGGGAGCCGGTCTCCGAGGATGATCGGGAAAACGCCATGACGCGGCCGGAAGATGATCGCGTCACGCGTGTCGGGCGTGTGTTGCGCAACTTTCGGCTCGACGAACTGCCGCAGGCGATCAACATCCTGCGCGGCGAGATGAGCTGGATCGGGCCGCGGCCGGAAGCACTCGCGCTGTCGCGATGGTACGAGGCGGAACTGCCATTCTACCGCTACCGGCACATCGTGCGCCCAGGTATCACCGGCTGGGCGCAGGTCAACCAGGGCCATGTCACGGAAGTGGGCGACGTGCTCGAGAAGCTCCACTATGATTTCTATTACATCAAGAACTTTTCCCCGTGGCTCGACCTCGTGATCATCCTTCGGACGATCCGGGTGATGGTCACCGGTCAGGGCGCGCGATAGCGAGCGAAGTAGGCGCGAAGAGAGCCTGAAATGCGAATCCTCGTCACCGGCGGAGCCGGATACATCGGAACACACACACTAATTGTGCTTCTTCGTGAGCGGCACGATGTTCTGGTCGTTGATAACTTCTCCAGCGGCAGCCCTGAGGCGCTTGATCGGGTGAGGCAATTGGCGAATGCGGATTTCGAGGTATTCGAAGCTGATCTGAGAGACTCCGTGCGTCTGAACGAATCCTTTGCTGTTTTCAGACCGGAGGCGGTCATCCATTTTGCGGGTTTGAAGGCGGTCGCCGAGTCGGTGGAAAAGCCGCTCGACTATTATTCTCAGAATGTTGCCGGCTCGATTGAACTCCTCAAGGCGATGGAACGACACAATTGCCTTCGAATCGTGTTTTCCTCTTCAGCTAGTGTCTATGGCATCGCAGAGTACCTGCCTTTTGATGAAGATCATCGGATCAAGCCAATGAGTCCCTATGGTCGATCGAAATATTTTACTGAAGAATTGATCCGAGACTGGGTCGCTTCGAAAAGCGATGCGAGCGCGGTTCTGCTTCGATACTTCAACCCGGTAGGTGCACATGCATCCGGAATGATCGGTGAGGATCCGAGTTCTGTGCCCAGCAATCTTTTACCTCATATTGCTCAGGTCGCAGCCGGCGAACTGGCTGAACTCACGGTGTTCGGCGGTGATTACGATACCCGAGACGGCACAGGTGAGCGGGATTTTATTCACGTGGAGGATCTGGCCAGGGCGCACCTTGCCGCCGTCGAGTCTGCAACTAATGGACGTTGTTGTGAAGCTATAAATGTTGGGACGGGACAAGGCGTTACTGTTCTAGAGATGATTGAGTGTTTTGCCAGAGCGTCTGGCCGCAAAATACCTTACCGTATTACTTCTCGTCGCAGTGGCGATGTGGCCCGCAGTATAGCGGGCGTCACGAAAGCGAAGCGCCTGCTCAACTGGAGAGCTGAACTAGGTATCGATGAAATGTGTGAGAGTGCTTGGCGCTGGCAATCGAGGAGCCCATTTGGGTATACGACAGAGCAAGTCAGAGCTACGGATGAACGCTAGAGTAATGAGTCTTTCGCTCGCTAAACGCATCACGGTTCGCATGCTGTGCGCGCTGACCCCGTGAACCCAAAAACGAAACATGGCCGGGCATCCATGCGCTCCTCGCTCGCCGAACTTTACCGGCTGTTGTCGGCGCGCCGGCGCAGGCAGTTCGTCCTCGTCCTCGTCCTCATGCTGGTCGGCGCGGTGGGCGAACTCGTGTCCATCGGCGCCGTGCTGCCGTTCCTCGCCGTCATCTCCGATCCCGAAGGCGCGGTGCGCCATGCGCACGTGCAAGGTCTGCTCCAGGCGCTCGGGCTCGACACGCCGGCCAGGATCGCCATCGCCGCCGCACTCCTGTTTGCCATCGCCGCGCTCGGCGCGGCGGCAGCGCGCCTCGTGCTCGTCTATGTCAGCCAGCGTTTCGTCTTCGGCCTGGCGCGCGACCTCAGCGTGGCGATCTTCAGCCGCACGCTGCACCAGCCCTATTCCTACCACACCGGGCAAAACAGCAGCGAGACGCTGGCGGCGATCAACAAGGCGCAGCTCGTCACGGGGCAGATCCTCATGCCGCTGATGCAGGCCGCAAGCGCATCCGTCATCGCGGTCTTCATCCTGGTCGGGCTGCTCTTCATCGATCCGCTGGTGGCGCTCGGTTCGGGCCTCGGCTTTTCGGTGATCTATCTCCTCGTCATGCGCACGACGCGCGCGGTGATGCGTGCCAATGGCGAAATCATCGCCCGGTCGCAGGGCGAGCGCCTGCAGGCCGCGGGCGAGGGGCTGGGCGGCATCCGCGACGTGCTGCTCGACCGGTCGCAGGCCGTCTTCGTCGCCCGTTTCGAGGAAACCGAGGCGCGGCTGCGTGCCGCCCAGGCCACGAACAACTTCATCGCCCAGGCGCCGCGCTTCGTCGTCGAAGGGCTGGGACTGGCACTCATCGCCGCGCTGACGCTGGTGCTCACGCTGCGCGATGGCGGGCTCGTCGCCGCCTTGCCGGTGCTCGGCGCGCTGGCGCTGGGCGCCCAGCGCCTCGTGCCATTGTTGCAGCAGGCCTATTCCGGATGGGCCGCGACGCTCACCGCGGGCGCCATGCTCGGCGACATCCTCGACATCCTGCGCCTTCCGGACGCGCCGCAATTCGCCGCTCCCCGCAATGGCGAGCGATTGCCCTTCGAGCGCGATCTCGTGTTCAGCGCTGTCGGTTTCTCCTATCCGCAGGGCGGCCGTCCGGCGGTGGAGGGCGTCGATCTCGTCGTCCCGCGGGGCGCCCGCGTCGGCCTTGCCGGCCGCACCGGCAGCGGCAAGAGCACGCTGATGGATCTCGTGCTCGGCCTGCTCAGCCCCGACAGCGGCCACATCCGCGTCGACGGCGTCGACCTGACCGACGCCAACCGCTCGGCCTGGCAGGCCCGCATCGCCCATGTGCCGCAGTCGATCTACCTGTCGGACTCGACCCTCGCCGAGAACATCGCCTTCGGCGTGCCTGCGGGGCAGATCGACCGCGCCCGCGTCGCCGCCGCCGCCGCCCAGGCCGAGCTCGCCGAGGTCATCGAGGCGCTGCCGCAAGGCTACGACACTCCGGTCGGCGAACGCGGGGTGCGCCTGTCGGGCGGCCAGCGCCAGCGCGTCGGCATCGCCCGCGCGCTCTACAAGCGGGCCGACGTACTGGTCTTCGACGAGGCCACCAGCGCGCTCGACACCGAGACCGAGTCGGCGGTGATGGGCGCGATCGAACGGCTTGGCCGCGACCTCACCATCTTCATCATCGCGCATCGGCTGTCGACGCTCGACGGATGCGACATGGTCGTGACGCTGGAAGCCGGGCGCGTGCAGTCGGTCGCCAGGCCGGACGGCAACCGGAAGGCGGCGTCGTGAGCGCCCATGAGTGATGTCTTCAAGCAAGGCTCGGAGAGGCTAAGGGACTGAAATGCCAAAATTAGGGAATGCATTCAGCATCTTGCGTGATCGCGGCCCTGTCGGGCTCGCGAAGGAGACAGTGGAGTGGGCTGCGCGTTCCTGTGGCGTAGGCGTTTCCTTCGGCTCCTACCGCCCCATCGGCATCGGCGCCGCGGCGTCAGTGCGAGTGCACGACAATGTCTTCGAGCGAATTTATGAAGAAAATTTGTGGAACTCGAACGAGAGTACGAGCGGTCCCGGTTCTGAACTATTTTACACCGCCGGCTACCGGCAGGAACTCATATCTTTCCTTCGGGAGGAGAAAGTAACCTCGTTCTTCGACGCGCCTTGCGGTGATCTGAATTGGGTAGGGGAAGTTATCGACTCGACGGGGATCGAGTACATCGGTGGCGACATCTCGCCCACGGCCGTGGAGCAAGCGAAGCGCCGACGCCCGGAACTTGATGTCAGGGTCTTCGATATCTGCGCCGATCAATTCCCGAAGGCGGATATCTGGCATTGTCGTGATTGTCTCTTCCATCTCAGCTTCGCAGATATCCGACGCGCGCTCGAACATTTCGTGGAGTCTGACATCGAGTATGCGCTTATAACGACGAACAAGGCTCTGTATCTCCGAAACCTCGACATCGAGACTGGCGGCTGTCGATATCTCGATCTGGAGCGTTCGCCGGTCAAGCTGCCGAGTCCAGTGCGCTATCTCAAGGATTTCACGAAAGGGACGCACTTCCCACGCTATGTCGGCGTCTGGAACCGGTCCCAAATTGCGACCACATTGCAGGCCTCGTATTGGGGCTCGACCGCGGCCAGAATGGGGTAGTGCTCTGATACCGAAACTGATCCACTACTGCGCATTTGGCAGCCCCGGTACGTCGCCACTTTTGCAGCTTTGCAGGCAAAGCTGGGCTCGATACTGCCCCGATTACGAGGTAGTCGAGTGGAACGATGAAACCTTTTCAAAGTATCGTAACTCGTTCTTCGACGAAGCGATCGCCCAGCGCAAATTTGCCTTCGCGAGCGATTATGCGAGGGCATTGGTACTGAACGAATTTGGGGGAATATATCTGGATACGGATGTAGAATTACGGAAGCCGCTGGATCGTTACCTGCCACATTCGGCATTTACGGGTTTTGAGCGCGTCGGCTTTCCATTCACAGCCGTCTGGGGAAGTGAAGCCGGGCACCCTCTGGCGCGGTTGGTCTGCGAGTACTATAGCGACACGCCGTTCTCGACGATCACGAACACCAGCATCGTATCGGGTATGATAACTAAGGAATTCGGCATCGAGCGGGATCGCGATCGACTTCAGGTGGGAAAACACGGCTTGGCTGTCTACCCATCCTCGACATTTTGTGTCGACGTTGACGAATGCACCGCAGTCCATCATTTCGCCGGGTCATGGCTGGACAACCGCAAGAAGACGATACCCTACAAGCAGGCAATGTCTATCTTATATCACTCCAATCGGATCGCCGAAATGGAAGGGCTCGCCAGTCCGGCAATGTTCAGCATGATTCGTGATAAGGTTGGTATCATGAATTTCCTCAGATTTTTCCTTTACAGGAGTCTTCGGCATTACGGCGGCAACATTCTTCGGCTGGCGGGCCTGAGATAAAGTTTCTCGATTTGTTGTCAAAAAAAACATGAAGAAGATACTGCTCGTCTTTGGAACGAGGCCGGAAGCAATAAAGATGCTTCCAGTCGCAAAATGTCTTGCGCGAGAGACTGAGGTGCAGACGCTCATCTGCGTGACGGGGCAGCATCGCGAGATGCTTGATCAGGTTCTCTCGCTGTTCGATGCCCGGCCGGATTATGATCTCGACATCATGCGGCGCGCGCAAGGTTTGGAACATATAACCACGGCGGTACTGACCGGGGTTGCCCAAGTGATCGACCAGGTGCGACCCGACCGCATATTGGTCCATGGCGATACGACCACGGCGATGGCTGCATCGCTTGCGGCATTTTATCGAAAGGTGCCAGTCGGACATGTCGAGGCGGGTTTGCGATCTGGCGATATCGGCCAGCCGTGGCCGGAAGAGGCCAACAGGCGCATCGTCAGTGTGGTCACCGATCTTCATTTCGCGCCGACTGCGCGGGCGCGGGACAATCTACTGGCGGAAGGGGTTTCCGCTAAGTCGATTCACATCACCGGCAACACCGTCATCGATGCACTAAGGTTCACGGTAGATCGCCTGCGTGGCAGCCAGGAATTGGAAACGACGCTCGCTTCGCGGTTCGATTTTCTCGAGGCAGAAAAGCCTATACTGCTGGTCACGGGTCACCGGCGGGAAAACTTCGGTTCGCCGTTCCATTCCGTATGCGAGGCAATCCGCGACCTTGCAGGTTCCGGCAGGATGCAGGTCGTTTATCCGGTACATTTGAACCCGAATGTGATGGCCCCGGTGAATGAACTGCTCGGCAGCGTTCCTGGTGTCCATCTCATTGAGCCGCTTGATTATGTCCCGTTCGTCTATCTCATGCAAAAGTCGCATGCGATCCTGACGGACAGCGGCGGTATTCAGGAGGAGGGGCCTTCCCTGGGGAAACCGGTCTTCGTCATGCGCAATGTAACCGAACGGCCGGAAGCGCTTGCCGCTGGCGCGGTGCGACTGGTCGGAACTGATCGCGGTCGTATCGTGTCGGAAGTGCTTCGTATGTTTAGGGAGCCAGATGCCTACGACGAGATGTGCCGGGCCCACAATCCCTATGGCGACGGGCGCGCGGCAAGCCGCATCGCGGACGTGCTGGTGGGACGGGAGGTGAAAGAGTTCAATGCCGTCGCCTGATGACCTCTTGGCCGTCACCATCGTGGTTCTCTCGTACAACCGCAGGGATGCACTGGAGTCCAATCTCGCCGGCCTGCTGCGGATGGTGGACGAGAACGGTTGTGAACTCGTCATCGTCGACAATGCGTCCACCGACGGGTCGGTGGAGATGATCCGTGCGGCTGCCACGGGTCGCACCGGCGTGACCGCGTTGCTGAACGACCGCAACCTGGGCGTGGCGGGGGGGCGAAACGCCGGCTGGCGGGCGGCCGGGCGCGACTTTATCCTCACGATCGACGATGATACGTTCGTCACAACCGAAGCGGTCGGAGAGATGCTGTCGATCATGCATCGGCGTCCTGATATGGGCATCATTACACCGATCATACTGGACGCCCGCACAAAAAATAAGCTGTACGACTACGGTGAAGTAGAATTCAGAATAGGCAATTTCCAAGGCGGGTGCCACATGCTGCGGCGCTCCCTGCTGGAAACGGTCGGCTACAATGACGAGGCCTGCACCTTTGGCGGCGAGGAACTCGACCTGTCGATCCGGGTGAGGGCGGCGGGCAGCGACGTGGTCTACACACCGCGCGCGACGGTGCTGCACGATGGTCGCGTCCGTTATGGCAAAGAAGGAAGCGACCGCCGGGCGCGCTGGCTCTACAATTTCGTGCGCGTTCACCACAAGCACTTCCCGCTGGCCGCCGCATTGCCGTTGTCGCTGCGCTATCTGCTGAGCCATCTGGTGGCCGGGTTGCGCGCAAATGGTTTGCGCGCCGTCCCGGTGCTTCTCGGTTCGGGGTGGCGCGGCCTGCGCGACGGGCGGCGCCAACACGTTCCCGTTCCGCCGCAGGTTGTGCGTTTCTACACCAACCCCACGCTCCGCCCCGATCTTGGCAACGTGCCTCTGTTGCACAAGCTGCGGCGGCGCGTGGTGCGTTGATGTCAGCCCCGCATCCCCACCCACTCGGTCCCGTCCCAGAATTGCGGCTCGTTCGGCGTCAGATTGTAGATGATCAGGCCCACGGCCGGCGCAGCGATGGCGTCGCGCTGCGCCTCCGTCATGCGCGGCGCCAGGAAGCCCTTCTGCGTGCTGGCCAGATCGAGCAGTGCCGTGACCTCCGGGCTCGCCGTGCCGATGCCCATGCGTCCGGCCGCCTGATAGAGCGAGGAGTTGAGATAGCGGCGCTGCGTGCCCGCCACGTCATAGTAGGGGACGTAGCCGGTGGTCGCGCCCGACTGTTTCATGAGCGTATACCAAGTGGCCCCGGCGACACCCGAAACCGCCGCGCCGCGAAAACACACCTCGGCATTGGCGATCATCAACTGGCTGAAGAAGCCGGCATTCACGCCGGTGAACGTCATCTGGTACCAGTCACCTATTGGATTGTTGGCGATCGCGCCGCCCGCATCGCCCAGATAGATGCCGGTGCCCTTGGCAATCTGGGCGTTGAAGTCGCGGATCGCCGTCGTCTCGGAATCCGACCCGGTCATCACATAGGAGGGAAGGCTGGCCTTGAGCTGGACCACCTTGCCGTCGGCATCGACCCCCAGCGTCTTGTTGGTGCGGGGCGCAGCGGGCGAGGCGGCCGTCAGGCTTGCGAAGGCGAGCCCGCTTTCGCCAGCTGCCCCGGGGGCGATCGTCAGCCCGGCGGCTTCGATCCGGCCCGTTTCCGCTTCGATCGCAAGCGCCGTGCGCCACTCCGTGCCGTCGGGCGAGACCTTGACGGAAAAATCGTCGTCGCCGGCCAGCCCCATTTCGGCGCGGCCGGACCAGCCGGTCTGGAACAGCAGCGAGCCGGTGTCGCCAGCCTCGGCCTTGTTGATCTTCAGTTGATGGCCGGCGCCGTCATGGGTCAGCAGCGTGGCGGGCGCTGCGACGGTGAGCCGGTTGACCGCGTCCGCGGTGGCATTCACACCCACCATCGGCACCGATCGCAGGTCGACCACGGGCGCCCAGCCGGCGCCGTCATGGACGAGCAGCGCCTGCGTTTCGGCGTTCCAGGCAAGCCAGCCGGGCAGCGGTTCGTGGAAACTCCAGGAGCCGTCCTGGAAGGCGGCAATCGCGCCGGCATGGCCCGCAAAAGCGCCCATCGGCGCGTCGCCGACCAGATGACGCTCGCCTTCCGCCGGATCGGCGGGCGGGTCGTTGCGGTCGGCGCCGTCGACGCCGATCTGGACGATCGCGTCCAGCGCCCTCAGCGCCTCGTTGTGAGTGACGTGCTTCTGCGCCTGGGAAGGCAGGATGTAGGGAAGCTTCAGTCGCGTCGTCTGTTCCATCGGGTTCGTCCTTCTGACACACTCCGGTCGCAAGAATAATCGATGGACCGACCCCGTGGATAAGTTCGCCCGTCCCCTGCCGCCGCACCCGGCGATGGCGTATCCGCCGCCGTGGCTTGCCGATCGGCGCGAGGTTGCCTTGCGCTTCAGCGTCTGGACCTATGCGCCACTGCTCGCCGCGCTGATGCTTCGGATCGCATCCGGACCGACGGCGGATCTGAGCTATGTCGCTTTGGCCGCCTATGCGCTCGCCGGCCGGCCTCATGCGTTGCGGGCACTGGCCATGTCCTGGCTTTTTTCCATGATCAGCACCGGCATCGCGCCCGACGCCGCCTACGCCGCGATCGGCCGCTATGCCGTGCTGGGCGGAGCCGCCCTTTCGATGCTGGTGCATGGCGGTCTTTTCAAGGGCTCGCCGCGCGGCGGCGGCATGGTGCTCGCCACGATCCTGCTCGGCCTCTTCCTCGTTCTCCATTCCTATTTCATCAGCCCGATGGTGGATGTCTCGGTCCTCAAGGCGGTGTCCTGGGCCGTGGCGACCACGACGATCCTTTCAGCCTGGACGGGTCTGACCCCGGCCGAGCGCGACCGGGCAGCTCGCGAGCTGTTCGGCTTCCTTGTGCTGGTCCTGCTCGTGAGCCTGCCGCTCCTCGTCCTTCCGCTCGGATATCTGCGCAACGGCACCGGTTTCCAAGGCGTTCTCAACCATCCCCAGGCTTTCGGTCCGACCATGGCGCTGCTCGGCGCCTGGGCGGCGGCGCGGCTGCTTGGCGAGCCGCGCCCGTCTTGGAGCTCGGTCGGGCTCCTCGGCCTTTGTCTCTTCGCGGTGCTCGCATCCGAGGCCCGCACCGCCGGATTCGCGATGGTGCTCGGGATCGCGATTTCGATGTTCGCGGCGCCAGGATTTTCGGGCCAGCCCATACGCCGTCTCTTGCCGGGGCTGCGCAGCACGCGCCTGTGGACAGCCTTCTTCGCCGCCTTGCTGGCGGGGCTGGTGCTGGCGCCGTTGATTGCCGATCGGGTGGGACATTACATCACCAAGTCCGGCCGTGCCGGCTCGGGAAGCATCTTCGAAGTCTACGATCGGTCCCGGGGACGACTGATCAATCAGATGACCGAAAACATCATTAAACGACCCCTCACTGGAAACGGTTTCGGCATCGCCTCCGAACCGGCGCTGATGCAGGTGAAGCGAGATCCGATCCTCGGTCTGCCCATCGGCGCATCGATCGAGAAGGGGGTTCTGCCGCTGGCCATTATCGAAGAGGTCGGAATCTCGGGGGCACTTCTGGTCGTCACCTGGTTCTTCAGCCTGATGCGAAATGCCGGACGAGGCGGGATCGCGCCTTTTGCAGTTGGCTTGACTGCGATAATCCTCAATTTTGGTGAAGCCACACTGTTCTCCGCAGGCGGGCTCGGACTGCTGCTCCTGCTGCTATTGGGCTGGGGCGGAACGAGCGCACGCCCAGCCATGAATGCCCGGCACCTTGGCTGATCCCGTCTGGTTCTGGCAGCGCATCGTGTCGCCGCATATGGCGGGCCTTGCCGAAGCCCTCGCAAGAAGCGGTCGTCCTGTCACCTATGTCGCCGAGCAGCCGATGTCGGATTCTCGCGCGAAACAGGGCTGGATGCCGGCCAAAGCAGAGGCGATGACGCTTCAATTCGCGCCCGACGCAGCCGCGGCCGTCGGCCTCGTCGCCGAGGCGCCGGAAACCAGCATTCACATCTGTCAGGGATTTCGCGGCAACGGCATCGTCAGTGCGGCGCGAACCGCCCTTGATCAGCGCGGCCTGCGGCAGTGGGTGGTCATGGAGACAATAGAGGAGCGCGGTTGGGCCTCGAGCAGGCTGAAACGCCTCGAATATGCCCGCCTGATGCGCAGATGGCGACACCGGATCGATGGCGTCCTCGCAATCGGCCATTCCACCCCTGCCTGGCTCGCCGCGCGTGGAATGCTTGCCGACCGCATCGTGCCCTTCGCCTATTTCTTGCCGGAGAAGACGGCGCCGACGCGGCCGGAACGGTCGAAGGACGCGCCCTTTCGTGTCCTGTTCGTGGGCCAGTTCATCGAACGGAAAAGGATTGACCTTCTCATCGACGCGCTCGCGCGGCTCGCGGGCCATCCATTTGAACTCCTGGTCGTCGGCGCAGGGCCACTCGAAGCAGAACTGCAGCAAAGGGCCAAAACGAGGCTCGGCGATCGTGTCACCTGGCTCGGCCAGCGGCCGATGCACGAGATTCAAGCCATCATGGCAGAAGCGGATTGTCTCGTCCTGCCCAGCCGGCACGACGGCTGGGGCGCCGTCGTCTCGGAAGCACTGATGGCGGGCACGCCGGCGATCTGTTCCGACCGATGCGGCGCGGCTGGAGTCGTCGAAGCAAGCGGCGAGGGCGGCGTGTTCAAGGTCGGCGACGTCGAAGCGCTGGCGGACAAGCTGTCGATGGCGCTTCGGTCAGGAAGGGTGACGGCCGAACGTCGGCAGTCGATCAGGCATTGGTCCCGATGTCTGGGGGCGGATGCCGGCGCAAAGTTCCTGAACGAAATCCTCGTGTCCAACAAAAGCGGCGAGCCTCGGCCGGTGCCGCCATGGCACAGGGACGTCATTCCAATATGAACCCGCTTCGCATCGCCCACACGATGGCGTCGCTTGATAGTCAGGCGTCGGGTCCGGCCTACAGCGTTCCCGCCCTGGCCAAAGGGCAGGCGCGTCTTGGCGCCTTCGTGGAACTGCACGCTCTCGGTGGAAGCCCCAATCATGCAATGGAGGGGCTCGACGATCGCCGCCATCGCAGCGACCTCGTCTGTTGGCCAGTCCTTTCGACGCTGGGGGTCTCGCGGGGGATGCGCGTGGCCCTTCGAGCCGGCCGTTTCGACATCCTTCACACACACGGGCTTTGGAGGATGCCGAACGTCTACGCGGCCCCTGGCGCCCGCCTGGTGATGGCTCCGCGGGGCATGCTCGCGCCGGCGGCCCTGGCGTTTTCCGCCGGTCGCAAACGCATTTTTCTCGCTCTCGCGCAGGGCGCCGCCTTGCGCGCTGCGGATATGTTCCATGCCACGTCCGAGGGCGAGTACGACGACATTCGCCGTTTCGGCCTGAGGCAGCCCGTCGCTGTGATACCCAACGGCGTCGCCGTTCCACCGACGCAAGCCGTCGCACGGGGTGCGGAGCATGGTCGGACGATCCTCTCTCTCGGGCGAATTCACCCGGTGAAGGGACTGGATACGCTGCTGGAGGCTTGGGCCAGGGTCGAACCCGACGCACCGGACTGGGCTTTGCACATCGTCGGCCCGGACGAAGGCGGTCACGCGAGCGAACTGGCGGCGCTTCAGCGTCGGCTGGGTTTGCAACGCGTACGGATCCACCCGCCGGTTCACGGCGCGGCGCGAGATGCACGCATGGCTGCCGCCGATCTCTTCGTCCTGTCTTCACGCAGCGAGAATTTCGCCATGACCGTGGCCGAGAGCCTGGCGGTTGGTGTCCCGGTGATATCCACCAAAGGGGCGCCATGGCCGGGGCTGGAGGCGAACCGCTGCGGCTGGTGGATCGATCATGGACCGGAATCGCTTGCTCGCACTTTGGCTCTCGCCATCTCGCTTTCGGATGACGAGCGTCGAGCCATGGGTTCACGCGGCCGGGCATGGATGGAACGGGAGTTTTCGTGGGATAGGATGGCGGCCATGTCGCTGGCGGCTTATGCTTGGCTGCTGGGGCACGGTGATCGGCCGGATTTCGTACGGGTGGATTGAAGGTTGCTTGACGTCAGCGCCAATCGCGCGAGCAGGAAATGGAGTCGTCGCGAGCAGGCAGGCCGTGTGGCCTGGGCGCTTGTGCAACCCGTCTTCTCGCTCAGCCCCCGACCCTTCTGGGGCTGGCGGCGCTTCCTCCTTCGCCTGTTTGGAGCCCGTATAGGTGCCCAGGTCCATATTCATCCATCGGTCCGCATCGCGATTCCGTGGAACATCGAGATCGGCGATGAGACCGCGGTCGGCGACAGGGTCATCCTGTACTCGCTGGGACGGATCAGCCTGGGGCGGCGGACGACGATTTCGCAGGGAGCCCATCTTTGCGCCGGCACGCATGATTGGCGAAGGCCCGATCGTCCGCTCATGAAACCGCCGATCCATGTGGAGGACGATGCCTGGGTCTGCGCGGATGCTTTCGTCGGCCCTGCGGTCACCGTTGGAGCCGGCGCGATCGTCGGGGCCCGCGCGGTGGTGATGCGGGATGTACCCGCCATGGTGGTCGTGACCGGCAATCCAGCGCGCGAGATCAGAAAACTGGTTGACTGACGGCATGCTTCCCATCGAGATCCAAAAACAGCCTGCCGTCGAGCGTGACCTCGCGGTGACGGTGGTCATCCCGGTAAAGAACGAGGAGAGAAATCTGCCTCGATGCCTGAGCGCGCTTCTGCGGTTTCAGGAGATCATCGTCGTCGATTCCGGCAGCACCGATCGCACGCAGGAGATCGCCGCTTCCGCTGGTGCGCGGGTGATCGATTTCCAATGGAATGGTCGCTTCCCGAAGAAGCGCAACTGGATCCTCATCCATCACCGCCCGAATTGCGAATGGGTGCTTTTCATCGATGCCGACGAAGTCCTGGACGACGCGTTCTGCAACGAGCTTGCCCGTATCCTCGGCTCGACCGCTCACAGTGGCTTCTGGCTGAATTACACGAACTATTTCCTGGGCAGGAAGCTGCGCCACGGCCTTCCTCAGAAGAAACTCGCCTTGCTGAAGGTAGGGCGCGGCCTCTACGAGCGTGTCGACGAAGACTCCTGGAGCAGCCTGGACATGGAGGTGCATGAGCACCCGGTCGTCGAAGGCACGGTCGGTGAAATCAAGGTGCCGATAGAGCACAATGATTTTCGTGGGCTGGAAAAGTTCATCGAGAGACACGTTGACTATGCGCGATGGGAAGCCAGGCGCTATGCCAACCTGGGGGAACGCAGCCCCCACGAATCATCCCCGCTCACCGCTCGCCAGCGTTTCAAGTACAGAAATATCACCAAAGCCTGGTACCCGCTGTTCTACTTCATTTACACATACATATACAAGGCTGGCTTTCTCGATGGCGGTCCAGGATTCTCGTATGCGTTTTACAAGATGTGGTATTTCCACACGATTAGACTTCTGATCATAGAGGCTGCGAAGGAGCGCCGTTGATCGTGCGAAAGTTTCGTCGTTTGCAATTTTCGCCACACGCCCGGTCCCCGAGAGCACCGGAGACGAGATATTCGTACAGGAGCGCTCCCTAGTGCCTAGACTCTACGACAGCCGGAAGAAAATCCTCGTCACCGGGGGGGCAGGCTTCCTGGGCTCGCATCTGATCGACAGGCTTCTGGCGCAGGGGCACGAAGTGCTCTGCGTCGACAACCTGTTCACCGGCACGAAACGGAACATCGATCATTTGCATGGCCATCCGCATTTCGAGTTCATGCGCCACGACGTCTGCTTTCCCCTCTATGTGGAAGTCGACGAGATCTACAATCTCGCCTGTCCGGCCTCGCCCATCCATTATCAGCATGACCCGATCCAGACGACCAAGACCTCGGTTCTCGGCGCCATCAATCTGCTCGGTCTGGCGAAGCGCCTGAAATGCAAGATCTTTCATGCCTCCACCAGCGAGGTCTACGGCGACCCGAGCATCCATCCGCAGCCGGAGGAATACTGGGGCAACGTCAATCCCACGGGTCTGCGCGCCTGCTACGACGAGGGCAAGCGTTGCGCGGAGACGCTCTTTTCCGACTATCGCCGGCAATGGGGCATCGAGGTGAAGATCGCCCGCATCTTCAACACCTACGGGCCGCGCATGCATCCGGCGGATGGTCGGGTGGTGTCGAACTTCATCGTCCAGGCGCTCGGCGGCGAACCATTGACGATCTACGGAGACGGCAGCCAGTCACGCTCCTTCTGCTATGTCGACGATCTGGTGGACGGGTTCCTGCGCTTCATGGAAACCGGGCACGACGTCTCCGGGCCGATCAATCTCGGCAACCCCGAGGAGTTCACCATCCTCGAGCTTGCCCGGAAGGTCATCGAGATGACGGGATCGGCGTCCGAGATCATCCGCCTGCCGCTGCCGCAGGACGATCCAAGGCAGCGCAAGCCCGACATCGGCAAGGCGCGCGAAATCCTCGGCTGGCAACCGAAGGTCCAGCTGGACCAGGGACTGTCGAAGACGGTCGACTACTTCAAGTCGTACGAATGACACGCATCCACCTGACACTCCCCCTGTCCGAGTACAGCGTCCCGAAGCATCCTGTCGCATGAAGATCACCATCATCACCGCCGTCTTCAACCGCGAGGCGACGATCGCCCAGGCGATCGAAAGCGTCCGGGCGCAGACCTGGCCGGATGTCGAGCACGTGGTGATCGACGGAGCCTCGACCGACGGGACGCTTGGCGCCATCGAAGGGGTGCGTCACGATGCCATGCGGCTCGTCAGCGAGCCGGACAAGGGCATCTACGACGCGCTGAACAAGGGAGTCGCGCTCGCCTGCGGCGATGTCGTGGGGCTGATGCATTCGGACGATTTCTTCGCCCATGATCAGGTTCTGGCGAAGGTCGCCGCCGCTTTCGAGACCCCGGGCGTTCTCGCCGTCTATGGCGACCTCGACTACGTGTCCGCGGCCGACGAGAGCCGGGTGGTGCGTCGGTGGCGTTCGGGCTCCTTCAGCCGCGAAAAGCTCGCCCGCGGCTGGATGCCGCCGCATCCGGCGCTCTACCTTCGTCGCGAAGTGTTCGAGCGCCATGGCGCCTATGACACCAGCTATCGTATTGCGGCTGACTATGACGCGATCCTGCGCTATTTCAGCCGCGAGAATCTCCATCCGGCCTACATCCCCGACGTGCTGGTCAAGATGCGTCTCGGTGGCGAAAGCAACCGGTCGCTCGGCAATCTTCTCCGCAAGTCGCGCGAGGATTATCGAGCGCTGAGGGCGAACGGTGTCGGTGGGGGCGCCGCCCTGTTGATGAAGAATGTCGGCAAGGTCGGCCAATTCTTTGGAAGCGGTCGTTAGGCCGTTCTTGAACCGATGAAATCGTAGCAAAGACGAAAGTGGTGCCGATGACACAGAAAACTGCACTTGTCTGCGGGGCAGGGGGGTTCATAGGCGGGCATCTGGTCCACCGTCTCAAGCAGGAGGGTTTTTGGGTCCGGGGCGTCGATCTGAAGTTCCCCGAGTTCCGGGATGTGGAAGCGGACGACTTCGTCATCGGTGACCTGCGTCGACAGGACGTGTGCGAACGCGTCATCGACCGTCGATTCGACGAGGTCTACCAGTTGGCGGCCGACATGGGCGGCGCCGGATACATATTCACCGGTGAGCACGATGCCGACATCATGCACAACTCCGCCACCATCAACCTGAACATCGCCGATCTGTGCCACAAACGAAACGTTCGCCGCGTCTTCTATTCGTCTTCGGCCTGCATGTACCCGGCCTACAACCAGGAAGATCCCGAAAACCCGAAATGTGCCGAGGATTCCGCCTATCCGGCTGCCCCGGACAGCGAGTACGGCTGGGAGAAGCTTTTCTCGGAACGGCTCTTTCTCGCCTACAATCGCAACCACGGAATGTCGAACCGCGTCGCGCGATATCACAACATCTTCGGGCCCCAGGGCACTTGGCAAGGCGGCAAGGAGAAGGCGCCGGCCGCTATCTGCCGCAAGGTCGCCTCAACGCCCAACAATGGCGAGATCGAGATCTGGGGCGATGGACTGCAGACGAGATCGTTCCTCTACATCGACGAATGCATCGAAGGCACGCTCCGCCTGACCCGCTCCGGGTTCGAAGGTCCGGTCAACATAGGCTCCGACGAGATGGTGACGATCAATCAACTGGTCGACATCGTGAGCGACATCGCCGGCAAGACGCTCCACAAGAAGCACATCGACGGCCCCACAGGCGTGCGGGGGAGGAACTCAGACAACAAGCTCATTGAGGAGCGGCTCGGCTGGCGCCCCTCTCAGCCCCTTCGGTCGGGGCTCGAGGAGACCTATGCCTGGATCGAGCGCAACGTTCGGCGCAATGCCGCTTGATCGTGGTCGGTCTTTCGGCGATGCCATGCCGGAGACGTTTCTCACCCGGCGTGCACCGCGACCGGTTCCTCCGATCGTGGACGGCCCTGGGGCGCCGCCTTTCATGACATGCTGAACGAACGGATCCATAGCGCATGACCGAACAAGCCCGCACGGCCCCCGATCACGGCCTGGCCGCGCGCATCGAAAAGCGGGAAGCCGTCATCGGCGTGGTCGGCCTCGGCTATGTCGGTCTGCCGCTCGCGGCCGCCTGCGCCCGCGCCGGTTTCCCGACGCTCGGCTTCGACGTCGATCCCGGCAAGATCCGCGACCTGAATGCCGGTCGCTCCTACATCGACGCGGTGGCATCCGACGATCTCGCCGCGCATGTCGCCGCTGGACGGTTTTCCGCGACGGGCGATGTCGCGTCCTTCGCCCGGTGCGACATCATCATCATCTGCGTTCCCACACCGCTGACGCGGCACCGGGAGCCGGACCTCCGATATGTGACGATGACGGCCGAGGCGATCGCGGCGCATCTGCGCGCGGGCCAGCTCGTCGTGCTGGAATCGACGACCTATCCGGGCACGACCGACGAGGTGTTGAAGCCGATTCTGGAAGCCAGCGGCCTGTCCTGCGGCATCGACTTCTTCCTCGGCTTCTCGCCCGAACGCGAGGATCCGGGCAACGTCGCCTTCCAGACCGTCTCCATCCCCAAGATCGTGGCCGGCGACGGCCCCGTCGCGGCCGCGCTCGTCCAGGCGTTCTACGGCGCGGTCGTGGCGCGGGTGGTTTCCGTGTCGTCGCCCTCGGTGGCCGAGGCCGTCAAGATAACGGAGAACGTCTTTCGCGCCGTCAACATCGCCTTGGTCAACGAGCTGAAAATCATCTACGACGCCATGGGAATCGACGTCTGGGAGGTCATCGACGCCGCCGCGACGAAGCCTTTCGGCTACATGCCCTTCTATCCGGGTCCCGGGCTGGGCGGGCACTGCATCCCGATCGATCCCTTCTATCTCACCTGGAAATCGCGCGAGTTCGGCCTGACCACCAAGTTCGTCGAACTGGCGGGCGAGATCAACGTCTCCATGCCGCGCTACGTCATCGCCAGCGTCGAGCGGCACCTCGATTCTCGCCAGAAACGGTCGCTGAGCGCATCGAGGGTTCTGATTCTCGGGCTCGCCTACAAGAAGAATGTCTCGGACATCCGCGAGAGCCCATCCTTCCACCTGATGGACATCCTGTCCCAGCGCGGCGCGCAGGTCGATTATCACGATCCGCATGTCCCTGTGATTCCCGCCACCCGGGAGCATGGCCAGTACGAGGGCGTCCGCTCGGTGGAGCTGACACCCGAGGCCCTTGCCCGCTATCATGCCGTGATCGTCTCCACCGATCATGACGCGGTCGACTACGAACGGGTCGCGCGACATTCGGCGCTGGTCATCGACACCCGTAACGTCTTTCACCGCAAGGGAATTTCTGCATCGGTGGTGGTGAAGTCGTGAGGCTTTGCCGAAGCGTCTCCTGATTCGCGGCAGCGCGCTTGGGCGTTTCCTGGCAA
>NZ_RWKW01000062.1 GCF_003970795.1 Aquibium carbonis | reverse complement strand
CAAGGCGCTCGCGGCTGGGCGGCCCGGCGCGAAGGGCTGCCTCGACCGCCGGCAGCCGCCAGGGCCTGGTCGCAACACCGCCGACCGCGACGCGGATGTCGGGCTGGTCCCGTGTCAGGTCGACCGCGAGGGCGACGCTCACCGCCGCGAACTCGTAGGACTGGCGGTCGCGCACCTTGAGGTAGCTCGACCGCGCCGCGCCGGCATCGGCGGCGACCGAGACGGCGGTGACGATCTCGCCGGCCGCCAGGATCGTCTCCGTGCCCGAACCCGGCTCGGCGAACAGGTCGCCGATGGCGATGTCGCGCGCGTCGGTGTGCACGACGGCGTCGAGCGCCGCCAGGACGATGGCGAGATCCCCCGGATAGCTCGCCATGCAGGCATCGGTCACGCCGAGGATCGCATGATTGTGGGTGACGCCGCCGATCGCCGCGCAACCGGACCCCGGCGTCCGGCGGTTGCAGGCGGGATAGGATGCGGGGTCGCGGAAATAGGCGCAGCGCGTGCGCTGCAGGATGTTGCCGGCCATCGTCGCCATGTTGCGGATCTGGGCGGAGGCGGCGCATTCGAGCGACGCGGCGATGGCGGGCGCCAGCCGGCGCACCTCGCCATGCCGCGCGACGTCCGCCATGCGCGCCAGGGCGCCGATCCGCAGGCGCCCGGCCTCCACGGCGATGCCGTCGAGACCGGGGATGCCCATGATGTCGACCAGGCGATCGGGCATGAGCACGTCGAGCTTTGCGAGATCGGTGACCGTGGTGCCTCCGGCGAGCGCGATCGACCCCGGCAGGGCGAGCGCCTGCCGGGCTTCCGCCAGCGAGCCGACCCGCATGTAGGCCAGGCGGTTCATCGACGTTCCACCTTCGCCGCCGCCGAACGGACCGCCGCGACGATGCCCGCATAGGCACCGCAGCGGCACAGATTGCCCGACATCGCCTCCCGGATGGCCTCGTCCGACGTCGCTTCGCCCTCGAGGATGCTCGCGGTGGCCGAGACGATCTGGCCGGGGGTGCAGTAGCCGCACTGCAAGGCGTCGTCCGCGACGAAGGCCTGCTGGACGAGCCGGCCGACCGGGTGCCCGGCCATGCCTTCGATGGTTGCGACCGCGCGACCCTGGGCCTGTGCGGCCAGCGTGAGGCAGGACAGGACGCGCCGGCCGTCGACCAGGACCGTGCAGGCGCCGCACTGGCCGTGGTCGCAGCCCTTCTTGGTGCCGAACAGGCCGAGACGTTCGCGCAGCACGTCGAGCAGCGTCTCTCGCGCCTCGATTTGCGCGCGATGGGTGGCACCGTTGACCGACAGCGCGAGGTCGACCTCGGTCCTGGCCTCGTCGGGTGCGGGAGAGAAGCCGGCCGGACGCATCGCAAAACTCCTCGAAGAGCGTTGAAGCCCGTGTTTTGAATACAGGTTGTCTGGACTTTATCAGGCCAATTGTCCGCCGCAAGAGCATATCTTTCGGCTGTGTTTCAGAATGATGAATGTCGCGAGTGCGATAAAACGTATATAAAATAGAAGGTTAAAGGATCGTCGCTTCGGGATGCCGGCAGTCGCCGCCAACCACGCCCATTGACAAGATGCGGACAACCTATCTATCATTGTGCACAAAGATACGGTCAAAAATGGCTCCAATGCAGGGCCGTTTGGCACAGGGGAACATCGGTGGACGGATTTCGAGGACGCAAAGCCGTCGTCACGGGCGCCAGCAGGGGGCTTGGCCGGGCCATGGCGGCCGCATTGGCGGCGGCGGGCATGGAGGTCGTGATCACCGGGCGGGATCGTGACGCGATGGCCGCGACGGTCGCCCAGATCGAGGCGGCCGGCGGCCGGGTCGAGGCCCATGCGCTCGACGTCACCGAAACGGCCGACGTCGAACGCTTCGCCGAAAACGTCTGGTCGGCGGGGCCGGTCGACGTGGTGATCGCCAATGCCGGCATCAGCCTCGTCAAGCCCGCGATCGAGACCACGGACGCCGATTTCATGCGCGTCATCGAGGCCAACGTGCTCGGAACCTTCGCGACCATGCGATCCTTCGGTTCGCGCATGCGCCGGCGAGGCTCCGGCAAGCTTCTGGCGATTTCCTCCGACATCGGCATTCGCGGCAGCGCCAACTGGGTGGCCTACGCCGCCAGCAAGGGCGCGATCAACGCCATGGTGAAGACGCTCGCCTGGGAATGGGCGCCGACGCTCACCGTCAACGCCATCGCCCCGGGCGCCTTTTCCACGGACATCAATTCGCATCTGCTCTCGGTGCCGGAGATCATGACGGCGATTACCGCCGAGACGCCGCTCGCCCGCGTCGGCGACCCCGCCGAGATCGGGCCGCTCGCGCTGTTCCTCGCCGGACCCGGATCGGACTTCATGACCGGGCAGATCATCAGCCTCGACGGCGGCATCCAGAAGTCATGAGCGCCGCGGTCCTCCAGGCGACCGGGATCCACAAGGCCTTCGGCGGCGCGGTCGCGTTGCACGATGCGCGTCTGTCGCTCCATGCCGGCGAGATCCACGCCGTGATGGGCGAGAACGGCTCCGGCAAGTCGACGCTGCTCGCCATCCTGTCCGGCGCGCAGCGCCCCGATTCGGGAAGCATCGGTTTCGACGGCAAGAGCTTCGGCGCGCTCGACCCGGTCGAGGCGCGGGCGGCGGGCATCGCCATCGTGCACCAGGAGCCGCAGCTCGCCCCGACCCTGACGATCGCCGAGAACATCCTCATGGGCCGGCTGCCGGCCACGGGCGGGTTTCTCAACTGGCGGCGGATCAACGCCCGCGCGCAAGCGGTGCTGAACATGCTCGACATCGACGTCGATGTCCGCACGAAGGTCGCCGAGCTTTCGATCGGCCGGCGCCAGATGATCGAGATCGCCAAGGGCCTCGTCGACGAGCCGAGAATCCTGCTGCTCGACGAGGCGACGAGTTCGCTGGACGAGGCCGATGCCGCCATCCTGTTTCGCCTGCTGCGATCGCTGCGGGCGAAGGGCGTGGCCATCGCCTTCGTGTCGCACCGCATGACGGAGGTGATGCAACTGGCCGACCGCGCGACCGTGCTGCGCGACGGCCACTTCATCGGCACGACGCCGATCGCCGAGACCGACGAGCGCGGGCTGGTGGCGATGATGGTCGGTCGCGACCTCAAGTCCTACTGGCACCGGGCGCCGGCCCGCCCGGGCCGGGCGCTGCTCGAACTGCGGGACGTGTCGCGCGGCTATCTGCGCGACGTGACGCTGACGGTGCGCGCCGGCGAAGTGGTGGGCCTCGCCGGGCTGGTCGGCAGCGGCCGCAGCGCCCTGATGCGCACGGTCACCGGCGTGAAGGCCGCCAAATCGGGCGCCATTCTCGTCGATGGCAAGCGGGTGGACCCGCGCTCGCCGGCCCATGCGCACCGGGCCGGCATCGGCTACGTTCCCGAGGACCGCAAGGCGGAAGGTCTGGTCATGGGCTGGTCGATCCAGCGCAACGCGGCGCTGTCGCGCATGAACCTGCGCGGGCCGATGGCTTTCCTGGGCGGGAGCTTCGACCGGCAGGCCTTCGCCGACGGCTCGAAAGGCCTCAAGATCAAGGCCACCGACCCGGGCCAGCGCGTCAGCGAACTGTCCGGCGGCAACCAGCAGAAGGTGGTGATTGCCCGCGAGCTGGCGACGCGGCCGAAGGTTCTGCTGCTGGACGAGCCCACCCGGGGCATCGACGTCGGCGCCAAGGAAGACATCTACGCCCAGATCTCCAAGCTCGTGGGGGAGGGGATGGGAATGCTGATCGCCTCGTCCGAACTGCAGGAACTGCTCGGCGTCTGCCACCGCATCTGCGTCCTCTACCAGGGGCGCATCGTCGCCGAGTTCGACGCGGAAGAGGCGACCGAGGAAGGCATCGCCTACTGGGCCGCCGGCGCCCACGAACTGGAAACGCCATCGCAAGGAACGGTTGTCGCATGACGGTGAACCCAAGTGGACAAGGGGCGCCCGGCGCGAGCGCGCGGATGGGGACCATGGTCCGTCGCTATCTCGGCGTTGGCGCGGCCCTGGTGGTGCTGATCCTCGTCCTGTCGCTGACGCAGGACAATTTCCTTCGCTATTCCAACATCATGAACATCCTGCGCACCAACGCGGTGCTGTTCGTCGTGGCCGTCGGGCTGACCTTCGTCATCGTCAGCCAGGGGCTCGACCTGTCGGTCGGCTCGATGGTGGCGCTGGGCGGGGTGTTCCTGGCCTCGATGCTGGAAGCGGGGGTGCCGGCCTGGCCGGCGATCCTGCTGACCATCATGGCCTGTACCTTCCTGGGCGCGCTGATCAACGGCGGGCTGATCGCCTATGGCGGGCTGAACTTCTTCGTCGTCACGCTGGGGATGCTGCAGCTGCTGCGCGGCGCTGCGCTGGTGCTCTCGAACGGGGTGACGAAGTCCACCATCGCGCACGAGCCGGTGCAGTGGCTGGGCGACGGTTTCGTGGCGGGATTTCCCATGCCGGTCGTGATCGCCATCCTCGTCGGCATCGTCGGCTACGTGGTCATGCGCTGGACGCGCTTCGGCCGCAGCGTCTACGCCGTCGGCGGCAACGAGGTCGCGGCGCGGCTGTCGGGCGTCAACGTCAAGGCGGTCCGGTTCTCGGTCTATGCGATCGCCGCCCTCACCGCGGGAATAGCGGCCGTCATGCTGACGGGTCGCCTGACCTCCTCGCAGCCGGTCAGCGGCGCGCTCGGCCTCGAACTGTCGGCCGCCGCCGCCGTGCTGCTCGGCGGCGCGAGCTTCGCGGGTGGCAGCGGCACCATCGCCGGAACGGCGATCGGCGTCCTGTTCCTCGGCATCCTCGCCAACGGCATCACGCTCGCGGGCGTGCCGTCGTACTGGCAGGGCATCGCAACCGGCGTCGTTCTCGTCGCCGCCATCGCCCTCGACCGCTTCCGCAGTCGATGACTGAAGCATCCTGAAAACCAAAAGGGGACTATGTCATGACGAACCTGAAACACCTCCTGCTTGCCGGCGCGGCCGCCACCGCCGCCTTCACCGGCCTCGCCAACGCCCAGGACGGCAAGCCCGTGGTCGGCATCATCGGCGCCAACTACGCGATCGAGGCCGCGCGGGCGCAGTATGAATCGGTCGCCGCCGGGCTCAAGGCGCGCGGCATCGCCTACAAGTTCCTCGACGCCCAGCTCGACATCAACAAGCAGGTCGCCCACATCGACCAGTTCGTCGACGAGGGCGTGGCGGCCATCGCCATGGACATCGCCGGCGACCCGAACGCGGTGCTCGGCCCGCTCATGCGCGCCGACGCCGCGGGCGTGAAGATCTTCTCGATCGGCGGGACGCCGGGCTTCGACAAGACGCTAGTCCAGGTGAACATGCCGTCGCGCGAACTCGGCGTGAAGTCGGGCGAGTACATGTGCGAGGTGACCGGCGGCACAGGCGACATCGCGCTGATCGAGGCGATCGAGATTCCGGTGCTGACGCCGCGCTGGGACGGGTTCAAGGACACGATCAAGGAGAAGTGCCCCGAGCTGAACATCGTCGCGATCGAGCGCGCGATCCCCGACGACGCGGCCACCGGCCGTCCGCTGGCCGAGAACCTGTTGACGCGCTTCCCCGACCTGAAGGCCATCTGGTCGATGAACGACGGCATCGCGCTCGGCGCCGGCCTCGCGGCCAAGTCGTCCGGCCGCGACGTCATCATCACCGGGCTGAACGGCGAGAACCAGGGCCTCGACGGCATCAAGCAGGGCGTCATTTCGGCGAGCTGGGACATGATGCCGACCGATGGCGGCATGGTGCTGGCCGGCCGCATCGCCGACATCCTGGAAGGCAAGACGCCCGCGCCCGAAACGACCGAGGTCATCCAGATCTCCGACGTCGCCACCTGGACCAAGGACAACGTCGCCGACTGGAAGCCCTACGACCAGCGGGTCGAGTACCCCGGTCTGCAGTAGGCACGGCGACCGGATCGCACGACGACAGGCACAGGGAGAGAGACATGCGAGCACTTCTTCTCAGCGGGATCGGCGTCGCCCAGGAGGTCGTCGACGACCTCGACGTCGATCTTCCCCAGGAGCATGAGGTGCTCGTGCGGACCTGTGCCTGCGGCGTGTGCCACAGCGACCTCCACTTCCGGCAGGGGAAATGGACATCCTTTCCCCTGCCGCTCGTGCTGGGCCACGAATGCGCGGGCGTCGTCGAGAAGGTCGGGTCGCAGGTCAGCTACCTGAAGCCCGGCGATCACGTCGTCGGCTGCCTGACCCCGTTCTGCGGCGAATGCGAGTATTGCCTCTCGGGCCGCATGTACATATGCAATGGCGGCGGCCTCAACCGGCCCGAGGGCGGCAAGCCGCGGCTTTCGCGGCGCGGCAAGCCGGTGTCGCAATTCGTCAACCTCTCCGGTTTCGCGGAGATGATGCTGGTGCACGAGCGCGCGCTGGTGAAGATCGACCCGGAGATCCCGCTCGACGTCGCCGCCGTCGTCGGCTGCGCCGTCACCACGGGCGTCGGCGCGGTGTTCAACACCGCCGAGGTGCGTCCCGGCGAGACGGTCGCCGTGTTCGGCTGTGGCGGCGTGGGGCTCAACATCATCCAGGGCGCTTATCTGGCGGGCGCCAGCCGCATCATCGCCATCGACCGCTCGCCTGCGAAGGCCCAGGCCGCGCAGGCCTATGGCGCGACCGACGTCGTGGTGTCCGACGAGACGGTGGTGGAGCGCGTCGTCGAGATGACGAAGGGCGGCGTCGATCATGCCTTCGAGGCCGTCGGCCTGACCGTGACCGCGCAGGCGGCGTTCAACGTCCTCAAGCCGGGCGCCACCGCGACGATCGTCGGCCTCTTGCCGATGGGCGACAAGATCAGCGTCGATTCCACCATGCTGACCTTCGACCGCCGGCTGCGCGGGTCGTCGATGGGCTCGAACCGCTTCCGCATCGACATCCCCCGATACCTGAAGATGTGGCAGGACGGCCGGCTCAAGATCTCCGAAATGATCACGGCCCGCATCACGCTCGACGAGGTCGACGACGCCATGGTCGCGCTCGACACGGGCGACGGCATCACCCGCTCGGTGGCGATGTTCTGACCGGCCGGCCGGCGGGCGGGCGAGAGCCCGCGCGGCCGGAACCCCATGTCTTTCGCCGGTGCCAGGCACCCCGCGACCGAACGGTGGCGGGGTGGTCGACGTTCATCCGGATGGTTGCGATCACCCCGGAAAGCCGGCGAACGGCCGGCGCGAGGCGCGCGACGCCCGCCCGATGCCGGGTCGGGGCTGCAAGTTCTTGATCGGGAAAGGGAAATCTGGTCGGAGTGGCAGGATTCGAACCTGCGACCCCATCGTCCCGAACGATGTGCGCTACCAGGCTGCGCTACACTCCGTGACCAGTCGGGGCGGTCTATAGCGCTCGCCCGCCGATCCTGCAAGCGCGACGACCGAGATTTTCGCCATGTCTTCGGCGGCGACGCCGGATCGGCCCCCCCCCGATGCGCCCGGCGGACGGCGATCCGGGCGATCCGGCGATGCAGCCGGGCGGCCCGAAGCGCCGGCAAGCCGCCGCCGCGCCCGCTCAGTAGGGGCTGTCGACGTTGCCGGTCTCGACGTAGACGGTCTTCAGCTGCGAATAGTGATGCAGGGCGGCGAGCGAGTTTTCGCGGCCGATGCCCGACTGCTTGACGCCGCCGAAGGGAATTTCGGCAGGCGACAGATTGTAGTGGTTGATCCAGCAGGTGCCGGCCTGCAATTCGGCGATGACGCGGTGGGCGCGCGGCAGGTCGCGGGTGAAGATGCCGGCCGACAGGCCGAACTCGGTGTCGTTCGCGCGCTCGATGGCCTCCTCCTCTGTGGAGAAGGCAAGCACGCTCATCACCGGCCCGAAGATCTCCTCGCGGGCGATGCGCATGTCGTCGACGACGTCGGTGAAGATGGTCGGCTCGACGAAGAAGCCGCCCTCCAGCCCCTGCAGGCGCGGCACGCCGCCGCCGCAGGCGAGCGTGGCGCCCTCGGCCTTGCCGATTTCGATGTAGCCCATCACCTTCTCGTGCTGCTGGGCATTGATGAGCGGTCCCATCTGGGTGTCCGGATCGAGGGGATCTCCGATGCGGATGGCCTTGGCGCGGGTGACGAGCCGGTCGAGGAAGCACTCTCGGATGCCGTCCTGGACGAAGACGCGGGTGCCGTTGGAACAAACCTGGCCGGTCGAATAGAAATTGGCGAGCAGCGCGCCGCCGACGGCGTTCTCGATATCGGCATCGTCGAAGATGATCAGCGGCGACTTGCCGCCGAGCTCCATGGTCGCCTGCTTCATGTGCGAGCCGGCGAGCGCCAGCACCTTGCGGCCCGTGGGTACAGAGCCGGTGAGCGAGACCTTCGCCACGATTGGGTGCGAGGCGAGCGCGGCGCCGACCTCGCCAAAACCCTGGACGACGTTGAACAGTCCGTCGGGCAGGCCGGCCTCGGTGTAGATCTCGGCCAGCGCCAGCGCCGAGAGCGGCGTGTTTTCCGACGGCTTGAACACCATGGCGTTGCCCATGGCGAGCGCCGGCGCGGATTTCCACGCCGCGCCCTGGATGGGATAGTTCCAGGCGCCGATGCCGATGCAGACTCCGAGCGCTTCGCGGCGGGTATAGGCGAAGGGGCCGCCGAGATCGACGTAATCGCCGGTGACCGACGCGACCGCGCCGCCGAAGAACTCCAGCGCGTCGGCCGCCGATGCCGGGTCGGCGACCAGCGTTTCCTGGATCGCCTTGCCGGTGTCGAGCGTCTCCAGCCGCGCCAGCTCGGCGTTGCGTTCGCGCAGCAGATCGGAGGCGCGGCGCAGGATGCGGCCGCGCTCGACCGGCTTCAGCCGCGCCCAGGCCCCCTGCGCCGCGCGCGCCGCCTCGACCGCGAGCTCGACGATGTTGGGGGTCGCGGCATGGATGCGCGCGATCACCTCGCCGGTGGCCGGGTAGATCACCTCCATCGGCTGCCCGCCCTCGTCCTCGACGAAGCGGCCGTTGATGTAGTGCGAGGCTTTGGGCTGGGCGTTCATGATCGGTCTCCCTGGGCGCGGATGACGCGCGTTCGGCTCAGTTCTGTTCGACGCTCAGGCCGCGCTCGTCGATCCGGATCTCGACGCCCGACGGCTTGGTCTCCTCGCGCAGGACGTAGAAGCCGAGGGCGATGACGGCCACGGCGAGCGCGCCGATGATGAGATAGAGTCTGTTGTTCTGCATGGATGGTCTCCGACCTGTTGGGTCCCGCTCTTACCGCGCCAAGGCGACTTGCGGAAGGAGGCGTGGGCAGGCGCTCGTCCGGCGCCGTTTCACGGCGGTCCTCGGGAGAAGGGCGTTCATTGCAGGAAGGTACCTTCTGTGGTACAATTCGGTCGAATGAAGCGGATTGTCGCGCGATTCTTCAGGCAGGGTTCGGGACGAGAGCCGGTGCGCGAATGGCTGCTCGATCTGGAGCCGGCCGACAGGAGGATCATCGGTAAGGACATCGCGACGGTGGAGTATGGTTGGCCGATCGGAATGCCGGTCTGCCGGGCGCTGCGGGACGGGGTTCACGAGGTCCGATCGACGATCAGGTCGGGTCGCGTCGAGGCCCGGACCTACGTCCTGATCGACGGCGAGGTTCTGCTGCTGCTGCATGGTGCGGTGGGCAAGGACCGCCAGAAGGATGACATCGATCTCGCGGTGGCCCGCGCAAACGCGCACCGTCGTGGCAAGGCGTGACGCGACGTCGGAAACAGGCCTCTCAATTGGAGTACGACCATGACTGACCTGGGTAAATCGACGGTCGGCGAGACGCTGGAGGATGTGCTCGAAGGCCTCGGCGAAAGGGAAGAGGTTTACGGCGAGGCCCTGAAGCGCGTGATTGCCTGGCAGATCGAGACCGCGCGCAAGGGGGCCGGCTTGTCCAAGTCCGAGATCGCGAACCGGCTCGGGACCAGCCGCTCGCAGGTCGACCGGATCCTCGATCCGACCAACGTGGCCGTGTCGCTGGCTTCGCTGGAGCGTGCCGCGCGGGCGGTCGGCAAGCGTCTCAGGATCGAGATCGTCGATCCCTGAACTCGGATGGCGCGCGCCCCTCACCGGTCGCTGACCTGCCAGCGCGGGTTTATCCACGGTTCGAGGTTCGACGGCGGCAGCGGCGTGCGGCCGAGGACGTGGTCGGCGGCCTTTTCCCCGGTCATGATCGACGGCGCGTTCAGGTTGCCGTTGGTGATGCGCGGGAAGATCGAGGAATCGGCGACGCGCAGCCCGTCGACGCCGATCACCCGGCACTCCGGATCGACGACGCTCGCCGGATCGTCGACCCGGCCCATCCGGCACGTGCCGCAGGGGTGATAGGCGCTCTCGACATGCTCGCGGATGAAGGCGTCGAGCTGGTCGTCGCTCTGGACGTGAGCGCCGGGCGAGAGTTCGCGGCCGCGATAGGGGTCGAAGGCCTTCTGGCCGAAGATCGAGCGCGTCAGCCGGATGCAGTGGCGGAAATCGCTCCAGTCGTCGGGGTGCGACATGTAGTTGAAGCGGATCTCGGCCTTGGCCGCCGGGTCTGGCGAACGCAGCGTCACCGCCCCGCGCGACTTCGAGCGCATCGGCCCGACATGGGCCTGGAAGCCGTGCATCTTCGCCGCCGCCTTGCCGTCGTAGCGGATCGCGGCCGGCAGGAAATGGTACTGGATGTCGGGATAGTCGACGCCGGCCCTGGAGCGGACGAAGGCGGCGGCCTCGAAATGGTTGGTGGCGCCGAGGCCCGACTTGAACAGCAGCCATTGCAGGCCGATCCGCGCCTTCGAAAAGGGGTTCAGCACCGAATAGAGCGTGACCGGCTGGAGGGACTCCTGCTGGATGTAGAGTTCCAGATGGTCCTGCAGGTTCCGGCCGACGCCCGGCCGGTCGGCGATCACCTCGATGCCGCGGTCCCTTAGATGCGCGGCCGGGCCGATGCCCGACAGCATGAGGAGCTTCGGCGAGTTGATGGAGGAGGCCGCCAGGATCACCTCCCGCCGCGCCCGCACGACCTGATCCGGCCCGCGCGCGCCGATCTCGACGCCGACGGCGCGGCCGTTCTCGATCACCACCCGCCGGGCGAGCCCGTTGACCAGCCGCACGTTCGGCCGCTTCAGCGCGGGGCGCAGATAGGCATTGGCGGCCGACCAGCGGCGCCCCTGATGGATGGTCTGCTCCATCGGGCCGAAGCCTTCCTGCCTGGCGCCGTTGTAGTCGTCCGTGACCTCGAAGCCGGCTTCGCGTCCGGCCTCGATGAAGGTCTGGTAGAGCGGGTTTCGTCGCGTGCCGCGCCTGACGTGCAGCGGCCCGTCGGTGCCGCGCCAGCCCTCCTCGCCGCCATGGGCGTGCTCCATGCGCTTGAAGTAGGGCAGCACGTTCGCATAGGCCCAGCCCGCCGCGCCTTCCTCGGCCCAGTGGTCGAAGTCACGGGCGTGGCCGCGCACATAGACCATGCCGTTGATCGACGAGGAGCCGCCGATCACCTTGCCGCGCGGCGTGGCAAGCACCCGCCCGCCGAGATGCGGCTCGGGCTCGGTCGACAGGCCCCAGTCGTAAAGGCTCATGTTCATGGGAAAGGACAGCGCCGACGGCATCTGGATGAACGGCCCGATGTCGGTGCCGCCATACTCGATGACGATGACGGAGTTCTTCCCGTCCTCCGACAGGCGGTAGGCCAGCGCGCAGCCGGCGGAGCCGGCGCCCACGATGACGAAATCGGCTTCAGGCATGGTCTGCACCCAGGCGGGAACGGGCGTCACGCATCGGCGACGTGCTTCAGGAAGTCGGCAAGCGCGATGTTGCCGCCGGTGGCGATGACGAGCACCGTCTTGCCGGCAACGTCGGCTTGTCCCGACAGCAGAGCCGCCAGCGAGGCGGCGCCGGAGGGTTCGAGAACCAGCTTGAGGCGTTCGAAGGCGATCCGCATGGCCTTGCGCACCTGGGCATCGGAGACCGCGATGCCGTCGACGCCGGCCGCGCGCACGGCTTCGAACGGCGCGTCGCCCGGCCGGCGCGCCATCAGCCCGTCGCAGATCGTGCTCGGCCCGATGGCGGTCGCCTCGATCGAGCCGTGGGCGAGCGAGCGCCCCATGCCGTCGAAGCCTTCCGGCTCCACCGCGAGGATGCGGGTTGCGGGCGAGAGATAGTGGAAGGCGAGCGCAACGCCGCCGATCAGCCCGCCGCCGCCGACCGAGCAGAACACGATGTCGGCCGCCGCACCCTTGGCCGCGAGCTGTTCCAGCGCCTCGAGCCCCGCCGCCGCCTGGCCCGCGACGATCTCGGGATCGTCGAAGGGATGCAGGAGCGTCAGGCCCTCGTCCGCGGCGATCGCGCGGGCCTTTTCCGACGCGACCTCTTCGCGGGCGCGGTCACCATGCTCGGTCAGCACGACGCGCGCGCCGTATCCGGCGGTGGCCTCGCGCTTGGCGGCCGGCGCGTCGACCGGCATGACGATGGTGACGGGAATGCCGAGCGCCTCGCCGGCGGCCGCGAGCCCCTGCGCGAAATTCCCCGACGAATAGGCGACCACGCCGCGCGCGGCTGCTTCCGGCGACAGCTGCTTCAGCCGCCAGTAGGCGCCGCGCGCCTTGAACGAGCCGGCCCATTGCAGCGACTCCGGCTTGACGAAGACCCGCGCCGCGCCGGTCAATTTCGCCAGTGCGGCGGATTCGAGCAGCGGCGTGACCTGGGTGGCCTCGCGGGTGACGGCATAGGCGCGCTGCAGATGGTCGAGGGACGGGATCATGTCATTCTCCCCTCGGGAAGCGCTTGGATTCCTCCAGAACGTTCAAGTCCATGTGATTGCGCATGTAGCGCTCGGAGGCCTTTTGCAGCGGCTGGAAGTCCCAGGGGTAGTAGGCGCCGTTGCGCAGCGCGGGGTAGACCACCCAGCGGCGCGCCTGGCTCTCGCGCACCTCGGCGTCGAAGCGGGCCATGTCCCAGCGCTGGCGTACCATGCCCATGTAGCGCGCCACCGTGTCGGCCTGCGCCGCGTCGGCGGCGAGGTTGGTCCGTTCCAGCGGGTCGGCCGCGAGATCGAACAGAAGCGGCGGGTCGATCTCGCAATGGACGAACTTGAACCGCCCGTCCCGGATCGCCACCAGCGGGGCCTGCGAACCCTCGGCGGCGTATTCCATCAGGACGGGGACGGTGCGTTCGGCGCCCGACAGAAGCGGCACGAGCGAGATGCCGTCGGTCCACGGCATGATGGCGGCCATGTCGATGCCGGCGAGGTCGCAGAGCGTCGGCAGCACGTCGAGATTGGAGACCGGCGCGTCGAAGCGCCCGGCGGCGATGCCCTTGCCGGCGATCATCAGGGGCACGCGCGACGAGCCTTCGAAGAAGCACATCTTGAACCACAGGCCGCGCTCGCCGAGCATGTCGCCATGGTCGGAGCAAAACAGGATCAGCGTGTCGTCGAGCATGCGGGTGCGGGCGAGCACGTCGATCAGTTCGCCGACCTTGTCGTCGAGATAGGAGATGTTGGCGAAGTAGCCCTGCCGCGACCGCCGCACCATCTCCGGCGTGATGTCGTAGGACGGGTAGTCGCTCGCCACGTAGAGGCGTTGCGAGTGCGGATCCTGCTCCTCGTAGGGGATGAAGCCGACCTCCGGCTCCAGCGCCGGGCAATCCGCATAGAGGTCCCAGTATTTTCGCCGCGCCACATAGGGGTCGTGGGGATGGGTGAAGGAGACGGTGAGGCACCAGGGGCGGCGGTCCTCGTCGGTCGAGTGCCTGGCGTATTCGTAGAGACGCTGGCAGCCGAGGAAACAGACCTCGTCGTCGTACTCCATCTGGTTGGAGATCTCGGCGACGCCCGCGCCGGTGACCGAGCCGAGATTGTGATACCACCAGTCGATGCGTTCGCCGGGCTTGCGGTAGTCCGGCGTCCAGCCGAAATCGGCCGGGTAGATGTCGGTCGTCAGCCGCTCCTCGAAGCCGTGCAGCTGGTCGGGGCCGACGAAATGCATCTTGCCCGACAGGCAGGTGCCATAGCCCGCCGCCCGCAGGTGATGCGCGAAGGTGGGGATGGACGAGGGGAACTCGGCCGCATTGTCGTAGACCCGCGTGCGCGACGGCAGCTGCCCGCTCATGAAGGCGGCGCGCCCGGGCGCGCAGAGCGGCGAGGCGGTGTAGTTGTTGACGAAGCGGGCCGAACGCGCCGCCAGCGCCTTGAGATGCGGCGCGTGCAGGAAGGGGGCTGGGCCGTCGGGAAACAGCGTCCCGTTCAGCTGGTCCACCATGATGACGAGAATGTTGGGCCTGGACGTCATCGTGGGGCTCCGGCGTCTTGCAGTCTGGTTTCGAGATAGTCTTCCACGAGCGCGATCGCGGCGGCGGCGTCCGGCGGCTGGTCCTTCAGCGCATGGCGGATGTAGAGCCCGTCGATCATGGCCGCGATGCCCTCGGCGGCGCGCGCGGCGGCAGGCCGGTCGAGAAGGGCCGTCAGCCCGCTCATCAGGTTGGAGTGAAGCCGCCGCGCATAGACCCTGAGCAGGCGGCGAGTGGCCGCCGAACGCTGCGCCTCGACGTAGAAGGCGAGCCAGGCGGCGATGATGTCGGGCCGGAACTGCTTTTCGGAGAAGTTGACGGCGATGACCGCCGACACCCGCTGGCGCGGGGTGGTCACGCCCGCCAGGGCGGCGCGGCAATCCGCGCCGAGCTCCGACAGAAGATGGCGCATGGTGGCCTGCAACAGGTCGGTCTTGGCGCCAAAGTAATGATGCGCGAGCGCCGACGAGACACCCGCGAGACCGGCGATCTCCGACATGGTGACGTCGATGGAGCCGCGCTCGCCGATCGCGGCGATGGTGGCATCGATCAGCGCCCTGCGGCGCTTGGGCTCCATTCCGATTTTGGGCATTGCGGTCTCCGATTGGCGCGGAGACTAATTTTGATTGACGCATCAATCAAGAAAAAACCGGTCCGAGGGGCGTGGGTGGGAGGGAGGAGTGCGCGGGCATGGCCAAGGGCGTGGCGGCCAAGGGCGTGGCGCGCGACTGTCGGCAGCGCGGGGCGGGCGGGCGGGGGGCACCGCAGAGCGCAGCGGCAGAGGACGGGCGCCCGGTCGGATGAGGCGACCGCCAAAACGACGAAAGGGCCGCCGAGGCGACCCTTTCGCGCATGGTGCGGTTGTCTGCGATCAGTCGAGAGCGCCGACCACGTCACACAGCCGCTGCATCGAGGCGACGTTGACGTTGGCGCCGGCATCCATGCCGCCGGTCGCGCCCGTGGCGCCGTCCGGCGTGGTGCTGGCCGTGGTGTCGGTGGACACGCCGCCGTTGGCGTCGGTGCCCATGGTGCCGGTGGTCGCACCGGCCGTCGTGTCACCCGTCAGGCCGGTGGTGGGCTGACCCTCGATGCTGGGGGAAGCCGTGCCGCCCGCGGTCACGCCGGCTGTGGTGTCGCCCGGGATCGTGCTGGAAGCGGCATCGCCCGAGGGCGTGGTCGCGCCGCCGAGGCCGGTGGCCGAAGCGGTGTCGATGGTCGCGCAATAGGTGGTGACCTGGGCCTGCTGTTCGCTCGACAGGTCGTTCCAGTTGGCGCTGATCTCGTCATCGGACCTCAGCGTGCCGAGTTCCGAATCGCTGAAGAAGGCGTTGCCGATCTCGTCGTTCCATCCCTGCGGCATCGCCGAAGACATGCTGGCACTGGAGTTCGCGGCGTCGGTCGTGGTGGCCGTCTGGGCGAACGCGGGAGCACACAGAATCAGTGCGGCGGCGGTGGCCGTCAACAATCTGGTCTTCATGGCTTGGTATCCTTTCTTCTCGTTGGTTGTGCCTGCCCGGAAGCAGACAACCGCAAAACCGGGAGGCGGGCGAAGCGTTCCCCGGCCCCGGCACATTTATGAAAACGAGTGTCACGAAGCGTGATCGGCCGCTGCGCCCGAGAGGCGCGGTCGGAACATTCCGGATCGAACGCCCGTTGCGAGAGGGGCGAGCAGGAGGCGATTCACGGAATGGACATGCAGCAGAAGACCAGCGGGCCGGGCCCGAGCGCGGCGCCCCGGATCGTCATCGTCGGCGCCGGCTTTGCCGGGCTGGAGGTGGCGAAAAAACTGGGGCGTGCCGGCCTCGAGGTGACCGTCGTCGACCGCGAGAACCATCATCTGTTCCAGCCGCTGCTCTACCAGGTAGCGACGGCGGGGCTTTCGGCGACCGACATCGCCGAGCCGATCCGCAAGGTGCTGCGCGGCCACGAGAGCGTGACGATCCTGCTCGGCGAGGTCACCGGCATCGACGCGTCGGCGCGCCGGATCTCGCTCGGCGACGGCGGCGAGCTTGCCTACGAGGTGCTGGTGCTGGCGGCCGGCGCGGTTGACAGCTATTTCGGCCATGACGAGTGGGCCGCCCATGCTGCGGGGCTGAAGACGCTCGCCGACGCGCACCACATCCGCTCCCGCGCGCTGCTCGCCTTCGAGGAGGCGGAGCGCACGACCGATCCCGCCGAGCAGAAGCGGTTGATGACCACCGCCGTCGTCGGCGGCGGACCGACGGGCGTGGAACTGGCCGGGTCGCTGGCCGAACTCTGCCGCCACACGCTGGCCGACGATTTTCGCAACATCGCGCCGGAGAACGCGCGCATCCTGCTGATCGAGGCCGGCCCGCGCCTGCTCGCCGGCTTTTCCAACGAGGCGTCCCGCTATGCCGAGCAGCGTCTGCGCAGGCTCGGCGTGGAGGTGCTGACGGACACGGCGGTGGAGGACGTGCGCGCCGGCACGATCCGCATCGCCGGCCGCGACCAGGCCGTCGGGCACACGCTGTGGGCGGCGGGCGTGGCGGCCTCGCCGCTTGCCGCCATGCTCGGCGCCGAGACGGACAAGGGCGGCCGCGTGCTGGTGGACGACACGCTGGCGGTGCCGGGGATGCCCGGCGTCTACGCGCTCGGCGACCTAGCCCACTGTCCGGGACCGGACGGCCAGCCTGTTCCGGGCCTGGCGCAGGTGGCCAAGCAGCAGGGCCGCCATCTGGGCGAGAGCCTCGTGCGCCACATCCGCGACGGCAGCCCGCTCCGGCCCTTCCGCTATCGCGGCCGCGGCAACACGGCCATCGTCGGCCGCAATGCCGCCGTGTTCGAGCAGGGACGCTTCAAGGTCCGCGGCTGGTTCGCCTGGTTCGCCTGGGTGGTGGTCCACGTCTACCTGCTGGTCGGCTTCCAGAACCGGGTCCAAGTGTCCATCCAGTGGTTCTGGCGCTACCTGACCTACGAACGCGGTGCCCGCCTCGTGACCGAGAAGGACGATCTGCGCGGGTGATGCGCGACGTCGATCGCGCGTCGGCCCCGGTTGTGCATGGGCGCGCCACCCCTTGTGCGGGGCTTCAATCGGTTCAACCTTGAACAACTCCTTGTGCGGCCCGTCGCCTTTCCTGTATCGTGCGAAAAACAGGTTCCGCAGGGAGAGACATCCATGACCGCTGCCATCGTCGGCTGGGCGCATTCGCGCTTCGGCAAGCTCGAGGACGAGACGCTCGAGAGCATGATCGTCAAGGTGGCGACCGAGGCGATGGAGCATGCCGGCATCGGCCCCGACGATGTCGACGAGATCGTGCTCGGGCATTTCAACGCCGGCTTCTCGCCGCAGGAGTTCACCGCAAGCCTGGTGCTGCAGGCCGACGACCGGCTGCGTTTCAAGCCCGCGACCCGGGTGGAGAACGCCTGCGCCACCGGCTCGGCCGCGGTGCGCCAGGGCATCCGCGCGATCGAGGCCAACGCCGCCCGCATCGTGCTCGTCGTCGGTGCCGAGCAGATGACGAAGACGCCGGGCGCCGAGATCGGCAAGAACCTGCTCAAGGCGTCCTACCTGCCCGAGGACGGCGACACGCCGGCCGGTTTCGCCGGCGTCTTCGGCAAGATCGCGGCGGCCTATTTCCAGCGCCACGGCGACCAGTCCGACGCGCTCGCCCGCATCGCGGCCAAGAACCACAAGAACGGCGTCGACAATCCCTATGCGCAGATGCGCAAGGATTTCGGCTACGAGTTCTGCCGGGCCGAGAGCGAGAAGAACCCCTATGTCGCCGGCCCGCTGAAGCGCACCGACTGCTCGCTCGTCTCCGACGGGGCGGCCGCGATCGTGCTGGCCGACATGTCGACGGCACTGTCGATGCGCCGCGCGGTGGCTTTCCGCGCCAACGAGCACGTGCAGGATTTCCTGCCGATGTCGAAGCGCGACATCCTGCTGTTCGAGGGCTGCTCCACCGCCTGGGGCCGTGCGCTGGAGAAGGCGCGGCTGACGTTGGACGACCTGTCCTTCGTGGAGACGCATGACTGCTTCACCATCGCCGAACTGATCGAATACGAGGCGATGGGACTGGCCAGGCCCGGGCAGGGCGCCCGCGTGGTGGCCGAGGGCATCACCGACAAGGACGGCAGGCTGCCGGTCAACCCGTCGGGCGGGCTGAAGGCCAAGGGCCATCCGATCGGCGCGACCGGCGTGTCGATGCACGCGCTGACGGCCGCGCAACTGACCGGCGAGGCCGGCGGCATCCAGGTGAAGAACGCCCGCATCGGCGGCATCTTCAACATGGGCGGCGCGGCGGTGGCCAACTACGTGTCGATTCTCGAACGCGTGAAGTGATATCGCCGCGGCCGGCGCGGCTGCCGCGGGCCAGTGATTCCCCGTGCCGGCAGCGCCGGCCATGACCAGAATTCCGGAGTATGATGACGTGATACGCAGTGTTTGCCTGACCCTCGCCGCCGGCCTTGCGCTGACCGGCGCCGCCGCCGCCCAGGACGATATCGGAACCCCCTACGTGCAGGCCTTCTGCGTGCTGTCGAGTGCCGAGGACGGCATGGGCCGGCTCTATCTGTCGAGCCCCGGCCTCACCGAGGCGATCATGAAGGCCGTGGCCGAGAACGAGCGGCTGCAGGCCACCGCGCCGGACGAGAAGCCGCCGCTCGGCGACGGCATTCCCTGGCAGAGTTTCCCGGACGCCGCGCCGGTCTGCGAGGCCGGCGCCACCACGGCCGACGGCGACAGGCTGATCGCGCAGGTGCAGTACCGCTTCCCCGACCAGCCGGACGGCGACTGGATCGACCGCCTGGTGCTCGTGAAGGGCGCCGACGGCGCCTACACGATCGACGACGTGCTGTATGGCGAAGACGGCGAGGAATCGCTGCGCGGCGTGCTGGCGGAAGCCTTCGCCGAGTAGCGCCCTACGATCCCGGCCAGAGCGGCACGCGCCCGAAGGCCGGGATCTTCACCGCCGGACGCGCGATGTCCACGCCGGCGACCAGCCCCAGGAAATGCAGCTCGAGACCGCTGCGGGCGCCGAGCGCGAAGCCTGCGAGGCCGTTGAGGGTGACGTGCAGGTCGCGGCCGTCCGGCGCGAGGTCGAAGGAGGCCACGCCCGGCGCATAGTCGCGCCCGGCGGCGTTGGGCGGCAGCGTCGCGCCGAGCGCCGGCACCTGCCGCAGCACATGGGCCACGAAGCTGTTGGAGTTCGGCCCCGGCCAGATGCGGTAGTCGCCACTGTGCGACCAGGGATAGGACGCGATGGCGGCGTCCATCGCCGGCAGCAGGTCGACGGCGCGCGCGCCTTGCGCCATGGCCACGATCTCGGGCGGATTGGAATACCAGCGCCCGTCGGCGGCCCAGCCGTCGCGGCGGATGGGCGAGCCCCAGCCCACCTTGTCGTAGCGCTCGTAGCGGGCCGAGCCCGGACGCTTGAGCACGATCCAGCTGTGCACCGAGAACGCCCCCTTGAGCCCGCCGGTGCGGGCCGCGAACACGTAGACGGCGGCCTCGTCGGTGACGGGCGCCGCCGGCAGCATGCCGCTCGACGACCAGTCGGCCGAGCGCCACGTGCCCGGACGGTCGACGAAGGACCACCAGCCGGCGGTGGCGACGGCGGGCGCGACGAACAGGATCGCGACCAGGATGGTCAGGAGCTTCAGCGGTCGCAGGATCGGAAAGCCTTTGCGTCTCATGATCGAAGGGAATAGGTGCGGTCGCAGGATAGAGACAGTGAAATCTTGGTGAAGCCATGGCCAACCCCGTCCTCGTCGAAGTGACGCGCGGCAACCGCGTCGAAAGCCGCCATCGCGGATCGGTCATCGTGGTCGATGCCGAAGGCGGGACGCTGTTCGAGATCGGCGACGCCGACCGGCCGGTGTTCCCGCGCTCCTGCATCAAGGCGATCCAGGCGCTGCCGCTGGTGGAGAGCGGCGCGGCGGACGCCTTCGGCCTCGGCGACGCGGAACTGGCGCTCGCCTGCGCCTCGCATTCGGGCGAGCCGGCGCATGTCGCGGGCGCGGCCGACATGCTGGCCCGCGCCGGGCTGGACGAGAGCGCGCTCGAATGCGGCACGCACTGGCCGGGCAACCAGGAGGCGATGCTGGAACTGGCCCGCTCGGGCGGCGCGCCGTCGCAGCTTCACAACAACTGCTCGGGCAAGCATGCCGGCTTCCTGTGCACCTGCAACCACCTCGGCCTCGCCCATCGCGGCTATGTCGACTACAGCCACCGCTACCAGGCGATGCTGCGCGGGGCGATGGAAGAGGTGACCGGCGCGATCCACGACGAGGGCAATGTCGGCGTCGACGGCTGCGCCATCCCGACCTACGCCATCCCGCTGCGGGCGCTGGCGCTCGGCTTCGCACGAATGGGCAGCGGCATCGGCCTGGGCGTCGAACGCATGAAGGCGGCGCGGCGGCTGTTGTCGGCCTGCATGGCGCAGCCTTTCCACATGTCGGGCACCGGCACGATGGATGTCGCGCTGATGGAGGCCGGCGAGGGGCGCATCTTCGCCAAGACCGGCGCCGAGGCCGTCTATGTCGCGGCGCTGCCGTCGCTGGGGCTCGGCGTGGCGGTGAAATGCGACGATGGCGGCACGCGCGCCTCCGAAACGATCGTGGCCGAGGTGCTGGCGGGCCTGTTTTCCGGCGACCATGCGCTGTCGGCCCGGCTGCGCGACCTGGCGCGCCCGGCGGTGAAGAACCGCAACGGCGCCGCCGTGGGACAGGTGAGGCCGACCGGGGCGCTGGCGGCCGTCGCGACCTGAGCGGATTGCGAGGCTGCGTCAGCCGACGTGGTTGCGCTCGACGGTCAGGTGCGGGAAGCCGGCAGGGCCGGTCCGGGCGAGATCGCCGGTCGCGGCCTTGCCCCAGCGATGGCCGACGATGGCGCTGTTCTTCGTCTCCGAAATCACGTTGTCGGAGATGATCGCCGCACCCGCGCCCTCCACGACGCTGACCGCGATGCCGGTGCCGGCCTTGCGGATGACGTTGCCGGTGGCGGTGACGTTGCGCAGGAAGGAACCCCATCCGAGCTGCATGCCAAAGCTGGGCGCGCCCTCGATGACGTTGCCGGTGACGGCGGTGTCGGCCTCCACCGTGATGCCGATGCCGAAGCCCGCGCCGGACGATTCGTAGGGGCCTTTTGCGGACAGGTTGCGCACCAGATTGCCCGAGCACACGCCGAGCCGGCCGCCCTCGTTGAAGTTGACGATGGAGATGCCCTTGGCCGCGCCATCGACGATGTTGTTCGAGATCACCGCGCCCTCGAAGGCGAATTCCGAATAGATCGCCGTCTCGCCCGAGCGCAGGCAAGTGTTGGACGTGACCTGGAGGTTGCTGCCGCCATTCGACCGGATGGCCGAAAAGGCGCAGTCGGACACGTGGTTGCCCGAGACCATGACGCTGCCGGCGCGGAAGACGTTGATGCCGTTGCCGACCTGGCCGGTGCCGCCATTGCGGGCCGAAATGCGCTGGACGCGGTTGCCGGTGACCATGGTGCCGTCCTCGCCGGGCGTCCGGCGATGCACCAGGATGCCGCCATTGCCGCAATCGGTGACTGTGTTGCCGGCGATCTCGAGCCCGGTGGCGTCGACGCTGTAGAGGCCGACATTCGCTGCGCCGGAGATCGTCGAGCGCGTGACGCGGCCGCCGCAGCCCGCGAGCGAGACCGCGCTCCTGCCCGAGCCGATGAAGGTGCAGCCGTCGACCACCAGCCGCGCCACGCCGCGCAGGTCGAGCGTCGCCTGGACGCCCTCGGCCAGCCGGCGGTCGGCGCCGTCGAGCACCAGGCCGGTGAGTTCGATGTGCTCGGCGCCGTCGCAGGCGAGGAGATGGCCGCCGCCGCCATAGACGAGGCGGGTGGCGCCGGACACGCCCGACAGCACCAGCCGGCGCGGCAGGACGACGTTGGAGACGACGAAGGTGCCGGCCGGCAGCGCCACGGGCGCGTCGCGCTCGGCGGCGGCCTTCAGCAGGCGGGACAAGGCCTGGCCCTGGTCGTCGAAGCCGCCGGGCCGCAGGCCGAACGCGACCGGG
>NZ_RWKW01000061.1 GCF_003970795.1 Aquibium carbonis | reverse complement strand
GGCACGAGGTTGTCACCCATGTCTTAGGTACAAACTGTCACCCATGTCTCCGAGTCGTACATCCTGGAGGACTGGCGGAGAGGGGGGGATTCGAACCCCCGATACCCTTGCGAGTATGCCGCATTTCGAGTGCGGTGCATTCGACCACTCTGCCACCTCTCCGCGGGGCCGTGGGCGCGATCAAGCGCGGCGCACAGATAGCGAAGGCAGGGCGCGGACACAAGGCCTATTTCGACGCCGCGGCCACGGCATCCTTGACTTTGCGTCGCCTCTCCATTAACGGGGCCTGACTTCCGGCGTGGGTCTCTCCGCGCCGGTCGTCGTTTGGACGCCACGCATGGCCGCGGCACCCGAGGCGAGCGCCCGTCCCCTGCGGCAGGCGCCCGTTCCGGGTCGGGTCGGGCGTCCGGACCAGACGCCCGTTCGGACGCCGCAAATCGTTCGAGCCCCATCAACGACTGATAAAAAGACGGCCGGGCGCAACCCGTTCAGGCCGGACCGAACACGAAAGGTTCAACATGTTCGCAGTCATCAAGACCGGCGGGAAGCAGTATCGCGTCGCCGCCGAAGACACCATCACCATCGAGCGGATCGCCGGCGACGTCGGCGAGATCGTCACCATCGGCCATGTGCTGGCCTTCGGCGAAGGCGACGACGTCACCATCGGCGCGCCCTTCGTGGACGGCGCATCGGTCGCCGCCGAAGTCGTGGAACAGGGCCGCGCGCCCACCGTCATCGCCTTCAAGAAGCGCCGCCGCCAGAACTCGCGCCGCAAGCGCGGCCATCGCCAGCTGCTCACCACCGTCCGGATCTCCGAGATCCTGACCGGCGGCGCGGCTCCGTCGAAGGCCGCCGCCGCCAAGCCGGCGCCGCTGTTCGCCGCGCCGGAAGGCAAGGGCGACGACCTGACCAAGATCAAGGGCATCGGCCCGGTCGCCGCGCGCCAGCTCAAGGAGCAGGGCGTCACCACCTTCGCCCAGATCGCCGCGCTCTCCGACGACGACGTGGCCAGGATCGACGCCAACATGCCCTTCAGCGCCGACCAGATCTCGGACTGGCGCGAGCAGGCCAAGGAACTGGCGAAGTAAGCCGCACCCGGTTGAAACCGGGCGCGTTTGCGCCCATACATCATTCGAAGCGCCCAGGCGGCGCAAAGGAGTAGAAAAATGGCACACAAGAAAGCTGGCGGTTCCTCGCGCAACGGTCGCGATTCGGAATCCAAGCGCCTTGGCGTGAAGAAGTTCGGCGGCGAGGCCGTCCTCGCCGGCAACATCATCATTCGCCAACGCGGCACCAAGTGGCATCCCGGCACCAATGTCGGCATCGGCAAGGACCACACCCTTTTCGCACTCGAGGCAGGCGCCGTCGCCTTCCAGAAGAAAGCCAATGGACGAACCTTCGTGTCGGTAAACCCGATTCAGGAAGCCGCGGAGTAGCCGATATCCGCACCACCAACATCGGCGCCCCATCTCGGGAACCGGTGTCTGGACAGTCCAGAAAAGGATCAGGGGAGATGGGTCGCCATCTCCCCTTTTTCTTTGCGCGAAGGACTGACCCATGGTTGTCGAGAAGGAAGACGTCGAAGACGAAAGTCTGCGGATAGACTGCCCGGTCGTCGTCACCGAGCGGCTGCTGCTGCGCCCGCCCCATGCCGACGACGTGCCCGAGCTGGCCGAGCTCGCCAATGACCGGCGCGTGGCCGAGATGCTCGGCCGCATGCCGCATCCCTATGGCGAGGCCGAGGCCCGCGCCTTCATCGCCAATGCCAGGCAGCGCAAGGCGGGCGGCTGCGTCTACGCCATCACCAATTCCGACAATGGCGCCTTCATCGGCTGCATCGGGCTCGATCCCCGGGCGCACGGGCTGGAGCTCGGCTACTGGATCGGCCAGCCCTACTGGGGCCGCGGCTATGCCACGGAGGCGGCGCACGCCGCCGTCGACCTCGCCTTCCGGGTGACGCGGATCGACGTGCTGCACGTCTCGTGCCGGGTGACCAACGCCGCCTCGCGCCGCGTCATCCACAAATGCGGCTTCCAGTATGCCGGCCAGGGCATGCTGGATTCGCTGGTGGCCGGCCAGGTGCCGGTGGAGCGCTACCGGCTCGACCGGCGCACCTGGGTCAGCCTGCGGAGCTGGGGTCAGATCTGAGGATGACCGCGCGGCTATTCCAGGTCCAGCCAGACGGGGCGGTGGTCGGAGCCGACCGCCGCCGCGTCGATGGTGCAGGCCTTCACCCGCGGAGCGAGCGAGGCATGGACGAAATGATAGTCGAGACAGCGCTGCCGGGTCGCGTCGGCCGGGTGGCGCGGATCGATCCAGGTGATGCGCCCGTCCGCGCCGCCGGGAGCGAGTGTGGCGGCGTCGACGAGCAGATCGGCGCGCCGCGCCAGACCGAACTCGACGTCGGGAATGCCGGTGACCTGCCGATACTCGTCCTTGCCGGGCTCGAGGTTGAAGTCGCCCATCAGGATGAAGCCCTCCGGGTGCGGGGGCTCGGGAAAATGCATCTCCGACGTCCCGGTCAGCGCCCCGCCCTCGCGCGGATAGGCGAGCGCCTTGTCGACCAGGAAGCGCATCTGCGCCATGCGCTCGGCCGGGCTGGTGTGGTCGAGATGCACGGAATAGACCCGCAACGGGCCGAAAGGCGCCATGACCATGGCCTCGAGCGCGCCGCGCTGCAGGTTGAGCCGGTCATAGGTGCGCATGCGCGGCAGCAGGTGGTTGCGCCAGGCCAGGATCGGCGTCTTCGACAGCACCATGTTGCCGAACTGGAAATGCCGGCTGACGGCCTTGCCGTTCTCGACGGCCGAACCCATGTCGACGCCGAAGGGCGCGCCGAAGACGGAAAAGTACTCCGGCAGCAGCTCGGCCAGTTCGGCCACCATGTCGCGGCCGGCGTTCTGCGGGTTGCCGCGCGAAACCTCCTGCAGGGCGATCAGGTCGGCCCCGCGCACCGCGTCGACGATGCGGCCGAGATCGTACCGGCCATCGAGGCCAATGCCGTACTGGATGTTGTAGGTCACGCATTTCATCGGTTATTGCCTCCAGATCGGCGGATTCCGCCGCCAACGCCCCTCGCGCCTTGGCAAGGCATGCTCTAAAGCAGTCGTCGCCCGCGCCCGCAACCGGCGTGTGACGGCAAGTTCGAAAGTTTTCGTCATGAAGTTCCTCGATCAGGCCAAGGTCTACATCCGCTCCGGCGACGGTGGCGCCGGTTCGGTGTCGTTCCGCCGTGAAAAATTCATCGAGTTCGGCGGACCGGACGGCGGCGACGGCGGCCGTGGCGGCGATGTCTGGATCGAGGCGGTCAACGGTCTCAACACGCTGATCGACTATCGCTACCAGCAGCACTTCAAGGCGCAGACCGGCACGCACGGAATGGGCCGCAACCGCGCCGGCGGCAAGGGCAACGACGTGGTTCTGAAAGTGCCGGCCGGCACCCAGATCTACGAGGAAGACAACGAGACGCTGATCGCCGACATGACCGAGGTCGGGCAGCGCTTCCTGATCGCCAAGGGCGGCAATGGCGGCTTCGGCAACGCCCATTTCAAGACCTCGACCAACCAGGCGCCGCGCCGCGCCAATCCCGGTCTCGAAGGCCAGGAGATGACGATCTGGCTGCGCCTGAAGCTGATCGCCGATGCCGGGCTCGTCGGCCTGCCGAATGCCGGCAAGTCGACCTTTCTCGCCTCGGTGACGGCGGCCAAGCCCAAGATCGCCGACTACCCCTTCACGACGCTGCACCCGGGCCTCGGCGTTGCGCGTGTCGACGCGCGCGAATTCGTCATCGCCGACATTCCGGGCCTGATCGAGGGCGCGCACGAGGGCGCGGGCATCGGCGACCGCTTCCTTGGCCATGTCGAGCGCACGCGCGTCATCCTGCATCTCGTGTCGGCCCGCGAGGAGCATCCCGGCAAGGCCTACAAGACGATCCGCAAGGAACTCGCCGCCTATGGCCACGGGCTGGGCGAGAAGCCCGAGATCGTGGCGCTGAGCCAGGTCGACACGATCGACGCGGCCGAGCGGAAGAAGAAGGCGGCGGCGCTGAAGCGCGCGGCCGGCATCGCGCCGCTGATGCTGTCCTCGGCCACGCGCGAGGGCGTGGAGGAGGCGTTGCGCCGGCTGATGGCCGTGGTGGAAGAGGCCCGCGCCGCAGAAGCGCCGGTCGAGGACGATCCCCGGTGGCAGGACTAGGACCATGGCTCGCGCCCTTTCGTCACATCGACGCATCGTGGTGAAGATCGGTTCGGCGCTGCTCGTCGATCGCGAGGCCGGGCTGAAGCGCGACTGGCTGTCGTCGCTTTGCGCCGACGTCGCGGATCTGTCGCGGTCAGGCGTGGAGATGTGCGTGGTGTCGTCGGGCGCCATCGCGCTCGGCCGCACCATCCTCGGGCTCGGCCGGCGCGCGCTGAAGCTCGAGGAGAGCCAGGCGGCGGCGGCCGTCGGCCAGATCGCGCTCGCCGGCGCCTGGTCGGAGGAACTCGGCCGCCATGGGCTCAGGTCCGGCCAGGTGCTGGTCACGCTGGGCGACACCGAGGAGCGCCGCCGCTATCTGAATGCCCGCGCGACCATGTCGACGCTGTTGAAGATGAAGGCGGTGCCGGTCATCAACGAGAACGACACGGTGGCGACGAGCGAGATCCGCTATGGCGACAACGACCGGCTGGCCGCGCGCGTGGCCACCATGATGGGCGCCGACCTTCTGGTGCTGCTGTCGGACATCGACGGGCTCTACACCGCGCCGCCGGCGCTCGATCCGGACGCCGTCTTCATTCCGCTCGTCGACCGCATCACGCCGCAGATCGAGGCCATGGCCGGCGCGGCCGCATCGGAACTGTCGCGCGGCGGCATGCGCACCAAGCTCGACGCCGGCAAGATCGCGACGACGGCCGGAACGGCGATGATCATCACGTCGGGAACCCGCCTCAACCCGCTGTCGGCCATCGACCGGGGCGAGCGCGCGACCTATTTCAAGCCGAGCGACAATCCCGTGCGCGGCTACAAGACCTGGATCGCGGGCAATCTGGAACCGGCGGGGCGGCTGACGGTCGATGCGGGCGCGGTCGGCGCGCTGATGCAGGGCAAGTCGCTGCTGCCGGCCGGCGTGCGCCGCGTGGAGGGAAGCTTCGCCCGCGGCGACACCGTGGCGGTGCTGTCGCCCGAGGGGCGCGAGGTTGCGCGCGGCCTCGTCGCCTATGACGCTGCCGATGCCGTCAGGATCGCCGGCCTGCGCAGCGGCGAGATCGCCGACGTGCTCGGCCACGAGGCGCGGGCGGCGATGGTTCACCGCGACGACATGGTGGTGACCGGAACGGCCGAGAAACGCATGGAAACCCAGGACTAGCACGATGCTGACCAAGCCCGAGACCCGCACCGAGATCGACGACCTGATGGCCGCCATCGGCCGCAAGGCCCGGGCGGCGGCGCGGCCACTGGCGCTGGCCGGCACATCGACCAAGAACGCCGCGCTGGCGGCGATGGCCGAGGCCATGCTGCGCCAGACGCAGGCGATCCTCGATGCCAACGCCATCGACATGGCGGCCGGCGCGGAAAACGGGCTGGCCGCCTCCTTCCTCGACCGGCTGAAGCTGACGCCGGCCCGCATCGAGGCCATTGCCGAGGGCATTCGCTCGATCGCCGCGCTGAAGGATCCGATCGGCGAGACGATCGCCGAGTGGGACCGGCCGAACGGCCTGCATATCGAGCGCGTGCGCACGCCGCTCGGCATCATCGGCGTGATCTTCGAAAGCCGGCCGAACGTGACGGCCGATGCCGGCGCGCTCTGCATCAAGGCCGGCAATGCCGTGATCCTGCGCGGCGGCTCGGATTCGACGAACTCGTCGCGGGCGATCCACGCCTGCATGGTCGAGGGGCTGGAAGCTGCCGGCCTGCCCGCCGACGCGATCCAGCTGGTGCCGGTGACCGATCGCGCGGCCGTCGGCGAAATGCTGAAAGGCCTGTCCGGCAATCTCGACGTCATCATCCCGCGCGGCGGGCGCAGTCTGGTCGAGCGCGTCCAGACCGAGGCGCGTGTGCCGGTCTTCGCGCATCTGGAGGGCATCTGCCATCTCTATGTCGATCGCTCCGCCGATCTCGACATGGCGGTGAGCATCGCGGTCAACGCCAAGATGCGCCGCACCGGAATCTGCGGCGCGGCCGAGACCCTTCTGGTGGACCGCGCCTGCGCCGACACGCATCTGGTCCCGATCCTCGAGGCGCTGGCGGCGGCCGGCTGCGAGATCCGCGCCGACGCCGAGGTGCTTGGCCGCTATCCGCAGGCGAAGCCGGCGACCGATGCCGACTGGTCGACGGAGTATCTCGACGCGATCATCTCGGTGAAGCTGGTGGACGGCGTCTCGGGCGCGATCGACCATATCGAACGCTGGTCGTCGCATCACACCGAGGCGATCGTGGCCGACGATGCGTCGGCGGTGGAGCGCTTCTTCACCGAGATCGACTCCGCGATCCTGCTGCACAACGCCTCGACCCAGTTCGCCGATGGCGGCGAGTTCGGGATGGGCGCCGAAATCGGCATCGCCACCGGCCGCATGCATGCGCGCGGCCCGGTGGGCGTCGAGCAGCTGACGTCGTTCAAGTACCGGGTGCGCGGGGCGGGGCAGGTGCGGCCGTGAACGAAGCCTCCGGCCTTGCCTGATCCCGACATCCCCGCGCGCTGCCTGCGCATGCCGCATGTCGAGAAGGGCATGGCCGTCGGCCTGTTCGGCGGCTCGTTCAATCCGCCCCATGACGGCCATGCGCTGGTGGCCGAGATCGCGCTGCGCCGATTGCGGCTCGACCAGCTCTGGTGGATCGTCACGCCGGGAAATCCGCTGAAGAGCCAGGCCGGGCTTGCGCCGCTCGGCGAGCGGATCGAGCGCTCCGAGAGGCTGATCCACGATCCCCGCGTCAAGGTCACCGCCTTCGAGGCCGCGCATCGCATCCGTTACACGGCCGACACGCTCGACCTGGTCAAGCGCCGCAACCCCGGCGTCGACTTCGTCTGGATCATGGGCGCCGATTCCCTGGCCACCTTCCATCGCTGGCAGCGCTGGCGCGAGATCGCCGCGACCTTCCCGATCGCGGTCATCGACCGGCCGGGCTCGACGCTCGCCTTCCTGTCCTCGGTCATGGCGAAAACCTATGCGCGGGCACGCGTCGACGAGGACGGCGCGCCGCGCCTTTCGCGGATGCGCGCGCCGGCCTGGACCTTCATCCACGGGCCGCGTTCGTCCCTCTCCTCCACGGCGCTGAGGTTGCTCCGCGACGGCGACTGACGGCTTCACGCAAAGGCCGGCGCGGCCGTCGTCGCGCGCCTGGACGGGCGTTTTGCGAAGCCACCGAAGCATCGTCCTCATCCGGACAGTTTTTGCCGCTTTTGTCGCTTTCGCGACGTCGCGAATGGATCAATGTCCCGATCATGAGCACCCTTCCAAAGACCAGCGAACCCGACGGCGCCGACGCAACGGCGGTCATTTCGGCGCCGTTCATCGCGATCACCAGCGTCATCCTGTCGTCGGCGCTGGTGGCGGTCGGCAACGGCCTGATGTTCGCCTTCATTCCCGTGCGGCTCGGCGCGGAGGGCTTTCCGCCCACCTGGGCCGGGCTCATCCTCACCGGCCTGTCGGCCGGCGGCATGGCGGGCTGCTTCCTCACCGGCCGCATGGTCACCCGCGTCGGCCATGCCCGGGTGTTCATGACCTTTTCGGCGCTGATCATCCTGTCCAACGTGGTGGTCAGCCTGAAGCTCGACCCCTGGCTGTGGATCGCGGCGCGCGCGCTCTACGGCTTCGCCATCTGCGGGCTGTTCATCGTCGCGCAGAGCTGGTTGAACGACGTCGTCGGCAATTCCATCCGCGGCCGCGTCACGGCCACCTTCTACATGAGCTACATCGTCGGCCTCGGCCTCGGCTCCTACCTGCTGGCCTTCATCGACCCGATGCAGAACACGGCGCCGCTGCTGGCGATCACCTTCGCCGCGCTGTCGATCGTGCCGGTCGGCCTGACGCGCCTGCGCACGCCGCCCGCGCCGCCGATCGCCTCGATCGCCCTGCGCCGGGCCTGGGCGATCTCGCCCGTCGGCCTCGCCGGCATGCTGGCGGTGGGCGGCCTCTCGATGATGGTGGCGGGGTTCGCGCCCATCCACGCCACCGCGATCGGCTTCGACAAGGACGCCATCGCGTTGCTTCTGCTCGCCATGCCGCTCGGCACGCTGATCGTGCAGTTGCCCTTCGGCTGGCTCTCCGACCGGACGGACCGTCGATACGTGCTCGTCGCCGCATCGCTGATCGTCTCCTTGGCCGGGCTGCTCGCCATCGGCGCGGACAGCTGGGCCTTCGGCTGGATGGTTCTCGTCTACATGGTGTGGAGCGGCGCGACGGAATCGATCTATTCGATCTCGAGCGCCCACGCCAACGACCGCGCCGAGAAGGGCGACCTCGTCGTCCTGTCGAGCACCATGCTGTTTGCCTGGTCGCTGTCGGGCTTCCTGATCCCAGGCCTCGCGACGATCCTGACCGCCTTCGTCGGCACCGGCGCCTTCATCGGCATCGCGATCCTGATCGCGCTCGGGTTCTGCGGCTTCGTGGCCTGGCGGCTGACGCAGACGGATGCGGTTCCGGCCGAAGCCAGCGGCGACTTCGCGCCCTTGTCGGCGCAGGCGCCGCCGGCCGCCGATCTCGCCTTCGCGCCGGCCGAGGAGGCGCTTTCCCCGGCCTCGCGAGCCTGATCCGGGCGATCGTCGGGCCTCGTCTTGAAACTGTCAGGGGACTCTGCCTATCTTCAGGCATCGCCGGTCGCTCGACCGGTGAGCACGTTGTTCTTGCTGGAAAGGAAAGACACTGAGAACAGCATTGGTGAAGGAGGCTGAAATCACGCCTTCGCAGGCTAGGATGAGCCATGGAAGCGCTTCTCCTGCCCTCAAGACCGTCCTCGACTCTCTGGAAGATTCGAAGGCCGAAAGCATCGTGACGATCGACATCCAGCGCAAATCCAGCCTCGCCGACTACATGATCGTGGCCTCCGGCCGCTCCAACCGTCATGTCTCGGCCGTTGCGGATCACCTGATCAAGGCGCTCAAGGATGCGGGGCATGGCAATGCCCGGGTCGAAGGTCTCGCCAGCGCCGACTGGGTGCTGATCGATGCCGGCGACATCATCGTCCACGTCTTCCGACCCGAGGTCCGCGAGTTCTACAATCTCGAAAAGATGTGGCAGACTCCGGAGATGGAGGACGAAACGGTTCACTGAACCGTTTCCGAGAGGTCGGTATGCGGATCGTCGTTCATGCCGTGGGCCGGATGAAGGCCGGCCCCGAGAGGGAGCTTGCCGACCGTTATTTCGACCGCTTCGCGAAGGCCGGCCCCGCCGTCGGCTTCGAATGGGCGGGGGTCGTCGAGACGCCCGAATCCCGCGCGGCCTCGGCGCCGGAGCGCAAGCGCGACGAGGCGGCGAAGCTCGACAGGATGCTCGCCGACGGCGCGGCGCTCGTCCTTCTGGACGAACGCGGCAAGAACATCGGGTCCGAAGACTTCGCCGCGTGGCTGGGAAAGTGGCGCGACAAGGGACAGCGCGATCTGGTGATCGCGATCGGCGGGGCGGACGGGCACGCGCCCGAACTGGCCGACAAGGCCGCGCTGCTTCTCTCCTTCGGCGCCCTCACATGGCCGCACCAGCTGGCCCGCGTGATGCTGGCCGAGCAGCTCTACCGTGTCGCCTCCATCGCGGCGGGGCATCCCTATCACCGTTCCTGACCAGATCGTCGGGCTGGATGCGGGACGAGACGAGCGAGACGTCGGCCGCTCGCATCATTTCGACAAAAAGCAGCGTCACGTAGCTCCAGGAATTGGCGAGGGGCTTGCATCCATCGTGGTATGGTTGATGCTTCCTTAACCCGGCGCTTCCTAGTGTGTAGAGATGAACGGACACCAGTCCAGGATCGGCAGGGGAAATGCGAAAGGCGCGCTGATGCGCGCCTGCGCCGCGATCATGCTCGCCGCGCCGCTGGTCCTGTCGGCCGGGATCCCGGCCGCCCTCGCCGTCGATGATCCGAGCGTGCTGGAAGCGCGACGGGCGGAAACCGAGTCCGAGTTCCGGCGCATCGCCGAAGCCATGACGCTGTCGGAACAGCGTCTGGCCGAACTCTCGATCGAAATCGCCGCCGTCCGCAAGGACAACGCGGCGCTGACGGCGGCCTTGATCCAGGCCGCCAAGACCGAGCGCAAGCTGGCCGACGACGTGGCCTCGATCGAGACCCGCCTGGAGGGGCTGGCGGAGCAGGAGGAGTTCATCCGCCGCTCCCTGCAGGCAAGGCGCGGGGTTCTGGCCGAGGTGCTCGGCGCGCTGCAGCGGATGGGCCTCAACCCGCCGCCGGCGATCCTCGTGCGGCCGGAAGACGCGCTCGCCTCGGTTCGCAGCGCCATCGTGCTCGGCGCGGTCGTGCCGGAACTGCGGGCGGAAACGGCCATCCTTCTGGCCGACATCCGGGAACTGGCCTCGCTGCGCGGCGCGATCGTCGACGAGCGCGAGCGCCTTCTGGCCACCATCCGCGAGCAGGCGACCGAGAAACAGCGGCTGTCGCTGCTGCTGGACGAAAAGCGCAAGCTCCTGTCCGACAACGAATCAACGGCGGCGCTGGAGCGGCGGCGGACCGAGGAACTGGCCGACAAGGCCGGTACTCTCAAGGAATTGATCGCGGCCCTGGAAGGGGAGATCGACGCCGTTAGAAAAGCCGCGGAAGCGGCGCGCCGGGCGGAGGAAGAGCGGGCGCGGCGGGAGGCGGAGGCGGCCGGAAAGCCAATCCCCGAGCGCAATCGGCTGGAAGCGGGTATCTCCTTCGAAAGCCTCAAGAAAAAGGTCGCCTTGCCCGTTTCCGGACGGGTGGTTCGCCGGTTTGGCGAGCCCGACTCGGTCGGCGGCCGGATGATGGGAGACACCGTTCAAACACAATCCGGCTCTATCGTCACTTCACCGGCTGATGGGACGGTTCTCTATGCGGGAGCCTTCCGATCCTACGGTCAACTCTTGATCCTCGACGCTGGCGGTGGCTATCATATCGTCCTGGCGGGGATGGACCGGATAAACGTCGCGCTTGGTCAGTCGGTTCTCTCTGGAGAGCCGCTCGGCACGATGGGCGAGACGCGTCTCGCAAGTGTGATGGCGTTTGGTTCTACCGACACCAATCCGGAGCTCTACGTTGAGTTCCGTAAAGATGCAAAACCCGTCGATCCGTCGCCTTGGTGGGCGGAGCGCAGTTCTGGAAGGACAGGAAATGGTACGTAGGTTGTCGCTTCTGTTCGCGGGCGCTCTCATGGGCGCGACCGCCATGAGCGTGGTGTATGGTTCGCCGAGTTCGACGGCGAACGCGGCGGGCGCCGATACCTACCGCCAGCTGGCGATCTTCGGCGACATCTTCGAGCGCGTCCGGGCGCAGTACGTCACGCCGCCGGACGACCAGAAGCTGGTCGAGAACGCCATCAACGGCATGCTCACCTCGCTCGATCCGCATTCCTCCTACATGAATCCCGAAGCGGCCAAGGACATGCGTGTCCAGACCAAGGGCGAGTTCGGCGGCCTCGGCATCGAGGTCACGATGGAGAACGAGCTGGTCAAGGTGATCACGCCCATCGACGACACGCCCGCCGCGCGGGCCGGCGTCCTGGCGGGCGACCTGATCTCGCAGATCGACGGAGAGGACGTTCGCGGCCTCACTCTGTCCGATGCCGTCGACCGCATGCGGGGCGGCGTCAACACGCCGATCGAGCTGACCGTGCTGCGCGAAGGCGCCGTCGAGCCGCTCAAGATCAAGATCATCCGCGACATCATCAAGGTGAAGGCCGTCAAGTTCCGCGTCGAGGGCGACATCGGCTACCTGAAGATCTCGTCCTTCACCGAGAAGACGATCGACGACCTGCGCAGCGCGATTTCGTCGATCAAGCAGGAAATCCCGGACGACAGGCTGAAGGGCTACGTGCTCGACCTGCGCCTGAACCCGGGCGGGCTGCTCGACCAGGCCGTCAGCGTCTCCGATGCGTTCCTCGACCGCGGCGAGATCGTCTCGACCCGGGGACGCGACCCCAAGGACGTCACCCGCTTCGACGCCCGCTCCGGTGACCTCGCCGGCGGCAAGCCCGTGATCGTGCTCGTCAATGGCGGTTCGGCCAGCGCCTCGGAGATCGTTGCCGGCGCCCTGCAGGATCACCGGCGCGCCACCGTGGTCGGCACGCGGTCCTTCGGCAAGGGCTCGGTGCAGACCATCATCCCGCTGTCGGAGAACGGCGCCCTGCGCCTGACGACGGCGCTCTACTTCACGCCCGCCGGCAAGTCGATTCAGGGCAAGGGCATCACGCCCGACATCCGGGTCGACCAGCCGCTGCCGCCCGAACTGCTGGGCCGCGACGTGAGCCGTGGCGAGTCCGAGCTACGCGGCCATATCAAGGGCGCCGAGGAGGACGAGGAAGGTTCGGGCTCCGCCGCCTACGTGCCGCCGGATCCGAAGGACGATCTCCAGCTCGTCTTCGCCAAGGAGCTCCTGGAAGGCACGAGGACCGACCCCGCGTTCCCGCCCAACCCCGACCAGGCGGTTCTGCAGCAGTAGTCAAACCCGCAGGGCGCCGACGGCTCGACCGTCGGCGCCCGTCCGCCTTCCCATGACGACAGGACCTGACCGGCTGCCCGTGATCAAGGAACTCGAACGTCCTCTCGGGCAGGACCGACGCGACAGGCCTGCGCGTCGCCTTCCCAGGCTGCGGGCCGTGCCGTTCGTGTCCACGATCATCGTTCTGGCCGTCGTCGGTGCCGGTGCGGGCATCGCGCTTCGACCCGATCCCTTTCGGGTTCCGGACGTCGAACTTGCCGTCGACGAGACGGCCGGCGCGGTGGAGGGCGTATCGGTGGCCACGCGCGAAACGGCGCCAGTGCCGCTGCGGACGACGCCGGCGGACGGAACCGGGGCCTCCGGTCCTTCGGTCATCCGGGTCTCGCCGCCGGACGAACCCTCCTCCAACGTCATCGTCATCAGGGATCCCTCCGCGCTGGGCCGCAGCCCGCGGGTCGCGCATCTCCCCGACAGGGCGCTGCTCGAACAGTCGGAAATGGGGCCGTTGCCCGTGCGCGCCGCGGATGGCCGCCGCGCGGCCGAGGTCTATGCGCGGCCATGGTCGGGCACACGGGGCGCCCGGATCGCCGTCGTCATCGGTGGGCTTGGGCTTTCGCAGACCGGCACGCAGGCCGCCATCGCCAAATTGCCGTCCGAGATCACGCTCGCCTTTGCGCCGCAGGGCAACAGCCTGGGCCGCTGGATGCAGACCGCGCGCAGCGAAGGCCACGAAATCATGATGCAGCTGCCGCTGGAGCCTTTCGACTATCCGCGCATCAATCCGGGCCGAAACACGCTGACGGTGGAGGCCGAACCGCGCCAGAACATCGAAAACCTCTACTGGGCGCTGACGCGAACGACCAACTACACCGGCGTCATGAACTACATGGGCGGCCGCTTCACCTCCGACCACGAGGCCTTCGCGCCGATCATGCGCGAGCTCGGCGAGCGGGGCCTGTCCTATCTCGACGACGGATCCTCGGCGCGCAGTCTCGCGGAACGGCTTGCCGGCGAGGCCGACGTGCCGTACGCGCAAGGCGACCTGGTCATCGATCAGGCGAGGGACCGCGGCAGCATCCTGTCGAAGCTCGACCAGCTGGAGGCCACGGCGCGCGCGCGCGGCTACGCCGTCGGCACCGGCACCGCCTTCGACGTGACCGTCGACACGGTCTCGGAATGGGCCAGGGCGGTTCGCATGCGGGGCATCGAGATCGTGCCGGTGTCGGCCGTGATGGCCAGTCCGGGAAGGGGATAGGACATGAGCGAAACCCTGGTCGATCCGCAGAGCCTGCCCTACCGGCCCTGCGTCGGCATCATGGTGCTGAACCGGGCTGGCCATGTCTGGGCCGGTCGACGGATCGTCATCCCCAATGACGAGATGCAGGGCGCCGTCCAGCTCTGGCAGATGCCGCAGGGCGGCATCGACAGGAACGAGGACCCGCTGCCCGCCGCGCTGCGCGAACTCCACGAGGAAACCGGCATGGTCTCGGTCTCGCTGCTGGCGGAAGCGCCGGACTGGATCGATTACGACCTGCCGCCCGAACTGGTCGGGGTCGCGCTGAAGGGCAAGTATCGCGGACAGACGCAGCGCTGGTTCGCCTTCCGCTTCGAGGGCGACGAGAGCGAGATCCAGATCAACCCGCCGCCCGGCGGCCACACGCCCGAGTTCGACGCCTGGGAATGGAAGCCGATCGACGACCTGCCGGCGCTGATCGTTCCCTTCAAGCGACGGGTCTACGAAGACGTGATCGCCGCGTTCCGGCATCTCGCCGCCTGATCGCCGGGCGGCCGATGCTGCGGCTTCTCGTCGTCCTCGGATCGATCCTGCTGTCGGGGCTCGCCATGGCGGGTGACCGCGCCGTCGATGCCGGTGGATTCCCCGCGACGCTGTCGGCCGCCGAGGCCGACGGACCGCTCGTCCTGATGATTTCAGGCTCCGGTCCGACGGACCGCGACGGCAACAATGCCTTCGGCGTCCGGGCCGGGACGCTCGGAAAGCTCGCGGCCGCGCTGGCCTCGCGCGGGATCGCCAGCCTGCGCTACGACAAGCGCGGCCTTCCCGGCAGCGTTCCCGTGGGCGACGAGGCGGAGGTCACCTTCGAGACCTTCGTGGCCGATCTGGAGGCGGTGGCCGCGTGGGCGCGGAGCACGTCCGCCCATCGGCCGCTGGTTCTGATGGGGCACAGCGAAGGCGGCATGGTGGCGATCGAGGCGGCCCGGAGGGCGCCGCATGCGTATGACGGCCTCATCCTGCTGGCCACGCCCGGCCGACCGCCTGCGGAGACGATGCGCGACCAGCTGGCGAACCTGCCGGAGCCGGAAAGGTCCGACGCGTTCGGCATGCTCGCCGACCTCGAGGCCGGCCGCCGCATCGATACCGTGCCGCCATCGCTGGCCGGGCTGTTCCGGGCCTCGGTGCAGCCCTTCGTCATCTCGATGCTGGCGCTGCGCCCCGCCGAAACGCTTGCCGCCCTCGACCTGCCGGTGCTCGTCATCGGCGGCGGCACGGACATCCAGGTCGGGCGGCCGGATTTCGACGCGCTCGCGGCCGCGCGGACGGATGCGCAAAGCCATTGGGTCGAGCGCATGAACCACATACTGGTCGACGCGCCCGCCGACTTCGCGGGCAATGTCGCGACCTATGCCGATCCGGACGTCGAACTGTCGGGCGGCCTGGCGGACAGGATCGCGGATTTCGTGACGGGCATCGACGCGCGATAGGCGCCGGCCATCGTGCCCGACCGTCCGGCTTGATCTGGATCAAGGTCGCCCCGGTCCTCTCCAATTAGTTACAGACGCAACTAAATCGTCGTCCGGACGGGCGGTCCCCTTCGCAGGGACCATCGGTTCGGACGCTGCCTGACCTGGAGGAACAGCCATGAAACTCGCCGGCATTCATCACGTCGCCTATCGCTGCCGCGACGCCAAGCAGACCGTCGACTGGTACACGAAGATGCTCAACATGGGTTTCGTGCTGGCCATCGCCGAGGACCACGTGCCCTCCACGCACGAGCCCGATCCCTACATGCACATCTTCCTCGATGCCGGAAACGGCAACGTGCTCGCCTTCTTCGAGCTGCCGACGAAGCCGGAGATGGGCCGCGACGAGAACACGCCGAAATGGGTCCAGCACATCGCCTTCAAGGTGAAGGACCGCGACGAACTCGTCGCCTACAAGGAGCATCTGGAGACGAACGGCGTCGACGTGCTCGGCGTCACCGATCATTCGATCTTCCACTCGATCTACTTCTTCGACCCGAACGGCCACCGCATCGAGCTCGCCTGCCCCGACCCGCAGGAAGAGGCGCTGACCAGGCGGCTCGACGCCGTCAAGTGGGACATGCTGGAGGAGTGGAGCCGGACGAAGAAGGCGCCGCGCCACGCCGACTGGCTGCACGCGAAGGAACTCGCGAGCGTCTGAGCGCTCCAGCGGTCGCGTCGGGTGGCGACCGCGAGCGGAAGCCGCGCAGGATCGCCCGGATCACCGGCTGATGCGGCTCGGCCCGCCTCGGCCGCAGCCACCCTCGAAGGTGTAGCGCACCGCGTGCCGGCCGGTCTCGCCGGGCGCCAAAAGCCGCATCGACGGCTTGTCCGAAAGCGCGCCTTCAAAGCCGACCGGATCGCCATGGCCGGTCCAGCTCTCGATCGAGACGAAGGGTGCCGGCGGTCGCGACCAGATGGCGCAATGGGCGAAATCTTCCCATGCGATGCGCAGGGCCGAGCCGTCCGGCGCGGCGTATCGCAGGCTTCGGCTGCGGACGTCGAGAAGGCACAGCGCTTCCTGGGCCAGAACCGCATCGTTCAGCGCCAGCCGCCCTTGCTCCAGGGGAATCGGGCGACGCTCCTTCGAGAACAGTCCGCCCGGCGCGATCACCGGCACGGACGCCTCTTCAGCCGTCTCGAACGCCACCGAGTGGCCGTCCCGCGCCTGTCCCGACAGCGGCCAGCGGAAACCCGGATGGATGCCGAGCGCATAGGGCATGGCGCGGTCGTCGCAATTCTCCACCGAAAACGTCACCGCAAGCGACGGCCCCTCCAGCCGGTAATGCAGCGTGAGCGCGAACCGGAAGGGATAGTGTCCCGCCGTCGCCGGGCCGTCGCGAAGCCTGAACACTGCTGACGGCCCCTCGTGGGCGACGATCTCGAAATCGAGGCCCGCGGCAAAACCGTGCACGGGCATCGGATAGGTGCGGCCATCGACCCGGACGACGCCGCCGCGTGCCCAGCCCACCACCGGAAACAGGATCGGGCTGACCGCGGCCCACACGGCGGGGTCCGGCTCCCAGGTCAGCGGCCGGCCGCCGACCGACCAGTGCACCAGTTCGGCGCCGCGCAAGGCAATCTCCGCCCGGGCCGCATCGTCTTCCAGCACGATCCGCATCGTCACTCCCCTGTCCGCCGCCCCGTGCAAGCCGTCGGGTCAATCCTCGGGTCCATCGCCCGTGGCGAGGGCGTGCGCGTCCCATTCGCTTTCGGGGATCGCCTCGCCCAGCACGAACTCGAACGCCACGACGGTCTCCATGTCGGCCGCCACTTCGCAGGCATAGCTGATCCTGTACCATGTCCGGTGGTCGCGCAGCGCCGCGCCGTCGGCAACCAGCCTGGGGCCCGCCAGTTCGATATCGGCCATGGCATAGGCGACCATCTGGTCGGGCTCGAAGGCCGGCTTCCAGGCGTGAACCTGTTCCATCGCCTCGAGATTGCACAGCTGGATGATCCTCTCGTCGCGAAACAGGCCGCGCAGCTCCCGTTTCGCGTCGCGGCTGCGCGGATCGTCGAGCGCCCGGGCGGCCAGCATCGTCCGCGCGCGCACCACCTCGCCGCCGGCGCCGGCACGGGCTCGCGAAGCG
>NZ_RWKW01000060.1 GCF_003970795.1 Aquibium carbonis | reverse complement strand
GGTCCGGCGCCACACTTGCCTGGAAGGTCCGGTCGTACGTTCCGTTCCCGGCGGCAAGCTGCGAGAGGGATTATGCGGGCATGGCGGGGGGGCGTGGATGAATGGGGAGAGATTTTTTTGGGGGGGGGGGCGGGTTTTGATGCCGAGGCGGTCGTTGGCGGTCTGATCACACAAGGGCCGCTCTTGGCCCGAAGCAGACATTCAGGTACCCGGACGCCCGTATTCGCGATGCAGCATGATGACGGTATGCCCATGGAAGGGCATTGCGGCGGCCCCGTTATGTGGGTGTTGGTGCCGATGGAGGCAAAGGCGGTGCGATCGGTGTAAGTGGCGTCCGATCCCATAAATTCCCGATCGACCGCCAAGCGCCTGACAGCCGGGTCAGGATAGGATCTACTACCGACATAACTTCGGCGGGATATACTACCCACAAAAGTGCACCAATAAGTACAACATAGACTGCCATCACTGGGACAATTGAAGCTCGATAAACCCATCGAGCTCGAGAAATTGGTCTGGTCACTAGTTCGCCCCACTGGTCGTCAGACATGAAGGCATAAAGGCGTTGCCGCCATTGCGAGCGGACTTGCTTGGCGAGGACATCGAATCGCCAATTGGAGAGCACCGTGGTCAGCAAGCTCGCAAACAGCAGCGCGGCCGCACTCAACGAGGCAATCTTCACAACAGAGGAGTTGGTTGTGGCCGAACGCAAAGCAAATGCCGCACCCGCGATCGCTGCATCCCGCCAGAGAGCAGACAATAGATCGCGCGTGGCTGTCTGAGATCGCGCAACCTCATCCTGCAGAGCCTTCCGGAGATCGCCTAAAGACTTGAGCGCTTCCTTGCTGTCATCCTGCAGATGGAAAGCAAAGGCCTCTCTTGCGCTGGCCAACGCTTGGTCCAACACACCAGTAAGGCCCATTGGCCACTTAGTGTTTTCGGGCCAGTACAGCGCCAAGTGGTTGTTGAGCAGGTGAAACTTCGTCTCAGTGTCACGCCGTTGGTCGTAAACCCATCTGACCGCTTCCGTGATAACATCAAAAAGCCGAGCTTGCGGCTTGCTTAGGTCGACATCGGCGAAGACAGACCTGGCGCCCTTCAGCACGACCTTTCTGCTTGCATCCGAGGTTCGAATTTCGGTTGGCAGACAAAAGATCAGGTTCCTCACGGCGGCTTCTTTCCAAGCCGCGAAAACACCTGAAGTATCGTCACCTGGGACGATCAGATACCAGGGACGGATGTCGATCGGGACTAGCTGATAGCTCTCGTCCCGAACCAATCTACGTGGACTATCGAATATCTCTTCGAGCGGTTTCTGATCCGTCGCGCTGCCCCACGGCACATAGACGCATGCTATCGTAGCAAAGGGCAAGAAGTCTTCGGCGATCCACACTTTCCGAGCAGCAAGCATAAACTCTGCGTCACCGAGGGCGGCCTCGAAGCCCATTCGAGTAATGAAAAACGCCGTCTGCGCCTCGACTTTCTTCGTAAGACGAACCGCGACAGCCTCACCCTCAATACTCGACACGTCCCCATTTGCGAGGTCAACTTCCCCGCTAATGCTCCCAAACACGGCCAACGTTCCCTGAGCGGACAAGGCCAGCGCCGAAGCCAATTCAGCAATTCGATTGAAATCCGAGCCAGTGAGGTTCGAGATCTGATCGACCCTGCAGACTGACATCGTCTCAACGAAGACCGCACCTTTCGACGCGGCCAGCCGCTGAAACAGGATGCCGAGTTCGATCATCTCCTCGATTGTCATAGGCTCGTCAATCGGCTCGTCGTGATGGTGATAACAGTGCCGGCTGCCGTCGTCGCCGTTTTCACGGTATCCGAGGCCTGCTCCGGCACGTCGATCTTCACACCTTCAGCGGTCTTATACTTCTGAGGACGCTGCTTTTTCACTGCGCCTTTGTCGAACTTGAAGACCTCGCCATCCATGCCTTTCTTGACCAAACCTTTGTCGAAGCTAGCCCGCACTGCAGCACTTCCATGTGCGCCAAAAAATTCGGTGAAGAACTCGGCGGCATCGAACTTGTCGCGCTTCTGGACCGTGTCGTAGTAACGATCCCGGACATTCTGCGTTATATCGTTCGGCAGATCGTTCTGGTGCTTTTTGACCACCTCAACGACCAGCGCCTCGACGGCTTGGGTCATTTGCTTGTCATCGAAGAGGCGCTTGCATGCGAGAAATCCCCGAAAGAAGTCGGTGATTTCATGACGAACGGTTTTGTCGACGACAACGATGCTGTCGGCGTCATCGCCACCGAAAATCTCGATCAAGGCAGATTTTTGCAGTGCGTCGGCCGATTTCGTGAACGAGTTGGCGATTGCTTTCAGGATTGCCTTCGCATCGTCGGTAATTTCGTAGGTAACTGCCTCTTCATGATCGTATTTCAACACAGACAACAGCTTCCGCTGTCCGGTAACCAGCGTCATGAGAATCATCACACCCGGCTTGATGCGATTGTCCCTGCCAGCGTGAAAAGTCTGCGCCAGCGTCTTTGACACCGGCACGAACTGGCTTCCGTCATCCATAACCTGCTTGAGCAATGTCCTGGTTATCGAACCATCTGCAAAGGTAAAGCGGTTGCCTCGCAACGTCTCCATCGCCCGTTTAAGGAAGAAATCCTCGAAGTCCCCGATCGGGGTTTCATCAAGCAAGATTGGCTCGTCGTTTCGATGGTGAACGACGTGAAAAATGAATTTTTCGATCGAAAGATTTTCGATCTCTTTGTCTGAAAGCTGCAATTGCTTCCTCCCGCAAATGAAATTTCCCGAAGCGCACGCTACAGATTCCAACCAGGAACGCAATGAGTTCACTATTTGTTCTAACAAAAGACGGAGCTTGTAAGAAGGCCCTTGCCTGATGCCAGTGTGGTAGGTGTGAAGGAACGCTCTGGCAGGCTCGCCAGAACAGGAAGGTCACCTTCATCAGCGCGGTAAGGCCCTGCGAGCAAATGAATCGGTTGTTCTGGCCGCTTCTGGCTACAGCGGCCGCAAACAGTTGAATAGTGGTGCGGCCGCTTCCCACCCCTTTGTCGCCATTCCCCCGCTGCCCGAATCACGAACACTTTCGGGAAAGCCATGGGGGGCTCTGGTGGCTGACGTGTTCCGCAAGGCGTCGAGAGGACGGGGGCGAACGCTGCGTTCCTTCGCGCCCCCCTCTGCCTGCCGGCATCTCCCCCACAGGTGGGGAGATCGGCTCTCCGGCGTCGCGCCCGTGTTTCGGTAAGCGCCGCGCTTTGGCACACCCCCCTCTGCCTGCCGGCCGGGGCGAGCCACGGGTCTCGCCCGTCCTTCGGA
>NZ_RWKW01000059.1 GCF_003970795.1 Aquibium carbonis | reverse complement strand
GCCCGAAGCGCCTGGCGCTTGCGGTCGAGGCTCCGGGCCTCGCCGTTTCCCAGCCGCGCGGCGAGCCTGGCCAGCGTCGCCTCGAGCTCGGCCTTCACCGGCACCGCCATCTCGGCCGCGCCCGTCGGGGTCGGCGCGCGCATGTCGGCGGCATGGTCGATCAGCGTCCAGTCGGTCTCGTGGCCGACGGCCGAGATCACCGGGATCAGCGACCCGGCCACCGCGCGCACGATCGCCTCGTCGTTGAAGCCCCACAGATCCTCGAGGCTGCCGCCGCCGCGCGCCACGATCACGACGTCGGGCCGTGGGATCGGCCCGTCCCGCGGCAGGGCATTGAAGCCGGCCACCGCATTGGCCACTTCCGCGCCAGTCGTCTCGCCCTGCACCCGCACCGGCCACACCAGCACATGCAGCGGAAAGCGGTCCGATATCCGGTGGATGATGTCGCGGATCACGGCGCCCGTGGGCGAGGTGACCACGCCGATGACCTTTGGCATGAAGGGCAGCAGCTGCTTTCGCGAAGCGTCGAACAGGCCTTCGGCGGCGAGCCGGCGGCGGCGTTCCTCCAGCAGGGCCATCAGCGCGCCGGCCCCGGCCGGCTCCAGGCTTTCGATGACGATCTGGTACTTCGACGAGCCCGGATAGGTGGTGAGGCGTCCTTGCGCGATTACCTCCATGCCCTCCTCGGGCCGGAAGCGAAGCTTCTGGAACGTTCCCTTCCAGATCACTGCCTCGAGCCGCGAACGGTCGTCCTTCATCGCAAAATAGGCGTGGCCCGACGAATGCGGTCCGCGATAACCCGAAATCTCGCCGCGCACGCGTACGTTGCCATAGGCATCCTCCACCGTCCGCTTCAGGGCATTGGAGATTTCCGAGACGGTGAACTCGGCCGCGTTGGTCGGGGAATCGGGGGAGAACAGGTCGGTCATGGGGCGATGCTAGCGCGGCGGGCGGGGGATGGCGAGTGGAAGCGGGGCGGCGGGAGAATGCCGGAGCTGACGAGGCGGGCGTCGAAGTTCACGCCGCGCGGCGCGGCGGGCGTTGCCGTGTCACCACCCGGCCATCTGGCCCGGCTTGTGCCGGCGTCCGCGGACGGCGAGGTTCATGGCGGCGAAGTCGAAGCTGGCGGTGTCCTCGGGCGCCGGCAGCGAGATGTTGTCGAGGCTTTCGGCGATGTGGCGGGCCAGCGCCTCCACGATCTCGGGCTGGCTGGAATGGCCGCGCAGGATGCCGATGCGGCCATCGGGCAGGGGCGGAAAACCTTCGCTCTCGGTCAGCACCCGCATGCCCGGCCGCAGCGCGCATTCGGGCAGCACGGCAACCGCCAGGCCCGCCAGCACGGAGGCGATGATGACGGTGGCCGACCACGAGGTAAACAGGATCCGGTGCTCGCGTTCCACCCGGTCGAGCGCGTCGAGCGTCGCCTGGCGCCACAGGCAGGTGGGACGCCCGACCGCGAGCGGCAACACCTGTTCCTCATGCACCATGTGATTGGCCGAGGTCACCCAAAGCAGCGGCTCGCGGCGCACCACCTCGGACGGCGATTTCTCGTCGTCATGGGTGACGATGGCGATGTCGAGCTGGCCCCGGCGGATCAGTTCGACGAGGTTGACCGTCGGCTCGCACAGGACGGAGAGCTCGACGCGCGGGTTGGAGCGGGAAAAGCGGGCCATGATCTCGGGCAGGAAGCGGTCGGCATAGTCGTCGGGCGTGCCGATGCGGATCGAACCCTCGAGGCGGTTGTCGTCGAGCGCCGACAGGGCCTCCCGGTTCAGCCGCATCATGCGCCGCGCATAGGCGAGCAGGCGCTCGCCATCCTCCGTCAGCCGGTTGGTGCGGCCCTCCTTCTCGAACAGCTGCTTGCCGACCCGCTCCTCGAGGCGACGCATCTGCATGGACACGGCCGACTGGGTGCGGAACACCTCGTCCGCAGCGCGGGTGAACGAACCGGTGTCGGCGATGGCGATGAAGGTCTGGAGCTGGTCGAGGTCTAAGGGCGCAGCCATTCGGGTGATCCATCAGCATGGTTGATGTCAAAGATTAAAAACATTCGTTCGACTTATCAATCCTCGCTTGCGAGAAGAGCGACGTTCCGCCGAAGGACGCGACATCGACCAGGACGCTGGGGAATCCCCGCCAGCGCAAAGGCTTCGTGCGCGCCGCGGCCAGCCAAAGGAGAACGACCATGACCGCCCTCGACACCCGCACCTCCCTCTCGCCCGCCTCCGTGCGTCCGGCGCTCGGGCTGCGCGTGGCGAACGCCGCCGTGGCCGTGGGCAACCTCGCCGCCAGGCTGTTTCGCGCCTGGCGAAACCGCCGCGAGGTCTATCGGCTGGGCGAGATGAGCGACGCGCAGCTGGCCGACATCGGCCTGACGCGAGGCGACCTGCACGTGGTCTGGCAGTCACCGATCGGCGTCGACCCGACCGAGCAGCTCGGCCGGATTTCAGATGCGCGCATCCGCGCCTACGAGACGCTGGCGCGGCGCATCGGCTGAAGCGCCGCCCCCGAATTCGCCGCGCGCGCCAGCGCCGGCATCCCCACCGCAGGCTTCTGACTCCCGCCGGTCCCCCCGGCCACGCCTGCCAACCTGCCCGGCCGCTTCCCTCCCAAGGGGTGGCCGGGCTTTTTCGCGTTCGGGATCGACGCCGGCGGGCCTCGTCAGCCGTAGGATTCGTAGGCCTGGATGATCGTGGCGAGCTGCTGCGAACTCATCACGGCGGTCTGGCTGGCGGTCAGCGCCTGAAGCTGGGCCTGGCTCAGGCCGAGGATCTGCGCCGACGACAGGCCGGGAATGGCCGACGTGCCGATGGCGGCGATGTCATCGGTGGAAAACTGGGCGAGGTCGCCGGCCTCGAGCGCTCCGATCTGCTCGGCGGTCATGGCCGCGACCTGGCTCGGCGTAAAGGCCTCGACCTGCTCGGCCGACAGGGCCACGAGCTGCGCGGTGCTGAATCCCGAGATCGCGTCGACGTCGATGGCGGCAACCTGGGTCGGCGTCAGCGCGCCGATCCGGTCTGTGCCGAGCGAAGCAACCTGCAGCGCGCTCAAGGCGCCCACCTGCGTGGTGGTGAGCGAACCCAGTTGGTCGGCGCTCAGGGCGCGCAGCTGATAATAGGTAAGTTTCTGGATCTGCGCGGGCCGAAGCGCGGCCGTCTGCTCGAGCGACAGCGCGCCGATGGTGTCGGACGCAAGGCCTTGCAGCGCGTTGGCATCGACGGCGGCGATGTCTTCGGCCGAAAACGCGGCAATCTTGTCGGCGCCAAGCGCCGCCAGTTGGGGGGCCTTCAGGGCCGCGATCTGCGTCGTCGTCAGCGCGTCGATCTGTTCGGCCGACAGCGCGCCGATCTGCATGGCGCTGAGGCTGGACACGACGCTCGTCGTCCAGGCCGACACCTGCGCCGGCAGGAAGGCCGCCATCTTGTCGGCGCCGAGCGCGAGGAACTGAGTGCCGGTCATGGCGCCAACCTGCGCGGTGGTCATGGCGCCGATCTGCTCGACCGTCATGGCCGCCACCTGCGCCGGCTTCAGGGCCGCGACCTGCGCCGTCGTCAGGGCGGAAACGGTGGTCGGCGCCAGTCCCGCGAAAGTCCCGGCGGGGAGGCCCGACAGGCCGGACGGGCTGAGCGCGGCAATGGTCTCGGGGTTGAGCCCGTCCAGCACGGCGCCGGACAGGGCCGCGACCTGGGAAGCGGTCAACGCGGCCAGCTGAGCCGTCGTCAGGGCGCCCACCTGCGTCGCCGAGAGCGCGGCGACGGCATCGGCCGACAGGCCGGAAATCCCTTTCGTCGACAACGCGGCCAGGCGGTCCGGCGCCAGCGCGGCGATGGTTTCGGTGGACAGGGCGGCGACCTGTATGGCCCCGAGGGAACCGATCTGAGCCGTCGACAAGGCGTCGAACTGGGCGGTCGTGAAGGCCGCCACCTGGGCCGGCTTCAACGCCGCCATCTGGGCGGTGGTCAGCGCCGCGACCTGTTCGGTCGCGAGCGCCGCGACGGATTCGGCCGACAGGCCGGTGATCGCAGCCGTGGAGATCGCGGCGATGTCGGAGGCCGAAAACGTCTGCAGCGCCGCCGTGCCAAGAGCGCCGACCTGCGTTGCCGTCAGGGCGGCGATCTGGGTGGTTGAGAAGGTGTCGACCTGGCCGGCCGTCAGCGCCGCAATCTGGTCCGTTGTCAGGCCGGCGACCGTTCTTGGCGCAAGCGCGCCGATCTGCTCGTTGGAGAGACCGGCCAGCGTTTCCGTCCCCAGCGCGGCCACCTGGGCGGCCGTCAACGAGGCAATCTGGCTCGTGGAGAGCAGGGCGAACTGCGCCGGACTGAGCGCCGCGATCTGATTGGGCTTCAGCGCGGCAATCTGGGTCTTGGTCAAGGCGGCGACCTGATCGGCGGCCAGCCCGGCGATCGCATCCGCCGTCAGGCCGGTGATCGCGGTGGTGCGGATCGCGGCGATCTCGGCAGCCGAAAAGGTCGCGAGTTCGGCTGCCCCGAAGGCGGCGACCTGATTGCCGGCGAGCCCCGCGATCTGCGCCGAGGTCAGGGCCTCGGCCTGGTCTGTCGACAGACCGGCGATCTGAACGGCCGTCAGGCCAGCCACGGCCTTGGCCGACAGGGCGGCGATCTGGGTGGTCGAGAGCGCCGCCAGGGCGTCCGTTCCCATCGCCGCCACCTGCGGAGCGGTCAGCGCGCGAACCTGCGTCACGGTCAGGGATTCGAGCTGAGAAGGCGCCAGCGCCGCCACCTGCGCCGGCTTCAGCGCGGTCATTTGCGCGGCCGTCAGCGCGGCCACCTGCGCGCCGGAAAGGGCTGCCATGGTATCGGCCGACAGGCCGGAAAGGGCGGTCGGCTTGATCGCGGCGATTTTCAGGGTGCTGAAGTTTTCGGCGACGGACTCGCCAAGGGCTCCCACCTGCGAGGCGGTCAGCGCCCCGACCTGCGCCGTCGACAGCGCTTCGATCTGGGCGGTGCCGAGCGCAGCGAGCTGGGCGCCGGTCAATCCCGGAACAGCTTTCGCACCGAGCGATGAAAACTGTTCGATGGACAGGCCGGCGATGGCGTCCGGCGTCAACGCAGCGACCTGCGCCGCCGTCATCACCTTGATCTGCGCGGTTGACAGCGCCGCGATCTGCATGGCGTCGAGCGCGCCGACCTGGCCCGAGCGCAAGGCGGCGAACTGGCGCGTCGTGAACGCGGCGACCTGGCCGACATCGAGCGCGCCCATGGCGGCACTCGTCAGCCCCGCGAGCGCGGTGACGTTGATCGCCGCGATTTCCGTGGTCGAGAAGGTCTGGATCGCCGCCACGTCGAGAGCGCCGATCTGCCGCGAGTTCAGCGCCGCGATCTGCGTGGCCGTCAGCGCGTCAGCCTGCTCGATGCCGAGCGCACCGATTTGCGCGGTGGTGAGGCCGGGGATGGCGCGTGCCGAAAGCGCGGCAACCTGGCTGGTCGAGAGCGAGGAGATGATGTCGGTGGAAAGGATGGCAACCTGACGGGAGGTCAGCGCGGCGACCTGGGCAGTCGACAGCGCGCCGACCTGGGTGGTGCTCATGGCCGCGACCTGGGCCGGTTTCAGCGCCGCCACCTGGGCCGGAAGCAGCCCGGCGACCTGTTCGGTGGTCAAGGCGGCGATGGCGTCGGACGACAGGCCGCCGATGGCCGTGGTGCGGATCGCTGCGATGTGGGCGGCGGAGAAGGTCGCCATCGCCTCGGCCGGGAAGGCGGCGATCTGCGTCGAGTTCAGCGCTCCGATCTGCGCGGGTGTCAGCGCTTGCGCCTGCCCGGTGGAAAGGGCGCCGATCTGGGCGGCGGTCAGCCCGGCGACGGCCCGTGTGGACAGGGCCGCCACCTGGTCGGTGGACAGGGCCGCGACGGCGTCGGTGCTCAGCGCCTTCACATGCGAGGAGTTCAGGGCGCCGATCTGTGCCGTCGACAGCAGCGCGACCTGGTCGGTGGTGAAGGCCGCCACCTGCACCGGCCGCATCGCTGCGACCTGGGAAGGGGTCAGCGCGGCAAGCTGGTCGGCGGACAGGGCGGCGATGCCCTCGGCGGTCAGGCCTGAAATCGCCGATGTGCGGATGGCGGCGATATCGGAGGTCGAGAAGGCCTGCAGCCCGGCCGGGTCGAGCGCGGCCAGCTGGCGCGCGCTCATGCTGGCGACCTGGCTCGAGGTCAGCGCCTCGGCCTGGACGGTGTTGAGGCCGGCGATCTGGGTGGCGGTGAGCGCGGCGACCTGCGACCCGCCAAGGCCGGCGATCTTGTCGGCGCCCAGCACCGCCAGCTGGTCCAGGTTGAACCCGACGATGGCGCGCGGCGCGATGGCGCCGACCTGTGTGGTCGAGAGCGCCGCGACGCTGTCGGGCTGGAGCGCGCCCACCTGGCCCGACGACAGGGCCTGGATCTGGGCCGTCGAGAGCTGCGCGACGTCGTCTTCCGTCCACGATGCGATGGTGGCGGTGGGCAGCGCCCGGATCTGGATGACCGTCAGCGAAGAAATGGTCGACATGAAGTAGCGCCCCGCAGCCTTGCGTCCCGGGCCTGCCCGGCTGCGGGACGGCGACGTCAGGCCTGCGAGGGGGCGAGAGAGGCCCGACGCACGAACCGACGACGCGGGAAGTCTATTGGGCGTGGCTTGCCCGAGCCTGTGCTCGACGGCTCCCCCCCGAAGGCGCTCGCGGACGCGTCAGCGCTGCCGGTTCATGCCCTTCAGAAATTCGCCGACGATCGTCTCCATGTTTTTCTGGACCTCGTCGCGCTGCTTGGCGCCGGTCTCGAACATGTCGTCGAAGATGTCGTCCCAGGGCGTGCGCGGCCGGCCGGAGGGATTGCTCGGCTCCGGCTCCGGCTCGGGTTGCTGCCTTGGCTGCCAGGCGTCCATCATGTCCTGCATCGCCTTGCCGAACGGGTTCTGGCCGAAGGCATCGAACGGGCTTTTCGGCGATGCGTCCGACGCCTTGTTTTGGGCCGCCGCCTGGGCGCCGCCGAACATGTCCTGCATCATCCTGCCGAAGGGATTGGCCATCGGGTCGGGCTGGCGCGGCTGCGGCTGGCCGCCGGTCAGCGCGCCGGCCTGGCGCATCATCTCGGCGAGGATCGCGCCCATCGGGTTCGTCGCGCCGCCGAGCCCTGCATTGCCGAAATTCGGCTGGACGCCGGGCCCCAGCTGCCCCGACGCCTGCTTGAACAGCCCGCCCATGATCATGGCGGCCATCGCCGGCAGCATCTGCTTGATCACCTCCTGACCGATGCCGGTGGCGGTGGCGGCATGCGCGGCCACGGCGCGCGACAGTTCCTTGGAGCCGAATATCTGGCCCAGCACGTCGTTGCCGGCCGCCTGTCCGCCCGGCGTGAACGCGCTCATCGGATTGTCGAAGTAGTTCGCGTGGTTGCCGGACGCCAGCGTCTGGAGGAAGGCGCCGACACCGTAGGGATCGGCGACGTTGTTCTTGAGCCCGGTGGAGAACGCCGGAAGCAGGGTTTCGACGACCTGCTGCGTCTGATGCTGCGTCAGGCTGAACTGGCGTTGCAGCGCCTCCATGACGAGACCGTTCTGCGCGGCCAGCATGTCGGAAAGGGGCAGCATGGGCGGGTCTCCTCGAGCGTGTTCGAGGTGAGCGTAGCATCGACCGGCGGGGGTGGCGAGATGGGGCGTGCTCTCCGGCGATACGGGCGGTAAACGCCGCTCCTAATACGCATACTCCATGAATGCCGGCTCGATGGAGCCGCCCCAGCGGGTGTGGTAGGCGCTCAGCATTTCGTCGGCCGAGGTGGTGCCGCGCGCCACCACTTCGTCGAGCGTCGAGAGGAAGGTGGTCTCGTCGTAGCCGTCGGCGTTGAGGCGCCTGCGGTTCTTCAGCCCGAGGCGCGAGATGGCGAGGACATCGCGCGAGACGTCGCGCAGCGTGCCTGCGCCGAAGGGCATGTCGATGCCCTGCGCCGGCACGGCATTGCGCATCGCCAGCACGTCCTCGTATGTCCAGGACTTCGTCAGCGCCTCGGCGGCGTCGAGTGCCTCCTCGTCATAGAGCAGTCCGACCCAGAAGGCCGGCAACGCGCAGATGCGCCGCCACGGGCCGCCGTCGGCGCCGCGCATTTCGAGGAAGCGCTTCAGCCGGACGTCGGGAAACAAGGTCGACAGGTGGTTGGCCCAGTCGCCGATCGTCGGAAGGCCGTCGGGCACGGAGTTGCGCAGCGCGCCATCCATGAACTGGCGGAAGGTGACGTGGGTGCAGTCGTGGTAGCGGCCGTCGCGGATGAGGAAGTACATCGGCACGTCGAGCGCCCACTCGATGTAGTCGATGAAGCCGAAATTCTCCGAAAAGCAGAACGGCAGCAGGCCGGAGCGCTGGTTGTCGGTGTCGCGCCAGATCTCGCCGCGCCAGGACTTCAGGCCGTTCGGGCGGCCCTCGGTGAAGGGCGAGTTGGCAAAGAGCGCCGTCGACAGCGGCTGCAGGCGCAGCGACACCTGCATCTTGCGACGCATGTCGGCTTCGGACGAAAAGTCGAGGTTCACCTGGATCGTGCAGGTCCGGTACATCATGTCCAGGCCGTGGCGGCCGACCTTGGGCATGTAGTTGGTCATGATGTCGTAGCGCGACTTCGGCATGCGCGGGGTCTGCGCCAGTGTCCATTTCGGGCTGCCGCCGAGGCCGAGGAAGCGGATGCCGAGCGGCTCGGCGATCTCGCGCAACTGGGCCAGATGCGCGTTGCCCTCGCGGCAGGTCTGGTGGATCGTCTCGACCGGGGCGCCGGACAGCTCGAACTGGCCACCCGGTTCGAGCGAGATCGCGCCCTGGCCGGTCGGCTCGACGAGGCCGATGATCTTGCCGGCATCGATGATCGGCTCCCAGCCGAGCGTCTTCTGCATGCCGTCGAGCAGGGCCTTGATGCCGCGCTCGCCCTCGTAGGGCACGGGCGCGTTGCCGTCGACGTAGAACGGAAACTTCTCGTGCTCGGTGCCGATTCGCCATTGCTCCTTCGGCTTGTTGCCGGCGGCCATGTGGGCGACCAGTTCGTCGAGACCCTCGATCGGGCGGGAATCGGTCGTGTCGCGCGCCATCGGCGTGTCCTCTCGGGGCTTCTTGCGGCCGATCCGGCGTCGGCGCGCGAGTGATGGCCGAAACAAGGCTGGCCGATCAAGCCAAAAATGCTGACCAGTGGATCAAGGCCGGTTGATCGGCCGCGTGATCCCGCTTCAGGTCGCGCGCGGCGGATTGCGGGTGATGCGGGCGCCGAGCGCGTTCAGCCGTTCGTCGATGCGCTCGTAGCCGCGCTCGATCTGCTGGGCGTTCTCGATGACGCTGGTTCCCTCCGCGCACATGGCGGCGATCAGCATGGCCATTCCAGCCCGGATGTCGGGGCTTTCCAGCCGCGAGCCGCGCAGCGTCGCCGGACCCGCCACGACCACCCGGTGCGGATCGCACAGCACGATGCGCGCGCCCATGCCGATCAGCTTGTCGACGAAGAACATGCGGCTCTCGAACATCTTCTCGAAGAGGAGAACCATGCCGTCGCACTGGGTGGCGGTGACGATGGCGATGGACATCGTGTCGGCCGGGAAGGCAGGCCAGGGCTGGTCCTCGATCTTTGGGACATGGCCGCCGAAATCGGGCTCGACCTTCATCGTCTGTCCGGCCGGCACCACGAGGTCGTCGCCCTCGACGCGGCAGCGGATGCCGAGGCGTTCGAAGTTCATCAGCGTCGACCGCAGATGCTCCACGCCGGCATTGCGGATGGTGATCTCCGATTTGGTGACTGCCGCGAGGCCGATGAGAGACCCGACCTCGATGTGATCGGGACCGATCCGGTGGCGCGCGCCCGACAGCGGCCGGCCGCCATGGATGACCATGGTGTTGGTGCCGATGCCCTCGATCTCGGCGCCCATGGCGATCAGAAACCTCGCCAGGTCCTGCACATGCGGCTCGGAGGCGCAGTTGCGCAGCACGGTCGTGGCCGTGGCGGCCACCGCCGCGCAGAGCGCGTTCTCGGTGGCGGTCACGGACGGTTCGTCGAAGAAGACATCGGCGCCAGACAGTCCCGACGTGCGGAAACGGTAGACGTCGCTGGCGTCGATCTCGGCGCCGAGCTGCTTGAGGACGAGAAAATGCGTGTCCACCCGCCGCCGGCCAATGACATCGCCGCCGGGCGGCGGCAGGACCAGTTCGCCGCAGCGGGCAAGCATCGGCCCGGCCAGCAGGATGGAGGCTCGGATGCGGGCGCACAGCGCCGGATCGAGATCGGCCGGGCGCAGGTCGCGCGCTTCGATCGTCAGCGTGTTGCGCCCGGTCCATTCCGCCTGCGCCCCCACCGTGCGGATGAGCTGGACGAGCGCCTCGACGTCGCGAATCCGCGGGACGTTGGAGAGTTCGACCCGCTCGGGCGTGAGCAGGGCTGCCGCGACGATCGGCAGCGCGGCGTTCTTGTTGCCCGACGGCTCGATGACGCCCGACAGCCTCGCGCCGCCCTCGATGACATACTGGATGCGTTCGGCCGCCACCGGCTGCGCCATGTCCCGGTCCCCCGTCGATCGCGGTCGGTCTTGCCGGTCACGGCTCGAGCGGACGCGCTGTTCCTCGTTTTCGGCTCATCCCTTGCACAGCTTGGCGCGCGGAGCCAGTCCATGGCTCACGCAGCCCAGCGTTCCACGTCGCCGCTTTCGCCGATCAGGGCGAGCCCATGCGCGATCGAGAGCAGTTCGCCGCCGCTCTCGATCCGGCCGGCGTCGAAGCGGCGGGCGAAGATGTCGCGCACGGCCGGCACGAAGGACGTGCCGCCGGTGAGAAACACCTTGTCGACGCCCTCGGGTGCCGTTTTCGTGGTGTCGAGCACCTCGTCCAGCGCGCCTTCGATGCGGGCGAGGTCGTCGGCGATCCAGGTCTCGAAATCGGGCCGGCGGACGGTCTTGCGGCCCGCGTCGCCGAGCGGCGCGAAGCTGAACTCCGCCTCGTCGGCCTGGGAAAGCGCCATCTTGGTGGCGGAAATCGCCTGGTAGAGCGGGTAGCCCTCGTCATAGTCGATCAGGTCGACGAACAATTGCAGCTTGTCCGGCTCCGTCGCGTGGCGGATCAGCGACTTCAGGTCCTGGAACTCGCGCGTGGTCTTGAAGATCGACAGCTGGTTCCAGCGGCCGAAACTGGCGAAATAGCTTGCGGGCAGGTCCAGCAGCTTGCCGAAGCTCCTGAACTGGCTGCCCTTGCCGATCTCGGGCGAGACGAGGTTGTCGATCAGCCGGTAGTCGAAATGATCGCCGGCGATGCCGACGCCCGAATGGCCGATCGGAATCGCACGCAGCGCGCCGGCATGGCGCTCGAAGCGGATCAGCGAATAGTCGGTGGTGCCGCCGCCGAAATCGGCCACCAGGACCGTTGCGTCGCGGGTCAGCGACTGGGCGAACCAGTAGGCCGCCGCAACGGGCTCGTAGACATAGTGGATTGCGGGAAAGCCGAAACGCGACAGCGCGGCCTGGTAGCGCTCGATGGCCAGCGCCTCGTCCGGATTGGATCCGGCGAAGCGCACCGGCCGGCCGACGACCAGCCGCGAGATTTCGTTCGGCCAGGCGTCGCCCGCATAGGCCTCGAGGCGGCGCAGGAAGGTTTCCATCAGGTCCTCGAACTGCTGGCGCCGGGCGAAGACAGTCGTCGCCTGGAAGGCGGCGCTGGCGGCAAACGTCTTGATCGACTGCAGGAAGCGGCAATCGCCCGGATGGTCGATGAACAGGCGGATCGCGGCCTGGCCCGCCTCCACCACCAGATCCTGCGTCGATCGCCCCTGCTTCATGTAGGCGAGCGCCGTGCGCATGGTGTCGGTGGTGCCGGCGGGCGAGGTGAAGGGCAGCGAATGCGTGGTGCCCGCGCTGTCGGCGAGGGCGAGGACCGAGTTGGTCGTGCCGAAATCGAGCCCGAGCGCGCGTGCCATGGCAGCGTCCTTCTTCATCGTGTCGCCGGTTTTGCTGGCCGGGACGCGCGGCGTCCCGAAGCGAGGGGAGGCGCGGCCGCCCCGTGCATGAGGGCGCGCTGGTCGCACGGGGAGGGGGTGGATGGCAAGGGGCAAACAGATGGCGGCTCACCAGTCGCCGCAGGTGGGTCGCCCGCCTACCGCCAGTCGCCGATCGCGGCCTGCACCACCGCCAGAGCCGCCACCGCCGCCGTGTCGGCGCGCAGGATGCGCGGGCCGAGCGGGATGGGGGTGACGAAGGGCAGCCCGCGCAACTGGCGGCGCTCTTCTTCGGAAAAGCCGCCCTCGGGGCCGACGAGCACGCCGAGCCGGCGTTCGCGCACGGTGGCGAGAATTTCGAGCGGATTGTTGGTGGCCACGCCCTCGTCGCAGAAGATCAGGCGACGGCCTTCCTCCCATTCCCACAGGAGCCGCTCGAGCTTGATCACCTCGTTGACCACCGGCACGGCGAGGATGCCGCACTGCTCGGCCGCTTCCAGCGCATTGGCCTGCAGGCGCTCGACGCCGACATTCGACATCTGCGTGTGCTGGGTGATGACGGGCTGCAACGTGCCGGCGCCCATTTCCACCGCCTTCTGCACCATGTAGTCGAGCCGGCCCTGCTTGAGGGGCGCGAAGGCGTAGAGGAGGTCTGGCAGGCGCGGCTGGGCGCGCGTCTGGCCAAGCGGCACCAGCGTTGCCTTCTTCTTGGCCGTCGTGGATATGCTCGCGAGCCATTCGCCGTCGCGGCCGTTGAAGACGAGGAGTTCGGAGCCTTCGCTCATCCGCAGCACGTTGAGCAGGTAATGCGCCTGGGCGGGGTCGACCTCGAAGGGCGCTCCCTGGGCCAGGTCGGCGGGGACGAAAAGCCTTTGCATACGATAGTTTGCGCGCATGGCCTGTTCCTGCGTCAGTCCCGTGGCGCGGTCAAGGGCGGGGAGCGATGTGCATTACGCCCGCTTCATATCCGGTAGTCTGGCCGCTGATCTTTCCAGTGGTTGAAGTTCTCGCTTGGAAGTCCAGCATTTTGCGCAGCGACATACAGGCCGACATCCGACGTCAGGATCAACGTTTCGTTGGAAGCAAGCAGCAGGATGACGGCGTCGCTCAAGCCCAGCCACCGGAATTCCGGCCGGGACACAGCCAAGGTGCTTTCGACATACCTTTCGGCCGTCACGTGGATGAGATTTCCGAACATCATCTGAATCGAGTCGCGAGCACGAACCGGCGCCTGGCGGACGATGTTGTTGGTCTCGGTCAGGACGTTGGGCGAGAAGACGAGAGCGGTGTGGCTATCGACGACTTCTTTCAGGTGGTCGAAGTCGATTTCATCGAAGGCTGCAAGCCGTTTGTGCTGGCCGATGAATGCGCGATCCGCCAATCCCACGACAAGGAGCACGGCGAGGTTCGTGTCGAGGATAACTGCGCCGGGACGGATCAATCGAGCGGCTCTCTTCGCGTCATTGAAACGACATGACCATCGGTCTCCCGTATACGAATCGTCCTGTAGGTTCGCTGAGCGGCAGCGCCACCGGCAATGGCGGACAGAGGACCTGTCGTGTTCCAGGGGCGCGAGAAACCAAGAGTGATGTTCCACATCTTCTTCGCGTCATCCCTCTCGATCTCCTCGAGGCCGAGATTGACGATGCCCTCTTCGGCGAGCATCTCGGATACGTATTTTTTCGCGGACTTGACCGCTTCCTTCGCGTTCATCGACCTGCTCCAACATCCGTCCGCCAGCATTCTCACTATCATATAGCCCTGCGTGCGATGGGCCAACAGGCCCCCGTCAGGTCGAGTTCTGTGCTGTCTCATGCCAGACGGCCGCATAGCCGGCGGCGAGTGCGGCGAGGGCGGCCGGCGGCGTGAGAAGGCGGAGCGGTTCGGCGTTCAGCGCGGCTCCGGTCGGTACCGGCGGGCCATAGCCGTCAAAGCTCCAGGGCAACAGCCGGCCGTGGCGGATGGCGAAGGCCCGGTCGCCAGCGAAGAGCATCGCGCCGTCCGCAAGCGCGGAGGGATCGGCGCAGATCGGGCGCGGGGCGCTGGGCGTGCAGGCGAAGCGTTCGCCATGCAGCACGACGTCCATGTCGGGAGCCGACACGCGGTCACGGCACTGTCCGGACGCGAAAGCGCTGGCGAAGGCCCTCGCAGCCGGCCGGCGGCAGGTGAAGCATGGGCGGTGGCCGGCGGCGAGCGCGGTTACCTCGTCGAGAAAGAAGAGCTCGGTCCAGCCAGCCCCGCCGCCCGGTGCGTTTCGGCCCATCGGCTCGCGCTTCCATCCCTTGTAGTCGCATGCGCAGATGATCCAGGCCTTCGTCGTCCAGCGGCGCCTGAGAAGCGTCCTCGTCGCCGGGTCGTGGATCACGCCGCGGTTGCCGGTGAAGCGGCCACGGGCTGGCGCGGCGTGGATGGCGCCGAAGGGATCGACGCGGTTCTGAAGCGGCATGTCGGTCTCCTGCCCGCCCTTGCGCGGCGCGCATGCCATGCTATCGCTTCGGCCGACCCGCCCGCCAGACGGAAACAGTGTCATGCGCATCCTCGTCGTCCAGAATTATGCCGACACCGGCCTCGGCCAGATCGCACAGGCGCTCGACGAGGCGGAAGCGGACGTCGAGGTCGTCATGGCGCATGACGGCGAGCGGCTGCCGTCGCTCGGCGATGGCCATGACGGGCTGATCGTGCTCGGCGGGGCGCAGAACGCGCTCGCCGACGACGACCATCCCTATCTGCCCGCCCTCGTGGCGCTGATGCGCGATTTCGCGCTCGCCGATCGCGCCGTGCTCGGGGTCTGCCTCGGCTCGCAGCTTCTGGCGCGCGCATTCGGGGCGCGAAACCTGATCGGGGCCGCACCCGAATTCGGCTGGCGCGAGGTCGCGCTGACGCGGGAGGGAACGGCGGATCCGGTGCTGCGGGTGGCGGCGCAGCGGTTCCCGATCTTCCAGTGGCACGACGACACCTTCACCTTGCCGCCGGGCGCCATTCGGCTCGCCGGAAACGAGGTCGCGGAAAACCAGGCGTTCCGGATCGGCCGCGCCGCCTATGGCATCCAGTTCCACTTCGAGGCCGATACCGCGCTGGTCCGGCACTGGAGCCGGCAGTTCGCGGCCTACCTGTCTGAACGGCAGCCGGGCTGGCAGGAGCGTCTCGGCGGGGAAACGGCACGATACGGCCCGGCTGCCGACGCGACGGGACTGGCGCTGGCACGCGCCTGGGTCGCGCTGGTCTGAAACCACCCGGTAAAGTTTGCAATCCGGCGAAATCGAGGTCCGTTCTCGAGGGAACCGAAAGCCATGCGTGACATTTTGGGCACGCGCCATCGAAACCGTGTGGAAGACTTCACGGACCGCTGGCGCCAGGAAGGCTACGGCCCTATGACGACGCCGCCCGGTAGGGGGGATCGCCCGGGCAAGCCCGAATGACGAACCATCGCCTGCGCTGTCCGTTTCTCGCTCGAAAGGCGTGAAAACGAAACCGAAAAGTAACCGCGCTCAAGTCAAATGCGACGCAACGAGAAAACCGAGATGACCCCCGTGAAAGCTGCCCTCCTGTCTTTCTTCATGTTGTCCGGCATCGGCATGTGGGCCGCTGGCATCTACACGGCCGATGCGGCGGCCGGCCACCACGTGGTCGATGGCTACGGCGTCGGCGCCGTCAAGCGCTGATCGGGCCGAGAGCCGATCGGTCGCTTCAAAAACCGAATCACGTCCGAGACTTGCGCGGCCTTTCTCCTGTTGAGGAGAAAGGCCGTCCTTGTTCAGTCCGGTCGGATGGCGGCCGAACCGGCGGTCGCCTGGAGAAAGCGCTTCTCCGTTCCCTCGATCACCAGCGCGGTCAGCCTGCCGCTTTCCCAGGCGCCTGTGTCGAGGTTGACGCGGTTGCCGAAGATGCCCGGTTCGTGCGTCGGCGTGTGGCCGTGGACGACCACCTTCGGATGGAGGTGCGGCCAGCGATGGAACTCCTGGCGAATCCAGACGAGATCGTCGGGCGCCTGTTGGGCAAGCGGAACGCCGGGCCTGATGCCGGCATGGCAGAAGAAGAAATCCCCGAACGCGAGTGAAAAGGGCAGGCTGGCGAGAAAGTCGCGGTGCCGTGCCGGCACGGCCGCCTCGAGTTCTGTCCAGCCGTCGGTGAGCGCGACCGGATCGTGGACGTTCAGGCCCACGCCGTAGGACCGCGCCGTGTCGACGCCGCCATGCGTGGCGAAGAGCCCGTCCTGCTGGGGCACGGCGAGGAAGTCCAGGAAGCCGAGATCATGGTTGCCGACGAGCGCAAGGACGCGCGGATCGTCGGCGGTCCGGTGCGCCAGCCTCTCCACCACGCCGGCCGAATCGGGGCCGCGGTCGACATAGTCGCCAAGATGGATGATCCGCCAGTCGGCCGGCCGGTCGCGTTCGATCTCGGCGGCGATCAGCTCGTGCATGCGGTCCAGCAGGTCGCGCCGGCCATGCACGTCGCCGATGGCGTAGATGCGCATGCCCTTTGGCGCCGCCGCGTCGCGGTAGTGGACGCTCATCCCACGACGATGACATGCACGGCGCGCGGTCCATGCGCGCCGAGGATGATCTTCTGCTCGATGTCGCCGGATCGCGAGGGACCGGTGATCAGGTTCAGCGTGCGCGGCATCTTGCCCTTGCCGAACGCGTTGCGGACCTTGGCCATGACCGTTTCCAGGTCGCCGGCGATGTCCCTGGCGTCCACCACGACGAGGTGATGCTCGGGCAGGAAATTGATCGTGGTGGGATTGTCCGGGCCGGAGGACAGGACCAGCGTGCCGGTTTCGGCGACTCCGGCCATGGCGTGCGAGAGCCCGGCTTCGTCCCGCCCGTCGGAAGCGCCGCGGCGAACCTCCAGCGTCTTGATGTCGTCCCACGGCAACGTCTTCAGGCGTCTGTCCTCGCCGACACGGATCGCGTGCGGAAGGTTGCGGGCGCGCAGATAGTCGCTGACGGCCTGCGGCACATGGTCGTGCGAACGGACGCGGGCGACCGAGCAGGTGACCTTTTCGACCATGGCGCAGAACAGGTCGACGCGCGAAACGTCGTCGAGCTGCCCGCGTGCCGGGATCACGCCTTTCGGCACCGTCGACAGGCGGGCCTCGACGGCGGCGCGGCGGGCGGCATCGTCGGCGCCCGACAGGCCCCCTCGGATCTTGCCCAGGATGGCGTCGCGCGGGGTCATGCCGCGCCTCCCTGCTTCAGCGCCTCGCGCTGGCTCCATTGCTGGCGGAAGGTGCGGGTCTCGGGAGCGGGCAACTCGCGGTGCTTCGTCCAGCCGCCCGCGAAAGGCAGCCAGGAGAAGCGGCCCTTCGCCTTGCCGGCGGTGCCCAGCACCGGGATCGCGATCGAGGTGGCAAGGCGGTAGAGCCAGGGACGGCGGGCGAAGAAGGCCCATGCCTTCAGGCCATAGCGCTGCGTTGCCGGGTTCAGGCCGCGCTCGAATTCCTTCTCGCGCCAGTGCCGCATCATTTTCGGCAGGGGGATCTTCATCGGGCAGACGCTTTCGCAGCGGCCGCAGAAGGTCGAGGCGTTGGGCAGGTGGCCGCCCTTGTCGACGCCGATCAGGGCTGGCGTCAGCACCGCGCCCATCGGGCCGGGATAGACCCAGCCATAGGCATGCCCGCCGATCGAGTGATAGACCGGACAGTGGTTCATGCAGGCGCCGCAGCGGATGCAGCGCAGCATGTCCTGGAACTCGGTGCCGAGCATGGCCGAGCGGCCGTTGTCGAGCAGGATGACGTGATACTCGTCCGGCCCGTCGGGATCGTCCGGCCGGCGCGGCCCGGTGGACAGCGTCGTATAGACGCTCATGTCCTGGCCGGTGGCGGAGCGGGCCAGCACCCGCAGGATCTGCGCTGCGTCATCCAGCGTCGGCACGATCTTCTCGATCGAGGCGATGACGATGTGGATGCGCGGCAGGATCTGGGTCAGGTCGCCGTTGCCCTCGTTGGTGACGATGATCGAGGAGCCCGTTTCGGCGACGAGGAAATTGGCGCCGGTGATGCCGATGTCGGCCTCGAAATACTTGGCGCGCAGCACCTGGCGGGCCTCGTCGAGCAGGGTTTCCGGCGCGGTCAGGTCGCGGTCGGGTGCGAGGTGGGTGTGCACGCGGCGGAAATCGGCCTCCACCTGGTCCTGGTTGACGTGGACGGCGGGCGCGATGATGTGGCTCGGGTGCTCGCCGCGCAGCTGGATGATGTATTCGCCGAGATCGGTCTCGACCGGCACGATGCCGGCGGCATCGAGGAAATCGTTGAGCTCGATCTCCTCGGTGATCATCGACTTGCCCTTGGTGACCGTGCGGGCTCCCCGGGTGCGGCAGATGTCGAGCACGATGCTGCGGGCGTCGGCTGCCGTCTCGGCCCAGTGCACCTGGCCACCGGAGGCGGTGACCTTCTGCTCGTAGGCCTCGAGATACAGGTCGAGGTTCTCCAGCGCGTGATTCTTGATGTCGCGCGCGTTGTCTCTCAGCGCCTCGAATTCCGGCAGGGCGTCGACCGCCTTCTGCCGCTTGTCGATGAAGCCGGCGCGCACGTTGCCCAGCGCCTTCTGCAACTGGACGTCGTCGAGCGCGTGGCGGGCGTTCTGCTTGAAGTCGGGCGAGGTGATCTGCATGGTCAGTCTCTCCCGCCGATCGGCGCGGCGTCGGTCAGGCCGGCCAGCACCTCGGCGACATGGCGCGCCTCCACGGGCGAGCCCTGGCGCTTCAGCTTGCCGGCCATGTTCATCAGGCAGCCCAGGTCGCCCGCAAGCAGGAGTTCGGCGCCGCTGTCGGAAATCGCCTTCGTCTTGGTCTCCACGATGGCATTGGAGACGTCCGGATACTTGACGCAGAAGGTGCCGCCGAAGCCGCAGCAGACGTCGGGGTCGCGCATCTCGCGCAGTTCGATGCCATCCATGGACGCGAGCAGGGCGCGAGGCTGCGCCTTGATGCCGAGTTCGCGCAGGCCCGAGCAGGAATCATGGTAGGTGACCGAGCCGGCGCCTGCGGCCGTCACGCGGTCCATGCCGCGCACGTCGGCCAGGAACGAGACGAGTTCGTGCACCTTCCCTGCGAAGACCTTCGCGCGTTCCTCCCAGCGGGCATCGCCCTTGAACAGCGCCGGATAGTGCTTCTTCAGCATGCCGGCGCAGGAGCCTGACGGCGCGACGACGTAGTCGAAATTCTCGAAGGCGCGGATGGTGTTCTGGGCGATCATGCGCGCGTCGTGGCGGTCGCCGGAATTGTAGGCCGGCTGGCCGCAGCAGGTCTGCGCCATCGGCACGTCGACCTCGCACCCGGCTTCCTCGATCAGCTTCACCGCGGCGAAGCCCACCACGGGCCGGAACAGGTCGACGAGGCAGGTCACGAACAGGCCCACCTTCGGTTTGTCACTCGCCACGGTCAATGCGTGCTCCCTGCGCTCTTCTTGGTTTCGATACCCGTCCGCTGCATGAGGCGCAGCCGCGAAATCTTCTGCCAGGCCTCGCTGCGCTCGGCCTCTTCCTTGGCCCGCTCCACGTAGTCGATGTGCGCCCGCACGGCGGTGCGCGCACCCGCCGGATCGCCGGTCAGGACGGCTTCGGCGATCGCCTGGTGCTGGGCCAGCAGATCGTCGCGCGCACCCGGCAGTCCGTAGATCAGCGTGCGGTTGACGAAAACGTCGTCGGCGAGCAGACGGTAGCAGGACCGCAACGTGTGCAGCAGGATGACGTTGTGGGCGCATTCGCCGATCGCCGAGTGCAGTTCGACGTCGAGCGCGACCTCTTCCTCGAAGTCGCGGTCGGCATGCGCCTCCTTCATGCGCACGACGATGCCGGCGATCATGGTGCGGTCGTCGTCGGTCGCGCGGCGGGCGGCGTAGTCGGCTGCGACGCTCTCGAGCTCGCGGCGGTATTCGAGGAAATCGCGAGCGGCCTTCTTGTGGGTGGCGACGAGGTCGCGCACCGGCTTTGTGAAGACCTCGCCGATGATGTCGGCGACATGGGTACCGCCGCCATGGCGCGAAACCAGCAGGCCCTTCGCCTCGAGCGCCTTGAGCGCATCGCGCAGGATCGGGCGCGAGACGTCGAACCGGCGCGACAGGTCACGCTCGCCGGGCAGCCGGTCGCCGGCCCGGAAGACCCCTTCGAGGATCAGTCCCTCGATCTGGTGAACCACCTCGTCGGACGTGCGGGCGTGTTCGATGCGGGTGAAGATCTCGTCCAAGGGCGCCTCCGGTCGCGCTGGTGCACGACAGGGTCGAGCCTATTACTGGTCAAGATTCTTGTCCAGTTCGCGCGCGGACGAAAGGTCTGCTTGCCGCATGGACGCGGCCACGCGTTGCGCTATTCTGCCTCGTCCGCCGGGAGGACGGGGGGAGGGCGCGATGGCAGACGATAGCAGGGCGACACCGCAGGAAATTCCCCTCACCGGGTCGGTGATGGGTTTTCGGGCACACGAGGCGCGGGCGAACGCCGTCGGCGAGGTTCACGCCCGTCCGCATCCGCTGATCGAGACGCCGCGCAACCTGATCCAGCTCGCCTTCATGACCGAGGGAGGCTCGACGGTCGACCATGCGGTGCTGGCGGAACTGTCGCGCCGGCTCGGTGTCGCGCCGCCCGACCGCCAGGCTCGCCACCACGCGATGAAATGGGGCCGCGGCACGCTGCGCTGGGAACGGCACACCGAATTCTCGACCTATCTGTGGGAGGGGCCGCCATCGGCGCCCGGAGAGGACGACGAGACTCCGTTCGGCGCGGGATTCTCGGCGCCCGGGCTCGTCATCTCCGGCGTGAGGCTCGAAATCCGGCCCTGGACCGAGGCGAACGAGGCGCGGATATCGGGCTTTGATCCAGCCAGCCTCTGTCATTCGATCGTGGAGAACGGCATGGCCGCGGCAATCACCGATTTTCGCCAGGATGGCGAGGGGGTGACGCGGATCCTCCTGCTCGACAAGGGGCTCGCGCCGGCGCGGATCGGCGCCTTGGCGCAGCGGCTGATCGAGATCGAGACCTATCGAACGCTGGCCATGCTCGGCCTGCCGCTGGCGCAGTCGCTGTCGCCGCGCATGCGCAGGATCGAGGATCGGCTGGCGTCCATCACCGGCCAGATGCGCAACGCCGCCGGCCGGCACAACCAGGACATGCTCGCCGAACTCACCGAACTCGCAGCCGAACTCGAAGCGGACGCGGCCTCCAGCCTCTATCGGTTCGGCGCCAGCCGGGCCTATCACGGGATCGTGGAGGAGCGGCTTGCGGCGCTGGGCGAGGAGCCGGCGCCCGGCGGCGAGAGCTGGTCGGCCTTCCTGCAACGCCGCGTCGCGCCGGCGATGCGCACCTGCCGGTCGATCGAGGAGCGGCAGGCGAACCTGTCGCGAAAGCTGGCGCGCGCCGCGACCCTGCTCAGAACATGGGTCGACGTCGAGGTGGAACAGGGCAATCGCGAACTGCTCGCCTCGATGAACCGCCGTGCCAAGCTGCAACTGCGGCTGCAGCAGACGGTCGAAGGGCTTTCGGTCGCGGCGGTGTCCTACTACGTCGTCGGGCTGGTCGGCTATCTCGCCAAGGGCTCGTCGCTGTTCGGCGATCTGGTCAAGCCGGAGGTCCTCACCGCCGCGCTGGTCGTGCCGGTCGTCCTGGGGGTCTGGTGGATGGTCCGTCGCATCCGCAGCAGGCACGGCGGGGACAGCGACTGATCGCGCGGGCGCCCTCGCGCCCGCCGATCGATCGGTCCGACGGCCGAGCCTACTTCGCCGAGCCGTCCTCGTTGAACTGGTTGAGGTAGGCGATCACGTCGGCGCGCTCCTCCGCCTTCTTGAGACCGGCAAAGGCCATCTTGTTCTTAGGGATGAAGCTCTTCGGATCGGCGAGATAGGCGTCGATGGTCTCGGCGTCCCAGGCCTTGTCGCCGGCGCCGAACTCGACCATGGCCGGGGAGTACTTGAAGCCCTCGATGCTTGCCACCTTGCGGCCGACGATGCCGTTCAGCTCCGGCCCGACCTTGTTCTTCGCATTCACCCCGACCGCGTGGCAGGCGGTGCACTTCTTGAACGCCTTCTCTCCGGCGGCCGGGTCGCCCTCGGCAAGTGCGGAGGCGGTCAAGGCAAGCAACGCCGTGGCGGCGAGGACCGAAAGCTTCGTCATGTTTCTCTCCCTGTCGAGGTGGATATGTGAGACGTGGCGCCTGAATTGCTCCGAACGGGTGGTCGCGGCAAGTGTGTGTGCGCGCAAAGGAGCGCGCGGGTCGGGTTTTGGGCACTATGTCGCAGGATCGGCCTGCCCCCGCGGCGCGGCCATGCTCCCGGACAGCGACGTCCGTCCATCTGCGGATCGGCCCCGCATCGCCCTTTGCGAACCGGGCCAAGACTGGTAAAGAGTTTTGACCACTTTGGCATGGGAGGCGCATCATGACTGGACTGGCGATGCCCAAGCCGGACGCCGCAACGCTGTCGCGGCGCGCCGAGATCGTCGCCGACATGAAGATCATCGTGCCGGGCGAGGGCGTGGTCGATGCCGTCAACGGCATGCGCGCTTTCGAGAGCGACGGGTTGACCGCCTATCGGCAACTGCCGCTGGTGGTGGTGCTGCCGGAAACGACCGCGCAGGTGGCGCGCATCCTCAAATATTGCAACGACCGCAACATCCGCGTCGTGCCGCGCGGCTCGGGCACCTCGCTGTCGGGCGGTGCGCTGCCGCTGGAAGACGCGGTGCTGCTGGTCATGAGCCGCTTCAACCGCATTCTCGACATCGACTATGCCAACCGCACCGTGACGGCGCAGCCGGGCGTCACCAATCTCGGCATCACCCATGCGGTGGAACAGGAGGGCTTCTACTACGCGCCCGATCCGTCCTCGCAGATCGCCTGCTCGATCGGTGGCAACGTTGCCGAGAATTCCGGCGGTGTGCACTGCCTGAAATACGGGTTGACCGCCAACAACGTGCTTGGCATCGAGATGGTGCTGATGGATGGTCAGGTGCTGCGGCTCGGCGGCAAGCATCTCGACGCCGAAGGCTACGACCTGCTCGGCGTCATGACCGGTTCGGAAGGACTGCTCGGCGTCGTGACGGAGGTCACCGTGCGGATCCTGAAGCGGCCGGAAGCGGCGCGCGCGCTCCTGATCGGTTTTCCCTCCAGCGAGGAGGCCGGACAGTGCGTGGCCGACATCATCGGCGCCGGCATCATTCCCGGCGGCATGGAGATGATGGACGGCCCGGCGATCCGGGCGGCCGAGGATTTCGTCCATGCCGGCTATCCGCTCGACGTCGAGGCCCTGCTGATCGTGGAACTCGACGGTCCCGGACCGGAAATCGACCATCTGATCGGACAGGTCGAAGCGATCGCGGCAAGGAACGGTTCGACCGCCTGCCGCATCTCGACGTCAGAGGAGGAGCGGCTGGTCTTCTGGGCGGGGCGCAAGGCGGCGTTTCCAGCCGTGGGCCGCATCTCGCCGGACTATTACTGCATGGACGGCACGATCCCGCGCAAGGAACTGCCCAAGGTGCTGGCGGGCATGCGCGCGATGTCGGCACGCTACGGTCTCGGCGTCGCCAACGTCTTCCATGCCGGCGACGGTAATCTGCACCCGCTGATCCTCTACGATGCCAACGAGCCGGGCGAACTGGAGAAGGCCGAGGCCTTCGGCTCCGACATCCTGCGCCTCTGCGTGGAGGTCGGCGGCGTGCTGACGGGCGAGCATGGCGTGGGCGTTGAAAAGCGCGACCTGATGGGCACGATGTTCACCGACGACGACCTCGATCACCAGATGCGGGTCAAGTGCGCCTTCGACCCCAATCACCTGCTCAATCCCGGCAAGGTGTTCCCGCAGCTTCGGCGTTGCGCGGAAATGGGACGGATGCACGTGCACAGGGGGCAGATGCCGTTCCCCGACATTCCGAGGTTCTGACTTTGGCCGATCGCCGGATTTCCGCTATGATGGCGACAGGAAGGAGGGCGTCTCCATGAACACGCATGTCGCGCCGCCGCCGGGCAAGCTGACCGCCGAAGAGTTCCTCGATTTCATCGAGGGCCGCCCGCGCGAGGAACGCTGGCAACTGATCGACGGGGAGGCTTTCGTGATGATGTCGCCTGCAACACATCCGCACCAGATGATCAGCCGCAATCTTGCCCGCCTGCTGGACAACGCGCTGGAACAGCACCGGCCTGAGCTAGCTGCTCTCCACGAATTCGGAATCAGGTCTGACGAGCATCCGGATTTCCTTGCGGTCGCCGATGTCGCCGTGGTCGTCGGGCAGGTTGAAAATGAGGTGTACGGCTCGCGTTTCTTTCTCGCCGCCGAGATACTGTCGGATTCCAACACACGAGAAGCGATCAGCCACAAGCGCATTGTTTACGCGGCCTCGCCTGATTGCCTGCACGTCCTCATTGTCTCGCAGAAGGACTTCGCCGTCGAAGTCTGGTCGCGCTCGAACGACTGGCAAGGTCGCGTGTTTCGCTCGCCGGACGATCTGATCGAGCTTTCCGAGTTCGGGTTCTCGTGCCGCGTGGCGGATCTCTATCGCGGGACGCCGGTGAAGTGAGCCATTCTTGACAACCTTCACCCCCACCACATCCGCCGAAATGCTCGAAGCCGTCCGCTGGGCGGCAGGCGAGGGCGAGCCGATCGAGGTCGTCGGTCACGGTTCCAAGCGCGGCATCGGGCGCCCGGTGCAGACCGAACACGTGATCGATTGCTCGGGGCTTGCCGGCGTCACGCTCTACGAGCCCGAGGAACTGGTGCTATCGGCCCGCGCCGGCACACCGGTGGCCGAGATCGAAAGGCTGCTGGCCGAGAAGAACCAGGAGTTCGCCTTCGAACCGATGGACTACGGCCCCTTGCTCGGCGGCGAGCCCGGGCGGGGCACGATCGGCGGGCTGCTGGCGGCCAATCTCGCGGGACCGCGCCGCCTGAAGGCAGGAGCCGCGCGCGACCACATTCTGGGCATCCAGGCCGTCTCGGGGCGCGGCGAGGCCTTCAAGTCGGGTGGACGGGTGGTCAAGAACGTGACCGGCTACGACCTGTCGAAGGTCATGGCCGGGTCATGGGGAACGCTCGCCGTGCTCACCGACGTCACCTTCAAGGTGCTGCCGCGATCCGAGACCGAGACCACGATGGCCCTTCGCGGGCTGACGGAGGAGCAGGCCATCGCGGCGATGGCGGCGGCCATGGGTTCGAGTGCCGAAGTTTCCGCTGCCGCGCACCTGCCGGAGACGGTGACGGGAAAGGTGCTCGACGGTGCGCTGTCGGGTCGGGCGTCGACGCTGCTCAGGCTGGAGGGTTTCGGGCCGTCCGTCACCTACCGGACGGAGATGCTGAAGACCCTCTTTTCGATGCTGGAGATCGACACGATCGACGAGGCCGCTTCGCGATCGCTCTGGCGGCAGGTCCGCGACGTGGTGCCCTTCGCCGACGGGACCGGCAAGCCGGTCTGGCGCGTGTCGATGGCGCCTTCCGAAGGACACAGGATGGTGATGGCACTGCGGATGCAAGCGGCGGTCGATGCCTATTACGACTGGCAAGGCGGGCTGATCTGGCTTCGGATGGAGAGCGACAGCGAGGCCGACACGCTGCGCGCCCTCGTCCGGCGCCATGGTGGCGGCCATGCGACGCTGGTTCGCGCAAGTCTCGCCGAGCGTGCGGCGGTGCCGGTTTTCGAGCCGCAGCCGGCGGCGCTGGCGGCTCTTTCGGCAAGGCTCAAGACGGAGTTCGATCCGAAGGCTATACTCAATCCCGGCCGCATGGTCGCCTCGCATGGCGGGGGCGTCGCGGCCAGCCACGCGACAGGAGGGTGACATGAGCGATGTAAACACGGGCGGCGGCCGCCAGACGGACAAGTGGCTGGAGCCGGGCAAGACCAACATCCAGGTCATCTACGTGCTCTACCTGGCGGGCTTTGCCTTCGCCTTCACGCCCCTGATCGGCATCGTCATGGCCCACATCAATGCGGGCAAGGCCACGGGATGGGTTGCCACGCACTACACCTGGGTCATCCGCACCTTCTGGATCGGGCTGCTCTATTCGGTCATCTCCTTGGTGCTGGCGCTGTTGCTCGTCGGGTTCCTGCTGATGCTCGCAACCGCCATCTGGTTCGTGGTTCGCTGCGTGATCGGGCTGATGGCGGCCTCGCGCGAGGAGCCGATCAGGAACCCGGACAGCTGGCTGATCTAGCGCGGTGGGCCACAGGAGGATGCAATGCAGTTTTCAGATGTGCTGAGTTCCGATCCGGAAGTGGTCTCAGGAGCGGTGGTCTTCAAGGGAACGCGAGTGCCCGTCGAGGCACTCTTCGAGAATCTGCGCAGTGGAATGTCACTTGAAGAGTTCTTCGAAAATTATCCCACCGTCGAGCGCGCGCAGGTCGACGCAGTTCTGGCGCTGGCTTCCCAAGACATCGAGCAAAAGATCTCGAGAGCGGCTTGAGAACGATCGTTGATGAAGGCGTTCCACGCAGGATCGTCTTTCCGCTCCGCGAAATCGGTTGCTCCGTCGATTCGTTTCCAAATGCGTGGAAGGGATACAAGAACGGTAAACTGTTGAAGATCGTCGTCGAGGGAGGTTACGGGTGCATGCTGACCTGCGACAAGAATCTGGCTCATCAGCAGAATTTGAAAGCTGCCGGATTGGCCCTCGTGGTTCTGCCCACTCACGACCTCGCCGAACTGATCGGTATGGTCGATAGAATCGCGCAAGCGATCAGCCGCGCAAGCGTCGGCTTAGCCTTGATCGTGCCGCCATCCTCGAAATGAGCCCACTCCTGCCATGCAAACTAGCTTCTCCCCTTCCCAACTCGCCGATCCGCGTGTCGCGGAGGCCGAGTCCATCCTGCGCAAATGCGTCCATTGCGGCTTCTGCACCGCAACCTGCCCGACCTACGTGACGCTCGGCAACGAACTCGACAGCCCGCGCGGGCGCATCTACCTGATCAAGGACATGCTGGAGAACGGCCGGGCAGCCGACAAGGAGATCGTCACCCATATCGACCGATGCCTGTCGTGCCTCGCCTGCATGACGACCTGCCCGTCGGGCGTGAACTACATGCACCTCGTCGACCACGCCCGGGCGCATATCCAGAAGACTTACCGCCGCCCGCTGATGGACCGCGTCACGCGCGGCGTGCTCGCCGCCGTGCTGCCGCATCCGGCGCGGTTCCGCGCCGCGCTGTCGATCGCCAGGCTGGGAAAACCCCTCGCGGGGCTGTTCCGCGCGCTCGGGATGAAACCCTTCGCCGCGATGCTGGCGCTCGCGCCGGACGGCGTTCCCGCACGGCCAGCCTCGGCCGAACCCGGCACCCATGCGGCATCCGGCGCGCGGCGCGGGCGCGTGGCGCTTTTGTCGGGCTGCGCGCAGCCGGTTCTGAAGCCAGGCATCAACGAGGCGACGATCCGGCTGCTGACGCGGCTCGGCGTCGAGGTGGTGCTGCCCAGGGGGGAGGGCTGCTGCGGCGCGCTCGTCCACCACATGGGCCGCGAGGACGACGCACTGGCGTCGGCGCGGCGAAACGTCGACGCCTGGACGGCGGAGATCGACGGGGGCGGTCTCGACGCCATCGTCATCACCGCGTCGGGCTGCGGCACCACCATCAAGGACTATGGCTTCATGCTCCGGCTCGACCCGGCCTATGCGGCCAAGGCGGCAAGGGTGTCCGCGCTGGCCAGGGACGTCACCGAATATCTCTCGACGCTGGACCTGCCGGCGCCGTCAAGCCCGCCGGGCCTGACGCTCGCCTATCACTCGGCCTGTTCCATGCAGCATGGCCAGAAGATCACCCGCCAGCCCAGGCAGCTGCTCGCCAGGGCCGGTTTCGTGGTGAAGGACCCTCGCGAGGGGCATCTGTGCTGCGGGTCGGCAGGCACCTACAACATCCTGCAACCCGAGATCGCGGCCACGCTTCGCGACCGAAAGGTGAGGAACCTGGAAGCGACAGGCGCGACGCTGGTGGCGACCGGCAACATCGGCTGCATCACGCAGATCGCCTCGGCGGCGAAGATGCCGGTGCTGCATACGGTCGAACTGCTCGACTGGGCCTATGGCGGTCCGAAGCCCGAGGGGGTCCCCGATCAGGCCGCCGGGCTCGTTGCCGCCGAGTAGTGGCGCTCGGCGGTGCGTCGGCGCCAGAAGGTGAAGGGGATGACGAGAAGATACATGGTCACCCCGTAGACGCCCGACGGAACCGCATAGGCCGGAACGCCCGCGTCGGGCCCCGCGATCAGCGTGCCGATGGCGATGCCGAGCGCGGCGTTCTGGATGCCGGTGTCGATCGAGATCGCGGTGGCTTGCGGGGTGCTGAGCGCGGCGAGACGGGCCAGTCCGAGACCCGCCGCCACCAGCGTGCAGCCGAGCAGGATGACGCTCGGGCCGAGCGTCGGCAATGACTGCATGAACAGCGACCAGTTGGTGGTCAGCGCTCCGGCGACGAGGATCACGAGAAGGATCGAGGAGAGCTTGCGCATCGGGCCGTCCAGCACGCCCGAGAGGCCCGGCGCGAAGCGTCGCACCGTCATTCCGGCCGCCACGGGCATCGTGGTGAGGAACAGCATCGACAGGCCGAGCGAACCGAGGCTGATCGGCGGGGCTTCGGCGCCCAGGAAATGACCGACGAAGTAGGTGACCAGCAGCGGCATGGTGAAAAGAGCGGCGATGCTCGACACGCCGTTGATGGAGATCGACAACGCCACGTCGCCATGGGCAAAGCGCGTCATCAGGTTCGAGGTCGGTCCGCCAGGGCACAGGGACAGGATCATCAGGCCAAGCGCCATCTCGGGCGACAGCGAGAACAGCCGCCCGATCAGGAAGGCGATCGCCGGCAGGAGCGCGAACTGCGCCAGAACCCCGATGGCGAAGGCCTTGGGATGGCGGGCCACGTGGCCGAAATCCCGCGTCGTCAGGCCAAGACCGAGCGAGAACATCATCACCGACAGCGCTGCCGGCATCAGGACCGTGACGAGCAGGTTCATGGCGCGTTCGACTTTCCGGTTTCCGGCGCCCGGAGCGAGCAGCCGGCCTTCCACATGCGATTTCTGCCCGATGCGCCGCCGCGAGGACGCGGCGGCGGCGACCGGTCAGGCCGTCAGATGACGATCACGCGCGTGCCGACGCCGACGCGCTCGTAGAGGTCCATCACGTCCTCGTTGCGCATGCGGATGCAGCCCGACGAGACGGCCTGGCCGATCGTCCAGGGCTGGTTGGTCCCGTGGATCCGGTAAAGCGTCGAACCCAGGTAGAGCGCACGCGCGCCGAGCGGGTTTTCCGGGCCGCCGGCCATGTGGACAGGCAGGTGGCGGCCCTTGGCCTTCTCGCGGGCGATCATCTCGGCCGGCGGACGCCAGTCGGGCCATTCGCGCTTCTGCGTCACCTTGTGCGTGCCGGACCATTCGAAGCCGGGCTTGCCGGTGCCGACGCCATAGCGGCGGGCCTGGCCGCCGGCCTCGACGAGGTAGAGAAAGTTCTTGGTCGTGTCGATCACGATGGTGCCGGGCTTCTCCGGTCCGTCATAGGCCACGGTCTGCGGCAGGTAGATCGGATTGATCTGCGGCTGCACCGGGCGCTGGATCGCGGCGGTGCGGATCTGGCGGTCGGGTGCCGGCTGCGTCGCCTGGCGTCCGCGCGGCTGACCCATCACGCGAAGCGCGTTGTGGTCGACCACGGTGTTGTCGCGCCCGGGCTGGTAGGCCGGGCGCTGCGCGACCCGCGGCTGTCGGGCGAGCTGGCGGCCGGGCGCCTGTCCCAGCTGCAGCACCCAGGGTGCCGTCAGGTCGGGGCTGACGACCAGCGGCGGGCGCTGGGCATAGCGATCCTGCGCATGGACCGGTGAGGCGGCGAGGGCGGCAATCAGCGCCGCGCCCGCCAGGGCGAAAGACTTGTTCATCGGACGTACACTCCACACATCGCCTGATGCCGGCCGCAAGGGAGGATGCGCCCGGTTCGGACATGATTGTGGTTAACCGGGGAGTCTGAATGGTGAATCGAATTGTCCGGAAGCCGCGATTGTCAGGAAAGATTCCGCTGTGGTTACCGGGTGGTTCAGGAATCTGGTAAAGACCGGCTTAAAGTGGCCTCCAACGGGTCGACCCCACGGATCTTGACGGCATGAGCGAAGAAAAGACGGGCTTGTCGGTGGGCGACGACGGCGCGGCGCGCTGCTTCTGGGCTGGTGACGATCCGGTCTACCGGCATTATCACGACCATGAATGGGGCCGACCGGTGGCCGAGGACCGCCGCCTCTTCGAAAAGATCTGCCTGGAGGGATTCCAGTCCGGCCTGTCCTGGCTGACCATCCTGCGGAAGCGCGAGAATTTTCGCGAGGCCTTCGCCGGTTTCGACTTCGACCGCGTGGCGTCGTTCGACGAGCGCGACGTCGAGCGGCTGCTCGGCAATGCCGGCATCGTGCGTCATCGCGGCAAGATCGTCTCGACCATCAACAATGCCAGGCGCGCGCGCGAGATGGCGGACGAATTCGGGTCCCTGGCGGCGTGGTTCTGGCGCTTCGAGCCGCAGCCGCACGACCGGCCCGCACGCGTCGACTACCAGACGCTGGTCGCCAATCCGAAGACGGAGGTTTCCACGCGCATCTCGAAGGAGCTGAAAAAGCGCGGCTGGAGCTTCGTGGGGCCGACGACGATCTATGCCTTCATGCAGGCGATGGGCCTCGTCAACGACCACATCGAGGGCTGCACCTGCCGCGATGGCGTGGAACTGGAGCGCCGGCGGTTTAGCCGTCCGGGCTGACGTCGACGCAAAGAAAAAGGGCGGACGCCTGCGCGCCCGCCCGTTTCCCGCCCGTCGAGCGGAGATCCGCTCCGTCAGAATTCGTCCCAGGAATCCTCCTGCCGCGCGAGCGCCAGGTTGCCCGCGGTCGCGGGGCGGGCGGCGCGCGCGGGCGCGGCTTGCTGGGCCGGCTG
>NZ_RWKW01000058.1 GCF_003970795.1 Aquibium carbonis | reverse complement strand
GGCCGATCCGTCGTTCACCGGGAGGAGGTGGATCCCGACGGAATTCGTCAATCTGTTCCCCGTTTCGGGGGAGGACAGCACCGGTCGCGGGAGGAGGTGCGACCGGTGCTGATTTCGGAAGGCACCCGGGAGGAGGTGGATGCCTTGCCAATCCGTCAGAACCTGGGAGGAGGTAGGTTCTGGCGAAACTCGTTGAACGCGTCAGACGGCCTTGCGAGCCACGAAGCTGATGTCACCGCGGGCAATGCCCAGATCGCTCAGTTCGCGATTGGAAAGGCGGCTCAGCTCTGTCACGGTTTCCCGGTAGCGGCGCCAGTTGCGATAGTTGCGGATCAGGTTCATGGCACGTCTCGTTTCGAATATTTTCGTTTCGGCTGTTCTCGTGTTCGATGTGAAGATATGACTGGCCGTCGCGCTTTTGAAGCGCGTTTGTTGCATAGCAGCGATGCGTATTGTGCATTGCAACATCAAACGGTTTGAGTGGCATGGGTCGAATCGAAGCGCGGTCGTGCAAGTGTCTGTCAGAACACGTTTTTTGCGCCCGCGCATGATGGGTTCGCGCTAGGATCCATGGGCTGAGCGAGGCAGGGGCCAGGCATGGCGAACCACCATTCACGGATGACGGCCGAAATCGATCGCTGGCAGGCGGACGGATTGATCGATGCGGAGACGGCGCTTCGTCTCCGCCGGGATGTGGAATCGCGGGCCACTGCCGGTTTCAGCTTCGCGGCCGTCCTGTCGGCCTTCGCCGCGCTGCTGTTCGGCGCCGCGATCCTGCTTTTCGTGGCGGCAAACTGGGAGGCGTTTCCCCGTCTCGCGCGGGTCGGCATGGTCCTCGTCCTGGTTCTGGCAGGCTACGGCTTCGGCGCAGTCGCCATCCTGCGCGGCCATCCCCGGCTCGCCGAGGCGGGCTACCTCGTGGGCATCGCCGCGTTTGGCGGCGGTATGGCGCTCGTCGGGCAGATGTACCACTTGTCGGGAGACGAGACGCAGGCCGTGATCGTCTGGTGCGGCGCCGCTGCGCTGTCGGCGGCGATCCTGCGCTCGTCTGCGCTGACGGCGGTATCGGTGGCGCTCGCCGTCGTCTGGATGTGGTCCGAAGGGTTCGACATCTGGCGCGACACGTCGGCCCCGTCCACCACGCTCCCGGTCCTGGCGGCGCTTTGGGCATTGTCATGGTGGACACGCTCCGCCGTGGCGCGACACTTCATCCTCGTCTCGATCTCCATCTATGTCCTTCTGGTCTACATGAGCGGCGGCGAGTTCCTGGCCCCCGTTCTGCTGGCTGTCGGCGCGGCGGCGCTGTTCGTGACGGCGATCCGCCTCGGGGCGAAGGACGAACAGGTCTTCGGCGTGGGCGGCATCAGAATCCACGCCATGATGGCGTTCGGCCTGGCGATGCTCCTCCTCCATGTCACCTTCGGCGAGGGGGCTGGATTGGCGGTCGTTGCGCTGGTGTCCTTTGCTGCCTGCATCGGCGCGCTGGTGCTGTCGCGCGGCAACGACCGGGGCGTGCGATGGCTGGCATACCTCGGTTTCGGCGCCGAGCTTTGCCTGGTCTACGTGTTGACCATCGGCACCATGCTCGGCACGGCCGGGTTCCTGCTGGCGTCGGGACTGCTGCTCGCGCTTGCGGCCGCGGTCATCGTGAGGTTCGAGCGCCGCTTCAAGGCGCGCTCCCAAGCGCAGGAGAAGACTCCATGAACAGGACATGGCGTGTCATCGGCGCCGCGCTTCTGGTGGCGATTGTTCAGATCGGCTTTCTCGCTGCGCTGATCGAAGGTCGCGCGTCCATCCTGCGCGACGGTCGCGAGGTTCTGCTCAAGGTGGAACCGGTCGACCCGCGGGATCTTTTGCGCGGCGACTACGTGCGCCTGGGTTACGAGATCACGACGCTCGACTGGGCTACCATCGCGACGGGGCGCGAACCTTTGCGGCGCGGCACTGCAATCATGGTCAGGCTCGCGCCGGGCGAGGACGGGCTCTGGCGGGCCGTCGGCGCAAGGCTTGCCGACCAGCCGGCTGTGCTTGCCGACGACGACACGGTCGAGATCGCCGGCCTGGTCGATTCCGATCTCGGCGGGTCGGAGATGCTCCGCGCGACCTACGGGATCGAGCGCTTCTACCTGCCGGAAGGAGAGGGACGCCCCATCGAGCGCGACCTTTCGGTCCGGCCTTTCCGCATGCTGGTGGCCATCGGCCACGACGGCAAGGCCCAGATCAAGGCCTTTTTCGACGGGTCGGAGAGACTGTTCGACGAGGCACTTTATTGACCGAGGTTCGGCACCCGCCAGTCTCGCCCGGCGACAGCGCCGGTCAAGGCGGCTGAAATCCCCGGAGGGCGCGAAAAAAGCCGCAATTTTCGGGTGTTTTCCCTTTGAAGCCGGGAAGTGCAGTGATATAGAACGCCCCGCTTTGGGAGGCAGGATGCTTCCGAAGCGGGTGTGGTGGAACTGGTAGACACGCAGGATTTAGGTTCCTGTGGCGCAAGCCGTGGGGGTTCAAGTCCCTCCACCCGCACCAGAAGCCACTCCCGGCAAAGGAATCCGGAAGGCGCGCGGCCGCATCGCTGTTGCGCCTCGCACCCCGTGAAGACAAAGGTTTGATGATGCAGGTAACCGAAACGCTGAATGCAGGGCTGAAACGGGAGATCCAGGTGGTCGTACCCGCCCAGGATATGGAAGCCCGGCTCCTGGAACGTCTGAACGACGCCAGGGGCAAGGTGCGGATCAATGGTTTCCGCCCCGGCAAGGTGCCTATGCAACATCTCCGCAAGATGTATGGCAAGTCGATGATGGCGGAGGTCGTGAACGACATCCTGTCCAAGTCGACGTCGTCGATCCTCAGCGATCGCGGCGAGAAGGCGGCCATGCAGCCCGAGGTCAAGATGACCGAGGACGAGAAGGAAGCCGAGAAGATCCTGGCCGGCCAGGCCGACTTCGAGTTTTCCATCGCCTACGAGGTCATTCCGGCCATCGAGATCCAGGACGTGTCCGGCATTTCGATCACGCGGGAAGTCTACGACGTGCCGGAGGCCGAGATCGACGAACAGGCGATGCGGATCGCTGAGTCCGCGCGCACCTTCACCGCCAAGGACGGCGCGGCCGAAAGCGGCGATCGCGTGACCATGGATTACGTCGGCAAGGTCGACGGCGAAGCCTTCGAGGGCGGCACCGACACCGGCGCCAACCTCGTCCTGGGTTCGGGACAGTTCATCCCCGGTTTCGAGGACCAGCTGGTCGGCGTGAAGGCCGGCGACGGGAAGACGATCGAAGTCACCTTCCCGGCTGAATACCAGGCCGCGCACCTCGCCGGAAAGGCGGCCACCTTCGACGTGAAGGTGACGGAAGTGGCCAAGGCCGAGCCGATCGAACTCAACGACGACCTCGCCAAGAACCTCGGCCTCGAGTCCGTCGAGCGTCTGCGCGAGATCATCAAGGGCCAGCTCGAGAACCAGTTCGGCTCGGTCACCCGTCAGAAGGTCAAGCGCCAGCTTCTCGACGCGCTCGACGCGGCCTACACTTTCGAGGCGCCCGCCCGTCTGGTGACGGCCGAGTTCAACAACATCTGGCTGCAGGTGACGCGTGATCTCGAGCAGGCCGGCAAGAGCTTCGCCGACGAGGACACGACCGAGGAAGACGCCCGCGCGGAGTATCAGCGTCTTGCCGAACGCCGCGTGCGCCTCGGCCTCGTGCTGGCTGAGATCGGCGACAAGGCCGGCGTTCAGGTCAGCGACGAGGAGATGCAGCGCGCCTTGTTCGAGTTCGTTCGCCGCTATCCCGGCCAGGAGCAGGAAGTCTACGACTTCTACCGCAAGAACCCGGGCGCGCTGGCCGAGCTTCGCGCGCCGATCTTCGAGGAGAAGGTCGTCGACCATCTCCTTGGGCAGATCAGCGTGACCGACAAGAAGGTCTCCAAGGAAGAGCTCATGGCCGACGACGAGGCCGAGAAGTCCGAGACCGCCGAGGCTGCGCCAGAGAAGGAAAAGGCTCCCAAGAAGAAGGCCGCGCCGAAGAAGAAGGCCGCCAAGGCCGAGGACGCCGAAACCGCCGAATAGGCGGGGCATCGAACGGTTCGATCTTGAGGGCGGCGTCGGGGAACCGGCGCCGCCCTTTGCCATTCGGCAGCAGCGGCGCTGTGTGGCCCAAGCCTGCGGCCTTGCGTCGGGAGCGGAAGTTTCCCATTTTAGTCGGGATTGATTTGCATCGATCCGCGCGAAGACAGGAGATCGATATGGGACGTTTCCAGGTGATGACCATGACTGACGTGGCTGCGCGCCGCGTGCGCGAGATCATCGACGGGCGGGACGGCGCCCGAGGCGTACGCGTCGGCGTCAAGAAGGGCGGCTGCGCGGGCATGGAATACACGATCGATCTCGTGACCGATCCCGATCCGCGTGACGATCACATCGAGCGCGATGGCGCTCACGTCTATGTCGCGCCGGAAGCGTCGCTGTTCCTGCTGGGCACCGAGATGGGGTTCGAGACGACGACGCTGCGGTCGGGCTTCACCTTCACCAATCCCAACCAGTCATCGGCCTGCGGCTGCGGCGAGTCGGTGGAACTGAAGCCGGCCGACCTGAAGGCGCTTGCCGAGGCTCGGGCCGCCGCCGACGCCGCCTGACGGTCGTCAGTCGATCCACAGGCCGTGGCGCCTGTGCCATTCGGCAATGGATTCGGTCGGATAAAGTTCGAAGATGTCGTCGTCAGGCCGAATGTCGGGCTCGACCCAGTCGGCCTTGTACTTGAGCATGAGGTGGACCCGCTGCGGAGCGCGCGGCAACGCGCTGTCGATGGCGCTCGCGAACGGGTGGACGAGTTCAGGCCAGTTCGGATCGTAGAGCCAGAGCGCCGAACCGCAGCGCGCACAGAAGCGCCGTTCTCCCGTAGACACCTCGCAGCCCGGGCGCTCGTCATCCTGGATTTCGGCGCGATACAACCCCAGATGCTCGTCGCCCTCGACCGCCAGCGTGCGGGCATCCGCCCCGAGATTGATCGCATAACCGCCGCCGCCCTGCTGCTTGCGGCAGATGGAGCAGTAGCAGAGCTGGTAGGGAACCGGCGTGTGGCTGTCGACCGAGAAGCGGATGGCGCCGCAGCGGCACGAACCCGTCAGGCGAAGTGGCATTGGACCGTCCTTTCGTCGCTGATGCGATTCACCGCAACGTCCCCAGGATCAGGAAGATCCCGCCGGCAAGCAAAGCGGCCGCCGGAACGGTGACGACCCAGGCTGCGATGATGGTGGAGACATGGGCCCGGCGGACGAGCCTGCGTCTCACGACCTCCTCCGCGACTTCCATCTCGACCGTATCGACCGGTCCATTCCGGTCGGTTGCCCAGGAATCGGACAGTTCTTTCGGTTCTGCCGTGATGCCGTCCGCCAGCCGTAGAGCTCGCCGCCGTTCCGCCTTGCGCTCCATGTAGGCGCGGCGGCGCGGCGAATTCGCCGTGTACCATTCGCGGAAGAAGCCGACGCCGAAGACGGCGCCCACGGCGATGTGGGTGGAACTGACCGGCAGTCCGAACCAGGAGGCGACGATGACCGTCACCGCCGCCGAAAGCGCCACGCAGAAGGCGCGCATCGGGTTGAGCTTGGTGATTTGCTGGCCGACCATGCGCACCAGCTTGGGGCCAAAGAGAAGCAGGCCGAAGGAAATGCCGAAGGCGCCGATCAGCATAACCCAGAGCGGAATGGTGACGGCAGCATCTACGCCGCCGCCGCGCGCGGTCTGCACGATGGCGGCGAGTGGCCCGACGGCATTCGCCACGTCATTGGCGCCGTGCGCGAAGGAGAGCAGGGCCGCCGACGCGATCAGCGGCAGCTTGAACAGTTTGCGCAGCGAATGATTGCGGTTCTCCATCTGGGCGGACTGCCGGATGACGAGCAGCCGCGAGAGCCCCCATGCCATCAGGAAGGCGCCGAAGCCGATCATAGCGATGCTCGCATCGCTGACGTGGACCAGCCGCGCCAACCCCTTGATCGCCAGATAGGCGGCGAAGGCGCCGGCCATGATGCCGATCAGGATCGGCACCCAGGTTCGAGCCGCGCGAATTTTGTCGTCCTGGTAGATGATCCGGGATTTGATGAAGGCGAGAAATCCGGCCGCGACGATCCCGCCGAGCACGGGCGAGATGGCCCAGCTTGCCGCAATGCTGCCCATCACGCCCCAGTTGACGGCCGCGAAGCCGGCGGCGGTGATGCCGGCGCCCATGACGCCACCGACCACCGAATGGGTGGTTGAAACGGGTGCGCCGATGGCTGTGGCGAGGTTGATCCAGATGGCTGAGGCGAAGACCGCCGCCATCATCGCGCGCACGAAGACGGCTGGTTCGGCCACCGAAGCCGGGTCGATGATGTCCCGGGAGATGGTCTGGACCACGTCGCCGCCGGCGATCAGCGCCCCGGCGGTCTCGAACACCGCCGCGAGAATGAGCGCTCCGCCCATGGTCAGCGCGCGCGCGCCGACCGCCGGCGCGACATTGTTGGCGACATCGTTGGCGCCGATGTTGAGCGCCATGTAGGCACCGATCGCCGCGGCGGCGACGATGGCGATGGCGCCCGGGTCGCCCGCCGTGAAGATGGCTGCGGCGACGGCCACGAAGGCCATGAAGAACAGTGCGGCGCCAGGGGCAACGAGGCCCCGCGCGAGGAAGCTGGTCGCCTCCTCGATATGGATCAGCTTGTCGAGATCCTTGTCGAGCGTGGTCTTGCGCGTTCTGTCTGGAGTTCCGGCCATGGCTGACGCCCTAAGCCGCATTCACGGCCAGGACGCCGCTAGCCTGGATGCCGCGCGCAGGCGAGCCACTCGTATCCGTCATGCCTGAGAAACCGCCTTAGCGAACCGGATTGAAACCGAAGAGGATCTGGGAGAGTTCCGGCTCGCGAACCCGGCTGGCGCCGATCGAGGGCTTGAACCACTTGCGCTGGCGCTGGCCTTTTTCCGGCCAATGGGATTCAACCTTTTCGACCTTGAGCGGGAAGACGTGGACTTCGCAGCGCTGTTCCAGCCCTGACTTGAGGTTCTTTCCGTAGATGTAGCGGCCGATCTCCTGGTCCGACATCGTTCCGACCAGGCCTGCTTCCTCACCCGCTTCCCGCAACGCGGCTTCCCAGCGCATCTCGCCGGCTTCCGGCCAGCCCTTGGGCAACACCCATCGGCCGGTATCACGGCTCGTGATCAACATCACCTCCACACCCTTTTCGGTTTCTCGCCATGGCAGCGCGGCCACCTGGAGGCGCGCGGGCGCACCGCCGAGCATGCGGCGAACGCGCTCGATCGAAGCGGAGAAAGTGCGTTGGGTGACGAGCATTTCTTCCTTTCAAAGCTGGGAAACAAGTTTGCCAGCTTAGTAAACGGGATGCAATCAGGCTCCTTGTGCCGAGGTGGATAATCCAGCCGGACGAGCAGTTTACACGTGGTCTTACAGTCGAACGGACAAACGTGCGAGCCACGGAAATGTCGGGTCGCGAATCAGCCTTTACAATACCACATTCACCGCGATGGGCGGGAAAAGCCGCGTTTTCCGCGCCAAGTGCCGTTCTTGTAAACGCAAGCGTGCGGCGCGATGAATCGCGCCGCACGCCCTGTGGTCTCGATGCGCTCTAGCGTGATGCGACCGGGGTCACCAGCGGGGTGATGCGCCGGATGGCGACGCGCCGGTTTTCACGCGACGGACCATCGGTCGCAACCTTCAGGTAACGCTCGCCATAGCCCTGGGTAACCAGGTTCTCGGGCGGGATGCCGAAGAACCGGGTGAGGGCATCTGCCGCGCTCTCGGCCCTCGCATCCGACAGGGCGAGATTGGAAATGTCGGAGCCGACTGCGTCCGTGTGGCCCTCGATCAGGAAGGTCTCGGCCGGGTTGTCGTCGAGCAGGCGCAGCATGGCGTTGGCGATGCCCTCGAGCGCATCGATTTCCGACCGCGCGATCTCGGCCGATCCGGTCGCGAAGGTGATCGTGTCCAGATCGACGCGCCGAACCGTGTCGCGCAACCGGGCGGAGCGTTTCACCTCGTCCACCGAATAGAGCCTGCGGGCTCTTTCGACCGGAGGCTGGTCGAGGAAGGCGTAGTAGCTGTCGACATCATCGACGCGCCCGGCATCGAGGATGTATTCGCGGACGGGTATGCGCAGCCGCAACGGCGGCAGTTCGTCGCCCGGATCGCGCCAGTCACGATCGCGCTCCCACCGGTCTTCAGCGACGTAGGTGAGAACGATCTCGCGGCCTTCCGGAGTGATGCGCGAGCGTCGCACGACGTCGCCTTGGCGGTTCCGGACGGTGACGATCTGGGAACCGTCCGGGCGCACGATCGTCTCGCGCACCATCCCGCGCGGCAGTTCCTCATAGTAGACGTCGCGGGCATCGCGCGACAGCCGCGGCAGGTCGTTGCTCTCGACGAAGGTCTGGTTGTTGAACTGGAAGATGACCCGACCGCCGCTCTCGCGAACGACCTCCGACCCCTCCGGCCGCTGCCGACGGTCGCGACGGGTCTCGTTGCGTTCCATGCGCCGACCTTCGGTTGCCGTGATCGAACGGATCTCCTGGTTGCGGATCTCGGGTGCCTGGGCGTCATGGTCGCTCGTGGGCGGCGGCGCGGCCTCCTCGGCCGCGGTCTCGGCAGGCCTCGTCCGATCCGGACGGCCGGCCCGTCGGTTATCACCCTCGGTCGCCGCCGGCTCCTTGGCGCTGTCGAGCACCGGGGCGGCGTTCTCGGGCAGCGTGTCGTCGGATGCCTCGTCGACGACCTCTCCCCGCGGAGCGCGCGTTTCGCCGTTGCGCGGTGCGTTCCGATCGCGGCGCACGGCTGGCGCCTCTTCCGCAGGCGCCTGTTCCGCGGCTGCGGGTGCGCTTTCCGGCGCGGTATCGGTTGCGCGCGGCGCTTCGCCGGCTGGCGCCTGCTCCTCGGCGGGCGC
>NZ_RWKW01000057.1 GCF_003970795.1 Aquibium carbonis | reverse complement strand
TGAGGTCGCGTTGCAAGGCCGAGACCGGGTTCGACGCGCCCCGCGCACCCGTGTTCCGTAACTGCCCCAGCCTGATGGCGGCGGAGTAGGAGAGAAGCGGGCTGGCGCGGGGCTCAGTTCCGCGCCAGCATCTTGCAACGTCTGCCCAGCCGTTACGGCGGGCGCCCGGTTCGGGCCCTTACCCGCGGCGCCCGACCGACGTCCACCTCCGCCATCGCAGACGCTCCCGCCACGCCCGTCGGCGTCGATCCGGCGGCTTCGAAGAGCCATTTCACCAAGGAGCGGACCGCGGGCGTGTCGACGAGCACGCCGCTGCCGACCAGGAAATAGGGCGATGGCGATGGCGTCGACATGCCGGTCGGGTTGACCAGCTTTCCCTCCGCAAGCAGCGACTCCACCAGCCGGCTCCTGCCCAGTGCCACGCCACCCCCGGCGGCGGCAAAGGAGAGGCACAGCGCCGACGAGGCGAAGCTGACGCCGGATTCGGTGGGAAGGTCGAGATAGCCGACTGTCTCGAACCAGCCTTGCCAGCCCGGCATCAGCCCCTGGCTGCCGAACGTATGATCGTGGATCAGCACCACGCGCCGGAACCAATCCGGTCCGTCGAAGGGGCCGATCCGGGCCAGCAGCTCCGGCGAGCAGACCGGCATGATCTGCTCCGTCATCAGTTCGACCACCTTCAGGCCGACATAGCTTCGCCAGCCATAGGCGATCGCGATGTCGCTGAACCGCGTCGCCTCGTTGCGCGGGAGCGGTCTGGCCGCAACGTGCAGGACGATCTGCGGATGGCGCCTGAAGAAATTCGGAAGCCTCGGAATGAGCCAGTTCTGAGCAAGCGAGCTTTCGACGCTGATGGTGATCTCGGAAGGCCCCTCGGCCCGCATGATGCGGCGCGTGGCATCGCCGAGGAGATCGAACGAGCGGCGGACGTCGATGAAGTAGCGCTCACCCTCTGCCGTGAGCTCGACGCCGCGCGCCTTGCGCCGGAACAGCTCGATGCCGAGTTCCTCCTCGAGCGACTTGATCTGCTGGCTGACGGCGCCTGGCGTGATGGCGAGTTCGAGCGCCGCCTTGGCAAAGCTGCGATGGCGACCGCACGCTTCGAACACGTGCAATGGGCGTATGCCGGGTATCCGCGTGGAACTCTCCCAAAGGCTTAGTCCAGCTAAACCGTAGGCTAACTATTTCTGGCTTGCAAGCGATCCGAAGCGCGCGGAAGGTGTGGCTTGAACGCCTATGCAGAGATCGGAACGACCGCAGGGCACCTTTTATCGCATCGAAGGGGAACAGGATGCAGCAGGGAACCACCCTCACCGTACGCAACGGAACTCTCGCCGCGCTGCGAGGATCAATCGCGGCCATGGCGATGGCCGCGACGGTCATTTGCACAGGCACGGCCGCAATGGCTCAAAATCTTGTCATTGCTGGCGTTTCGGCGCCGACGAGCCTCGACCCTGACGTCTGGACGCCGGGGACCATCGAGACGATGGTGAACGTCTACGAAGGCCTCGTCCAGTACGGCTACACCGACGGACCGGATGGCGAGCGGATCATCAATCCCACCGACATCCAGCCTCTGCTGGCGGAGAGCTGGACTTCCAACGAGGACAAAACCGAATACGTATTCAAGTTGCGGCCTGACGTCGCCAGCCCCTATGGCAACACGCTGCGCGCCCAGGACGTCGTCTGGTCGTGGAACCTCGCCGCCGAGCGAAAGCAGACGGGTGGGTTCCTGCGCAGGACGGCTGCGGTCACCAATGTGGAGGCCATCGACGACAGCCACGTCAAGTTCACCCTGTCGGCGCCGCGCCGCATGTTCCTGCAGATCCTGGCGCTCTACACGCCGCACATCATCGACACGACCGAGGCACTGAAGCACGCCACGGCGGAGGATCCCAACGCGCTCGCCTGGCTGAAGCAGAACACGGCGGGCTTCGGCGCCTACCACCTGACGCAGTTGCGCCCCGGCGAGGCGGCGATGTTCGAGGTGAACCCGAACTATCCCTTCGAGAAGCCCTACTACAAGCGCGTCATGTACCGCGAGGTCCCGGCACCGGCGAACCGCGTCGCGCTGCTGCAGGGCGGCGACGTGGCGATCGCCGAGGAAGTGCCACTCGACCAGATCGTCAACCTGATCGACGACAAGCGCACCAAGGTGACCTCGGTGCCCGGAACGGCGTCGGCGTCGCTGCGCATCAACGTCACGAAGCCGCCCTTCGACAACAAGCTGGTGCGCCAGGCCGTCGCCTGGGCGCTCGACTACGACGCGCTCAACCAGAACGTCTTCCGCGGCAAGGGCGTACGCGCCCGGTCGATCCTGGCGCCCGCCAACACAGGCTATGTCGAAGCCTACCAGTATGACCACGATCCGGAGAAGGCCAAGGCCCTGCTCGCCGAAGCCGGCTTCAAGGACGGCGTCGACATCACGCTCGAATATGCCGCCGCCTGGTGGTGGGAAGAGGCGCTGGCGATCCAGATCGCCGACCAGCTGCAGAAGAGCAGCTTCCGCGTCGACCTGAAGAAGCTGCCGAACGCCGAGATGGCCGCCCGGCGCAATGCGACCGAGCGAACCTCGCCCTTCTTCCTCCATTCCGCCAACGCCTTCGCGCTCGATCCGACCTACTCCTTCTCGCTGCAGGTCTACTCCAGCGGTGTCGGCAACAACACCGGCTACGAGAAGCCGGAGTTCGATACGCTGGTGGACGAGGCGCTGGTCGAGAAGGACGACGCCAAGTGGCTCGATCTGGTCGCGCAGGCCCAGCAGATGGTGGCCGACGACGCCCCCGTCATCCCGACCTACTATCCCGGCACTTGGTTCGTCTCGGCGCCCTGCATCAAGGGCAACCTGTGGCAGCCGCACAACCGCGTCATGTGGCGCTATCTGAGCTGCGCCGAATAAGACGGCCGGTTCGACGTGACAGGCAACTCGGTCATCCTCGCAGTCGCGCGAGCCATCCTCACGCGACTGCTGGTCGCCATACCGATGCTGCTGGGGGTGATCCTCGTCACCTTCCTGCTCATCCGGATCGGCACACGTGACGCCTCGCTGATGCTGGCGGGGCCCTTCGCCGACGCAGCGATGCTGGAGCGCATCCGCAGCAACCTCGGGCTGGACCGACCGATCTACGAGCAGTTCTTCATCTATGTCGGCCATCTGGCGCAGGGCGATTTCGGCCTGTCCTGGATCTCGGGCCGGCCGGTGATCGACGAGATCCGGCCGCGGCTGGTGGCGACGATGGAACTCCTCCTGCCGGCCTTCGCCATCGGCGGCTTCGCCGGCGCCTCGCTCGGCATCGCGTCCGCCTTCCGCTACGGCTCGCGGTTCGACCACACCTCGCGCTTTCTCTCGCTCCTCGGCTTCTCGGTGCCGACATACTGGATCGGATTGATGGCGATCTTCCTGTTCTATTCCGTGCTCGGCATCGCCGCCGCCCCGATGGGACGCATCGGCATGGCCTCCTTCCCGCCGCCGCCGGTGACCGGCAGCGTCCTGATCGACGGGGCGCTGGCGGGCGACTGGGAGGCGGTGGTCGACGCGCTGCACCATCTCGCGCTGCCCGTGACCATCCTGGCGATCATCATCGCCGCCCCCATTCTCAAGCATTCGCGCATCATCGCGCTGGACGTCATCAACAGCGACTACGTGTCCTACGCCCGATCCTGCGGACTGCCGCCGCGCATCATCCGCCAGATCGTCGTGCGCAATAGCCTGGCGCCGATCCTGACACTCGCCGGCTCGGAGCTGACGGGCACGCTGGCGGCGGTCTCCCTGCTCGAACTCATCTTCGCCTGGGGCGGCTTCGGACAATGGGGCCTCAACGCGATCCTCTCGGGCGATTTCGCGGCGGTCCAGGGCTATGTCGCGGTCATCGCCCTGTTCTCGATCGCCGTCTTCCTGGTGATCGACCTGCTCGTGCTCTGGCTTGAGCCGCGGACGAGGAGCTGACCGATGGCCATCGCGATCTCTGAGATCAGGGCGGGCGACCGGCTGGCGCGGCTGTGGCGGCGCTCGTCGAGCTTCGTCGTCGGCAGCGCGCTGGTGGCGCTACTCGTCCTCACCGCGCTCCTCTGCGGCTTCGTCAGCCCCTACGGACCGACCCAAGTTCTGCCCAATGCCATCCTCCAGACGCCGTCCGCCGCCCACTGGTTCGGGACCGACGGCAACGGCATGGACGTCTTCACCCGCGTCCTCTACGGCGCGCGATACGCCATCGCCATCGCCCTGCCCTCTGCCTTCGTCATGGTGGCGGTCGGGGTGCCGCTCGGGCTGATCGCCGGTTACTACGGTGGCGTGGTCGACGAGGTGCTGACGCGCATGCTGGACGTGCTGCGCGCTTTCCCCTCGATCATCCTGGCGCTCGCCGTCGTCTCCGCTACCGGGCAGTCGCTGATCAACGTGGTCGTCGTCATCGGGCTGATCGACGCGCCGATCTTCGCGCGGGTGGTCCGCTCAGAGGTCATTTCGATCCGGCGCAGCGATTTTGTCGCCTCGGCGGTCGTCACCGGCAACCCGACCTGGCGTATCCTGTTCGTCCATCTCCTACCCAACACCATCAAGGGCGCGGCCGCACTGCTGCCGCTGCGCATGGCGTGGGCGCTGCGCGTCTCGGCGACGCTCGCCTTCGTCGGCGTCGGAATCCAGGCGCCGGAGCCGGAATGGGGCGCGCTGATCCGCCAGGGCGCGGAATATATCATCAGCGGCCAGCACTGGGTGGCGATGTTCCCGGGCATCGCGCTGGTGATCGCCGTCTTCGGCTTCAACCTGATGGGCGACGGCCTGCAGGAACTCACCGACCCGCGCCTGGACGTCAAGAAATGACCGACATCCTGAAAGTCCGGGGTCTGCGCACCCACTTCGTCTCGCGCAACGCGGTCAATGAGATCCGCACCGCGCGCGCGCTGAACGGCGTCGACCTCACTCTGCCGGCCGGCCGCATTCTGGGTGTGGTAGGCGAGACCGGCGCCGGCAAGTCGCTCACCGTGCAGACGATCCTCGGCACGCTGAAGGCGCCGGCCGAGCGGGTCGCCGGCGAGATCGAACTGATGGGCCAGCGCCTCGACACGATGCCGGAAGCCGAGCTCAACCGTCATCGCGGCGCCACCATCGGCCTCGTCGTGCAGTCGCCGGTGACCAGCCTCGATCCGCGCGTGCGGGTCGGCGACCAGCTCGTCCGGCTGCAGCGGGCGCACCGCGACATCACGCGCGCCGACGCCCGGGCCCGCGCGATCGACATGCTGAAGCGGGTCGGCGTGCCGAGCCCGCAGGAGCGGATGAAGGCCTGGCCGCACGAACTCTCCGGCGGCATGGCGCAGCGCGTGGTCATCGCCATGGCGCTGATCAACGATCCGGTCCTGCTCATCGCCGACGAGCCGACGACCGGGCTCGATGTCACAGTGCAGGCGCAGATCCTCGACCTGATCCGCGACCTCATCGCCGGCACCGACCGCGGCGCCATCATCGTCACGCACGACCTCGGCGTCGTCGCCCAGTATTGCGAGCATGTCGCGGTGATGTATTCGGGCGTCGTCGTCGAGCACGGACCGGTCGACGAGGTCTTCGTCGCCCCGCGCCACCCCTATACCACGGCCCTGCTCGCGGCCGCCGACCTCGCCGCAGCCGCGACCGGGCGGCGCCCGCTGCCGCCGTCGACCCCGCCCAACCTCTACGACCTTCCCGCCGGCTGCCTGTTTGCGCCGCGCTGTCCCAAGGTGCAGGCCGTGTGCGCGACGGAGCCCCCGGCCAAGCCGAGCCCGAGCGGGCAGGCCGAGACACGGTGCCACTTCGCATGAACACGACCGGACCCCTCCTGACCGTCCGCGACGCGGTCAAGCACTTCCGTGGCGGCGGCCGCACGGTCCACGCGCTCAACGGCGTCAGCCTCTCGATCGCGCCGGGCGAATCCGTCGGCCTGGTCGGCGAAAGCGGGTCCGGCAAGACGACGCTCGGCCGGCTGATCCTGCGCCTCGAGCAGGCCACGTCCGGCTCGGTGGAGTTCGACGGCCACGACGTCACCACCTGGCGCGAAAGCCGCATGCGCCGGCTGCGGCCGGCGGTGCAGATGGTGTTCCAGAGCCCTTACGCCTCGCTCAACCCGCGCATGAAGATCGGCGCGCTGATCGAAGAGCCGCTGAAGCTGCACACCACCCTTTCGAAGGACGACAGGAAGAAGGAGGTACGCGCTCTCGCTCGCCGCGTGGCGCTGTCGGAAGTGCTGCTCGAGCGCCACGTGAACCAAGCGTCGGGCGGCCAGCTGCAGCGCGCCTCGATCGCCCGCGCCATCGCGACCAGGCCGAAGCTGCTGGTCCTCGACGAACCGACCAGCTCGCTCGACCTGTCGGTGCGGGCGGAGATCCTCTCGCTGCTCGGGTCGCTGAAGGAGGAGCACGGCATGGCCATGCTGTTCATCAGCCACGACCTCGATACCGTGCATGCGATCTGCGACCGCGTGTGCGTCATGTATCTCGGACGCATCGTCGAGACGGGCAGCCGCGAGGCTATCTTCCGCGCGCCGCTGCATCCCTATACACGCACCCTGCTCTCGGCCCAGCTGTCAGCCGATCCGCGCGTCACGCGCGAAAGGCTGCCGATCCTCGGCGAGCCGCCGAGCCCGCTGAGGCTGCCGCCCGGCTGCGGCTATGCAGAGCGCTGTCCGATTGCCGAAACGGCCTGCACGACAAAGGCCATCGCCCTCACTGCCAAGGCGGATGGCGACCATTCGGTCGCCTGCATCAAGACCTGACCTCCGGCGATCTCCAGAAAGGAATACCCATGACCGGCCATATCGATATCGTCGTGAACGTGCTGACGCCACGCGAGATCGCCGAGAACCGCAACCCGACCGACGACCGGTTCCACGACCAGGTTCGCCACTCGTCCGAACTGCGCCGCGGCGTGGAGATCGAAGACTATCTGCGGAAGATGGACAGCGCCGGCATCGAGCGCTCGCTGCTGGTGGCGGTGCGCTGCGGCGACCTGCGCATCCGCGGCTCGATGGAGATCACCTACGAGCGCGTCCACGAGATCTGCAATGCCCATCCCGACCGCTTCTCGGGGCTCGCCGGCATCGACCCGATGCGCGGAATCTCGGGGCTGCGCGAACTCGACCAGGCCGTCAAGGAGTACGGCTTCGTCGGAGCGCATCTCTATCCGCACTGGTTCGGCCTCGCGCCCGACGCCGCGCAGTATTACCCCTACTACGCGCGCTGCGCCGAACTCGACATTCCGATCATGATGCAGGTCGGCCACAATCTGATCTACCAGAAGGACCGCCGCCTGCCGTCGGTCGGCCGCCCGATCTGCCTCGACCAGGTGGCGATCGATTTCCCCGAACTCGTGCTCATCGGCATCCATCTCGGCGTGCCATGGACGGACGAGATGATCTCGATGGCCTGGAAGCATCCGAACGTCTACATCGGCGGCGACGCCTACGCGCCGCGCTACTGGCCGCCGCAGATGGTTCACTATGCCAACACCTATGGCAGCCACAAATTCCTCTTCGGCACCGACTGGCCGGTGATCGACCCGGAGGAGGCGGTCCGGCAGGTGGCCGATCTCGGCTTCCGTCCCGAATCCCATCGCCGGATCATGCGCGACAACGCGCTGCGGCTGTTCAAGCTGCCGGGCTGGCGCGAAGACGCCGCCATCGCGGCGGAGTAGGCCATGTCGACCAGCACCTACCGCCCGAAGACGATCAGCTCCGGCGTCCGCATCTCGGCGGCCCGGACGCCGCGCAAGGTCGCGCTGCGCGGCGACTTCGACTCGATGACATATGCCACGGTGGTCGACCGCATCAACCGCGTCGCCAACCTCGCCCGCGACGGGCTTGGCCTGCGGCCGGGCGACCATGTCGCGATGATGTGCGGAAACCGGCCGCAGTTCCTCGAGATCACGCTCGGCATCGCCGACGCCGGCTGCGCCACGGCGATGATCAGCCCGTTCTCGACCCGCTTCGAGGCCGCCTACATCGCCAATGACAGCCGGGCGAAAGTGATCTTCGTCGATCCGGACTACGAGGATGTGATCCGCGAGGCGGAACTCGAGCACGAGCCGGTGATCATCGTGCTCGACGCGCGCTACGAGGCGCTGCTGGCGAAGGCGTCGAGTGCGGAGCCAACGGTTCCGGTGGATTCGGGCGACATCTTCTGCATCCCCTACACCTCCGGCACCACCGGCAAGCCGAAGGGCGTGCTCCTCTCGCACCGCTCCCGCGTCGACCACATGACGCTGGTGCTCGGCGCCTTCCAGGGCGGCTACAATACGACCTGCCGGACGCTCGCCTTCACGCCCTTCTTCAACGGCGCCGGCTTCATCGCGGCGCTCGTGCCCATCTGGTTCGGCGGCGACTGCCGCATCATGCGCAAATATGATCCCGAGGAGTTCCTGCACTGGCTGGAGGCCGACCGCATCAACAACATGTTCACGGTGCCGACCCATTTCCACGGCCTGTTCAAGCTCGACGAGAGCGTGCTGCGCCGAGCCGACACCTCTTCGCTGAAGGTGATCAACTCCAACGCCGCCGCCCTGCCGCACGCCACCAAGGAGCGCATCATCGACTATTTCGGCGAGGGCATCCTCTTCGACAGCTACGGCGCGACGGAGACCGGAGGCGCGACGACGATCCGCCCCGAGGAGCACATGCGCAAGATTTCCTCGGTCGGCCAGGCCAATCCCGGCGCCGAGATCCGCATCGTCGATGCCGACTGGCAGCCGGTGGAGCAAGGCAAGCCGGGACGCGTGGCCATCCGCAACAGCTGGCTCTTCTCGGGCTACTGGAACCGGCCGGAGGCGACGGAGGCCGCCGTGCGCGACGGATGGGTCAGCGTCGGCGACCTCGGCTTCCTCGACGAGGACAACTTCCTCTACATCGTCGACCGCGAGACCAACACGATCATCTCCGGCGGGCAGAACATCTTCCCCCGCGAGATCGAGGACGTCCTCTACGGCCATCCCGCCGTGGCCGAGGTGGCCATCGTCGGAAAGCCGGACGACTACTGGGGCGAGGCCGTCATCGGGTTCGTCGTCGCCCGCCCCGGCGTTCCCCAGCCTGGCCTCGAGGAGTTGCGCGCCTTCTGCGATAAGCGGCTCGCCCGCTACAAGCTGCCGAAGGAAATCCGCTACGTCTCCGAACTGCCGAAGAACGGCACCGGCAAGATCATGCACCGCACCCTGCGCGACCAGCTCGTCGCCGAAGCCAAGGGGCGGACGCCGGGATGAGACGCGGCTACCTGCGGATCGGCGACCGCCACGTCCACTACCGCCGGACCGGCCGCGGCTCGGCCGTCATCCTGCTGCACGCCTCGCCGGTTTCCGGCGCTATGTTCCTCGAACAACTCGCGGTGTTCGGGCGGCACTTCGACGCCATCGCCATCGATACGCCGGGATACGGCCTGTCGACGCCGCTGGACCACCAAAAGCCCGAGATCGCAGACTATGCCGACGCGGTGGTCGAGACCTTGGACGCGCTCGGCCTCGACCGGGCGATCCTCCACGGTCGGCACACCGGCGCCTCGATCGCGGTCGAGACCGCGCGGCGGCATCCGAGCCGCGTGGCGCTCGCGCTCTGCGACGGCTATCCCGTGTTCACGTCCGGCGAGAGCGAGCGTTACCTCACCCAGTATCTCGTGCCCGTCGAACCGCAATGGGACGGCAGCCACCTCGCCTTCTGGTGGCTGCGCTATCGCGACCAGCACGTGTTCTGGCCCTGGGACCTCCAGCAGACCGCCTACCGCGCCGACACGGATCTCCCCGACGTCAACTTCCTGCATCGCGGCTTCACCCAGATCATGATGGCGGGCGACGGCTACCGCACCGCCTATGCGGCGGCCTTCCGTCACGATTCGATCCCGGCGCTGAAGGAGACGCGCACGCCGGTGATGCTGACGGCACGGCCGGGCGACAGCCTCTATGCCGTCTTCGCGACGGTTCCGGAATTCCACCCGAAGCGCGAACTGCCGCGTGACACGATCGAGGCCGCCCATGCCGAGGTCGCGATCATGCAGACGGTCCCGGCCTCCACCGGTTCCGAACCCAGCTCCCCTTCATGGCGAGACGCGCAGCCAGACGGCCGCTTCATGCTGCCCTGCGGCGAGGGCACGCTCCATGCCCGCCTCTTCGGCACGCCCGACGGGCGGCCGCCGCTGGTCGTCGTCGCGCCTCTGCCCGGCGGCATAGGCGGCATCGAGGACGACCTCTCCGAAATCGCCCGCTCCTGGCCCGTCCTCGCGGTGGAAGCGCCCGGTCAGGCCGACAGCGAGACCGGCGATCCCGGCTCGATCCAGACGTCCGCCGCCTGGATCCGGCAGGCGCTCGACGCCTTCGGCTGCCCGATCCGCGCGGTGATGGGCTGGGAAGGCTCGGCGGCTCTGGCGCTGGAAATGGCAGCGGCCACCGGCGCCACCGCCTTCCTCGTCGATCCGCCGGCGGTGCCGCCTGCCCTCCGAAGCGAGTTCCTCGACCGCTACACCGCCGACCTGACGCCGCATGTCGACGGACGCCACGTCCCCGTCGCCTGGAGCCTCGTCCGCGACGAACGGCTCTGGGCGCCCTTCTACGAGCGGGTTCGCTCCGCCGCGCTGCCGTCGGTGAGCGGTCTCGACGCTGCCCTGCTGCACAGGAAGGCCGTCGACCTCTTCAAGCAGCCGACCATGCTCGCCCCGGCGCTCGCCCAGCTGTGGCGCTACCCTCTCGCCGAACGGCTGGCGGAGCGGCGGGCCGACACGATCGTCTTTGCCATGCCGCAGGACCGGTTCGCGAGGCTGTGCGTCGACGGCCTTTCGCGGCGCTCGGTCGATGGTTTCACCAGCCTCGGTGCCGTCGTGGCCGATGCGCTGTCGCGCAGGTCTGCATGAGGCTCGCGGAGGCCGACGTCGCGGCGATCGCCGGCAGGATCGCGCCGGGCACCGTCAGCACCGATCCCGGTGAGCGTGCGGCCCTGTCGATGGACGTCTTCGAATGGCCGGACGAACGGCTGGCCGACATCGTGCTCTCGCCCGTCGACGTCGACGGCGTGCGCGCGGCGGTTGCCTGGGCGGCGGGCCGGGGCATGGTGATCGCCCCGCGCGGTGGCGGCATGTCCTATACGCGCGGTTTCCAGCCGCAGGCCGGAAGCGTCGCGCTTCTCGATCTGCGGGCCTTGAACGGAATTCGCCACCTGTCGCCGGAAGACCGGTTCGTCGTCGTGGAAGCCGGCGCCACCTGGCTCGATCTCGACGGCGCCCTGCAGCCTTACGGGCTGACGCCGGCGCTCGCCGGGCCGATCTCGGGTGCGGTCTCCACGATCGGCGGCGCGGTCTCGCAGAACATGCCGGCCGGCATGCACCACGTGCTCGGCCTCGAACTCGTCCTCGCCGAAGGGAGCCTCGTCACGACCGGCGCGCTGGCGCGTCCTGGCTCTCCCGGCGCGCTGCGCGCCAGCGGCCCCGATATCACCGGCCTCTTCATCGGCGATTGCGGCGCCCTCGCCATCAAGACGGCCGTCGCCCTGCGCCTCGTGCCACGCGCCGCGGCGTCCGAATGCGCCTCCTTCGGCTTCGAAGACCCGGCCTCGCTCGCCGAAGCCATGGCCGCCGTCCAGGCGCGCGACACCGGCGTGGCCCTGATGGGGCTCGCGAACCGCAGCGTGCGCGACCAGGCCGCCGCAGCCAGTTTCGGCGAAGCGATCTCGATGCTGCGCGGCACGGTGACAGGCGCTTCGTCCTTGCTGCAGGGCATCGGCCGAGCCGCACGCCTGGCGCTGCGCGGCGTCGGCCGCAGCGACCTGCCCTGGGGGCTCCACCTCACCGCGGAAGCGGGCAGTCCGGCCACTGCCCGCGCGCTCCTCGCCGAGGCGGTGGCGGCGGTACCGTCGCATGCCGTCCCGATGCCGCCCACCATCCCGCTAGCGATGCTGTCGCGCCCCTATTCCGTGCGCGGCATGCTCGGCCCGAAGGGCGAGCGATGGGCGCCCGTCCACGGAATCATGCCGCTCGGCCGCATAGGGCACGCGACACGGGCGCTTGAGCGATTTCTCGCCGATGCGCAGCCGCGCATGGAGGCGGAAGGCTTGTCCCATTCGATGATGTTCTCGGCGCAGGACACGAGCGTCCTGGTCGAGCCGATGATCTACTGGCAGGACAGCCTGAGACAGGTCCACACGAGCGCGCTGAAGCCTGAAGTCGCCCGGCGCTTCGCCGGCCATCCGCAGAACCCGCGGGCCCGGGCCCTCGCCCGCGAGATCCGCCGCGGCCTGCTCGAAATCCTCCTGCAGGAAGGCGCGATGATGGCGCAGCTCGGCCGCTACTATCCCTACGAAGCGCTGGCCGAAGAGCCGGCGCGAACACTCGCCCGCGCGATCAAGGACGTTGTGGATCCGAACTGCGTCCTCAACCCCGGTGTGCTCGGCTGGGAGCGTCGGTGATGGAATTCGCGACGGTCGGCGACGTGCTGCGGCGCAACGCCGCCGCTCATCCGGACAAGACGGCCTTCGTCTTCGGCGAGACCCGCGTCAGCTTCGCCGGGCATCTCGACCGCGCCGAACAGGTCGCCCGCGCCATCGCCGCGGCCGGCGTCGCGCTGCAGGACCGCGTGGCGGTGATGTCGCGCAACACCCGAGCCTTCATGGAGGTTTACGCCGGGGCGGAACTGTCCGGCTACATCGTCGCCACGGTGAACTTTCGGCTTGCAGCACCGGAGGTGCAGCGCATCGTCTCGATCGCCCGGCCGCGCATCCTGTTCTACGAGGCCGCCTTTGAGCCGGTGGTCGAGACGCTGGTCGGCAGCGGCGTGCAGCTGTTCGTCGCCATCGGCGGCGAGCCGGCGGCCTGGGCCGTGTCCTACGAGGATTTCGTCGCGACCGCCGATCCGGCGCAGCCGCTCGCCTCTCCCGACATCGACGACATCCTGCACCTGATCTTCACCAGCGGCAGCACGGGCACGCCGAAGGGCGTGATGCGATCGCATCGCACCGAACTCGCCGTCTGCAACTACTTCGCCACCGAGATCGAGATGCAGCCGGAAGATCGCCTGCTCCTGATGATGCCGGTCTTCCACGTCGGCCACCGTTTCATGCAGCTCGGCGGGCATTTCCGCGCGGCGGAGATCCACGTCCAGGCGGACTTCAATCCGCGCGCCATCCTCGACACCATCGAACGCGAGCGGATCACCATCACCCATCTCGCCCCGACCATGGTCAAGGCGCTGCTCGACGTGCCGGGCGTCGACGCGCGGGACTTCGGTTCGCTGAAGAGCATCGTCTACTCCGGCGCCCCGATGCCGGTGCCGCATCTGGAACATGGAATGCGGGTGTTCGGCGACGTCTTCCTGCAGCTCTACGGAATGTCGGAAGGCAGCGCCACGACGCTGCACCGCCACGAGCATCGCATCAGGACGGCGCAGGACCGCCAACGCCTCGCCTCCGTCGGCCGGGCCTCCCGCGGCGTCGCGCTCAGGATCGCCGACAGGGCCGACCGGGCCGTCCCGATCGGGGCGGTCGGGGAGGTGCAGCTGAGGGCGCCGACCATCATGAAGGGCTACTGGAACGACAGCGAGGCGACGGTGGCGGCGCTTCACGGCGGCTGGTACCACACCGGCGACATGGGCCGGCTGGACGAGGACGGCTATCTTTACCTCGTCGACCGGGCCAAGGACATGATCATCTCCGGCGGCGAGAACATCTATTCGCGCGAGGTGGAGACCGCCATCGCGTCCCATCCCATGGTCGAGGACGTGGCGGTGATCGGCTTTCCGGACGCCTATTGGGGGGAGATCGTGCTGGCCATCGTCGTCGCCCGCGATCCGGCTCCGTCGGCCGAGACCGTCATCGCGCACTGCCGCAGCCAGATCGCCAGCTACAAGAAGCCACGATCCGTCGTCTTCGCGACCGACCTGCCGCGCCTGGCATCGGGAAAGGTCGACAAGGTCGCGCTGCGCCGGGCGTTCGGCCGCACCGCCGACGCGGCGGCCTCGTCCGGCGGATCGCCGGCACCGGCTTGATGCCACTCGTCGATAGGCGCGGGCAACGCGCCGTCCAGCCCGCACCCGTCTTTGCGGCCCGGACGCGGATGTGACCGGCGGGCATCGCGACGCCGGACCTGCCGCCGTCAGTCCGATCCGGCTGCGCTGGATACGTTCTAAAGGCCACCATCTCCCGAAAGGGCTTAGAAAGCGGCGCCGGTCGCGGTAAAGATGTGCTCCTGACGCCACTAGGCTGTTGATTTCCACCCAGAAGTGAGCCGGGCTGGCGTGTAATTTTCATTGAGAACTGAGCCATGTGACCCCTTCCCCTGCGCTGAGAGCGACAGGCGGCAACGGAGTGATCCACATTGTACTTTTGTACATCATCCGACGCATGGCGTTGCGCGAGAATCTGTCGATCCGCGAGGAGGCCACGATGCCAGGACGCAAGAGACAGAGCCGCGAGGAACGGCTGCGCAGGCAGCGGGAGTACCAGCGCGCCTATAACAGGCGCATCGCTGAAGCGCGCGCGCCGGACCGCGACGCGATCGCGCGCGAGCTGCTGCACTACGCCATCACGGAGAACCTCCGGCTGGGACGCGAAGAAGAGATGTGGACGCTGGCGGCGTCGGTCATCGAGCGGCTGGTCGCGCGCGACTATGATCGTGCGGCCACCGAGCAGACCTTCTCGGCCATCGTGGACCGCTACGAGGCGGGCTGGACTTTCCAGCGCAGGCTTCATCCCGGCGGCAACGGGGACGAGGCGGCCGAGTGCGACGGCGATCGCACGGGCTGAGGCTGCGAGTGGTTCGGCTGGACGCGCTGCTGGTGGCAACCCAGAAGATTTGCCCACCGGATGTAGGCCTGCCCTCCGGCAGCATACGCATAGGTCTCGTGGCCGGACCTGCCCGGCGTCCTCCCTTGGCGAGGGCTGCCACTCCATCAGGGCGCGGTGCCATGGTCCCCGGGACGGGTATCCTGCACCCATGGGAAAGGCCTCGTGCAAACCCCGTTATCACCAACCTGTTCGTATTCTCCCCATAACTCCACCAAACGCCGTTTGCCGGGCAGGCGATTCAAAGCTCTGGAACCGCGATTCATGGTTCCAGCGTTGGACGAAAGCGCCGTCCCGTGGAACATGATGTCCCCGCACCAATTGCTGCCGACCATGCCCGACGACGACACGATGCTGATCACCGGCCCAGATGACGCCTTCGCCACGATCCTGCTTGCCCATGGCGCAGTTGCGCCGATGGACTCTGCCGGGATTGTTTGAGCCGAACGGGGTAGTGTTGGATGAGGCTGCGGGCTCGAACACCCGCAGCCTCGGCGGCAGGCGACCGTTTCCGGGATCGGGCCGACACCCGACGTCATCAAGGCTCCCTGCCGCCTTTGCACCACCGCTTGGAGAGTTGATCGGGCCCCTGACGCGCCGTCACGCCCGCAAACAATCCGAAGCCCGCAAAGGATAGCACCCTCATGGCCTTTCTGCACCACCCGCCCGCCTGCTGCCTCGGCATCGACGTCGCCAAGGACAGTCTCACCGCCAGCAACGGCCGCCAGGCCGCCGCGACCATCGACAACAGCCGATCCGCCATTCGCGCCATGCTCAAGAAAGCCCGGCCCGACCTCGTCGTCTGCGAGCCGACCGGCGGCTACGAACTGCTGCTTCTGGAGGAATGCCTCAAGGCCGGCATCGCCTGCCACCGTGCCGACACCCTGAAGCTCAAGAGCTTCATCCGCTCCTTTGGCACGCTCGGCAAGAGCGACGCCATCGACGCCGCCCAAATGGCCGCCTATGCGCGCGAGCGCTGGGCCAAGCTGTCCTTGTGGCAGGCGCAAGACGCCGACGAGAGGCAGTTGCAAGTCCTGGTGCGGCGCAGGGCCGACCTCGTCGCCTTCAGGGTCGCCGAGCGCAACCGCTCCAGGGCGCCCGGCGCAAAGGCACTCGCAGCCTCCTTCAAGGCCATCCTGGCCGCCATCGAGCAACAGATCGACAAGCTCGAGGCGGCGATCGCCGCCCTCGTCGCACGCAGCCAGAGCCTGCGCCAACGCATCGCCGTGTGCACCGCCATGAACGGCATCGGCCTCACATGCGCCGCAACCCTCATCGCCCAGATGCCCGAACTCGGCTCCCTCCAGCGCAGGCAGGCCGCCGCCCTGGCCGGGACAGCTCCCCACCCCAACGAGAGCGGAACCGCAACCGGCCGGCGGCGGCAACGCGGCGGCAGGCCGCAGATCAGAACAGCCCTGTTCATGCCGGCATTGCGCGCAGCCGCCGGCAGAGGCGAGTTCGCATCCTTCTACAAACGCCTCGTCGACAACGGAAAACGCCCCATCGTCGCAATCGCCGCCGTCATGCGAAAGATAATCGTCACCCTCAATGCAAGGCTCAGAGACGCCCAATCGGCTCAGAGTTGATGACCGGCATCTCGGAGGCGCTGGTCCGGACCGGCTTCCGGGTTGTCCGCTTCGAGTTCGGCTACATGGCCGCGCGCCGCTCCGGCCAGCGCAAGCCGCCACCAAGGGCCGAACTGCTGCGGGACGAGTATCGCAAGGCTATTGATGTGCTCGGCACGTCCGGCCCGCTCATCATCGGCGGCAAGTCCATGGGCGGACGGGTGGCGTCCATGGTGGCGGACGAACTCCACGCCGACAGCCGCATCGCCGGCCTGTTTTGCCTCGGTTATCCCTTCCATCCGCCCGCCAAGCCGCAACAGCTTCGGACCGCCCATCTGGAGGCCCTGCGGACGCCGACGCTGATCTGCCAAGGCACCCGCGATCCCTTTGGCACGCGCGACGAGGTGGCCAGCTACAGTCTCTCGCCATCGATCGATATCCTCTGGCTCGAGGATGGCGATCATGACCTGAAGCCCCGCAAGACGATCTCCGGCTTCACGGCAGCCGATCATCTGGCCACTGTCGCTGATGCAACCCGGGACTGGGTCGCGCGCGTTCTGGCGCGCTGAAGATCGCCACCTTCAACATCAACGGCATCAACAGGCGGCTCGCCAACCTGCTCGACTGGCTCGCTGAAGCCCGACCCGATATCGTCTGCCTGCAGGAACTGAAGGCGGTGCAGGACGCCTTCCCGGAAGAGGCGATTAATGCAGCCGGCTATGACGCAGCATGGGTCGGGCAGAAGAGCTGGAACGGCGTCGCCATCCTGTCGCGCGTCGGCGAGCCGGTTATCACCCGCCGCAGCCTTCCCGGCGATCCCGCCGATGAACAGGCCCGCTATATCGAAGCGGCTGTTGCAGGCATCCTTGTCGCTTCGATCTATGCGCCGAACGGCAATCCGCAGCCGGGGGCAAAGTTTGCCTACAAGCTCGCCTGGCTGGAACGACTGAGGAAGCACGCCACTGCGTTGCGCAAGTCCGGGGCGCCGATCGTGCTCGCCGGGGACTACAATGTCGCGCCGACCGATCTCGACATCTACCCGACCACTTCATGGGATGACGACGCACTCATCCACCCGGAAAGCCGCGCCGCCTACCGCAGGCTCGTCGGCCGTAGTTGGATTGACGCGCTGCGTCACCTCCATCCCAAGGAGCGCGCCTACACCTTCTGGCACGACAAGCGCATGCGCTGGCAGCGCGATGCAGGCCTCAGGCTCGATCATCTGCTCCTGAGCAGCAACCTCAAGGAAAGGCTCGTTGAAGCCGGCGTCGACCGTGAGGTGCGCGGTCGAGAAGGTGCCAGCGATCACGCTCCGGTGTGGATGAGGTTGAGGGACGCCTGAGCAAACGGGTTGGACGTCCCTTCTGAGTCGGGGTGTCGCAACGCCGTGAGCGAGCCCAATGCATGCTCAGGAAACCGTGCCTGGTATAAATCCGGTATAAAACTGCTATGCGGCGCAAGACTTACCCGAAAACCGGGATGGCTTGAAGGGAAATTCATACAGGAAAATCAAGAGCTTGAAGGGTGGCTGGGGAACCTGGATTCGAACCAGGACTAACGGAGTCAGAGTCCGTGGGTCTACCGTTAACCTATTCCCCAGCAGGCATGGCGGCATCTCGGGGACGGCGTCGCGATGTCGCGACGGGATCCGTGCGCTGCGCCAGCGCTGATGGGGCGCTACTTAACACATTGACCGACACGATCAAGACCCGCCGGGCGGGAAAATCGAATGACGCCCACCGGCTCCGGCCAGATGGCGGCGTCGCGGCCTCGATCGTCGGGCACGCGCCCTGCCCCCGCTCGCGCACGGCCAGTCCGAGGAGCCCCGGTCCGCCACGCCCGCTCCCGGGGTCGAGCCGAGCGGTCGTGTCGTTGGGCTCCAACCAAGCCCCGCAGCAGCCGAGGGAGACGCGGCCGGCCGCAGCAACCGGTCGGCCGACCGGCCGCCGCGCCCGCCCTGGAACCAAAGCACGACCTCGCCCACTGCGGTCTTCCGGCCCTCACGGCCGCCCCTATAACCAGAGCACGGCGCCGCGCCAACGGCAGCGATCCGGCCGCCACGCCCGATCCCGCGGTCGGGCGGAGCGGTGCTGCGCGGGCGAGACCCGCTGCGGCGTTGCGTTGCGCGGCCTTCTTGCTTAAAGCCCCGTCGACAACACAAAGGGGGAAACATGCCCGAACCAGTCGTCCTGATCGCCGGCGGCGGCATCGGAGGCCTTTCCGTGGCGCTGACGCTGCACCAGATCGGCGTGCGCTGCATCGTCTTCGAAAGCGTCCGGTCGCTGAAGCCGCTCGGCGTCGGCATCAACATCCAGCCGAACGCGGTGCGCGAGCTCGACGATCTAGGCATCGGCGCGGCCGAACTGGACCGGGTCGGCCTGCCGGCCCGCGAATGGGCGCTGGTGGGCCTGAACGGCAACGACGTCTATTCCGAGCCGCGCGGCCTGGAGGCCGGCTATGCCTGGCCGCAATATGCGGTGCATCGAGGCCGGCTGCAAATGCTGCTCCACGACAAGGTGGTCGAGCGCCTGGGGGCCGAGGCGGTCCGGCTCGACAGCCGCGTCACCGGCTACCGCAACGAGGCGGACGGCACGGTGAGCGTCTTCGTCCAGCATGCCGACGGCACGACGAGCGAGGTATCGGGCGCGCTGCTGATCGGCGCCGACGGCATCCACTCGGCGGTTCGCGCCCAGATGCATCCCGACCAGCCGCCGATCCACTGGGGCGGCGCGGTGATGTGGCGCGGCACCAGCCTCGGCAAGCCGATCCGCTCGGGGGCCTCCTTCGTCGGCCTCGGCACTCACCGCCACCGCGTCGTCTTCTACCCGATCTCGCACCCGGATCCGCAGAGCGGCCTGTCCGTGATCAACTGGATCGCCGAAGTGACCTGGGACGCGTCGAAGGGCTGGCAGGGCGGCGACTGGAACAAGCGCGTGGCGATCGACGACTTCATCCACCATTTCGACGGCTGGACCTTCGACTGGCTCGACGTGCCGGCGATGCTGGCGGGCGCAACGGACGTCTTCGAATACCCCATGATCGACCGCGACCCGGTGCCGACCTGGCGGGACGGCGCGGTGGCCCTGCTGGGCGATGCCGCCCATGCGATGTACCCGACCGGATCGAACGGCGCGAGCCAGGCGATCGTCGACGCCCGCGTGCTCGGCGCCTGCATGGTCGAGCATGGCGTGACGCCGGAGGCGCTCGCCGCCTATGACGAGAGGCTCTGCGGCCCGATCTCCGCCGTCATCCTGCGCAATCGCGGCGCCGGCCCCTTCGGCCTGCTGAACCTCGTCGACGAGCGCTGCGGCGGCGCGTTCGACGACATCGACGACGTCATCCCCGCGGAAGAACGGGCGGCATTCATGGCCGGCTACAAGGCCGCCGCCGGCTTCGCCATCGAAAAGCTCAACGCCGCCCCCCCGACGATCGCACCGGGGGCAAGGGTCAGGCCGTGATCCGTCGCGGCCGGGCGAGAGCGTAGCGACGGCCGCTCCACCTCGCCACGCTCGGGCGCCGTTCACCGGTCAGATGGCGCCTTTGCGGTTTCCCGCGGTCGCCCGATCGGACAGAACCGGTCCCGCCGGCTGGCTGACCGGCTTCCAGCCGTCAGCGCCCGACGTTGCCCTGCCTCTCGAAGATCGCCACGGCACAGCTCAGGCGAGAAGCCTCGACAGGCCCTGCGCCATCACCCCGTTCGCCCCTATTCCCACTCGATCGTCCCGGGCGGCTTGGACGTCACGTCGTAGACGACGCGGTTGACGCCCTTGACCTCGTTGATGATGCGGGTGGCGGCGCGGCCGAGGAAGGTCATGTCGAAGGGAAAGAAGTCGGCGGTCATGCCGTCGACCGACGTCACAGCACGCAAAGCCAGCACCCGGTCGTAGGTGCGGCCATCGCCCATGACGCCCACGGTCTGCACCGGAAGGAGCACGGAGAAGGCCTGCCAGATCTGGTCGTAGAGGCCGGCCTTGCGGATCTCCTCGATGTAGATCGCGTCGGCCTTGCGCAGGATGTCGAGCTTCTCGCGCGTGACGCCGCCCGGCAGGCGGATGGCGAGGCCCGGCCCCGGGAACGGGTGCCGGCCGATGAAGCTCTCCGGGATGCCGAGCTCGCGGCCGAGCGCCCGCACCTCGTCCTTGAACAGCTCGCGCAGCGGCTCCACCAGCTTCATGTTCATGCGCTCGGGCAGGCCGCCGACATTGTGGTGGCTCTTGATGGTCACGGAAGGGCCGCCCGAGAAGGAGACGCTCTCGATCACGTCGGGATAGAGCGTCCCCTGGGCCAGGAAGCTCGGCGCGCCCTTGCCGTCCTCGGCGATCTTCCGCGCCTGCGCCTCGAACACCTCGATGAACAGCCGGCCGATGGTCTTGCGCTTGGTTTCGGGATCCGCCTCGCCTTCCAGCTGGCCGATGAACAGATCCGACGCGTCGACATGGACGAGCGGGATGTTGAAATGGTCGCGGAACATGCCGACCACCTGCTCGGTCTCGCCAAGCCGCATCAGGCCATGGTCGACGTAGACGCAAGTGAGCTGGTCGCCGATCGCCTCGTGGATCAGAACCGCCGCCACCGAGGAATCGACACCGCCGGACAACGCGCAGAGCACCCGCTCCGTGCCCACCTGGGCGCGGATCTTTTCCACCATCTCCGCGCGATAGGCCGACATGGTCCAGTCGGATGTCAGCCCCACGATCCGGTGCACGAAATTGGCGAGAAGCCGGCCGCCGTCGGGCGTGTGAACCACTTCGGGATGGAACATGGTGGTGTAGTAGCGCCTCGCCTCGTCGACGCAGATCGCGAAGGGCGCGTTCTCCGAGGTGCCGATGATCTCGAAGCCGTCGGGCGCCCGGGTGACGCGGTCGCCATGGCTCATCCAGACGGGATAGCGCTTGCCGACCTCCCAGATGCCTTCGAACAGCGGCGAGGCCTTCAGGATCTCCACGTCGGCGCGGCCGAACTCCGCCGCGTGCCCGCCTTCGACCGAACCGCCGAGCTGCACGGCCATGGTCTGCTGGCCATAGCAGATGGCCAGGATCGGCACCCCGGACGCAAACACAGCCTCGGGCGCGCGGGGCGATCCCTCGCGCGTCACCGAGTCCGGGCCGCCGGAAAAGATCACGCCCTTCGGACGCAGCTTTTCAAAACCGTCATCGGCCTTCTGATAGGGCCATATCTCGCAGTAGACGCCGGTTTCGCGCACGCGCCGCGCGATCAGCTGCGTCACCTGGCTGCCGAAATCGATGATGAGGATGCTGTCGGGATGGGGGGTCGTGTTCATGGCGAGCCAGTAGACGAGTCGAGCCGTTCCAGCAATCCCGCATGTTGCGTCGCGGCGAAATTCGGCTGCGGGTCGAGGAAAAGGCCGCCGTCCCCGATCGCCAGTTCGAGGCGGTCGACCACCGAAGCCAGCTTCTCGTCGATGACGTGGAGATATTCGGTCCAGTCGCCGACATGGCGAAGGTCGGCCTTCCCGTCCGAGATCCCGCGAAGCGCGATCAGCGGCACGCCGTAGCGGTGGCAGGCGCGCAGCACGGCGAAGGTTTCCATGTCGACCATGTCCTCGGCGATCTGGTCGTAGGCGGCGCCCGACACGATGTTTGCGCCGGTCGACAGCGTCGCCTCCCTGACGCCGGGGATCCGCAAGGGAAGCGGCACAACGGCGGGCAGGTCGAGGAAGGGCGTCGCGCCCTTCGCGAAGCCGAGCGGAGAGGCGTCCATGTCGCGGTAGGCGACGGACACGGCCTGGTGGACCTCGGTCTGTTCGAGCACGCGGCTGCCGGCCGAGCCGAGCGACACGACGAGATCGGGCCCGCGGCCGCCGTGGGCGAGCAGGGCGAGCGCATGGGTGAGTTCGACCGCCGCCTCGACGGGGCCGACCCCGGTCAGTAAGGGTTCGAACCGCGCCTCGAGATGCGGGCCGTATTCCGCGGCTGCAGCCATCACGTACAGGATGCGACGACCGGCGACGTCCTTGACCGGCGGGGGAACGGCCGTCGCCGTCATCCGGCAATGCCCTCCCGCCCCTGGACCACCATCATGGTGCCCGTCATGGTCGCGATCAGCTTCGCCTCGCCGCTGGCGCTGAAGGCATAGGCCTGGCCGTCCGCGACGATGATGGTGCGGCCGGGCTTGGTCACCGAGCCGCGAAACAGGAACCGATCGCCCTTGCCCGGGGCAAGCAGGTTGACCTTGAATTCGATGGTGAGCACGGCCGCGTCGGCCGGCATCAGCGAGAAGGCGGCGTAGCCGCAGGCCGAATCCAGCGCCGCGGAGATGATGCCGGCATGCAGGAAACCGTGCTGCTGGGTCAGCGGCTCGGAAAACGGCATTTCGATTTCGACCATGCCGGGCGTCACCTGCGTCAGCTCGGCGCCGATCGTCTTCATGGCCGCCTGCCGATCGAAGCTCGACCTGACCCGCACCTCGTAGTCGGTGGATTCGTCGTGGAGCTCGGACATGCGGCGATCCTTTCGTGGGAACGGTTTATCGCAAAGCGCCCCGGCGCTGGCAATCCGCGCCGGGCACCGTGCCGAAAGGATCAGTTGAGCCAGAAGATGGAAGCGTTGAGGAGCGCCGCGAAGGACACCCAGGCCAGGTAGGGGATGAACAGCAGCGCCGACAAGCGGTCCGACCGCCATGAAAAAACGATGAAGGCGGCGACGGTCGCCGCCATGGCGAGCACGATGACCAGCGCACCGCCGATCGAATGGAGGGCGAAGAACACGGGCGACCACAGGAAGTTGAACACCAGCTGCGCCCACCACGCCGTCATCGCGCGGCTGCCCCGCGCATGCAGCCACGTGCGCGCGCCGGCCACGGCGATCGCGACGTAAAGGACCGTCCAGACCGGGCCGAAGAGCCAGTTCGGCGGGTTGAAGGGCGGCTTGGCGAGAGACGCGTACCATGCGTCGGGGGCCGTCGTGCTGCCGATCAGGAGACCGCCTCCGACGACGAGAACGAGGAAAAGCAGATAGGTGGGGAGATCGCGGCGGCGCATGCGGTGTTCCTTCCGGTCGTCGGTCCCGCCCCGCCAAGGCCGGCGCGCCGCACCGGCGCTCAGACGGTGGCGTGCCTGGTTTCGTTCATGCGGTCGAGCTTGCCGACGAGATTGCGGTTGAAGCTCAGCTCCAACGCCTGACGGATCGGCGGGTTGCGTTGCAGCAACGCGCGCAGTTCGCCGGGATCGTAGACGCAGCAGCGGATCTCGTTCGAGACGCGCACGGTGGCCGAGGCGGGGTTGCCGGAAAGAAAGCTCATCTCGCCCAGGAAATCGCCCGGCCCGCAGACGCCGATCAGTTTCTCGCCCTTTTCCACGCTCGCCGCGCCGCGGGCGATGAACACGAGTTGCGGCGCCGCCTGCCCTTCCTCGATCAGGATCTCGCCCGGCTCCCGGGTCTCCCACCGGGCGATCTTCAGCATGCGCGCACGCAGGTTTCCCTCGAGTGTGGGCATCACCGCGTCGATGAAGAGCTTTTCGTCGTCGTTCAGGCGGCGCACCCGGCTGGCCAGCAGGATCAGCGTCAGCTGGATGGCGTTCACCGCGGTGAAGATGAGTTCCCAGGTGGCGCTGATCAGGTCGGAAATCATGAAGCCGTAGTAGACGACCCCGGTGATGCCCGACGCGATGGCGAAAATGCGCAGCCAGCGCATGCTGCTCATCGACACCGAAAGAATGACGAGGATGTAGTTTACGTGGCCTAGAAACTTGCTCGGATCGGAGAATTGCTCGAGGAACTCGTCCATTGGGGCGCCCTGGGAGGAAGCATCATTCTTGGCGCTGGGTCACGCCGACGTAGAACCCATCTGTACCGCTGCGAGCCGGGGTCAGCGAAATGCCGTTTTCGCGATCGATGCGCGCCAGACCCGTCCGTCCGGGGAAGCTGGCTTCGAACAGCGCCGCATGGTCGACGGCGGCGAAGTCGGCGCGTCCGGCGAGGAAGGAGCGCAGACGCTCGGCATTTTCCTGTTCGAAGAGCGAGCATGTGACGTAGACGAGACGGCCGCCCGGACGGACATAGCGGGCGGCGGCCGAAAGGATCGCTTCCTGCTCGGCCATCCGCACCTCGAGCTGGCGCTCCGTCAACCGCCACTTGGCGTCGGGACGCCGGCGCCAGGTGCCGGAGCCGGTGCAGGGGGCATCGACGAGAACGAGGTCCATGCGCCCTTCCAGCGGCGCCAGTTCGTCGGGCCGCGCGACGACCTGAACGTTGCGGGTCTCGGAACGGCGCAGCCGGTCGAAGATCGGCGCCAGCCGCTGCTTTTCGGCGTCATGGGCAAACAGTTGGCCGCGATTGTCCATGTCGGCCGACAGCGCCAGCGTCTTGCCACCGGCCCCGGCGCAGTAGTCGAGGACCTGCATGCCCGGCTCCGCGCCAGCAAGACGCGCGGCAATCTGCGATCCCTCGTCCTGGACCTCCATCCATCCCTTGGCGAAGGCCGGCTCCGCCTGGACGTTGGGATGGCGTCCGCTTCCCTCGATCGGGGGGATGCGAATGCCATGCGGTGCCAATGCCGTCGGTGCGGCTTTCGTCCCGGAGAGTTCCCGCAGCACCCGTTCGCGATCGGCCCTCAGCGTGTTGACCCGCAGGTCGAGCGGCGGACGGGCCGAAAGCGCCCTGCCCTCTTCCACCCATCCTTCGCCGAAGGCGCGTTCCAGCATCGGGGCGCACCAGTCGGGCACGTCGGCCCGAACCGCATCGGGCGCCGTCTCGAGCGGATGGGCGGCAATGGCGGCGATCTCGGTCTCGTCGAGACCCGGGGGCGCGAAACGGTCCCCCTCCAGCGCGGCGTTCAGGCTGGCCGCCGTCTCGCCCCACTCCAGGAGAAGCGCACCGAAGGCGAGCGCCCGCGGGGTGTCCGAACCGAACAGGTGGGCCGCCGAACGGCGGCGCCGAAGCGCGTCATAGACGATGTTTCCGATCGCGCCGCGGTCGCCCGCGCCGGCAAAACGATGCGACAGACCCCAGTCCTTGAGCGCGTCGGCCGCAGGCCTGTGTCGTGTCTGGATGTCGGTAAGCACTTCGATGGCCGCAGCCAGTCGTCCGCCTGTTCGCATGTCCGGTCTTCCCCGTTGTCGGCTACCCGATCGGCCGACTGGTAGACCGTCGCGCCATCGTCGGCAAGACGGTTCCGAAGCGTCTTAAACGCGATCGAAAGCCACAGAACGGCGCGCCCATCCGCCGGGCATCCGGCGCCGCGTCGCACGGACAGGTGCGGCGTCCGTTTCGGGGCGCCCATCCATAAGCCCCGTTTAACTCGCCTGCGTTCCATGATAACCGTCTCTTATGATCCGCCTCTCCGTTCGACAGATGGAATATTTCAACGCACTCGCCGAAACCCTGCATTTCGGCCGCGCCGCCGAGCTCGTGGGCGTGTCGCAGCCGGCGCTGTCCTCGCAGATCGCCGAGATGGAGGAGAAGCTTGACTGCCGGTTGTTCGAACGCAGCCGCAGCGGAATCCGGATCACCGAGGAAGCCCGTCAGCTCCGCCCGCGCATCGAGCGTATCCTCGCCGACATTCGCGACGTCGAGGCGATCGCCCGCCGCGGCCGGCGGCCGATGGAGGGGCGGTTCCGTCTCGGCATGATCCCGACCGTCGCACCCTACCTCCTGCCGACGCTGCTGCCGGTCGCCAGGCGCAGTTTTCCCGACCTCCAGCTCGAACTGCGCGAGGCCGTGACGGGCACGCTGGTGGAGGAAACCCTGTCCGGGCGGCTCGACGCCTTCGTCGCCGCGCTGCCGATCGACGAGCCGGGTCTCGTCGCCGAGGCCTTGTTCGAGGATCGCTTCTACCTCGCGGTCCCGCGCGACGATCCGGAGTTCCTGTCGCCGCCGGTCCCACCCGAGAGTCCCTCGCTCGAAAGGCTGATGCTCCTGGAGGAAGGCCACTGCCTGCGCGACCAGGCGCTGGCGGTCTGTCGCTCCGTCAAGCCCGCAGCGTTGTCGAGCTACGGTGCGACGAGCCTGACGACCCTGCTGCAGATGGTGTCGCACGGTCTCGGGCTGACACTGATCCCCGCGATGGCGCTGGAAACGGTGCGTGCGATGCCGGACATGAAGATCGTGCCGTTCGCCGATCCGCAACCCTCGCGCCGCATCTGTCTGGCCTGGCGCCGCAACGGTCCGCGACCCGAAGAGTATCGCACGATCGGCCGCCTGATCGCGGACGCACGCGCTCCCTTTCCGTCCGACCTGAGCAGGGAGGCCGCCGTTCTCACGCAGGCGTGAGGGAACTCTGCCGTATCGACGCTATTTGCCAGACACCACGTTCGATACAGGAGAACCCAATGCGCATACCTCTCGCACTCACCGCCCTGCTCGTCCCGGGATCGGCGCTCGCCCAGAGCTTCGAAGTCACGTCGAGCGACGGTGTGGCCGTCGAGGCGACGCCGGTCGCCGAGTTCAACGAGCCATGGGCGATGACGTTCCTGCCCGACGGCGATCTGCTCGTCACCGAAAAACCCGGCACCCTTCTGCTGGTGACGCAGGAAGGCACGAAAACCGAAATTTCCGGCGTTCCAGACGTCGCCTATGCCGGCCAGGGCGGACTTGGTGACGTCATCGCGGCGCCGGACTTCGCCGATACCGGTCACGTCTACATCTCCTATGCCGAACGCGGCGACGACGGGTTGCAAGGCGCCGCGGTGGCCCGTGCAACGCTTTCGCTGGGAGAGGGCGAACCCGCGCTCGAGAACCTGGAGGTGATCTGGCGCCAGGAGCCGAAGGTCAGCGGCAACGGACACTACTCGCACCGCTTGGTGTTTTCGCCCGACGGCGCGCACCTCTTCGTTACCTCCGGCGACCGACAGAAGCTCGACCCGGCGCAGGACATGGACAGCGCGCTCGGCAAGATCATTCGCCTCAATCCGGATGGCTCCGTGCCGGACGACAATCCCTTCCAGGATCAGGGCGAACTGGCCAGGAGCTTCTGGAGCGTCGGCCACCGCAACATGCTGGGCATCGCCTTCGACGGCGACGGTCGCCTGTGGGCGCATGAGATGGGTCCGCGTGGCGGCGACGAGATCAACCTGATCGAACCGGGCAAGAACTACGGTTGGCCGGTCGTCTCCTACGGCGTCCACTATTCGGGCGACGAGATCCCCGATCATCCCACCCGCGACGAGTTCCAGGGGCCCGAAGCGCACTGGACCCCGGTCATCTCCCCGGCCGGCATGATCGTCTATTCAGGCGACCTGTTTCCAGACTGGCAGGGCACTGCCTTCATCGGCGGCCTGTCAGGACAGGCTCTGGTTCATGTGAGCCTTGGCGAACAGTCGGACGGCACCATGGCCGAAGAGGTGCGCCGCTTCGAAATGGGCGCCCGCATCCGGGAGGTCGAGCAGGGTCCCGACGGGGGCATCTGGGTTCTCGAAGACCGCGCCGGCGGGCGGCTGCTGCGGATCGTTCCGGCCGGGGAAGGCTGAGACCTCGACCCGATCGAGCCCCGTCAGGCGATGTGGACTGCAAGCGCGGCCCACATCGCCGCGAGCGCCAGGAAGCCGGCGATGAAGGTTGGCTGCCGATGACGGATGCGGTTCGTCGTGACGTGGATCGCGGCGTGGACGTAGCGCGACACGACGAAGAACCACGCCAGCACGAGGACGATCGCTCCCACGCCGCCGCTCGCCTGAAGCGCCAGGCAGCAGACATGGAACAGGACCGGCAGTTCGAACTGGTTGGCGAGATTGTTGCGCACGAACAGGCTCTCGACCGGTTCGTCGCGGTTCTCGCGGAATTGCGAGAGTCGCGCGTTGCCGGCGTCGACCGCCTGCTTGCGCCTGACCGCCATCAGCCCATAGACCCCGAAGACCAGCGCGACATGCGCGATCATCGGCCAGAAGATCGCCGCTCCGGACATCCCTACACCCCGTTCTGAAAGATCCAGCCTTCGATTAGCATGCTCCAGCCATCGCCCCAAGCGGCACCGGCACGGGTGCACCTTGACATCGAGCCAATCATGTAACATATAAAGTTACATGAAACACGACACGCGCTTCTCCGCCATGCTGCATCTGCTGCTCCACATGGCGGATCGAAACCAGCCGATCACCTCGGACGAACTGGCGCGCTACATGGCCGGCAACGCCGCGGCCGTACGGCGCACCATGGCCGGACTGCGCGCGGCAGGCATCGTCCGATCCGGCAAGGGCCATGGCGGCGGCTGGACCCTGGGCCGGCCGCTCCAGGCCATCAGCCTCGCCGATGTCTATGCCGCGTTGGGGACGCCGGATCTCTTCGCCATCGGCATCCGCAATCCGGCGCCCTCATGTCTGGTCGAGCGGGCGGTGAACGCCTCCATGCAGGAAACGCTGGGCGAGGCCGAACGGCTCGTCCAGGCGCGGCTCCAGTCCATCACCCTCGCCTCGATCGCGGCCGAACTCCGCGCCCGCATGGCGAAACTACCGTTGAACCCGAAGGAACCCCATGATGCATGACGTGATCATTGTCGGCGGCAGCTATGCCGGCCTCTCCGCCGCGATGCAGGTCGCCCGGGCGCGCCGCAAGGTGCTGGTCATCGACGCCGGCCAACGCCGCAACCGGTTCTCCGAAACGTCACACGGCTTTCTGGGACGGGACGGGCATGCCCCCGGCGCTATTGCTTCCGAGGCGCAAGGCCAGCTTCTCGCCTACCCGACCGTCGAGTTCATTTCTGGCGCAGCCATTGCGGCATCCGGCGAGATCGACGCCTTCCGGGTCGATCTCGCGGACGGCTCGACGGTCGAAGGACGGCGGATCGTGCTGGCCACCGGGGTGGAAGACGTGCTTCCAGACGTGCCCGGTCTGGCGGCGCAATGGGGCATCGGCGCCATGACCTGCCCCTACTGCCATGGCTATGAACTCAACCGCGGTCGCATCGGCGTGCTGGCCAGCGGCCCGATGTCGCTGCACCAGGCCGCGATGCTGCCCGAATGGGGCCAGACGACGCTGCTCGCCAACGGCGTCTTCGACCCCGCGGATCCCCAACTCGCCGATCTCGCGGAACGGGGCGTGGCGATGGAGTTCGCCACCGTGGCCGCCGTGGAAGGCGAGCCGGGCTCCCCGGTCGTGGTCCTGTCGGATGGACGGCGCCTGCCCATGGACGGCCTCTTCGTCGCCACCCGGACCCGGATCGTCACGCCGCTGCCCCAGATGCTCGGCTGCGCCATCGCGGAAGGGCCGCAGGGTCCGTACGTGGCGACGGACGCGATGAAGGCCACGACCGTGCCCGGCGTCTTCGCCTGCGGCGACGTCGCGAGCCCGATGGCCTCGGTGGCGATATCGGTCGGACACGGCGCGCTGGCCGGCGCGGCGGTCCACCGTTCGATCATCTTCCCGCAAACCGTCGCGAAAGCGGCCTGAGCCCGGGCTGGCGCGCAGGCCAAAGGCCGCCTTCGGCCATCCGCCGAAGGCGTTGCCTCAGCTCATGCCGGGATAGTTCGGGCTCTCGCGCGTAATCGTCACGTCATGCGCGTGGCTCTCCCGCAGACCGGCGCCCGAGATGCGGACGAAGGTGGCCTTGGTGCGGAACGCCTCCAGATCATGCGCACCGACATAGCCCATCGAGGCGCGCAGGCCGCCGGCGAGCTGGTGCAGCACCCCGCTGACCGGGCCCTTGTAGGGGACCTGCCCCTCGATCCCCTCGGGAACCAGCTTCAGCGTATCGCGCACCTCCGCCTGGAAGTAGCGATCCGCCGAGCCGCGCGCCATGGCGCCGACCGAGCCCATGCCGCGATAGGCCTTGAAGGAACGACCCTGGTGCAGATAGACCTCGCCGGGGCTTTCCTCGGTGCCGGCCAGCAGGGAGCCGATCATCGCCGCGCCCGCACCGGCGGCCAGCGCCTTGGCGAGGTCGCCCGAGTATTTGATGCCGCCGTCGGCGATGATGCTGATGCCCTGCCGCTCGGCCACTTCGACCGCCGACATGATGGCGGTGAGCTGCGGCACGCCGACGCCGGCCACGATGCGGGTGGTGCAGATCGAGCCCGGCCCGATGCCGACCTTCACCGCGTCGGCGCCCGCGTCGATCAGCGCCTGCGTGCCGTCGGCGGTGGCCACGTTGCCGGCCAGGATGCGCACGGAGTTGGAGAGTTTCTTGACGCGCGTCACCGCGTCGAGCACCCGCTGCGAATGGCCGTGGGCGGTGTCTATGACAAGCAGGTCCACCCCTGCCGCGATCAGCCGCTCGGCCCGCTCGAAACCGTCGTCGCCGACGCTGGTGGCAGCCGCCACGCGCAGCCGCCCCTGGGCGTCCTTGGCGGCATTCGGGTTGAGCTGCGTCTTCTCGATATCCTTGACCGTGATCAGCCCGACGCAATGGCCGCGATGGTCGACGACCAAAAGCTTCTCGATGCGCCGCTGATGCAGGAGCCGCTTGGCCTCGTCCTGATCGACGCTCTCGCTCACCGTGACGAGATTTTCCTTCGTCATCAGCTCCGAGACCTTCTGCGACGGGTCGGAGGCGAAGCGAACGTCGCGATTGGTGAGGATGCCGACGAGCTTGCCGTTTCTCTGGCCGCCCGTGCCGCCGTCGTGGACGACGGGAATGCCGGAAATGCCATGCGCCCGCATCAGCGCCTGCGCATCGCCGAGCGTGGCATCCGGGCCGATCGTGACCGGATTGACCACCATGCCCGACTCGAACTTCTTGACCTGCCGCACCTCCTCGGCCTGCTGCTCGGGAGTGAGGTTGCGGTGGATGACGCCGATGCCGCCGGCCTGCGCCATGGCGATGGCGAGCCGCGATTCCGTCACCGTGTCCATCGCCGCCGACAGGATCGGCACGTTCAGGTCGATATCGCGGGCAATCCGCGTGCTGACGTCGGTCTGCCCCGGCATGACGTCGGAATGGGCGGGCTGGAGGAGAACGTCGTCGAAGGTGAGCGCCTCGGCTCCCGTCGCGGATACGATGATTTTCGCCATGGCCATTCCTTCGATGTTCCAATAGCGGCGTCGGTCCCGGGGACCGCGCCGACTCGATATTTCCCTTTGGGAATGGCGCTGGCTGGTACCATGCGTCCATGACAATGAAAAGGCGGTTCGGCCCATCGGTGATGTTTTGCGCCATTCGCCGCGATAACGACTTGGACGCGCGGCCGGCAAGCGGTCCACTGCGGCCTTCGTGATGGGACAGACCGGAAAGGGCGGGGACATTGCGGGGCCGCACATGCTAACGGCCCCGGGGACAAGCTGAACTGGAACGAGACTTGAACAGGACCATCCCGCTCGTGCTCGCGGTCGCGCTCTTCATGGAGCAGATGGACTCGACCGTCATCGCGACGTCGCTGCCCGCGATCGCCACGGACATCGGCACGAACCCGATCGCCCTGAAGCTGGCGCTGACGGCCTATCTGGTCTCGCTGGCGATCTTCATCCCGATCAGCGCCTGGATGGCGGACCGCTTCGGCGCCAAGCGCGTCTTCTGCGCCGCCATCGGCGTGTTCGTGGTCGGCTCGATCGCCTGCGCAACGGCCGGCTCGCTGGAGGCCTTCGTGCTCGCGCGTTTCCTGCAAGGCATGGGCGGCTCGATGATGACGCCGGTCGCGCGGCTTCTTCTGGTGCGCGCCACGCCGCGCCAGAACCTCGTCTCGGCCATGGCCTGGCTCACCATCCCCGGCCTTCTGGGACCGCTGGTCGGCCCGCCGGTCGGCGGCTTCCTGACGACGTTCCTGAGCTGGCACTGGATCTTCATCATCAACGTGCCGATCGGCATCATGGGCATCGCGGCGGCATGGTTCCTGCTGCCCAATCTGGAGCGCGGCCGGCCGGGGCCGATCGACGTCCGCGGATTTGCCCTGTCGGCGATTGCGGCTGCCGGCATCGTCTTCGGCCTGTCGGTCGTCAGTCTACCGGCCCTGCCGCCGGTCGTCGGCATCGCCACGCTTTTGGCCGGAACCCTCGCCGGCTTCGCCTACGTCCGGCACGCCCGCCGCGCAACGCGACCCCTGCTCGACCTCAGCCTGTTCTCGAACCGCGTCTTCTCGGCGGCCATCGTCGGTGGAACGCTGTTTCGAATCGGCGCGGGGGCGACGCCATTCCTGCTGCCGCTGATGTTCCAGCTGGGATTCGGCATGACGCCGTTCGAGTCCGGGATGCTGACTTTCTCGGCCGCCTTAGGCGCGATCGGCATGAAGTTCCTCGCCTCCACGGCGCTGCGCCACGGCGGTTTTCGCCGCATTCTGGCTGGCTCGGCGGTCGGTGGCGGTTTCTTCATCGGCCTTGCCGCCATTTTCACGCCCGAGACGCCCGTCTGGGCGATCATCGCCACCCTGATCGCGGGCGGCTTCCTGCGGTCGCTGTTCTTCACCTCCGCCAACGCCCTGATTTTCGCCGACATCGGCGACGAGCGCGCCGGCCAGGCCACAGCCATCGCTTCGGTGTTCCAGCAGATCTCCATCGCGCTCGGTGTGGCGCTGGCGGGCGGCATCCTGGAGGGCGTGACGGTGGCGAGCGGCACCGGCCTGGGCTTGGATGCCTTCGCCATTGCCTTCGTGGCGGTCGCCATCGTCACGGCGATGGCGGCGCTGCCCTTCCTGCGCCTGCCGCCCGATGCCGGCGCCTCCGTCTCGGGGCACCGCATCGGCGGCGACAACGCCCGCAGCCAGGTCCTGCCGCCCAAGAAGCCCTATTCGTCGGATGGCTGAGCCGGCGCTTCGGCCCTGCCTTTGAAGCTCTTCGCGAACAAATAGAGCTCGACGGATTCGGTGCGCGAGGCCGGCGGCTTGACGTGATGGACGGACGCAAAGTTCTTCTTGAGCATGTCCAGCACCGTGTTCTCCGCCCCGCCCTGGAAGGTCTTGGCGAGAAAGTGCCCGCCGGGCTTGAGGACGTTGATGGCGAAGTCGGCCGCGACCTCGCACAGGTGCATGGTGCGGATGTGGTCGGTGCGGCGATGGCCGGTGGTCGGCGCCGCCATGTCCGAGATGACGACGTCCGGCGCCGCGCCGAGCATGGCGATCAGCCGGTCGGGCGCATCGGGTTCCAGAAAGTCCATCTTGAGGAAGGCCACGCCGGGGATCGCATCCATGTCGAGATAGTCGATCGCCACGACCGTCGGTGCCTCGTTGTTGGAGCCGACGCGCTTGGCCGCCACCTGGCTCCAGCCGCCGGGTGCGGCGCCCAGGTCGATCACCTTGGTGCCGGGCTTCAGGAGCTTGTAGCGGTCGTCGATCTCGATCAGCTTGAAGGCCGCGCGCGAGCGGAAGCCTTCCGCCTTCGAGCGGTGCACGTAAGGGTCGTTGAGATGCCGCTCGAGCCAGCGGCGCGACGAGTTCTTCAACCCGCGCTTCTTCTTGATGCGGGTCTTGAGCGCACGCGGCCCGGCGCCGGTGGTGGGTTTCTTCATGATCGTCCCCGCTCGCGGCTGCGCCGCCATGCTCCGTCTCCGGCCATGAGTTCGGCCAGGATGCCTTCGCGCAGGCCCCGGTCGGCGACGCGCAGGCGCTGCGCCGGCCAGACACGGCGGATTGCCTCGAGGATCGCGCAGCCGGCGAGCACGAGGTCGGCGCGGTCCGGCCCGATGCAGGGGTTGGCCACGCGTTCGTGGAACTCCCAGCCCACCAGCCTTTCGATCATGCGGTCGATGTCGTCCGATTGCATCCACAGCCCGTCGACGCGGCGCCGGTCGTAGCGCGGCAGGTCGAGGTGAATGCCGGCGAGCGTGGTCACCGTGCCCGACGTGCCGAGCAGGTGGAACCGGTCGCCATGCGCGATCAGCCCAAGCTTGTCTCGGCCCTCGAAGGCGTCGAGCATGCGCGCGACGTCCTCCACCATGGCGGCATAGATCTCCGGCGTCACGTGGCGGCCGCCGAAGCGCTCCGACAGGGAAACGACGCCGACCGGCAGCGAGGTCCAGGAGACGATGTGGTCGGCAAGCCGCCCACCCCGGCGTGCCGAGATGTCGATCAGCGCGATTTCCGAGGAGCCGCCGCCGATGTCGAACAGCACCACGCCGTCGGTGTCGCGCTCGACCAGCGATCCGCAGCCCGACACGGCCAGCCGCGCCTCGGTCTCGCGGTCTATGATTTCCAGCACCAGGCCGGTCTCCTCCGTCACGCGGGTGAGGAATTCGACCCCGTTCTCGGCCGAACGGCAGGCCTCCGTCGCGATCAGCCGCGCCTTGCGGATATCGCGTCCCGCGAGCTTTTCGGCGCAATGCTTCAAGGCCTCGACCGCGCGGCTCATCGCCTGGTCGCCGAGTCGGCCGGTGCCGGACAGCCCCTCCCCCAGCCGCACGATGCGCGAAAAGGCGTCGATGACACGGAACTGGCCAGGCCGCGTCGGGATGGCGACGAGCAGCCGACAATTGTTGGTTCCGAGATCGAGCGCGGCATAGGCATGCGGCCGCTCGTCCGCGACGGGCGTCTCGCGGCGCGGCGCCGCCGCGCCGTTGCCGGCCACGGGCGGCATGGCGACGGTATTCGCAGGCGGCCGAACGGCGGCCGTGGCCACCGCTTCGGCGCCATCGCGCGCAAACACCTTGCGGCCGCGGCGCCGCTTGCGCTTCTTCTTCTGCTGGAGACCGTTGTCCTGGGTCTCAGGCTTTCCCGGACGGGGAACAAGTGCGCCCTGAACCGGCGCCGCCTGCTTCTGTCCCGACTTGCGGCGACCGCGCCTCTTCCTGGCCCGTCCGCCGCGGGAAGCCTCGTCGCCCGACGGTTTCCCGTCGAATTCGAGGTCCGTCACGCTTTCATCCTTCCGGTGCCGCGCTTCCATCCCGGATGCAGCAGGCACGATCATCTTGAGTTGAAGGCAATGTATCAGCACGGCGGCGTTTCGCCAAATGCTTTGGCGGCGAAGCGACGGCGCGGGGCGGTGCGTCGGCGAAGCGCAGCGGTTGGCAGCGCGGGACGGCAACGCCCGGCGATTTCGCTCAGCCGTCGTCGATGCGTTCCGGATCCTCCCCCGTTCAGGAGAAAGGATTCAAGCTCACCCCGCCGTCCGGCCCCAGCCGCCGCCATTGGCGGTTTCGATCAGCAGTTCGTCGCCGGGTTCGAGCTTCACGCCGCTGGCGAAGGTGAGGCGGTCGCGGCGGCCATCCGGATGGATGACCGACAGGCCGTTGACGCCGCCGGACGCGCCGCCTTCGAGCCCCCAGACGGGCTCCCGGGCTCGGCTGTAGCCGGCCGAGAGCACGGCCGGCGCGCGCAGGCGGTAGCTGGTCTGCAAGCCCTTGCCGCCCGAATGCAGGCCAGCGCCCGCGTCGCCGTCGTTGAGCCGCTTGAAGGCGACGTCGAGGCCATAGCGCGCCTCGCAGATCTCGACCGGGCAGTTGAAGGTCTCGCCGTGATTGGCGGAATACATGGCATCGAGCCCGTCGCGCTCCGACGTCGCGCCCCAGCCACCCATCTGCGGCTCGACCATGGTGAATCGCCGCGCCGTGTCGGGGTGATTGCCGGCGATGACCGTGCCGCAGATCGAGGCGAAGGATCCGGCCGGCAGCCGCTCGGGCAAGGCGCGGGCCATGCACTGCCACAGCATGTCGGCCAGCCGGATCCGGGTTTCGAAGTAATAGCCGTGCGGGGCGGTGCCGGTGGCATGGAAGATCGTGCCGGGCTCGGTGATGACCTCCAGCGCCCGGAACGAGCCGGAATTGGCAAACAGCGTCGGATCGGTGAGCGCCTTGAAGATCATCTGCGCGGAGATGACGGCGCCGTCGCGGCTGGTGTTGTAGGGCGCAGTGCGCTGCCTGGGATTGCCGGAGAGATCGACGGTGAAACGGTCGGCCGAGATGGTAATGGAGGCCTGCCAGACCGCGCCGTCGTCCTGACGCTCCTCGATCCGGAACGTGCCTTGCGGCAGGGTGGCGAGGCCGGCCCGGCCGCGCCGCTCGCCTTCCTCGAAGAGGGCCGCCAGCGCCGCGCGCCAGGCTTCGAGCCCGTAGGTCTCGACGAGCTGGCGGATGCGGGACTCGGCCTTGCGGCTGGCCGCGACCTGCGCCCAGAGATCGCCCTGGACGAAATCCGGCAGGCGCGAGTTGGCGGCGATGATGTCGAAGACCGACGAGATCGGCGCGCCGTCCTCGAAGAGCTTGACGGCCGGCAGGCGCAGCCCCTCCTGGAAGATTTCCGCCACGTCGACCGCCATCGAGCCCGGCGTCTTGCCGCCGACGTCGTTCCAGTGCGCGATGGAGGCGGCCCATGCGACGAGGTCGCCGCCGGAAAAGACCGGCAGGGCGATGACGACGTCGTTGAGATGGGTGACGCCGCCATAATAGGGATCGTTGGTGACGAAGCAGTCGCCGGGGCGGATGGCGTCGCGACCGTGGATCTCGACGATGCGGCGCACGGCCTTGTCGAGCACGCCGACGAAGGTGGGGATGCCGGCGCCCGACGAGACGAGCTCGCCCGCCGGATCGGTGATGCCGGTGCCGACGTCGAGCACCTCGTAGATGATCGGGCTCATCGCCGTCTTGCGCAGCACGGCGAACATCTCGTCGGCAGCGGCGATCAGCGAGGCCTGGATGACGGAGGCGGTGATCGGGTCGGGAGTGGTCATGTGGGCCTCGTCGTGGTGTGAGACGCGATGATCGCGGGACTGATATGCCGGCGTTCACGCCGCGAGAGACGGAGCGACCGCCCCCTCCACCACCTTCGGTGGTCCCCCTCCCCCGCTTCGCAGGGGAGGATCAAGGCGTCGCGGCCGGCCGCAACCTCAAATCCTCCCCCGTTTACGGGGGAGGGGGACCACCGTAGGTGGTGGAGGGGGCGCGTCGATTAACGCGCCACGAACAGATCCCGCGGCAGCGTGGACAAAATCTCCGGGCCGTCGGCGCGCAGGATGACGATTTCCTCCAGCCGGATGCCGAAGCGGCCGGGGATGTAGATGCCGGGCTCGATGGAGAAAACCATGCCCTCCTCCAGCACCGTCTCGCCGGTGGCGGTGATGTAGGGCGGCTCGTGGCCGTCGATGCCCAGCCCATGGCCGGTGCGGTGGACGAAATACTCGCCATAGCCGGCGTCGGCGATGACGCGCCGCGCGGCGGCGTCGACCTCCTTGGCGAGCACGCCGGGACGCGAGGCCTTCAGCGCCGCCTGGACGGCCTTCTCGACGATCGAGTGGATCTGGCCGTAGCCTTCCGGCGGTTCGCCGACGACGGCCATGCGGGTGATGTCGGAAGGGAAACCCTCCTTGCGGCCGCCGATGTCGATGACGATGGCGTCGCCCTCGGCAAGCTTGCGCTCGCCGGTCTGGTGATGCGGGAAGGCCCCGTTGGAACCTGCGCCGACGATCCAGAAGGCGGGCGTGGCGCCCTCGGACGCGAAGTGGTCGCGCACGATCTGGGCGACCTGCTTTTCGGTCATGCCCGGCCTGATGGCGGCAAACGCAGTCTGCATCGCCCGGTCGGCGATGGCGGCGTTCATCCTGAGCTTGGCGAACTCGCGCTCATCCTTGACCATCCTGAGTCGACCCAGCGTGCGCTCGGTGAAGGCGTGTTTCGCGTCGGGCAGCGCCCCGAGCACGAGCAGCGCGAAATCGGCGCGCATGGTCTCGTCCAGCACGATGCTCTTCGCCTGCGTCGCGCCGACGTCGTCGAGAGCGGCGGCAAGCGCTTCATTCGGCCCGACGTCGTCGCTCCAGCTGTGGAAGGCGATATCGGTCGATTCGCGCGTGCCCTCGGCGTTGAGGACGGGCATCAGGAAGGCCTCGCGCGCGGGTCCGACGATCAGCAGGCAGGGCCGCTCGTCCGGGTGCGGATGGAAGCCGATCAGCCAGTCCATGTGCGAGCCGGGCGCCACGGCGACGAGATCGACACCCTCGGCGGCCATGGATGTGCGCAGGCGCGCGAGGCGGTCGGCGGTGGGATGGGTCATGGTTCTCTCGTGCTCTTCATTTCGGTCGATGTCTGGAGCGATGCGCCGTCAGCCGGAGTAGCCGTAGACCTCGCGGGCGAGTTCGGGCGTGATCAGTCCGTTGCGGATGTCGTCGGCGACGGCTGACCGGTCGCGCTCCTTCGGGTCGCCGATGCCGCCGCCGTTGCCGGTTACGACGCGGATGACGTCGTCGGTGTGGGTGACGAGACCGGACACGAAGGAGAAGGTCTCGCGTCCGCCGTCCTTGCGGATCACCTCGACATAGTTGGGCGAGCCCTCGTTGCCGCCGTCGAGCGCCCAGGGCGGGAATTTCGAGCGGGTGTAGCCGGCGGTGAGGAAGCCGTTGTCGGCCCGCACCCGGTAGTCCATGACGATGCCGCGGCCGCCGCGATACTTGCCTTCGCCGCCCGGCGCGACGTTGAGCTCCATGCGGTCGACATAGAGCCCGTTGCGCGCTTCGTTGATCTCGGCCGGGCAGTTGTAGGTCTCGCCGTGGAAGCCGCAGAAGATTGCCGAGTTGCCGTCGCCGCCGCGGCTCGCGCCCCAGCCGCCGAGCTGCGGCTCGATGATGGTGTACTGCCGGCCCGTGTCGGGATGGATGCCGCCGATGAAGGTGCCGCAGACAGAGGCGAAATGGCCCGACGCCAGCCGCTCGGGCATGTGCGGGGCAAGGCAGCGCCACATGATGTCGTACACGCGCAGCTCGATCTCGTAGTAGAAGCCGATCGGCGCCGGCTCCTTGGCATGGAACACCGAGCCCTCGCGGGTGAGCAGCCGGATCGGCCGGAACGAGCCCTCGTTGGCGGGCGAATAGGGATCGGTCAGCGACTTGAAGATCATCTGCGCGGCGACCATCACGCCGTCGCGCGAGGTGTTGACCGGGTTCTTCGACTGGTCGGGATTGTCGAGCAGGTCGACCAGGAACTCCGTGTCGGAGATGGTGATCTTGACGTTGAAGGTACGGCCGTCGTCCTGCTCTTCAGACAGTTCGAAGGTGCCTTTCGGCAGGCCCTTCAGCTCCTTCAGCGACACCTGCTCGCCGAAGTCGAGGAAGGAGGTCATCGCGTTCTGGAAGGTGGCCGTGCCGTATTTCTCGGCGATCTCGACGAGGCGCTTGGCCCCGATGCGAACCGAGGCGATGGCGGCCCACACGTCGCCCTCCAGCACGTCGGGCATGCGCGAATTGACCTTGATGATCTCCATGACCGAGCGGATCGGCTCGCCTTTCGAGATGATCTTGATGGCGGGCAGCCGCAGGCCCTCCTGGAAGATTTCCGTCGCCTCGCCGGTGAGCGAGCCGGGCGCCATGCCGCCAACGTCGGAATTGTGGGCGATGTTGGCCGTCCAGGCAATCAGCGTGTCGCCGGCGAAGACCGGCATGGCGACGACGATGTCGTTCAGATGCGTCACGCCGCCATAATAGGGGTCGTTGGTGGCGAAGACGTCGCCAGGCTGGATGTCGCCGGGCTTGTCGTACTTGGCCACGATCACCTTCACCGCCTTGTCGAGCACGCCGATGAAGGCCGGAATGCCGGCGCCCGACGAGGCCAGCGCGCCCGTGGCGTCGGTGATGCCGGTGCCCATGTCGAGCACCTCGTAGATGATCGAGCTCATCGCCGTTTTCTTCATGACGGCGAACATCTCGTCGGCCGCGGCCTGCAGCGAGTTCTGGATGATTTCGAGCGTGATGGGGTCGTTGGCGAGCTTAGTCATGGCGCGCTCCCTTTGCGTTGCCTGGCGTCCCTTCGCGCCCCCCTCTGGCCTGCCGGCCATCTGCCCCACGAGTGGGGAGATTGGCTGTCATCGCCGCCGCCGCCAATCGCCGACCTCGCAAGAAGCGCGGAACGAAAGCGGCAGGACGATCTCCCCACTCGTGGGGGAGATGGCCGGCAGGCCAGAGGGGGGCAACGTAGGGCATCGCCGTCTCCGGTTCAGAGATGAATGTGGATGTTGCCGTAGCCGTCGATCTCGACCTGGTTGCCGGGATGGATGACGACCGTGGTGCCGGGATCCTCGACGATGGCGGGGCCGGAAAACGTCATGCCCGGCTCGAGCTTCGTGCCGTCGTAGATCGCCGCGCGCGCCACGCCTTCGAGCGCGTAGTCGACGTCGCGATGGCCCTTGAGCGCGGCCTCGGAAGGCGTGCCGGTCGCTTCGCGCTTCGCCATGGTCAGCTTGCCGACTTCGGCGGAGGCGACGAGGTGGATGCCCACCATCTCCACCGGCGCGGAGAGCCGGTAGGTGTATTCGCGCTCGTAGGTCTCGTGGAAGGCGGCCTGGATCTCGGCCAGACGCTCGTCGGTGATCGCACCCTCGGCGATCAGCACCTCGGTCGTATGCTCCTGGTTCTGGTAGCGGAACTTGCCGTAGCGCAGCATGCGAACCTTGTCGGCCGCGACGCCCTCGGCGGCAAACTGCGCCCGCGCGCGGTCCTCGGTCTCCGCAAAGATCGCCTCGATGCCGGCGGCGGAACCAGGCGTGAGTTCGGCGAGCCGGGTGACGAAGTAGTCGCGCCTGAGGTCCGACATCATCATGCCCCAGGCCGAGAAGACCGAGGCGCCGGCCGGCACGACGACCTTCTTCACGCCAAGCTCCTGGCCGAGCGCGACGCCGTGCATGGCGCCGCCGCCGCCGAAGGCGACCAGCGTGAAGTCGCGCGGGTCATGGCCGCGGTTGAGCGAGACGAGCTTCAGCGCGTTGACCATGTTGTTGTTGGCGATGCGGATGATGCCGCGCGCCGCCTCGGTCGCGTCGACGCCGAGCTTCCCGGCGACGCCCGACAGCGCGGTCTCCGCCGACGCCATGTCGGCCACCACCTCGCCGCCGCAGAAATAGTCGCGATTGATGCGGCCGAGCCAGAGATTGGCGTCTGTGGTGGTGGCGTTGGTGCCGCCGCGCCCGTAGGCAGCCGGGCCGGGCATCGCGCCGGCCGATTGCGGACCGACATGCAGCTTTCCGAAATCGTCGACCCAGGCGATCGAGCCGCCGCCATTGCCGATCTCGACGAGATCGACGACGGGCACCATGATCGGGTAGCCGGCCGAGGTGCGGTCGCGCTCGATCCAGTAATCGGTCTTGATCTTGACCTCGCCGTCCTCGATCAGCGAACACTTCGCCGTGGTGCCGCCGATGTCGAGCGCCAGCACGTTGGGCTCGCCGATCAGCTTGCCGAGTTCGGCCGCGCCCCAGAAGCCCGATGCCGGGCCGGATTCGACCATGGTGATGGGGATCTTCGACACGGATTCGAGCGAGTCGACGCCGCAGTTCGACTGCATGATGTAGGGGCTGCCCTTCAGCCCCTTCTCCTTCAGGCCGCCGGCCAGCCGCGACAAATAGCGCTCGGCGATCGGCTGGACATAGGCCGAGAGCACGGCGGTGTTGGTGCGCTCGTATTCGCGCCATTCGCGGGTGATCTGGTGCTAGGCGACCGCCGAGACGTCGGGCCAGAGCCGGCGGAGTTCCGCCATCGCCGCCTCCTCATGCGCGGGATCGGCATAGGAGTGCAGGAAGGAGATGGCGACCGCCTGGACGCCGTCGGCCTGGAAGTCGGCGACGATGGCCGGCAGGCCCGACAGGTCGAGCGGCTTCAGCTGCTCGCCCTTGTAGGAGATGCGGCCGGGCAGTTCGCGGCGCAGGTAGCGCGGCACGAAGGGCTTCGGCTTCTGGTAGTGCAGATTGAAGAAGTCCGGCCGGTTGCCGCGCGCGATCTCCAGCGTATCGCGAAAACCTTCCGTGGTGATGAGCCCGACCTTGACGCCCTTGCGCTCGGTCAGCGCGTTGATGACGACGGTGGTGCCATGGGCGAGGAAATCGACCGTGGCGGGATCGACGCCCGCCTTGGCGAGCACGTTCAGTACGCCCTGCTCGAAGTTCGGCGGCGTCGTATCGGACTTGGCGGTGAGGATGCGCGCCGCGCCGGTGGCCACGTCCGTCTCGAAGCAGACGAGGTCGGTGAAGGTCCCGCCGACGTCGGTTGCGACGCGGATGATGGTCTCGCCCATGGTCAGGCTCCCTTGTTCATGCGCTGGTTGAGGAGAAGGCAGACGAGGCCGGGCAGCTTCAGCGCCTCGGCGGCGGCCACCCGGTCGGCCGTGTAGTGGCCGGCGACGTCGAGGCAGTTGATGGTGCCCGCGACTTCGCCGTCGATCAGGATCGGCACGTTCATGACGCTCTCGCAGCCGAGCGACTGGATCAGTTCCCAGTCACCGAACACGTCGGCAATGCCCTCGATGTCGTTGGCCACGAATGTCTTCTTCTCCTCGATGACCTGGCGCGACCAGTCGGTCTCGTTGGCGGGCTTGGTGCCGGAGACGGGATAGGCGTCGGGCATGTTGGAGTAGACCCGCGCATTGACGCGCTGCACCCGGTCGCTGGTCATGACGGTGAAGAGCTTGGCGCCGACGACCTCCTGCGCCAGCGCGCAGAGCGCATCAAAGGCGGCCTGCGGCTGGCCCGCGCGTCCGGCGGCAACGAGGAAGGGCGTGTAGTCAGGCACGTTCATTGTCGTTCTCCATGAGACGGTCGCGCAGCCGCACCTCGTCGGCGGTGACGACCGGGACGGCGCCGATCAGGCGGCGCGTATAGGGGTGGTGGGGGTCGGAGAAGATCGTCTCCGTCGGGTTCAGCTCGACCAGCCGGCCGCGCTCGAAGACGGCGACACGATCGGCGATGTTGCGCACGACCGAAAGGTCGTGGGTGATGAAGACATAGGTGAGCCCGCGGCCTTTCCGCAAGTCGTTTAACAGCTTGAGCACGCGAGCCTGGACCAGGACGTCGAGCGCGGAGGTCGGCTCGTCGAGAACCACGAGGTCGGACTGGCAGGCGAGCGCGCGGGCGATGGCGACCCGCTGGCGCTGGCCGCCCGACAGCGATTCCGGCGTGCGCCTGGCATAGTCCGCTGGCAGGCCCACCTCTTCCAGAAGCACTCCGACGCGGGCGGCGCGGGCGGCGCGCGGGCCGAGATCGTGCACGTCGAGCGGCAGCCGCAGCGACGCGCCGATGCTGCGTTTCGGGTTGAGCGAAGACAGCGGGTTCTGCTGCACCAGCTGGATGGCGCGGCGGTGGGCGAGCGTCCGCGCGGCCGGCAGGGCCTCGCCGCGGAAGGCGATCGTGCCGGCGGTCGGCGGGTAGATGCCGAGGATCATGTTGGCGACGGTGGACTTCCCCGAGCCGCTCTCGCCGACGATCGCCAGGCACTCGCCCTGGATGACGTCGAGCGACACGTCGTCGACGGCGCGCACTTCGTGGCGGCCTTGCGTGAAGGTCTTGGAGACGCGGTCGAGGGAAAGCAGCGCGGTCATGCGGGGTGGTCCGGCGATCCGCCGCGGTGCGGATGTTCCAGGATGGTTTGGAAACTACGTGCAGGTGAACCCCCACCCCTCACCCCTCCCCACAAGGGGGAGGGGGATGGCGAAGGCGCAGCTCGACGAGAGAGCCGGCGAAGATCGAGCGAATGCGAGGGAAGCCCCCCTCCCCCTTGTGGGGAGGGGTAAGGGGTGGGGGTACGACCGAGCGGGACGGTAGACCACGATGGAAACGTCATCACCCCACCTCCCCCGGCTCGCCACACCCCTCGTGCACTACCATCGGCGCGAAGTAGCTTTCCGACACGTCGTCGATCTCGGGAATGCCGCCGCCGGTGATGCGGGGCACCGCGGACAGCAGGGCACGGGTGTAGGGGTGGCGCGGATCGGCGAAGAGATCGGCCGAGCGGCCGTGCTCGACGATGCGGCCCTTGTAGATGACATAGACGCGGTCGGCGAATTCGCGCACCACGCCGAGATTGTGCGAGATGAACAGCACCGAAGTGTGGTGCTTCTCGACCAGGGCGCGCATCAGAGACAAGGTTTGTGCCTGCACGGTGACGTCGAGCGCGGTGCCCGGTTCGTCGGCGATGAGCAGCGACGGTTCGTTGGCGAGCGCCATGGCGATCATGACGCGCTGGTTCATGCCGCCGGAGAGCTGGAAGGAATAGGAATCGAGCGCGCGCGCCGGATCGGGGATCGCCACGTCGGCGAGCGCGGCCTGCGCCTTCCTGCGCGCGTCCGCCGCCGAGATGCCCGGCTCGGCGCGCTTCAGCACCTCGTGGAACTGCGAACCGATGCGGTAGACCGGGTTGAGCGAGGAGGTCGGATCCTGGAAGATCATCGACATGCGGGTGCCGCGCAGCGCATGGCGCTGGCGCGCCGAGAGCGTCGACAGATCCTGGCCTTCGAAGGCGACGAGGCCGCCGATGCGCGCGGTCTTCAACTGCTGGAGCAGGCCGAGCACGATGCGCGCGGTGACGGACTTGCCCGAACCGCTTTCGCCGACCAGCGCCACGCGCTCGCCCTTCATGATGTGCAGCGAGATGCCGTGCAGCACGTCGACCTGCCCCGCCCAGCCGCGGAAGCCGAGCGTCAGGTCGCGGATGGCGAGCGTCGGCGCCGTCATTGGCCGGTCCCCAACACGTCGCGCAGCGCGTCGCCGACGAGGTTGAAGCCGAAGACGGCAACGAGGATGGCAAGGCCCGGGAAGACGGTGAGCCACCAGGAGTCCGGCAGGTACTTGGCGCCGTCGGCGACCATGGAACCGAGGTCAGGCGTCGGCGGCTGCACGCCGAGCCCGAGGAAGGAGAGCGACGAGGCGATGAGGATGACGAAGCCGAGGTCGAGCGTCATCTTGGTGACGATCGAGGGCACGCAGTTGGGCAGGATCTCGCGGAAGATGACATGCGCCTTCGACGCGCCGATGACCTCGGCGGCAAGCACGTAGCCTTCTTCCTTCTCGGAACGAGCGAGGTTGTAGACGAGCCGCGTGTACCAGGGCCACCACATGGCGGTGACGGCCAGCATGCCGTTGGTGAGCGTGGGCTGGAGCAGGCCCATCATCGACATGGCGAGCACCAGCGGCGGGATCGACAGGAACACGTCGGTGATGCGCATCAGGACATATTCGGTCCAGCCGCCGAGATACCCCGCGACGAGGCCGATGGTGACGCCGATCGGCACGGCCACGACCAGCACCACGACGCCGAGCAGGAGCGAGATGCGGTAGGCATAGAGGATGCGCGAGAACAGGTCGCGGCCGACGAGATCGGTGCCGAAGACGTAGGGCCATTCCGGCGGCTTGTTGAAATTGGCGAAGTCGACCACCGCGCCCGCATGGGTGGGGAACGGCGCGATGAAATCGGCGAAGACGGCCGACAGCACCACCAGCGCCACCAGGAACAGGCCGAGCGCCGAGAGCGGGTTGCGCAACAGGATGAAGAGCGTGCGCTTCATGGGCGGCCACCGGATACGCGGAGACGAGCGGCCTCAGCCCTCACCAATGTGTTGCCTGCACGCGCGGAGCGCAACGTCCGCCGGACTGTGTGCACAGTACCCCCACCCCTCACCCCTCCCCACAAGGGGGAGGGGGACACCGGCGACGTGCGTCGCCACGTCCGGCAGAACCTGGCGCGACGCGGATCGCCCCCCTCCCCCTTGTGGGGAGGGGTGAGGGGTGGGGGTACTGTGCACACGGTTTTCGGGCTTTCGCGCAGAGTGGTGCAACGCGGACTTTCCGCAGTAAACTCGAAGGTCGAGCCTGCAGCACGGCGCAAGGTGCGGGAGGAGCGAACACCAGCCATCACCCTGCCCTCTGCGAATGCCGGATGCGCGGATTGATCAGCGCGATCAGCAGGTCGACGACGATGTTGACGATGAGGAACATGGCCGAGATGATCAGCACCGTGCCGACGATGGCGTTGAGATCCTTGCGCAGGATGACGGCGACGCCGTAGCGCGACAGGCCGGGCCAGGCGAAGACGGCCTCCACCAGGAAGGCGTTGCCGAGCATGGCCGCGAAGTCGAGGCCGATGATGGTGAGCGAGGGAATGAGCGAGGGCCGGAACGCCCAGCGCCGCGCGATGCGGCCTTCCGCGAAGCCGTAGGACTGCGCCATCTCGATGTAGGGCTTGTCGTAGGTCTCGACCATGTTGGAGCGGGTGAGCCGCGCCGCCTGGCCGATGCCCGAAAGCGCCAGCGCGAAGGCCGGCAGCACGATGTGCCAGGCGGCGTTGGCGAAGGCGGAGAGATTGCCGGCGAGAAGCGTGTCGATGGTGAGGAAGCCGGTCACCGGCGCGATCGCATAGCTGTCGGCGATGCGCCCGGCGATCGGAAACAGCGGCAGGAAATAGGCAAAGCACAGCATCAGGATGACGGCCCAGACGAAACTCGGCGCCGAGACACCGAGCAGCGTGATCAGCCGGATCGCATGGTCGGCCCACCGGCCGCGATAGCGTGCGGCGATGACGCCGAGCGGCAGGCCGATCAGCACCATCATCAAGCCCGCCACGAGGATGAGTTCCAGCGTGGCGGGCAGGAACTGCGCAATGTCGGTGGTCACGGGACGGTTGGTGTAGAGCGAAATGCCGAGATCGCCGCGAAAGACGTCGCGGACGAAATAGGCGTACTGCACCGGCAACGCGTCATCCAGATGCAGCCGCTCGCGCATCTGCGCCACCTGCTCCACGCTGGCGTTCGGCCCGAGCGCGATGCGCGCGGGATCGCCGGGGATGATCCGGGCGATGGCGAAGATCAGCATCGAGACCCCCACCAGGACGAGCAGGGACGTTCCGAGCCGCTTCGCGAGGAGGCGAACGACAGGCGGCATGTCTTTGACTTTTTCGTTTGCGGGGGACCGGCGGTTGCCCGCCGGTCCGGTGTACGGCGCCGGTTACTGGCCGGTCATTTCCATCAGGCGGAAGGAGAAGCCCATGCCGTCGAGGCCGAAGGCCTTGTCCGGATCGGTCAGCGCCGGCACCTTGACCCGGTTCGACGCGGCGAAGAGCGACTGCCGGTCATAGCCGTAGATGGTCGGCGCGATCTCCATCAGCCGCTCGTTGAGCGCGGCATAGGTGGCCTGGCGCTCCTCGGGATCGGTGACGGTGCGGCCCTTCACCAGCAACTCGTCGACGGTGGCGTCTTCGAGGTTTTCCGGCGACTGCCAGGTGCCCTTGAGCGTCGAATGATACATCGGGAACAAGAGCGTGTCGGGATCGCCGGTCACCGCATTGGCGAAGATCTGGGAGATGTGCGGCGTGTTCTCGGGCTTCGACACGAGTTCGGTGAACAGCGCCCAAGGCACCTTGCGGATTTCCGACTTGATGCCGATCTCGGCGAAGTTCGCCTGCATCAAAAGCGCGAAGCGTTCCTCGATCGGCACTTCGCCGATCCAGGACAGCTCGAGCGTGAAGTCCTCGGGCTTGTACTGGCAGGCGGCGAGATGGGCCTTGGCCGCCTCGAGGTCGCGCACCAGCGGGGTCTCCCCGGCGCCGAACATGCCGACCGGGATTGCGCCCGTGGACGGGCTGCCCTGCGCGACGCCGTCGGCGACCGCCACCATCTGGATGCCGGCGGAATAGTCAAAGGCAGAGGCCAGCGCCAGGCGGCAGTTGACGTCGTCGAGCGGCGCCTTGGCGGTGTTCATCTTGACGTAGAAGGCGCCGCCGCCGGTCTCCTTCAGCATCTGCGCGCCGCTGCCGGCAAGCGCCTTCAGCACCTCCGGCGGCAACCACTGCGAGGAGATGTCATGTTCGCCCTGCGCGATCAGGGTACGCACCGTAGCGGCCTCGAGGCTGTAGCGCAGGCGCACCTGGTCGGGCGCGCTGTCGGCCACGTCGAGGAAATAGTCAGGGTTCTTCTCCATGACCGTTTCCTGCTGCGGATTGTGCGCAACGACCTTGTAGGCGCCCGTGCCGGCGCCGTTGGCCGACAGGAAGGCCTGGCCCCAGTCCTTCATCTCGCCGTCGCCCTCGCCGAGGTTTTCCATGACGAGCGCCTTGTCGAGGATGGGCAGGCGCACCAGCGAGGCCACGAAGGGCGAGTAGGCCTCCGACAGCTTGAAGCGGACGGTGCCGGCGTCGACGGCTTCGGCGGACTCCACCTTGGCGAAGACGAAGGACAGGCCCTGCCCCAGCGCCTTCATGCGATCGAAGGAGAACACCACGTCCTCGGCCGTGAGCGGGTTGCCGCTCTGGAACTTGACGTCCTGGCGCAGCTTGAAGACGAAGTCGTTGCCGTCGGCTTCCCAGCTTTCGGCCAGGTGCGGCGCATAGCCCGGGCCGCCCTGCACCGGCAGGACCAGCGTGTCGTAGACGTTGAACATCAGAATGGAGTCGGCATAGTCCGACGCCTTGCCCGGATCGAGTTCGCCGACGGCGACCTCGTCGAGGCGCAGCACGGTCTGCGCGGACGCAGCCGAAACGGCGAGCGGCGTAAGCACGGTCGCGGCGAGCAGTGCGGCCGCGAACGGCCTTGCGATCGGTGTCATCATTTTTCCCCTTCGTTGATCTTGGATCTGGTTGCTTTCTTGCCGCGCGCGGTCGCCTTCTGGACGACCGGATGCGGCTCCTCCGCGGCCGGGTTGTCGCCGAACACGTCCATGGTGCAGGTGTGCAGGATGGTGGCCGGCGAGCCGGTGTGGTTCCAGGACGAGTGCACCCGGTTGGACTGGAAGTGCAGCGAGTCGCCGGCCTCGAGGATGTTGACCTCGCCTTCGAGTTCCACGGTGATCGCGCCCTGCAGCACGTAGAAGATTTCCTCGCCCTCGTGGGCGATCGGCTCCGAGCGATAGCCGGGTGGCTCGTGAATGATGAGGCTGCGCAGCACGTTGCCGGGAAACGAGGTCGACAGACGCTCGTAGACCAGCGAATTGCCGCCGACGGCATAGTGCTGGCGCTGGTTCTGCCGGGTCATCGACGCGGTGACCTTGGGCTGCGACAGGAACTCGGAGACATGCAGGCCGAGAACCCGCGACACCGAAACCAGCGACGACAGCGACGGCGTGGTGATGCCGCGCTCGATCTGGGAGATGAAGCCGACGGACAGGCCCGCGCCGTCCGCGACCTCCTTCAGGGTCAGGCCGAGCGCCTGCCGCCGCGTGCGCAGGCGATCGCCCAGCGGCGCCGCTTCGACGCCCGCAAAGTCTTCGTGATCCACCCGGTCGGCCACGCCTCACCTCGTTTTAGTATTTGTAAAACGTGACGTCATGCGCGGAACGAGTCAAGCACAATTTTAGTCTGGCTAAACATCGTGCAAACGCCGCGAGCACGTGCGGTGCAGCGTGTGCAGACAGGTCGGAAACGGGCCGGCGATCCCGTTGACCGCGCCCTTTACGGACTGTTAATGTGACACCGTTCGAGGTTCCCGCGCCACTGCAGGCCGGGAGGAAATAGGGAATACGGGACGGTGCCGCCGGCATCGCAACCGTAGCTGCCCCCGCAACTGTAAGCGGCGAGGCTTGTCCGCTGATGCCACTGAGACGCGTTCGCCGTCTCGGGAAGGCAGGGCAAGCCGCTGAACCGCAAGCCAGGAGACCTGCCTCGAGCCGTCACGTTTCCGGATGCGGGGAGCTTCCGGCGCTGTCTCGCACAGTGGTGGCTTTCGTCATCGCTGGGGGACTCCGATCCGATCCCACCGGCATCATTGCAACCATGACCGCGTCCGAGGGGCCGCGGGGCTGGGGGACCGTCATGAACACCAAGAAAGCGCTGTCGCTTTCCGCTGCCGTATCCGTTTTCGCACTCGTGGTCGCCGCGCCCGCCTTCGCGCAGGAGCTCGACATCGGCGAGATCGTCGTCACGCCGAACCGCACGCCGACCGACAAGGCCAAGACCGGCTCGACGGTGGAGACCGTCAGCAGGGAGGAGATCGAAGAGCAGGCCCGGCCGCTGATCGTCGACTATCTGAACCAGTTGCCCGGCATCCACGTCACCTCGCCCGGCGGGCCGGGCACGGAAGCGAGCCTCTCGGTGCGCGGCCTGCCGCGCCGCTACGTGAAGACGCTCTACAACGGCATCGACATTTCCGACCCGACGAGCACGCAGGCCCAGACTTCCTACCAGTACCTGCTCGCCGACGGCGTCAACAGCATCGAGGTGCTGAAGGGATCGCAAAGCACGCTCTACGGCTCGGATGCGATCGCCGGCGTCATTTCCATTTCGACGCTCGGCGGCATCGAGCCCGGCGTCAGGCACCTCGTCGGCGTCGAGGCCGGATCGAACGGCACCGTGCGCGGCGCCTACGGCTTGCGCGCCGCCAACGACAAGGCGAGCCTGTCGTTCAACGTCGCCGGCTTCCACACCGACGGCATCTCCTCGGCCGCGCTCGGGACCGAGGGCGACGCCTTCGACCTGGGCAACATCGACGTCAACGGCGAGTACCGCTTCAGCGAGAATTTCTCCGTCTTCGGCAGCGCCCTCTACATCAAGGGCGAGGCCGACTACGACAATGACCGCTACGTGATCCCCGATACGGGCGAGATCGTCGAACCGTCCGACAACCTCGCGAACAGGAATGCGACCCAGCAGGCTGCCGCCCGCTTCGGTTTCAACCTCGACCTGCTGGACGGCCGGATGAAGAACACCGCCTCGGTCCAGGTGTTCCAGCTCGATCGGGCCATCCGCTCCGTCGATCCGCTCTACGGCGCCTTCGACGCGGATTACACCGGCACCCGCACCAAGCTCGACTATCAGGGTTCGTTCGAGGCTTCGACCTGGCTGACACTGCAGTACGGCGCGGACCATGAGTGGCAGAACGCGGCCGCCACCGACAATTACGGCACCGACACCGATGATGGTTTCGAACTGACCGGCCTGTGGACACAGGCGATCGTCCAACCAGTCGAGAATCTCGTTCTGACCGCAGGCCTGCGCCACGACAGCCACTCGGAATTCGGCGAGCACCTCACCTATCGCGGCACCGCGTCCTACCTGTTCGACCAGACCGGAACGCGGCTGCACAGCTCGGTGGGCACCGGCTTCCGGGCACCGAGCCTCTATGAACTGTTCGGACCTTATGTCGGCAACACTGACCTGCAGCCCGAGACGAGCTTCAGCTTCGACGCGGGCGTGGAGCAGACCTTCCTCGGCGGGGCGTTGGTGGCCGACGTGACCTTCTTCATGCTCGATGTCGACGACCTGATCATCTACGACAACGTGACCTACACGTACCAGCAGTCGGACGGGACGACGAAGTCGCGCGGTGTGGAGACCTCCTTCACCTGGAAGGCATCGAGCTGGCTCGATATCGGCGCCAACTATACCTACACCCGCGCCACGGACGCCGACGGCGATCACGCCATCCGCATTCCCGAGCACGCGATCGGGCTTCAGGCCACGGTTCGCCCGGCGGAGAAGTGGACGATCTCGGCGACCGCCAAGATCCCCCTCGACGCGATCGACACGGTCATCGTCGGCAGCCAGGCCTATCTGGGAACATGCTTCCCGCCGCCCACCTTCGATCCGGTGGACTGCACGCAGTACAGTGCCGTGCGCGGCGACGTGAAGCTCGACGACTACGTGCTGATCAATGCCAAGGTGGCCTACAAGCCAACCGACAACACCGAGGCCTATCTGCGCGTCGAGAACCTGCTCGACCAGAAATACCAGGTGTCGCCGGGCTTCGGCACCGCAGGCATCTCCGCCTTCGCGGGCTTCAAGGCGCAGTTCTGATGCGCCGCCGCCCGGCTGTTTCCTGCGCGCGCGGCCTGTCGGCCGTCGGCGCGCGGCTGCCGGGCGGGCTTTCGACGTCGATGACCGCCGCTCTGCTTGGCCTGGCGGTGGTCGTCGGCCTTGCCGCTCAGGCGCCGGCGCAGGAAGCGCCGCGCGTGATGTCGCTCAACGTCTGCACCGACCAGCTTGTGCTGGCGCTGGCCGATCCCGGTCGCATCGTCTCCCTGTCGGTGCTGTCCGACGAACCGGACTATTCCTACTTGCATGGAGACGCCCGGGTCTATCCGAAGAATGCCGGCGTAGCCGAGGAGGTGTTCGTCGCCCGCCCGGACGTGGTGGTGACCGGCACCTATTCGCTGCACAACACGACCCAGCTGCTGCGCCATCTGGGCATGCGGGTGGAGGAATTCGGCTATACCCAGACGCTCGACACCATCGCCGCCGACATCCGCCGGATGGGAGCGATTCTGGGCGAACAGGCCGGCGCCGAGGCGATGGCGTCCGCCTTCGAGCGCGACCTCGCGGATCTGACGGTCGCTGCCGGTGCGCCGCGCCCGACAGCCGTCATCTTCGGCCAGAACGGGGTTGCCACCGGGGCCGGCACGCTGGCCGACAGCGTGCTTGCGGCAGCCGGATTCCGCAACCTGGCGGCCGAGCGCGGCTTTTCCGGCATGACGCCCTACCCGCTCGAACTCCTGATCACCGACCGGCCCGACGTCGTCCTGCTTTCCGCCCGGATCGACGAGGCCCCGGCGCTCGCCGACCAGGTGACGCGCCACCCGGCCATCGCCGCCAGCGGCGCAGTGGCTGCAACCGGCGTCGTGCCGCGCGGATCGTGGAGTTGCGGCGGGCCGTTCACGCTGGAGGCCGTGCGGGCGTTGCGCGCCCTTCGCGACGAAATCCTCTCGCGAACAGGCGCATCGGGATGAGCCCAGCCCGCCTGACCCTCGTGCTGGCGCTTTTGGTCGCAGCGCTCTTTGCGGCCTCGCTGATGATCGGCCCGGCCGCGCTGGGCGTCACCGCGAGCCTTGAGGGGCTGTTGTCGGGCGGCGGCGAGGCGGCAAAAATCATCATGCGCGAGGTGCGCCTGCCGCGCGCGCTGCTGGCGGCCCTCGTCGGCTTCGGGCTCGGGCTTTCCGGCGCGGCGCTGCAGGGCTTCCTGCGCAACCCGCTGGCCGAGCCCGGCATCATCGGTGTCTCGGCCACGGCCTCGCTCGGCGCCGTCGCAGTGTTCTATTCGGGGTTCGCGGGCGCCTCGATGCTGGCGCTGCCGGCCGGCGCGATGATCGGCGCGCTGGTGGCCGTCATCGTGCTTCTGGCGATCGCCGCAGGCAACACCACGACGCTGACACTGATCCTCGCCGGCATCGCGCTGTCCAGCCTGGCCGGCGCGTTCACCTCGCTGGCGCTCAACCTGTCACCGAACCCCTTCGCCAGCTACGAAATCATCTTCTGGCTGCTCGGCTCGATCAAGGACCGGTCGATGCTGCACGTCTGGATCTCGCTGCCGCCAATGCTTCTCGGCTGGGCGCTGATCCTCGTCTCGGCGCGCGCGCTCGACGCGCTGTCCTTCGGCGAGGAAGCCGCGCGGAGCCTCGGCATCGACCTGCCGCGCGCGCGCATCATGCTGGTGGCGGGCGTGGCGCTGGCGGTGGGCGCGGGCGTGGCCGTTACCGGCGCGATCGGCTTCGTCGGGCTCGTGGTGCCGCACCTTTTACGCCCGCTGACCGACCGCATGCCGAGCCGGCTTCTCTTGCCCTCCGGCCTTGGCGGAGCGGCGCTGCTGCTCGCCGCCGACATCGCCGCCCGCACCATCGTGCCGGCCAAGGAACTGAATGTCGGCGTGCTGACCGCGCTGATCGGCGCGCCGTTCTTCCTGTGGCTGGTCACCCGCGCGCGCCGGGGGCTCGCCTGATGGAGCTCTCCGCCCTCGCCCTGCATGTCGACCTCGCCGGACGGACGGTGCTGCGCGGCGTCGACCTTTCGGTGCGGCCGGGCGAGGTGGTCGGTTTGCTGGGCCCCAACGGCGCTGGCAAGTCGACGCTGATGCGAGCGCTGGCCGGACAGACCGCCCACACCGGCACGGTGCGGATCGGCGAGCGCGACGGCGCGGCCCTGTTGCCCGCAGAACGCGCCCGGCTGATGGCCTACCTGCCGCAGACGCGGGTGATCGGCTGGCCGGTGAGCGTGGAAAAGGCGGTGGCGCTCGGCCGCCTGCCCTGGCTCGGTTTCGGCGCGAAGCCCGGCCCCCGCGACCTGGACATCTGCCGCGAGGCGATGGCGGTGATGGACGTCGAAGGCCTCGCCGCGCGCCCCGCGACCGAACTCTCCGGAGGCGAGCAGGCCCGCGTGCTGGCCGCGCGCGCCATCGCCCAGGACACGCCGGTGCTGATCGCCGACGAGCCGGCGTCGGGCCTCGATCCGGCGCACCAGATTTCGATGATGGCCGCGCTCGGCACCATCGCCAGGCGCGGCCGCGCCATCCTCGTCTCGCTGCACGACCTGACGCTGGCAGCGCGCTGGTGCGACCGCGTGGTGCTGCTGCGCGACGGTGTGGTGGCAGCCGACGGCGACCCGGCCGACGTCCTCGACGCGCCCATGCTGGCGAGCGTCTTCGGCATCCGCGCCCACATCGCGCAACTAGACGGGCGACCGGTGCTGGCGCCTGTCGGGCTGGCAGACGCATCGCGGCTCGTCGACGCCGGAGGCGCGCGATGACCCGCCACCCGACGCCCGGATGGATCGACCTCGCGCGCGTTGCCGCCATGTCGGCCGGCGAAGCGGCACGCGAGGAAAGTGATGCACCTGCGGTCGAGACGCCCCGGCGCGGCGAAAACGACAATGCCGGCGGCTTGCCGCCGTCGGGCCTGCCGTCCGTCGGAGCCAACGCGGCGCTGCTGCCCG
>NZ_RWKW01000056.1 GCF_003970795.1 Aquibium carbonis | reverse complement strand
CCGCCGAGATCATCTATGAGGCAGAGGCGGTGGGCGCCACCCAGGACGAAACCGGCGCGACGCTTTCGGTGCGCCGGCCCGACGGCTCGGTGGAAGAGATGCGCGCCGCCTACCTGATCGCCGCCGACGGCGCGCGCAGCCCGATCCGCAAGTCGCTCGAGATCCCCTTCGAAGGCATGACCATCCCGGAAATCTTCCTGTCGATGTCGACGCATTTCGACTTCGCCGAAGCCATTCCCGATCTGGCGCCCATCGCCTACGTGACGGATCCGAACGAGTGGGCGGTGCTGCTGCGCACCCCGTCGCTGTGGCGCGTGCTGCTGCCGACCGATCCGAACCAGACCGAGGAGCAGATCAAGGACCCCGAAACGATGCAGGCGCGCCTGCAGGCGCTCTGCCCCAACGAGAAGGGCTACGACATCGTTCATGCGACGGCATATCGGGTCAACCAGCGCGTCGCTGCGAACTTCGTCAGCGGCAGGATCTTCCTCGCCGGCGATTCGGCGCATGTGAACAATCCGCTCGGCGGCATGGGCATGAACGGCGGCATTCACGACGCCATCAATCTGACCGAGAAGCTCACGCAGGTGATCAAGGGCGCGGCGCCGGTGGACCTGATGGGGCGCTACGAGCGCCAGCGGCGCAAGGTGACGCTGGAGGCGGTGCAGGCCCAGACCCTGCGCAATCGCCAGATGATGAACGAGACGGACCCGGCCCAGCGCCGCGCCTATCATGACGAGATGCGCTCGATCGTGGCCGATCCGCGCAAGCACCGCGACTTCCTGCTGAAGTCTTCGATGATCCAGTCGCTGCGCGATCTCGAAGCCGTCGCCTGACGCCAACCCTGTTCAAGACACCAACATACGAGGAACGTTTCCATGGTCGACAGTCTCGGTTACCGGATGAAGTTCGGCGTCATCGCGCCGTCCACCAACACGTCGGTGCAGCCGGAATTCGATTCCATGCGCCCCGTCGGCGTGACCAACCATTTCTCCCGCATCATCATCCCGGATGATCCGGTCCACTCGGACGAGGATTTCAACGAGCTCGTCATGCGCATCCGCGCCGAGACGATGAACGCCATCGACGCCGTCAAGACCTGCTCGCCCGACGCCATGATCATGGGCATGTCGGCCGAGACCTTCTGGGACGGCAAGGACCGCGCGGATACGCTGAAGGCCGAGGTCGAGGCGCGCGCCGGCATGAACGTCGCCATGGGCTCCGACGCCTGCCAGGCGGCGCTGGCGAAATTCGGCGACATCAAGCGCATCGCGGTGGTGACGCCCTACATGCCGATCGGCGACGAGCAGGTGCGCAAGTTCTTCACCGATTGCGGCTACGAGGTCGTGACCGTGAAGGGCCTGAAGTGCAAGAGCCCGATGCTGATCGCGCACGAGTCGGAGCAGACGCTGCGCGACGCCATCATCGAGGTCAACGATCCCTCCGTCGAGGCGATCGTCCAGGCCGGAACCAACCTGGCCATGGCCCGGGTCGGCGCGATCGCCGAGTTCTGGCTCGACAAGCCCGTGATCGCGATCAACACCGCGACCTACTGGCATGCGCTGCGGATGAACGGCATCGAGGACAAGGTGCAGGGCTTCGGTTCGCTTCTGGCGAAGTACTGATCGGCGAGGGCTGGACATGCATTACGATTTCGTACCGCTGCCGAAACGCAAGCCGCTGAAATGGCCGGACGGCAAGCGGCTGGCGGTCATTCTCACGACGAATTTCGAGTATTGGGACAAGGTCCAGCCCACCGACAAGAAGTACTATCCGGGCGGTCCGGGCATCGTCGGCGGTGACCTGCCGGGCAATGTCTACGACAACCCGAACTTCACGTGGCGCGAATATGGCCAGCGCGTGGGCGTGTGGCGCATGTTCGACCTTTTCGACGCCGAGGGCGTGAAGTCGAGCTGCACGATGAACGCCAAGATGGCCATCGAGCGCAAGGAGGTGATCGAGGCGGCGCTTTCGCGCGGCTTCGAGATCGTGGCGCACAACTACGTGCAGGACGAACTCCTCACCGACTACATGTTCGACGAGGAGAAGGAGCGCGCGGTCATCAAGCGCACGCTCGACGTCTACGAGCAGGCCGTCGGTCGCAAGGCCAAGGGCTGGCTGTCGTCATCGCTGCGCTCGACGCTGAACACGATCGACATCCTCTCGGAAGAGGGGCTGATCTTCATCACCGACCTGCTCAATGACGACCAGCCCTATCTGGTCAAGACGCGCAGCGGCAGGCCGATGGTCTCGGTCTCCTATACCTCCGAGGTCAACGACTTCTCGTTCCTGCGCCAGGGGCTGACGGTCGAGACGGGCTTCATGATGTTCAAGGAGCAGTTCGACTGGCTTTATGCCGAAAGCGCAACGAGCGGCCGGTTCATGAACATCGGACTGCACCCGCACGTGATCGGACAGCCGTTCCGCATTCGCGCCTTGCGGGATTTCATCCGCTACGCCAAGCAGTTCGACGGGGTGTGGTTCGCGACGAGGGAGGAAATCGCGGAATGGTATCTCGAGAATCACGAGAGCCACATCGATCCGGAAACAGCATGACGATCGATGCGGCGCTTCGGCGCGACGGAAGCCTGATCTTCGTCGACCCCGAGGTCGTCAGCCAGCTCGAGCGGGCCGAGTCCAGCCGGCCCGTGGAGCGCGCCTATGAACTGATCCGCCGCGCGATCCTGACGGGGGAGCTGAAGCCCGGGGACCATCTGCGCGAAGAGCCGCTTTCGGCCATGACGGGCACCAGCCGGACGCCGGTCCGCGAGGCGCTGCGGCGTCTTGTCGGAGAGGGGCTGGCGATCGCCGAGAACAGGCACCGCTTCGTGGCCGACTTCTCCTACGAGGAGGTGGTGATCATTTTCGACGTGCGCGCCCGTCTCGAAAGCTATGCGGCGGGCGTGGCGGCCCAAAAGATCACCGACGAGGAAATTCGCGAGCTGGAGCGGCTGGTGGTGGAGATCGACCGGATCGATCCGGCCGGCGGGGCGGAGGCGGCGAACGCGTTCGTCACGCTCAACTCGGAGTTTCATTCCATCATCGTGACCGCTGCACGGTCCCGTCAACTGAAGCTCCTGACCGCGCAGGCCGTTTCTCTGCCGCTGGTGCTGATCAAGCAGTTCGTCTGGGACCAGAGCATCAACATCCGGCGGTCGAACGAGCAGCATCGCGACATCATCGCCGCTCTTGCGCAGCGCAACAGCGAATGGGCGACGACGGCGATGGCTGGCCACATACTCTCGACCAAGCCGAAACCGCGCGACGTCGCGCCAGGGGCAGGCCGCTGAAACGCGCCGTCCGAGACTGAGAAAATGGGAGCATCCAAGTGACAACAACGCGCGAAGCGCTGTCTGAAAACCCCGTGCGCGTCACCGGCTTCGTGGCCGGACGGTTCGTCGAGGCGAAGGGCGAGGTCATCTCCGTCCTCGATCCCTCGACCGAGAGGCCGATCGCGATCCTGCACGAATCCGACGCCGACGAGGTGGATCGTGCAGTGACCGCCGCGCGCCGGGCCTTCGATCATGGTCCCTGGCCGCGCGCCAGCATTGCCGACAGGCAGAAGGCGCTGATGGCGATCCACGACCTGATCCTCGCGCATGCCGACGAACTGGCCGCGCTGGAGAGCATCAACACCGGAATCCCGCTTGGCCAGACCAAGCTGATGCACGTGACCCGGGCGGCACAGAATTTCCGCTTCTTTTCGGAATATGTGAACCAGGCGGGCGGAGACGTGTTCACGCAGGAACCGGGGCTTCTGAGCCTCGTCACCTACGAGCCGATCGGCGTGTGCGGCCTGATCGGCCCCTGGAACATGCCGCTCGGCCTGACCGCCATGAAGATCGCGGGCGCGCTCGCCTTCGGCAACTGCTGCGTGGTCAAGCCGTCGGAACTGACACCGCTGACGGTGACCCGGCTCTTCGCGCTGATCGCCCAGGCGGGCATCCTGCCCGAGGGCGTGCTCAATCTCGTCAATGGCCGCGGCCACGTCACGGGCGTCTCGCTGGTCTCGCATCCCGATATCGACATGGTCTCCTTCACCGGGGGGACAGAGACCGGGACCGCCATCCTCACCTCGCTCGCCAAGGGGATCAAGGGGGGGGCGATGGAGCTCGGCGGCAAGTCGGCGAGCATCGTCTATGCCGATGCCGATCTCGACCTGGCACTGGATGGCGCCTTGCTCGGCTCCTTCATGAACAACGGCCAGATGTGCCTGGCCGGCAGCCGGATCTTCGTCCAGCGGAAGATTGCCGACCCCTTCATCGAGCGTTTCGCTGCGCGCACGAAGGCCCTGTCCGTCGGCGATCCGCTGGCGCCGGGTATCGAGATCGGTCCGATGATCAACCACTCGCAGCGGGAACGAATGAGCCGCTATGCCGAGACCGGCGTGAAGGACGGAGCCACGCTGCTGACCGGCGGGCATCGTCACGCCGGCTTCAACGCAGGCTATTACTTCGAACCGACGGCAATGCTTGCGCCCGACAACTCGATAGCCATCTGCCAAGAGGAGATCTTCGGTCCCTTCGCCACGCTGCAGGTTTTCGACGAGGAAGACGAGGTGGTCGCCAAGGCCAATGACAGCAAGTTCGGGCTGGTCGGCTATGTCTGGTCGGAGGATCTGAAGCGCGCCATGCGCACGGCGTCTGCGCTGCGCACAGGCACGGTAATGGTCAATACGCCGATCGTGCGCGACCTGCGCACCGGCTTCGGCGGCTACAAGCAGTCGGGCCTCGGTCGCGAGGGCGCGCAGGGGTCGCGCGCCATGTTCACCGAGATGAAGTCGACGATCATCGCCCAGGAACGGCGGACGTTTCCGCGCATGGGGCTTTCGGGAGAGACGGCGTGACGGCGGCGGATCCGTCGCTTCCCGGGCGTGTCGCGATCGTCACGGGCGCCTCGCGCGGGCTCGGCCTAGAAATGGCGCTGGAGATGGCCGCGGCAGGCATGAAGGTGGTGCTGACCGGCTCCAGGCCGGGCGGAGCGCTGGACGAAGCGGTGGCGAAGGCCGCGGCGGTCGGCGGGGAGGGCAATGTGCTGGGCGTTGTCGCCGACGTCCGTTCCTACGCGGCCTGCGAGGCCGTCGTGGCCGACACGGTCGCCCGGTTCGGGCGGGTCGATGTCCTCGTTAACAATGCCGGCGTCGGCATGAGGCTCATCTCGGAGCGCTTCAATGTCGAGCCGACACGGTTCTGGGAAGCCGCGCCCGACGCGTGGAAGTCCATCATCGACACCAATGTAACCGGTGCCTTCAACATGGCGCGGGCGGCCGTGCCCGGCATGGTGGCGCGCGGGTCGGGCAAGGTTATCAACGTCTCGACCAGCGACCAGACCATGGTGCGCAAGGGCTATTCGCCCTATGGCCCGTCGAAGGCAGCGCTGGAGGCGGCCTCGCGCGTCTGGGCACAGGATCTCGAAGGCACCGGCGTTACCGTCAACGTCTATCTGCCCGGCGGGGCGGCGGACACCGACCTCCTGCCGACAGGCCCGGGCAAGAAGGGCGCCGACGGTAATCTGCTGCCGCCTTCGATCATGCGTCGCGCGATCCTCTGGCTCTGCTCCGATGCGTCGAACGACCAGACGGGCGGTCGCTACATCGCCCGGCTGTGGGACGAGACGCTTCCGGCGGAAGAAGCTGCGGCCGGGGCTCGCTCGGCACACATCGACAAGCCCCAGATCATGTAGGAGCGCATCATGTTCGACCTCGGCGGTGCGACGCTTCACAAAATCATCGACCTCGATCCCTTCGCGCTGCCGCTGTCGTTCCTGCTGCCGGGTGCCGATATCGAGGCAATCCGGCATCTCGAGCCGGTGCTTGCCCCGCACCACGTCGATTTCGCCGCCGGCAACATCCTGCTCGGCGTGCAGAGCTGGCTGCTCAAGGCGGGTGGGCTGACGATCCTGATCGACAGTTGCGTCGGCGAGCACAAGGAACGGCCGCGGCGTGCCGACTGGCACCAGCGGCAGGGGACGGGATTTCTCGACCGGCTGAAGGCCGCCGGTGTCTCACCCGACGACGTCGATGTCGTGCTGTGCACCCATCTGCATGCGGACCATATCGGCTGGAACACCAGGCTGGAAAATGGCCGCTGGGTTCCGACCTTTCCGAAGGCCCGCTACCTGATCGGCGAAACCGAACTGGCCGCCTGGCAGGCGGTCGAGGAGCGGGAGCCCGGCGCGCACAATCACGGCGCCTACACGGATTCGGTGCTGCCGGTGATCGAGGCCGGCTTGTCGGAGACGGTGACGGATGGTTTCGAACTGTCGCGCGGCATGCGCATCGAGACCATGGCGGGGCATTCGCCCGGGCAGGTCGGGCTTTGTCTCGACTGCCGCTCACATGGACAGGCGCTGTTTTGCGCCGACGCCGTGCATTCGCCGGTTCAGGTCTACCAGCCAGGCTGGGCGAGCGCCTTCTGTTCCGACCGCGAACAGGCCGTGGCGACCCGACTCACCCTGCTCGAACGCGCGGCCGAAACCGGTGCGCTGCTGGTGCCCGCACACATCAGGGGCGCGCATGGCATGACGATCTCGCGTGAGGGCGCGGGCTACCGGCCCCATTTCGTGGGATGATCGAACTGGCGCGCGGCTGCGACCTATTCGGCGGTCGGCTTCGCCCGCTGGATATGCATCATGTAGACCATCTGGTCGGCCGGATGCCAGTTGAACGAGGCGATGAGAACGCCGGAGTCCGTCAGGTAGCGGCGCAGCAGCTGAAGCGCCCACGATCCCTTCGCCAGGCCCAGTTGTCGCTCGATCTCGGCCGGCATCGGCAAGGCGCGGATTTCCTGCACGGCCTCTTCGATCATGCCGTCGGAATGCCGCTCGAGCAAAGCGAAGAAGGGCCCCTGATGGCCTTCGAGCAAGGGGATGAGGTGTTCGAACCGGCCCGGAATGTAGCTCTGGATGTAGCAGATGGGGGTGCCGCCGGGCTTGGTCCAGCGCACGCCGGCAACTTCGAACCATTCCTCGCCCGCCAGGCCGCCGACCAGTTCCGCGAGTTCGGCGTCGAGGACGATCCGTTTCGTGTAGAGGATGACATAGTAGGTCTCGACCGCGATCTGGAACAGCTCCTCCAGCGATCCGAAGGACTTGAAGAAGGTCGAGTGCGGGCTGTTGGAGATGACGCGGGTTCCAACCCCCTGGCGTCGCTCGACATATCCATGCTCGCGCAGGTATCGCAACGCCTCGCGGATGGTGAAGCGAGAGGTGTTGAACTCGGCGGCGAGCTCGATTTCCGTTGGCATCAGCGACCCGGCCGGGTAGAGGCCGCTCGTCAGGCGATCCTCCAGCACCTTCTGGATGCGCATGTAGCGCGGGCCGTCGCCGGGGTTCTCGGCCGGTTCGGTGATCGTGTCAGCCATGGGTTTCGACTCGCCCTGTCTCTGGTCGCGAACGTATGGACAATTTTGTCGTATCTGGCCCAGCGCCGCGCCTTGCGCAAGATCAAGCGCATTTTTGGGGATTCACGCCGCAGACGGGGTGCCAGCTCCTGGATCGACAAAAAGGTATGGACATTTAGGCTAGGCTTGTGTCAGTTCATCCAAACAAGAAGGTCGATCTCCACGATCGGAGACGCGAGGAAACCGCGATGCAACCCCGCCACAAGTCGGTCTACAGCCCGCGCGCGAAGCTGGGCCTGATCGTCCCGCCCACGAACACGGTGAACGAAGCCGAGTGGATGCGCATGATGCCCGAGGGCGTCTCGTTCCACACCCATCGCATGAAACTGCACGCGGACACCACCAGCGAGGCCGGCCGGGCCGCGTTGCTGGACGATCTCGAGCAGGTCTTCGCGATGATCAAGCAGGCACGGGTCGACGCGATCGCCTATGCCTGCACCGCCGGCTCGATGATCAACCCGGTCAACTCCCTGCCCGACGAACTCACGCAGCGGACGGGCGTGAAGGCCGTGACCACCTCCGCCTCCATCATCGCCGCGCTGAAGGCGCTGGGGGTGACCCGTCTTTCGGTCGCCACCCCCTATGCCGACCGACTGAACGAGCACGAGACGCATTTCCTCGAAGAGAACGGCTTTGCCGTGGACAAGCTCAGCGGCCTCGGCATCGGCGCCAACGGACCGCAGGAGTATGTCCGCATCGCCGAGACGCCGATCGAACAGGTGGCCGCCCATGCCCGCGCGGCCTTCGTGCCGGGCAGCGAGGCGCTGCTGATCACCTGCACCGACTTTCCGACGCTGCCGCTCATCGAACAGCTCGAAGCCGTTCTCGGCGTGCCGGTCGTCACGTCGAACCAGGCTACGTTCTGGGCGATGCTGCGGGCGACCGGCATCGACGACCGCCTCGTGGGGCTGGGACAGCTCCTGCGCAATCATTGATAAAAGAAGACCCAAGGACAGGAAGACAATGGCAGATCCCGCACTCAAGGCCGCGCTGAAGAACAAGGAATTCGTTCTGGCTCCCGGCGTGTTCGAACTGATTTCGGCACTGATTGCCGACCGGATGGATTTCAAGGCGCTCTACGTCACCGGCTACGGAACGGTCGCCTCCTATCTCGGCGAGCCAGACGCCGGCATCGCGACCTATCGCGACATGATCGAGCGCATCGCCCAGATCGTGAAGATGACCTCCAAGCCGGTCATCGCCGATGCCGATACCGGCTATGGCGGGCTGCTGAACGTCCGCCACACGGTGCGCGGTTACGAGGACGCCGGCGTCTCCGCCATGCAGATGGAAGACCAGGAATTCCCCAAGAAGTGCGGCCACACCCCCAACCGCCGGGTCATTCCGCTGGAAGACATGGTGCGCAAGATCGAAGTGGCCGCAGACAGCCGCAAGTCGGATGATTTCCTGATCATCGCGCGCACGGATTCGCGCACCGGCCTCGGCATCGAAGAAGCGATCCGGCGCGGCAAGGCCTTCGCCAAGGCGGGCGCGGACGTGGTGTTCATCGAATCGCCCGAGACGGTCGACGAGATGAAGCGCGTGGCCGACGAGATCGACGCGCCGCTGTTCGCCAACATGGTCAATGGCGGGCGCACGCCGCTGCTGTCGGCCAAGACCCTGCACGAGATGGGCTATTCGATCGCCATTCATCCGGCGGTCGGCTTCCTCGCGGTCGGCGCCGCGCTGGAGAAGGCCTATGGCGACCTGCTGAAGCATGGCGAATCGACGGATGCCGTCGATCTCTACTCGTTCGCCGAATTCAACAAGCTCATCGGCTTCGAAGACGTCTGGGACTTCGAGAAGAAGTACGCCCAGGTCTGAGGCGGCAAACAGGGAGACGCGCAATGAGTGAGGACCTCGACGCAAACTACGCCAAGGCCTATGGAAACCGCGCCGGCTTCGGCAAGAAGCCGGCCTTGATCCTGATCGATTTCGCGCATGCCTATTTCGACAAGGATTGCGATCTCTACGCCGGCGTGGATGAGGCCCTGGCCTCGGCCTTGCGCGTCCGCGAGGTCGCGCACGAGGTCGGCGTGCCGGTGGTGCTGACCGAGGTGAGCTATCAGCCCGGCGGGATCAATGGCGGCCGCTTCTTCGAAAAGGCGAAGCCGCTCAAGGCCTTCGTCAAGGGCGAGAAGACCGCCGATTTCGCCGAGGGGCTGGCGCCACGACCGGACGAGATCGTCATCACCAAGCAGTATCCGAGCGCCTTCTTCGGCACGTCGCTGGCGTCGACGCTGACGGCGATGGGCATTGACAGCGTGATCCTGACGGGGCTCACCACGTCGGGATGCGTGCGCGCCTCGTGCGTGGACTCGATGTCCTACGGCTTCACCACCAGCGTGGTGCGCGAGGCCTGCGGCGACCGGCACCCGGCGCCGCACGAAGCGAACCTGTTCGACATGAACGCCAAGTATGCCGACGTGGTCTCCGAGGCGGAGATCATCGCCTATCTCCGCTCCCTGCCGATGAGGAACGACCGATGAGCGGGATTCGCCGGATCGCCGTGCTCGGCGGCGCGGGCGGCATCGGCCGTGCGCTGGTCAAGACGCTCGTCGAGGGCGGCGACGAGGTCGTCGTTCTCGATCTCGCCGCATCGCTGGATCGCTATGCCTTGGGCGTGCCGTCGATCGCCATAGACGTGCTGTCCGAGGCTTCGATCAACGCCGCGATGGACGACCTCGCGGGCCGTGTGCCGGGCCTCGACGGCTTCGTCAACCTGGCGGGCTACAACAGCCGCATCCAGCCGCTCGCCGAAACCTCGGCCGACTATTTCGACGACGTGATCGCCGGGAATCTCCGCGGCGCCTTCCTGTCCACCAAGGCGGTGATGCCGCTGATGGGGGAGGGGAGCAGCGTGGTGATGGTGGCCTCGGGTCTGGCGCAGTTCGTCCGTCCCGGCTACGGTTCCTATGCCGCCGCCAAGGCTGGCGTGGTCGCGCTCACCAAGACCTTCGCGCATGAGTGGGCGCTGACGGTGCGCGTCAATGCGGTGGCGCCCGGTCTCGTCGATACGGCGTTCCTGCGGGGCGGCACGGGACGCTCGGACGAGAACGGCGAAAGCGTGGTGAGCCTGGAGGCCTACCGCAATGCGATCCCGATGAAGCGGCTGGCCTATCCGGACGACGTGGTGGGGCCGATCCGGTTCCTGCTCGGTCCGGACAGCGCCTACATGACCGGACAGGTTCTGTGGGTGAACGGCGGCGGCTACATGCCCTGACCGCGAAGCCCCGGCATCCTCGCCGGGGCCTTCACCGTCTCCAATGGGCGCTATCGCCCCGCTTCGCCGAGATTGATGACGCTGCCGAGCAGCTTGCGAAGGTCGGCCGAACCCTTGTGGCCAAGCCGCTCCTCGAGCGCGGAGTTCTGTTCCTCGACACGCTCGCGGACGCGCTCGAACAATTCGAAACCCAGCTTGGTGATGGTGACCAGCACGCGGCGCTGGTCCTGCGGGTCGGGCAGTCGATGCACGAGGCCGCGCGCCACCATCCTGTCGGTCATCTTGGTCAAGGCAGGATGGTTCATGAGAACGAGATCCGCGATCTCGCCCATCGACAGACCGTTTCGCCCGCTCAACACTTCCAGCATGCGCCACTGCTCGACGCTGACGCCCTCCGCCTGGAGCTCGCGCTCGAGGTCGCCGTGCAGCTTGCGGTGCGTCTGGGCCACGACATAGGCCAGATAGTCGTTCAGCGATCGTTCGGACACGTTCCTCTCCCGGAGGTCGGCATCGATTGCCGGCATACGAATCGTCGCCGGACCGATTGCCATCGTTTGATGCTTCAGATACTTAATTCGGAAAAGAAAAACAACATGTCGGGAACACATAGGGGCTGGAACCCGAATGATCGAGCGAGCGGCGTTGCGCCATGGCGCGAACGGAGGAGGCTATGGGCCGACCCTCGGGTTCGGCCAGCGCGGGCGTTTATCCTATGGTGGCCAGCGGCGCACACGCATCGCCGTCCTGATCCCCATGAGCGGATCGGCGGGTATCTGGGGGCCGTCCTGCATCTCCTGCGCCCAACTCGCGCTCAATGAGATCAACCGCCATCGCGGCATCGCCGACCGGGAGGTCGAACTCGTCTTCCTGGACGCCGACGACTCGGTGGTGGAAGCGGCGGTGGACCAGCTTTCGGACCTCGTGGAGGAGGGGGGCGTCGATGCCGTGGTCGGCATGCATGTCAGCTCGGTGCGCCAGCGCCTGAACGCCGCGCTCGGCGGACGAATCCCCTATGTCTACACGCCGCTCTACGAGGGCAACGAACAGGCGCCATCCTGCTTCACGATCGGCGAGACGCCGCGCGAGCAGCTTGCGCCCGCGATCCGTCACCTCGCGTCGCTGCTGGGTGTCAGGCGCTGGGCCCTCGTCGGCAACGACTATGTGTGGCCGCGGGCCTCGCACCGTTTCGCCCGTGATTGCATTGCGGCTACCGGCGGGCAGGTCGTGCTGGAAACCTATGTTCCATTCGGTCTCGACGAACCCGTCGAACTCGTCGAGCGGATTGCGTCTGCAAGGCCGGACATCGTGCTTTTGTCGCTGATCGGCCAGGAGGCGGTCGAGTTCAATCGCGTCTTCGGTGCGATGGGACTGGACCGGTCGATCGTGCGCTTCTCGACCGCGATCGAGGAGAACGTGCTTCTGGCCACGGGGGCCGATTTCACGCGGCGGCTCTACGCCGCGTCGTCTTACTTCGCCGGGTTGAAGACCGACGCGAACATGTCCTTCGTCGAGCGCTATCGCAACCTGCACCAGGAAAACGCCCCCGTCCTCAACGCGCTGGGCCAGTCGATCTACGAGGGTCTGCATTTCTATGCAGCGCTGATGAACGAACGGCAGCAGCGTGGCGCGCCCATCAGATGGCGAAGCGCTCGTGGCGGCGCCTTTCACTCGAACGAGCGCAAGGACAACCCGATCTATCTGGCCCGGGCCGACGGGCATCTGTTCTCGGTGATCGAGCGACTGGTGTGACGCGGCGCGGTTCGCGCACACGTTGTGGCGAAGGTTCGGGAAAAATTTGTCATCGGACGCAAAAAAGCTTGAAACGGAAAATGTTCATGGGCTAGCTTCCGTCGCGGTTGCGGGGAATCGCGCGCTTGGTGCGCCGGTCCCGATCCCATGGAAACGGAGGTAAGCGTGACCTGGTTTCTGGCGCTCGTCGTTCTGGTCGTCGCGATCGTGCTCGGCGTGCTGTTCCTCAATCGCTTCTATGCGAAGTCGACCCGCGAGACGGCGCTCGTTCGCACCGGCCTTGGCGGCCGGCGCGTGCTGATCGACAGCGGCGCGCTGTCCCTGCCGATCCTGCACCGCATCGAGCGCATCAACATGCGCACGACGCGGCTGAGGATCGAACGACAGGGCGCGGCGTCCCTGATTTCCGAGGACCGCTTGCGCGTGGACGTGGCGATGGAGTTCCACGTCCGGGTCGCGCCTTCGGAGGAGGGCGTGGCGACAGCAGCACAGGCATTCGGTTCCAAGACCTTCCGCGAGGAGGAGATGCAGGGGCTGATCGAGGGCAAGCTGGTCGATGCGATCCAGTCGGCCATCGCAAGTCGGTCGATGGACGAGCTGCACGAGAAGCGCGACGCCTTCGTGGAAGCCGTCTCGGCACGGCTGACGCCCAACCTCGCCCGCTCGGGCCTGATGCTCGATTCGGTCTCGCTGGTGCGGCTCGACCAGACGCCGTTCAACGCGCTGGACGAGAACAACGCCTTCAACGCGGTCGGCATGCGCAAGCTCGCAGAACTCGTCAGCCACAACAAGAAGGCGCGCGTCCAGGTGGAAACGGAGGCCGACGTCGAGATCCGGCGCCGGCTGCTCGACCAGACGCGGCAGCGGCTCCTGATCGAGCGCGAGCAGGAGGAGGCCGAAATCGCCAAGCGGCTCGATCTCGAACGCCGCCGCATCGACCTCGATACCGAGATCCAGAGTGCGCGGACAACCGCCGAGCGGATTGCCGAGGAGGCGCGGATCGCCAAGGCGGGCGAAATCAAGCGCGCCGAGATCGAGCGCGATCTCCTGCTCCGCAAGCAGGAGATCGAGGCGTTGCTCGCTGTCGAGACGGCCAAGATCGACAATTCCATCCGCATCGCGGCCAAGCGTGGCGAGGAGCAGATTGCCGAGGCCGGGTTCGAGGCCGCCAAGACCAAGCTGGTCCAGGCGCAGGAGGCCGTGCAGACCGAGCGCGACGTCATGGCAGCGGAGCGCGCCCGGCAGCTCGCGCTGCTGAAGGCGCGCGAGGATGCCGAAGTGGACGACCAGAAGGTCAAGTCCCAGGTCGACACCATCCTGTCGCTGGCCAAGGCCGAGAGCAACGCGACCCAGGTGAAGGCGGAAGCCGAGCGCCATCGGTTGATCGCTGAATCGGAGGGCCGGTCGGCGATGATCGAGGCGGAGAACGGCCAGAGCGAACAGATCCTGCGGCTGCGGCTCGAGATGCACAAGCTCGACATGCTGCCCGAGATCACCTCCCAGATGATGAAGCCGGTGGAGAAGATCGATTCGATCCGCATCAACCACATTTCGGGCCTCGGTCCGGTGGGAGGCGGGGGCGGCGATGGTGGAACGGGCGGGCAGGGCGGTTTCCAGTCGGCGCTCGATTCCATCATGGGCATGGCCATCGGCTTTCCGATGATCAAGAAGCTCGGCGAGGAGATCGGCGTGGAGATGGATCACAATCTCGGCGCCCGAGCGCTCGACGCGATCAACCGCTCACCGGTTCGCAAGAAAGACTGATCGACCGAACCAGAAAACCGGCATCACCGGCGCGCCCGGGGACACGCCGAAACGAGAAAAGGGGAATGACAATGACGATTTCCAGACGCACCATCCTCAAGGGCGCCGCCGCCGGTTCGGCCGCGCTGGCGAGCCCCATGTTCATCCGCAACGCTTTTGCCGCCGACCCGATCAAGCTCGGCACGGTGTTCGACATTTCGGGCATTTTCGACGCCTACGGCAAGCCGATCGACATGGCGGTGAAACTCGCGGTCAAGCAGATCAACGACGGCGGCGGCCTGCTTGGCCGGCCGGTCGAGCACATCGGCTACGACACCCAGTCGAACATGGCGCTCTACACCCAGTATGCGCAGCAGCTGACGCGGCAGGACAAGGTCGACGTCGTGCATGGCGGCATCCTGTCGGCATCGCGCGAGGCGATCCGCCAGACGCTGCGCCGCGCCAACACGCTCTACTTCTACAACATCCAGTATGAAGGCGGCGTCTGCGACAGGAACTGCTTCGTCACCGGCGTGACGCCGGCGCAGACGACCGAGGTGCAGATCCCCTATACGATGGAGAAGTGGGGCAAGAAGGTCTACATCCTCGCCGCCGACTACAATTACGGCCAGCTGATGGCCCGCTGGATCCAGAAGTACTTCAAGGACGGCGGCGGCGAGACCGTGGCGGTCGACTTCTTCCCGCTCGACGTGTCGGATTTCGGCTCGACCATCACCAAGATCCAGACCGCGGCGCCCGACATGGTGTACTCGGCGCTGGTCGGCGGCGCGCATCTGTCGTTCTACCGCCAGTGGGCGGCATCGGGCATGAAGTCGCGCATCCCGCTGGCTTCCACGACGCTGGGCGTCGGCTCCGAGCACCTCGTGCTCACACCCGAAGAGGGCGACGGCATCGTGGTCTGCTACAACTACTCGCCCGAGCTCGACACGCCGGCCAACAAGGCCTTCACCACGGCCTGGGCTGACATGCATGGCGCAGCGACCGTTCCCAACATCCACGAACTGGCGGTTTCCAACTACCAGGGCATCCTGTTGTGGGCCGAAGCCGTGAAGGCGGCCGGCTCGGTCGAGCAGGCGAAGGTGATCGAAGCGCTCGACAGCGGACTGTCGCTCGACGGTCCGGCCGGCAAGGTGACCATCGACCCGAAGACGCATCACGCGACGCTCGACGTGCACCTGATGGAGATGCGCGGCCAGAAGCTGAACGTGCTGGAGAGCTTCGGCGCGCGCCAGCCGATCGACACGCAGCTCGTCTGCGACCTCGTCGCCAATCCGGACGACAACCAGCAGTACGAGATCGACATCTGATGTGACCTTGGCCGGCGCGCACCGCGCGCCGGCCCTTGGCCTTCGACGCACGGGCTCCGTCGCTACGCGGCCCGCAACGCCAGCCCGGCCCCGGGGTGGCCGCCTGACATTCTTTCACACGGGACCGGCATGGACCTCGCTGCCGTCTTCATCCTCGAAATTCTGTACTCGATCGCGGTGCTGGTGCTGATCAGCGCCGGGCTTGCGGTCGTGTTCGGCATGATGCGCGTTATCAACCTCGCCCATGGCGAGTTCATGATGATGGGCGGCTATGCCACGATCGTCGCTGTGCAAGCCGGCGTGAACGTCTATATCGCCATGCTCATCGTGGCGCCGCTGGTGGTCGGGATCATCGGCCTGATCGTGGAACGGCTGGTGATCCGGTTCCTCTACGGGCGACTGGTCGACACGATGCTGGCCACCTGGGGGCTGAGCCTCGCCTTCACGGGCGCGGCCGTCATGATCTTCGGCAACACGACCACGGGCGTTTCGACCCCGATCGCGGGCTTCACGCTCGGCGCCTACCAGATCAACGGCTACAACTTCTTCATCATCATCGTGTCGATCCTCCTGCTGGTCGCCGCCTATGCGATCCTGCGCGGAACGCGGCTGGGGCTCGTGGCGCGCGGCACCATGCAGAGCGCCGACATGGCGGCCGCCCTCGGCTACAGCCCCGACCGGGTCTACATGAGCACCTTCTTCGTCGGTTCGGCGCTCGCGGGGCTGGCAGGTGGCGTGCTTGCCCCGCTGGTCGGCCTCGTGCCGACCTGGGGTTCGGCCTACATCGCCAAGGCCTTCATCACGGTCATTTCCGGGGGGGCGTCGATTGTGCTCGGCCTGTTGTCCAGCGCCACGGTCTTCGGCCTCGTCTCGCAGACCTTCACCTTCCTCTCCGGCCCGGTGATCGGTGAAGTGGCGCTTCTGGTCGCGGCCATCATCCTGCTGCGTCTCCTGCCGCAGGGCATTACCGGACGCTTCTTCAAGGGGCGCCTGTGATGGAATCCACCAAGCTTCGCGATGCCGCCTGGGTGGTGCTGGCCGGCATCGTCCTGATGTTCGTGGCGCCGCTCGTCCTGAACTACTACACGCTGACGCTGCTCGTGATCTACGGCTTGCTGGCGCTCAGCCTCGGCCTGATCTGGGGCTTCGGCGGCATCCTGTGCTTCGGACAGGCCGTCTTCTACGGGCTCGGCGCCTATGCCTACGCGGTGTCGGCGGCCAACATCGGCGAGAGCACGATGCCGATGCTGATCGCCATCGCCGTGCCCTTCGTCTTTGCCTTCCTGCTCGGCGCCATGATGTTCTACGGACGGCTGACCGATGTCTATCTCGGGGTCATCACGCTGGTGGTGACGCTGATCTTCTTCCGCTTCATGAACACGACGGCCGGACCCGAGTACCAGATCGGAACGGCGCGCCTCGGCGGCTACAACGGGATGCCGGGCTACCAGACGCTGAACGTGCCGGGCGACCCGTCCGCCTACATCTACGATTCCAGCCTCTATTACGTCTGCTTCGTCATCCTGCTCGTCGTCTACGTGCTGGTGAGGCTGCTGCTTGCCAGCCCGTTCGGACGCATCGCCGTGGCGATCCGCGAAAACGAAAGCCGGGTCGAACTGATGGGCTATGACGCGCGCTTCCGGAAGTCGGTGCTGTTTGCCATCGGGGGCGGCATCGCCGGGCTCGCCGGGGCGCTCTACGCTTCCTGGGCCGAGATCGTGACGCCCGGACTGTTCTCGCTCGGCCAGTCGGCGGAGATCATCATCTGGTGCATCGTCGGCGGGCTCGGAACGCTGGTCGGCCCGGTGCTGGGTGCGGCTGCGCTCGGCTATCTCAAATTCGCGCTCGGCCAGCAGACGGCCGTCGACAACGTGCTGATCATGGGCCTGATCCTGGTGGTGGTGGTGCTGGTGTTGCCGCGTGGCGTGGTGCCGTCGCTGATGTCGGCCTTCGGAAGCTCGTCGCGCCGGAACCGTCCCAATGCGGTTCGGCGCGGGCGGCGGGGCAGGGGGCGCGCCGATGGCTGACGTCGTTCTGGAAACCCGCGGTCTGACCATGCGCTTCGGCGGGGTGACCGCCGTGGACAACGTGTCCTTCAAGCTGCGCCGCAACGAGTTGCGCTGCCTGATCGGCCCCAACGGCGCCGGCAAGACGACCTTCTTCCGCTGCCTGACCGGCATCCTGAAGCCGACGTCGGGTGAGGTCTTCATCGACGACGTCGAGACCACCGGGTGGGATCCGCAGTTCGTGGCCCGCCTGGGCATCGGCATCAAGACGCAGGTACCGAGCGTCATGGACGGGCTGTCCGTGCGCGAGAACATCTGGCTCTCCGCCTATCGGCAGGCGGGGACCAAGGAGGCCGACCGGACGACGGCCGACGTGATCGAGCGGCTCGGCCTCGGCGACATCGCGCGCGCTACCGTCGGACGGCTCGCGCATGGCGAGCGCCAGCGCGTCGAACTGGGCATCGTGATCGCCGCGCGGCCCTGGCTGGTGCTTCTGGACGAGCCGGCCGCCGGCATGACCGGCGAAGAAGTCGAACGCATGGTGGCGATCATTCACGAGATCAACCGCGATGCCGCGCTGATCATCGTAGAGCACGACATGCAGTTCATCCGCTCGATCGCGGCACAGATCACCGTGTTCTCGCAGGGCGCGATCCTGATGGAAGGCACCGTCGATGCGGTGATGAGCGACGCCAGGGTCCGCGACGTCTATCTCGGCAAGAGAGGATGAGGATGGTCCACCTCCACGAGTCCGCAGCATGAGCGACAAGCGTCCCGCCCTCGAGATCCGCGGCCTGACCGCCGGCTATGGGCGTATTCCCGTTCTGCACGGGATCGACCTGACGGTGGCGACCGACGAGATCGTCGGGATTCTCGGCCACAACGGCATGGGCAAGTCGACGCTGCTCAAAACCGTGATGGGATTCATTCCGGCGACCGGCGGCTCGGTGCGGCTCGACGGCGAGGACATCACCGGTCTTGCGCCGCACCAGCGTTCGCAGCGCGGCGTCGGCTACGTGCCGCAGGGGCGGGGCATCTTCCCGAAGCTGTCGGTGCGCGACAATCTGCGGATGGCGTGGCACGCCGACACGGGCACGGACGAAGCCGAAGCGGTGGAGCGGGTGCTGGCGGACTTTCCGCGCGTGACGCGCCTGCTCGACCGCGACGGTGGCGCCCTGTCCGGCGGCGAGCAGCAACTTCTGGCGCTGGCGCGCTGCCTGATGGGCAATCCCTGGCTGCTGCTTCTCGACGAGCCGACCGAAGGCATCCAGCCGTCGATCATCGAGGAGATCGAGGATACGCTGATCAGGCTGCGCAGGAGCCGCGGCCTGACGGTCGTGCTGGTGGAGCAGAACTTCGAGTTCATCGCCACGCTGTCGGATCGCGTGGTCGTGCTGGAACGTGGTCGCGTCACTGGCGAGATTCACGCCGAAGCGCTGAAGGATCCGCGCCAGGTGGAAGAGTTCCTGGGCTTCGGCTCCGTCCGGCGTACGCGGGCCGGCGGCGGACACGGCCCGTCGGGTCCTGCACCTGCGAAGGCGCCGGCGGGCGGCCGGGCCGGGACGCCATCGCCGGCCTTGCCCGGTGTGCCGACCTTCGGACCCGCAAGCAATCCCGCCACGCCTGCCCATGCGGTCATTTCGCCTGCCTCGTCGTCGGTGCGGCCCATGCCGGCCTCGACGGCGGGAAGCCAGTCAATGTCCGTCTCTGTCGTGCCCCCCGCCGCAGCGCCAGCGGCGATGCCGCATCGGCCGGAACCGGTCGCAACCGATCTACCCAAGGAGTACCCCATGCACGTCAGGCGACCCACGCTGGAGCAGATGCGCAGCCTCGTCGGCGGCCTCCACATGTCCATGGGAGACCGCGAGCTCATGGATTACATGACGCTGATGGAGGGCTCGTTCGAGGCCTACGACGTCGTCGCTTCGATGCCCGACAACCTGCCGCAGGTGAAGTATCCGCGCACGCCGGGATATCGCCCTTCCTTGGCCGAAAACCCGATGAACGCGTGGTACGTGAAGTCGGAGGTGCGCGGCGCGCATTCGGGACCGCTGTCGGGCCGCACCATCGTGCTCAAGGACAATGTGTGCCTGGCGGGCGTGCCGATGATGAACGGCGCCTCGACGCTGGAAGGCTATACGCCCGACGTCGACGCCACCGTCGTCACCCGCATCCTCGACGCCGGCGGGACGATCGTCGGCAAGGCGCATTGCGAGTATTTCTGTCTTTCGGGTGGCAGCCACACCAACGCGACCGGGCCGGTGCACAATCCCTGGAAGATGGGCTATATCGCCGGCGGCTCGTCGTCGGGCTCTGGCGCGCTGGTGGGCGCCGGCGAGGTCGACATGGCGATCGGCGGCGACCAGGGCGGGTCGATCCGCATGCCGGCGTCGTTCTGCGGCGCCTATGGCATGAAGCCCACGCACGGGCTGGTTCCCTATACGGGCATCATGCCAATCGAACCGACGATCGACCATGCCGGGCCGATGACGCAGAACGTGCGCGACAACGCGCTGCTGCTGGAGGTGATCGCCGGCGAGGACGGGCTCGACCCGCGCCAGTATGCGCCGCGCATCGACCGCTACACGCAGGCGCTCGGCCAGGGCGTGTCGGGCATGCGGATCGGCATCGTCCGTGAGGGCTTCGGGCTGGCCAATTCGGAACCAGACGTCGACGACAAGGTGCGCGTGGCGGCGGCGCGATACCGCGAACTCGGCGCGACGGTGGAAGAAATTTCGGTGCCGATGCACCTTCAGGGACAGGCGATCTGGACGCCGATCGCGCTCGAAGGCCTGACCGACATCATGATGCACGGCAACGGCTTCGCGACCGGATGGAAGGGGCTCTACGTGACGAGCCTGCTCGACTATCATTCCAACTGGCGCAGCCGGGCGGACGAGCTCTCCAAGAGCCTGAAGATTTCGATGTTCGTGGGCGAATACATGCTCAAGCATCATCGCGGCCACTACTATGCCAAGGCGCAGAACCTGTCGCGGCGCCTGCGCGCGGCCTATGACGCGGCGCTTGCCCAATACGACCTGCTTTTGATGCCGACCATGCCGATCAAGGCGCAGCAGATCCCGCCGGCCGATGCTCCCTTGGCGCTCACCATCCAGCGGGCCTTCGAGATGATCGGCAACACCAGCCCCTTCGACGCGACCGGCCATCCTGCGATGACCATTCCCGTCGGCCTGTCGGAAGGCCTGCCCATCGGCATGATGCTGATCGGCAAGCACTACGAGGAAAGCACGATCTATCGCGCCGCCGCCGCCTTCGAGCGCATCGGCGACTGGAGGACGATGTAACCGCAGGCGAGCCCGGACGGGAGGAGTATCGTGAGCGCCTTGTCGCAATCGCTCGGCGGGAGCCTGGCGTCGAGCCTGCTTGGAACCGGAACGTCGCGGCAGCCGACGGATCCCGCTTCGCGCAAGCCGCATGGCGGCTTTTCGCACGTGGTCGGCGACCGGTCGACGCCTCTGGTGACAAAGACCATCCCGCAAGCATTCGCCGAAACGGTTGCAAGGCGCGGACCGCACGTCGCCGCGATCTTCCGCGAGGCGGGCAGGCGCTTCAGCTGGCACGAACTGGCACGCGAGGTCGATGACGTCGCCGCGGGCCTGCTGGCGCTGGGGCTTCGGAAGGGGGACCGCGTCGGCATCTGGTCGCCCAACCGGCCGGAATGGCTGATCACGCAATTTGCCACCGCGCGGATCGGCGTGGTGTTGGTGACGATCAACCCTGCCTATCGGACGACCGAGCTCGAATATGTTCTGAACAAGGTCGGCTGCAAGGCGCTGATCACCGCCGCGCGCTTTAAGTCTAGCGACTATCTGGAGATGATCCGCGCGCTTGCGCCGGAACTCGCAGCGGCGGAGCCCGGACGGCTCGCGGCGGCGCGGCTTCCGGCGCTCAGGACCATCGTGCGGATGGGACAGGAGCGGTCGCCCGGGATGCTGTCGTTCGACGACCTCGCGCGCCTTGCCGGCCCGGCGCAGAGAAACAGGCTCGACCTCGTCACGTCGACGCTCGACGCGGACGATCCGATCAATCTCCAGTTCACCTCCGGGACGACCGGCGCGCCGAAGGGCGCGACGCTCACGCACGCCAACATCCTGAACAATGCCGACATCGTCACCCGGACGATAAGGCTGATGGAGACCGACCGGCTTTGCATTCCGGTGCCGCTCTACCATTGCTTCGGCATGGTTATGGGGACGCTCGGCTGTGTGACCAAGGGCGCGGCGATGGTTTTCCCGGGCGAGGGTTTCGAGCCGGCGTCCGCGCTCGAGGCGATCGCCTCGGAGCGGTGCACGGGCTTCTACGGCGTGCCCACCATGTTCGTCGCCATGATCGACAGCCCTGATTTCAAACGCCACGATCTGACCTCGCTCCGGACCGGGATCATGGCCGGCGCGCCCTGTCCGATCGAGGTGATGAAACGCGTCGTGACCGACCTTCACATGCCGGAGGTGACGATCGCCTATGGCATGACCGAGACGAGCCCGGTGTCGTTCCAGTCCGACGTCGACGATCCGATCGGCAAGCGGGTCGCAACCGTCGGGCGCATCGGTCCGCATGTCGAGGTGAAGATCGTGGACGAGCGCGGCCAGACCGTGCCGGTTGGCCAGTCCGGCGAATTGTGCACGCGCGGCTACTCGGTGATGAAAGGCTATTGGGACGAGGCGGAGAAGACCGCCGAGGCGATCGATGCCGACGGCTGGATGCACACCGGCGACCTCGCCACCATCGACCGCGACGGCTACTGCAACATCGTCGGACGCGTGAAGGACATGGTGATCCGCGGCGGCGAGAACGTCTATCCGCGCGAGATCGAGGAGTTTCTCTACCGCCATCCGAAGGTGTCGGAGGTGCAGGTGTTCGGCGTGCCCGACGCGCGCTACGGCGAGGAACTCTGCGCCTGGATCGTGCTGCATGCGGGTGAGACGGCCACCGAGGAGGAGATCCGCGCCTTCTGCCGCGGCCAGATCGCGCACTACAAGGTGCCGCGCTACGTACGCTTCCGGGACACGCTGCCGATGACGGTGACCGGCAAGCCGCAGAAGTTCGTCATGCGCGACGCCATGATCGCCGAACTGGGGTTGAAGGCGGCTGCCACGGCGTGACCTCAAGCGTCACATGAGAATGCGACGCGGGTTTCTCGCGGGTGAATCCGAGTCGCGCCAAGGACTTGCGGGCGTCGGTTCGCATTCCGATTCGCTCCGGCTCACTGCATCGCCTCTCCGGTTTCGTCCTTCAGTGCCGTCGCCAGCTGCATGGCGAAGCGGGCGGAGGCGACGGGCAGGGTGCGGCCGCGCATCTGGCCGAGAATCAGGTTGCCGGGCGGCAGATCGCGCTCGGAGATGGGCCGGAACAGCAGCGACCCGTCGCGAGGTTCGCGCAAGCCGATCGGGATCTGGAAGCCGATGACCTTTTCGTGGAGCACATAGTGACGGATCAGATCGAAGCTCTCTGTCTCGACGACCGGGGCGACGCGCCGTGTGCCGCGCCTGGCCGCGAAGTCGAGCAGGTGACGCACGCCATACTTCGCCGACGGCGCCACGTGGCGCGTGTCGAGACAGTCGCGCAGCCGCAATTCCGGCTTGCGGGCAAGGGGATGGTCCGAGGCCATGACGACGTTGACGGATTGCGGGATCGCCTGGATGACCTCGAAATCGACGAGATAGATCGGCTCGAAGACGAGCGCGAGATCGCTGGAGTAGGTGGCCAGCTCCTGTTCGGCCTGGGAACGGTCGCGGATGTTCACCGTGAAGGTGACGCCCGGATGATCGCGGCGGTATCGCGCGATCTGCTGCGGCAGGAAGTAGGGCAGCAAGGCCTGCGAACAGGCGATGGAAACGTGACCTCGCCGTTCGCCCGACAGATCGGCCACCTGGCCCTGCACCCGCGACAGGTCTGACAGCGTGGCGCGGTAGTGGTGTAACAGGAGCTCGCCCGCCGGGTTGAGCCGCACGCCGCCGGGAAGGCGCTCGAAGAGCTCCGCGCCAAACTCGTCCTCGAAGCGGTTGACGCGCCGATTGAGCGCCGAGGCGGTGATGTTCATGTCCTCGGCCGCCTTGCGCATGGACCCCGCGCGCGCGACCGCCTCGATCAGCCGGAAATCCTGCAAATGTTTCATGAAAACAGCCTCTTGCGTAGCGCGGTGCCAGGAACGCACCGGGATGGTGAATTTATAGCAATTTTCGCGAACGGCAAAATCTGCAACGTCGTCGGGAGACGGTTTTCGTGCTTGCAGAGGCGCCGCGATGTCCCTTTCCTCCTTCGATCTCTTCCGCCCCGGCACGCCTTGCGGCGCTGCCTTCGTCGCGCGGGGCTGACACGGCATGGAAGCGGCGAGCCGGATCGAGAACTTGCCGTTCACGCTCGCCGAGCTTCGGCGCGCCTATGCCGAGGGCGTTTCGCCGGAGGCCGTCGTGGCGGAGGCGTTTCGCAGGCTGGAAGCCGCAGCTGATCCGGGAATCCTGATCCTGGAAACGCGTGACGATGCCCTTGCCGCGGCTGCCGCGCTGGGCACACCCGACGGGCGGCCGCTGTGGGGTATCCCCTTCGTCGTGAAGGACAACATCGACGTGGCGGGGCACCCGACCACCGCAGCCTGTCCGGATTTCGCCTATGCCGCCCGCGACGACGCCCTCGTGGTGTCGCGGCTGAAGGATGCCGGCGCGATCCTGATCGGCAAGGCCAATCTCGACCAGTTCGCCACCGGCCTCGTCGGCGTGCGCTCGCCCTATCCGGTGCCGAGGAACGCCATCGATCCCGACCTCGTGCCGGGCGGCTCGTCGTCGGGATCGGCTGTGGCGGTGGCGCGCGGCATTGCCGCTTTCTCGCTCGGCACCGACACGGCGGGATCCGGGCGCGTGCCGGCCGCGCTCAACAACATTGTGGGGCTCAAGCCGACGCTCGGCGCGCTGTCGAGCAGCGGCGTCGTGCCGGCCTGCCGCACGCTCGACACGATCTCGATCTTCGCGATGACGGTGACGGAGGCTTTTGAAATCCATGGCATCGCCGCCGGCTTCGACCCGCGCGACGCCTATTCGAGGCCGGTACCGGTTCGGCCGCTGACCGCCATGCATCCGGGCATTCGCATCGGGGTTCCCGACGAGGCGACGCTCGAAACGTTTGGAGACAGTGCGCAAGCGGAGCATTTCCGCGAGACGCTGGTCAGGCTGCGGACCGCCGGAGCTTCGGTGACCGAGATTGACTTCGAGCCGTTCTATGCCGTCGCGCGCATGCTCTACGAAGGCGCCTGGCTGGCCGAGCGGGTGGCGGCCGTCGGCAAGCGTCTCGTCGATGCGCCCGAGACGCTGCATCCCACCACCCGCGCCGTGCTGGAGCCGGGACTGACGCTGACGGCGGTGGATGCCTTCGAGGGCCTGTACCGGCTGAAGGCGCTGGCGCGGCGGTGCGACGAGCTGATGGAGGACGTCGACCTGCTTTGCGTGCCGACCATCCCGACGGTGGTGACGCTTTCCGAGATCGCGGCCGACCCGATCGGCCCCAATTCGCGGCTCGGCACCTACACCAACTTCGTCAACCTGCTCGACCTGTGCGGCATCGCGGTTCCCACGGGGCTTCGCAGCGACGGCCGGCCGGGCAGCCTGACCGTGCTTGCGAGAAAGGGCGAGGATCACCGCGCCGCCTCGGCCGCAATGGCGATCGAGACGGGGACGCTGGGTGCGACCGGCTGGCCGCGCCCGGCCACCCGGCCCGTCGCGGGCGCGGTGGAGGCCGACGAGATCGCGATCGCCGTCTGCGGCGCGCATATGTCGGGCCTGCCGCTCAACCCCGAACTGACCTCGCGCGGCGCGCGTTTTCTCAAGGCTTGCCGCACCGCGCCGGACTATTCGCTGCATGCGCTGGCCGGCGGACCGCCGTTCCGGCCCGGCATGGTGCGCAAGCGCGGCGGCGGGGCGGCGATCGAGGTGGAGGTCTGGGCGCTGCCGCGTGCCGCCTTCGGCGACTTCATGGCCGGGATTCCCTCGCCGCTGGCGATCGGCAGCCTGGCGCTCGACGACGGCAGCCTGGTCAAGGGGTTCCTGTGCGAGCCCCACGGCCTCGAAGGCGCCCGCGACATCACCCGTTTCGGCGGCTGGCGTAGCTACCTGCGCGACAGGGACAAGCCGCAGCCGACGGGAGCGCGTGCCCATGCGGTCTGACACCTTTCCGATCCACGATCTTCCGGGCCGGATGGTCCGGGTCCTTTGCCGCCAAGTTTCCCTCAAACACTGGAGCCTCTCATGACGTCGATTCTATCCCGTCGTTCCCTGCTCAAGGCCGGCGCCGCCGGCCTGGCCGCGAGCGCTCTGCCTCTGGGCCTGGCCCGCGCCCAGACGCCGATCGTGCTCGGCGCCGTCTATGTCGGCCCGCGCGACGATTTCGGCTGGAACCAGGCCCATGCGGTGGCCATGGACATCCTCAAGCAGGTGCCGGGCGTGACCGTCATCGAGGAAGAAAAGGTGCCAGAGACCGATGCCGTCGCGCAGTCGATGGAATCCATGATCAACCTGGACGGGGCCAACCTCGTGCTGGCCACCTCGTTCGGCTACTACAACCCCTTCGTGGTGGAGACGGCAAAGAAGTACCCGAACGTCGAGTTCCGCCATGCGGCGCCGCTGTGGAACGAGGCGACAGACCCCAAGAACGCCGGCAGCTACTTCTGCTATCTGAACCAGGCGCACTATGTGAACGGCGTCGCCGCCGGCCTGTCCACCACGTCCAACAAGATCGGCTTCGTGGCCGCCAAGCCGATTCCGTCGGTGCTGTCCAACATCAACTCGGTGCTGCTCGGCGCGAAAAGCGTCAACCCCGAAGCGACCGTGCAGGTGATCTTCACCGGCGAGTGGTCGATGCCCGTGCGTGAAGCCGAAGCCGCCAATGCGCTGATCGATGCCGGCTGCGACGTCATCACCTGCCACGTCGACGGTCCGAAGGTCGTCATCGAGACCGCCGAGACGCGCGGTGTGAAGAGCTGCGGCCACAACGCCAGCCAGGCGCCGCTGGCGCCGAAAGGCTTCATCACCGGTGCGGAGTACAAGTGGGAGACGATCTACAAGATCTATGCCGACGCGCTCGCCGCCGGCCAGCCGCTGCCGAACTTCATCGCCGGCGGCTATCACAACGACATGCTGCGCAACTCGGATTTTGGCGCGGGCGCCTCACCGGAAGGCGTGAAGGCGGCCGAAGCGGCGATCGAAGGCCTGAAGGCGGGCAAGCCGATCTATGTCGGCCCCCTCAAGGACAATGCCGGGAACGTGGTCATCGAGAGCTCGATGGACAACTACGCCCCCGTACTCGACGGCATGAACTACCTCCTCGAAGGCGTGCAGGGCTCGATCACCTGAGGTGATGCCCGCGGGCGGCGGCAAGATCGCCGCCCAACTTTCGTATCGAGCACGGAGTGAGCCATGACCGCCGTCGTCTCCCCACCCGCCATGCGATCCTTCAGCCTCGGCCCGAAATCCGCGCGCGTCGTCGAGGCGCTGGTCATCCCGATCGGCGCGCTGGTCGCCTCCGCTCTGCTCTTCTCCGTCTTTCTGATCGCGCTCGGCAAGTCGCCGGCGACCTTCTTCAGCCTGATCTGGACAGGCGGGTTCGGGTCATCGTTCTCCATCCAGAACACCTTGCAGCGCAGCGCGCCGCTGATCCTGACCGGGCTTGCCTTCGCCATTCCGGCGCGCATCGGCCTGACGCTGATCGGGGCGGAGGGCGCGCTGGTGCTCGGCGGCTTCACGGCCGCAGCCGTCGCCATTCCGCTCGTCACCGGCGGAATTGCTCCATTTCTCACGCTGCCGATCATGGCGCTGTCGGCGATGCTCGTTGGCGCGACGTGGATCGGGTTCGCCGGCTGGCTCCGCCACTATCGCGGCGTCAACGAAACGATCTCGTCCTTGCTCCTGTCCTACATCGCCGTCGCCATCATGAACTTCTTCGTCGAAGGCCTGCTGCGCGACCCCGCGTCCGCCAACAAGCCATCGACCATGCCGATCGGCGACGCCTATCGCGTCGGCTCCATGCCCGGCACCTCGGTTCACTGGGGGCTTGCGGCAGGGCTCCTCCTCGCCGTGGTGCTGTGGATCCTGATGACGCGCACCACCTTCGGCTTCGCCGCGCGTATGACCGGCGGCAACGTTCGAGCCGCCAAGGCGCAAGGGCTGCCGGTCGGCTTCCTGGTCGTCGCCTGTTGTGCGATTGCGGGCGCCTGCGCCGGGCTCGCCGGTTTCTACGAGGTTGCCGCCGTGCACGGCCAGGCCAATGCCTCGCTGGTGGCCGGCTACGGCTTCACAGGCATCCTCGTCGCCTTCCTGGCCCGCCAGAACCCGCTCTCGGTCGTGCCCGTCGCCATCATGTTCGGCGCGCTCGCGGCATCGGGTGGGCTGATCCAGCGGCGCATGGGCATGCCCGATGCGACCGTGCTGGTGCTCCAGGGCATCATCTTCGTGGTGCTGCTGGTGTCCGAGACCTTCTACGGCCGCATCCCCTTCCTGCAAGCCAAGACGACGGGAGACCGGACATGACGGGCGCCGATCTCTTCATCGTGATGATCGCCATGGTGGGCGGCGCGATCCGCGTTTCCACGCCCTTCATGTTCGTGGCGCTCGGCGAATGCCTGACCGAGAAGTCTGGCCGCATCAACCTCGGTCACGAGGGCAATCTCGTGCTCGGCGCCATGGTCGCTTATGCCGGCTCCTACACCACCGGCAGCCCATGGCTCGGCGTCCTGATGGCCGGCTGCGCGGGCCTCGTTCTGGGCGCCATGCACGGCTGGATCTGCAAGCTGCCCCGTGTGAACGACATTGCTGTCGGTATCGCCTTCATGAGCTTCGGCACTGGCCTCGCCTTCTTCTTCGGCAAGCCCTACATCCAGCCTTCGGCGCCGCGTCTGGAAGCCATTCCGCTCGGTGACTGGACGGGAAATTCCTCCGTCGCCCAGGCGCTCCAGGTCAATCCCCTGTTTTTCGTCGGCATCGCGCTCGCGGTGTTCCTGTGGTGGGCCTTCCGCAACATGCGCTGGGGCCTGATCCTGCGGATGACCGGCGACAGCGCAGCCTCTGCCAAGGCCATGGGCGTTTCGGTCGACCTCGTGCGACTGCTCGCGACCGCGGCAGGCGGGTTTCTGGCCGGCGTCGGTGGGGCGTTCCTGTCGCTCTTCTATCCCGGCAGCTGGAACGAGGGGCTGTCGTCGGGCCAGGGGTTGATGGCGGTCGCACTGGTCATTTTCGCGCGCTGGGATCCGGTGCGCTGCGTCTTCGCCGCGCTTCTGTTCGGGGCGGCCGGCGCCATCGGCCCTTCGCTGCAGTCGATCGGCATCAGCCAGGGCTACTACTTCTTCAACGCCGCCCCCTACATCCTGACCCTTTTCATCATGATCGCCTCGGCCCGCTCCAAGGGCGCGGCGCGCGAAGCGCCCGGCGAACTGTCGATCGTCAAGTGAGGACCAGACCATGAGCCTTGTCGATGAACGCGTCGAGAATGCCCGCGTGCCGGGCGCCGTGACGGTGGCGTCCGATCCCTATCCCTGGCCGTACGACGGTGACATCGGGCCGCATAACACCGCGCTCGTCGTCATCGACATGCAGACGGACTTCTGTGCACCGGGAGGATACGTCGATTCAATGGGTTACGACATTTCCCTGACGCGCAAGCCGATCGGGCCGATCCAGACCGTGCTGGCGGCGATGCGGGCCAAGGGCTACTTCGTCATTCATACCAGAGAGGGCCACAAGCCGGATCTCTCCGACCTGCCGGCCAACAAGCGCTGGCGCTCGCAGCGCATCGGTGCGGGCATCGGCGACCAGGGACCGTGCGGCCGAATCCTGGTGCGCGGCGAGCCGGGCTGGGAGATCATCCCCGAATTGCAGCCCGAACCCGGCGAGGCGATCATCGACAAGCCGGGCAAGGGAACGTTCCTCGCCACCGACTTCGACCTCGTGCTCCAGACGCGGCGCATCCGCAACATCGTGTTCGCCGGCGTGACCACCGACGTGTGCGTCCACACCACCATGCGCGACGCCAACGACCGCGGCTACGAGTGCCTGCTGCTCGAGGATTGCTGCGCGGCGACCAAGGTCGAGAACCATCTCGCGGCGATCGACATGATCAAGATGCAGGGCGGCGTGTTCGGCGCGGTGGCGACCTCGGCGACCTTCCTGGAGGCGCTGCCATGAGCGCCCAGATGATCGCCGACACGGCGACCGCGCCGACCGCGAAACGCGCGCCGTCGCTGGAGACGGCGGGCATGACCAAGATCTTCGGGCCGCTGGTGGCGCTGGACGGCGTGTCGATCAGGGTCGAGGCCGGCTCGTTCCACGCGCTGCTCGGCGAGAATGGCGCAGGCAAGTCGACGCTGGTGAAATGCATCATGGGCTTCTACGCCGCCGACCGAGGTGCGGTGCTGCTCGACGGCCGAGAGGTCGACGTGAAGAGCCCGCGCGACGCGCGCGATCTCGGCATCGGGATGGTCTACCAGCACTTCACGCTGGTGCCCTGCCTGACGGCGGCCGAAAACCTCGTCATCTCGCGGGCCGATGCGCCCACGATCATCGACTGGAAGGCCGAGATGCCGAAGCTCGAAGCCTTCATGGCGCGCATGCCCTTCCAGGTGCCGCTCGACAGGCAGGTGTCGACGTTGTCGGCGGGCGAGAAGCAGAAGCTCGAGATCCTGAAGCTGCTCTATCTCGACCAGCGCTTCCTGATCCTCGACGAGCCGACCTCGGTGCTGACGCCGGGCGAGGCCGACGAGGTTCTGGGCCTGCTCGGCGAGATGGCCGCGCGGGGCGAAATCACCGTCCTGATGATCTCCCACAAGTTCCGGGAGGTGAAGGCTTTTTGCGATTCCTTCACCGTGCTGCGGCGTGGCCGACTGACCGGCTCGGGCGATGCGCGCACGGCTACCGTCGCCGAAATGAGCAGCATGATGATCGGCGACACGGAGGTGCGCGAGCGGGCTGAGCGGGTCATGCACAATGATCGCGCCGCCGTGCTCGAACTCGCCGGCCTCTGTGCCGAGGACGAGGAAGGGCGGCTGGCGATCGACCGGGTCAATCTGAAGATCCGATCGGGCGAGATCGTCGGCATCGCCGGGGTTTCGGGCAACGGCCAGAGCGCACTGGTGGAGGCGCTGGCCGGCCAGCGGCCGCTCTCTGACGGCGGTATCTTCATCCACGGCAAGGCCTTCGAGCCGAAGCGGTCGGACTTCGACCGGTTCAAGGTGTTCGGTCTTCCCGAAGAGCCGTTGAAAAACGCCACGGTGCCGCGCATGAGCGTGGCCGAGAACATGGCATTCCGCGCCTTCGACAAGCCGCCGATGACGAGCCTCGGCTGGTGGCTGTCGCCGGGGCCGATGCGGCGCAAGGCGGAGGAGTTGATCAGCCGCTATCGGGTGAAGACCACCTCGCCCGACTCGCCGATCGAGGCCTTGTCGGGCGGAAACGTCCAGCGTGCAGTGCTGGCGCGCGAGCTCTCCGGTGAAGTGGACGTGCTGATCGTCGCCAACCCCTGCTTCGGGCTCGACTTCGCCTCCGTGGCGGAGATCCGCAGCCAGATCATGGAACAGCGAAACCGGGGCGCGGCGGTGCTTCTGGTCTCGGAGGACCTCGACGAGATCCTCGAACTTTCCGACCGGGTGGCGGTGATGTCGGGCGGCACGATCAGCTACGTGTCGCCAATCGGCGAGACAGACCGCAACACCATCGGCCAGCACATGGCGGGGCACTGAGGATGGGTTTGCGCGCGGCCTTTACCCCCACCCCTGACCCCTCCCCACAAGGGGGAGGGGGACACAGCAGCCCACGGTTCGACCGAACCGACGAGACCTTTCGGTCGGCGATGTCGCATCTCGCTCCCCCTCCCCCTTGTGGGGTGGGGTCAGGGGTGGGGGTACTCTCATCCGCGACAGCTGCAATTCACAGCCATCAAGGAGAGTATCGCACGTGATCACCGTCTCCGCCCGCCCCTACGCATTCAGCCTCGACCCGGCGCACGTTGCGCTGGTCGTGATCGACATGCAGCGCGACTTCATCGAACCGGGCGGCTTCGGCGCCGTGCTCGGCAACGACGTGTCGCGACTGACCGCGATCATTCCCTCGGTGGCGGCGCTGCTGTCGCTGTTTCGCGGTCAGAAGCTGCCGGTTCTGCACACGCGCGAGGCGCACAGGCCCGATCTCTCCGACTGCCCGCCCGCGAAGCGGCTGCGTGGCACTCCGGGGCTGAGGATCGGCGACGAGGGCGCGATGGGCCGCATTCTGATCGCCGGCGAGCCGGGCAACCAGATCGTCCCGGAGCTTGCGCCGCTGCCCGGCGAAATGGTGATCGACAAGCCCGGCAAGGGCATGTTCTGGGCCACCGACCTGCATGAAACGCTGTCGGCGAAGGGCATCACGCAGCTCGTCTTTGCAGGCGTCACGACCGAAGTCTGCGTCCAGACATCGATGCGCGAGGCCAATGATCGCGGCTACGAATGCCTGCTGATCGAGGAGGCGACGGAGAGCTACTTTCCCGAGTTCAAGGCGTCGGCGATCGAGATGATCGTCGCGCAAGGCGGCATCGTCGGCTGGGCCGCCAGGCTCCAGGACCTCGAAACGGCCTTCGCGCGGGAGCTGGTGCATGGCTGAGCAGGGACGCTGGGCCGGGCGCAACACGGCCAAGGACATCGTGCGCCACGACGTCTGGCGCGTGCTTGAAGAGCACGGCGTCGCCGTCGGACCCGCCTGGAGCATGATCCCGAACTTCGTCGGCGCCGACATCGCCGCCTGGCGGCTTTCGCAGACCGATGCGTGGAAGGCGGCGCGCACGGTGAAGACCAATCCCGACCATCCGCAGATCCCGATCCGCATCCGCGCGCTCTACGAGGGCAAGACGGTCTATACGCCCGTGCCCTACCTGACGCACGACTTCCCCTATCTGAGGCTGGACCCCAAGCGGCTCCTGGCCGACGGCGTCTCGTTCGAACTCGCGGCGACCGCGCAAGGCTTCATGCAGCATGGCGAGCGCATCGAGTTCGAGGATGTCGAGCCGCTCGACTTCTGCGTGGTCGGCTCGGTGGCCGTCGGACGCGGGGGAGGGCGCACCGGCAAGGGCGCCGGCTTCGCCGACCTCGAGACCGGCATCTTTCGCGAACTCGGCATGGTCGGCGATGCGACGCCAATCGCCACCACGGTTCATTCGCTGCAGCTGGTACCGGACGACGTCGTGGTGATCGAGCCGCATGACAGCCCGCTCGACTTCATCGCCACCGAGGCCGAGCTGATCGAGACGCGCAACGACATGCCGCGCCCGGCCGGCGTGACCTGGGAGATGGTCAGGCCCGACCAGTTCGACACGATCCCGTTTCTCGGGCGGCTGCGCGACCGGATGCTGGCGCGCCGGCAGGAAGGCTGAGGGATGATCGTCAACGATCCGCACACGCTGGCTGAGGCGACCGCCATCTTCGAGGCCTACGAGACGGCGTTGCTGGCCAACGACAATGCCACGCTTGAGGCGATGTTCCTGCCGTCGGACCAGACGATCCGCTACGGCGTGGCCGAGGTGCAGCACGGTTTCGAGGAGATCCGCGCCTTCCGCAAGGCGCAGGCCCCTTTCGAACGGACGCTGTCGCGCACCGTCATCACCACCTACGGCAAGGACTTCGCCATCGCGTCGACCCTCTTCCACCGCGACGATTTCCCGGGCGAGGTCGGACGGCAGATGCAGAGCTGGGTGCGCACCGCCGACGGCTGGAAGGTGGCGGCCGCGCATGTGTCGATGATGGCGGAGAGCGGGCTCTGAGGGCGCTACTGCGCCGCGCTCTCCCACGCCTCGATGCGGCGGTAGAGCGTCGAGGGGCTGACGTCCAGCATCTGTGCTGCCTTGGGAATCGACCCGCCGCTGGCCGTGATCGCGCGTTCGATCGCTTCGCGGATGGTCGCTTCGAGCGGCCCGACGACCGGTGGTGCGTCAACGGCGGCGGCCAGCGATGGCGTCGAGGCCAAAGGACGGCGTGCATCCGCGGCGGGACCATGGACGCCGGGCGTGGCCGTGGCCGCAGAAGCCCGGATGTCGGCCGGCAGCATGTGGAGCTCGATCGTGTGGCCGTCGTTCAGCACGACCAGCCGGCGCATCAGGTTTTCCAGCTGCCGCACGTTGCCCGGCCAGGAGTGGTGCCGCATCGCCGCCAGAGCATCGGCCGACAAGGCATTGAACGCCTTGCCTTCTTCCCTGGAGAAGCGGGCGAGGAACCATTCCGCCAGTTCGACGATATCCTCACCACGCTCGCGGAGCGGCGGCAGCTCGATCGGGATCACGTGCAGGCGATAGTAGAGGTCTTCGCGAAAGCGCCCCGCTTGAACCTCGGCCAGCGGGTCGCGGTTGGACGCGCAGACGATGCGCACGTCGCAGCGCTGGACCTTGTCTTCCCCGAGACGCTGCACCTCCTTGTTCTGCAGGAAACGCAAGAGCTTGGACTGGAGGGCGATGTCCATCTCGCAGATCTCGTCGAGGAACAGCGTGCCGCCGTCGGCCGACAGGGCGGCGCCCTTGCGGTCGGCGGTGGCGCCGGAGAACGCGCCGCGGACGTGCCCGAAAATCTCGCTTTCGAGCAAATCCTTGGGAATGGCTGCGCAGTTCAGCGTCACGAACGGCCCGGACGCGCGCTTCGATGAGCGGTGCACCGCATCCGCGCACAGTTCCTTGCCGGTGCCGCTCTCGCCGAGGACGAACACCGTGGCGTTCGACGGACCAGCGTTGCGGATGATGCGGTAGACGGTCTGCATCGCCGCGGAACGGCCGATGAACTGGCAGAAGCCGGATTCGTCACCGAGTTCGCGCCTGAGGGTGGAGACCTCGGCCTTCAGTCGGGCCCGCTCCGTGGCATTGGAGACGGTAACCGCGAGCCGATGCGCGTTGAGCGGCTTGACGATGAAGTCGAAGGCACCCCGGCGCATGGCATCGACGGCGAGATTGATGGACCCGTCGGCGGTGATGACCACCGCTTCCGTTTCGTCGCCGCGTTCGCGCAACGCATCGAGCACGTCGAGCCCGGTCATGTCCGGCAGCCGCACGTCGAGTACGAGCGCATCGAAGGCGCCGTGTGCCAGTCGTTCAAGCGCCTCGGCACCGGTCGCCGCGGTTTCCACGGCGAAGTTCTGCTTCTCGAGGATGGCGCGGTAGGTGGCCGACAGCGAGGGCGTGTCCTCGACCACGAGGACGCTCGGTCGCCGTTCCTTGGACACGTCTTTGTCGCCCGCAGCCTGAAACTGCATCTGTCTTCCCCGCCCTGCATGCCATCGCGGCCATGTCGAGCGGGTTATATCCGGTATCTCTTAAGGATCGGCGAAACGGCAGGTGTCGCCTGGCCGAAAGCCGCCGCTGCACCGTCACCTGTCCATGCCTGCCCGCTTCTCGGCGACCCTCGCCGTGAAGGCGTCGTGAATGCGACGCTCGTCTTCCATCGTGTAGCCCTTGCGAAGCAGGTCCAGCGTCTCGAGCAAGGCAGCGACGAGTTCATCGCCCTCCATCGGCACGTGATCGTCGTCCGGGCTGGCAAGACGGTTCGCCTGGTCGGCGAGTTCCGCAGCGCATACGCGGCCGGCCTTGATGTCGGCCGCAGCTTCTTTGAGGGTTCTTGCCATGTCGGGTCCTTCCGTCTCCAGTGTCTGGACTGCTTCGCTGGTTCGTTGCTCGATGCCGGCGATCCGTTCGACGGCCGATTGCGCGGCGGCTTCGATCCCCACGATCTCGCGCGCAAGATCGCCGCTCGCGTCGGCCCGGATCCGGGCCGTCACGCCCGCACAGGCGCGCAGCGCCTCCACGGCCGCCTCGGCCGAGGCCACGGTTTCCATCGTCAGGTCGCGCAACTGCTGGGCGACGACGTTGAGTGCACGACCCCGGCTGCCGAGCTGGGCGCATTTCACGGTCGCGTTGAGGCTCAGGATGCGCATCTCCGCCTCGACGTTCTGCACGACCTCGACATGGGCGAGGAGTTCGGCGACGGCGCTCGCCATCCTTTCCGCAAGGGCATCGAGATGCGTCCGCTCGGTCGCGCAGCGCCGAAGCAGGGAGATCGCCTGATGCAACTCCTTCGCGAGCGCCGCGATGGGACCGTCTTGAGCGCCCTTCGACTTGCCCGTCAGCGCTGCCGCCGAACGGACCATGTCGAGGGCGTCGCGGGCAAGACCTGCAAGCGCGTCCTCGGCCGAAGCCATCTCCGCGTCGTACTCGTCGACGGCAGCCTGGAGCTGGTCGGCCTGGAGACCGGCGATCGCCAGGACGTGCCTGCCGGGCAGGCCCGTCGCATGACCGGGGTCCATCCCCGCCGAGTGTCCGGCTGAGAGAGCTTGTTCGACGTGTTCGATGCGCTGACGCATGCGGTCGCCCGACTGCAGCGACAGCACGACCGAACCGATGCGGGCCGAAATCTGCCGGACCGTCTCGCCCGTGCGCTGCCCCATGTCGGCGGCCGACCGTCGCCGGTCCTCGACCCGTTCCAGATGCATGGCCAGCTTGTCCCCAAGGCCGGTCAGCGTGGCGGAATGAGCAGTCTCGAAGGTCTGGCGCTTCTCGATGACCGCCCGCAGGTCGCCACGCAGCCGGCCGAACAGGTCGGAGAAACGGCTGACCGTCACTCCGGCTTCGCGAGACAGGCGATCGATGTCGACGGTGAAAACCTCGAAACCCTCGACCTGGCCGAGCTCGGCTGCGACGACGCGGGCATTTACCGACAGGATACCGATCATCTTGACGCTGCGCTGCAGGTCCGCGATCGGCGAGACCGATGCGGCAAGGGCGCGCCAAAGCTCGTCCATCGTCTCGCGCTCGCGTCCGAAGGCGGAGGTGATCTCCTGGGCCCGGTCGCCGATCGACGAGATGTCGCGGCAGGCCTGATCCATCTCGACGCTTCGGATCTCGCGCGGCAGCGCCTCGAACAGCGCCGAGTTCCGGTTCATGTCGCCGACGCACCGCATGAGCCGGTTTCCAGCGCTCGACACGGCAGCGTCGATCGACGCGCGCTTTTCGGCGAGGTCGCTCAGAACCGTCGCGAAGGCCGGTTCGACGGAACTTGCGCGCGCGGTCATCGGACGACCTTCAGGGCTTCGCGGTCGCGCGTCCGCTTGATGATCTCGGTGGCAATTGCATCGAGCGGCAATACCGTCGAAACGGCCCCGCGATCCACCGCTTCCTTCGGCATGCCGTAGACGATGCAGCTGTCCTCGTCCTGCGCGATCGTGAAACTGCCCATGGCGCGCATTTCGAGCAGGCCGGCGGCGCCGTCATCGCCCATGCCGGTGAGGATGACGCCAAGGGCGTTTGCTCCGGCGTTATGGGCAGTGGACCGGAACAGCACGTCGACCGAGGGACGGTGGCGCGAGACGTGAGGCCCTTCCACGATGTCGACCACGTAGCGGCGCCCGGTCCGGCGCAGGAGCATGTGCCGGTTGCCTGGCGCAATCAGGGCGCGACCGCGGATCACGGAGTCGCCCTGCTCGGCTTCCTTCACCTCTGGCTGGCAGAGCGCGTTCAGCCGGCGGGCGAAGGTGCCGGTGAACTTTTCGGGCATGTGCTGGACGATCAACACCGGCGGGCAAGAGGCGGGGAGGCCTTCCAGCACGGTCCGCAGCGCTTCGGTTCCGCCCGTGGACGCGCCGATGCAGATGATCGGGTCTGTCTGGGGCAGCGTGGCGCGGAGGGCGGCCAGCCGTCCAGCCGAGAGCGGCGGAATGATCGCGTCTGCCTTGAGTTTGGGTTCGACCGTCAGGGTCGGCGCTGGCCTGCGGATACTGCGAAGCCGCGCATGGGCGGCTGCCTTGGCGGCATCGCAAATGCGCATGCGCGATTCGTGCAGATAATTGGCCGCGTCCATCCGCGGCTTCATCACCACTTCGACGGCGCCTGCCTCGAGCGCCTGCATGAAGGCCTCCGACCCCTCCTGGGCGAGGCTGGAACAGACGACGACCGGCAGCGGACGTTGCGACATGATCTTGCGCAGGAAAGTCAGTCCATCCATGCGCGGCAACTCGATGTCGAGGAAGATGACGTCGGGCACTTCCGCCCGGATACGCTCCGCCGCGATATAGGGATCGGCCGCGGTCGCCATCACTTCCAGGTCCGGATCGGCGTTGATGATGTCGCTCAGAGCCTGGCGCACGGACGCGGAATCGTCGACGATCAGGACGCGGATCCTGTCGCTGACGCGGCTTGTCCCGGAAATGCCGTCACGCATGGTTGGCCTCAGATTTTCTGGAATACGGCGGGCGCGACCTGCGCCAGGCCGGGCATGTTGCCCACCATCGACTCCGAATGGCCGAGCAGGATGTAGCCGCGCGGCCGCAGATGCCCGACCAGGCGCTTCACGACGGCACTCTGGTCTTCCTTCTCGAAGTAGATCAGCACGTTCCTCACCAGGATGATGTCGACGTCCCGGTCAAAGGGATAAGTCTCGTCCATCAGGTTGAGCCGCTCGAACGAGGCGAGACGGCGCAGTTCCGGAACGATCCTCACATCCGGACGAAGGGTCTTGCGGACCGGCTCCATGACGTAGCGGGCGCGCAGGTCCTTCGGAACCGGCGCCATCATGTCGGCGGGGTAGATGCCCGACCGCGCCTGTTCGAGCACCGCCGTGGAGATGTCGGTGCCAAGAATGGCGAAGCGGAACGTGTTCCGCTTCGTGGTCATGTCGTGCAGGACCATGGCCGCGGTGTAAGCTTCGGCGCCGGTCGATGCGGCAGCGCTCCAGATCTTCAGGAGCGGCATGCGTTCCTTCGCCCGTTCGGCGAGCAGCGCCGGCACCAGCCGGCTTCGCATCAGGTCGAAGTGCTCGACCTCCCGGAAGAAGTCCGTCTTGTTGGTCGTGATGACGTCGATCAGATGCGTCACTTCCGCATCCAGCGTGTGGGTCTCGATCACCAGCCGACAATAGGTCTGCATGTCGGGAATGTTCAGAGCGCGCAGGCGCTTGCGCAGGCGACCTTCCACCATCAGCCGTTTCGTGGGCGGCAGCCTGATGCCGACCTTGTCGCCGATGAAGGTAGCCAGCCGCTCGAACTCCTTGTCCGACAGGCTTTGCGCGGTGCCCGTTTCGATCTCGGGCATTTGCTTTCGTGCAAGCATCATGGTCTCCGGCTGCCGGGCCTGAGGCCCTGACCTTTTACGCTTCAGTTGGCGAGTGGCGCGCCCTGACCATCGACGTCCGCGAACGAAAGCAGGCGGTCGAGATCGAGCACCGTGACGAAGGCGCCGTTGCGCCGTCCTATGCCCGCGATGACGCGGCTGTCCCAGCGTCGCCCGGTCGGCGGCGGCGGGGAGAGCGTATCGTCGTCGAGCACGGTCACCTCGAAGACCCTGTCGGTCTTCAGCGCCAGCGTCAGATCTCGGCCGTCGGCCTTGAACCGCAACACGACGATGCGGGTGTTCTCGTCATCCCTAGACAGGGGCAGGCCGAGCGTGGCGCGAAGGTCGAGCACGGGAATGCCTTCGCTGCGCACGTCGATCATGCCGAGCAGATTGGAGGGCGCGTTGGGCAACCGTGATATCGGCCTCAATTCCAGGATCTCCTGGACCTTTTCCACGGGCGCGGCATAGATTTCCTCCGCCGCGCCGAGAGTGACGAACTGGGATGTTCCGGACATGGTCCTGGCTCCCGTCAGGCAGCGTTGCGGCGAGTGAACTCGGCATCGAGGGCATCGCCGCCCGCGTCGAGCTCCAGATTGAACCCGCCCTTCTGCTGGCGTCGGGATGCCAGATGCGGCGCGCGTGCGGCAATCGCCTCCCGCAGGTCGCGGTCTTCGGTGGAGGCCGTCCGCGGCATGGACGCCGGCTTGGTGACGGGCCGATCGGCCTGCTTCGCTGCGTTGGCCTCGTCGATCCGGAAATAGGCGATCGATGACTGAAGCTGCTCGGCCTGGCTCGCCAGTTCCTCCGAGGTGGCCGCCATCTCTTCGGCCGCGGCGGTGTTCTGCTGCGTCACCTTGTCGAGCTGCTGGATCGCGGCGTTGATCTGCGATGCGCCGGCATTCTGTTCACGCGTCGCGGCCGAAATCTCCTCGACGAGCTGGGCGGTGCGCTGGATGTCCGGCACCAGACGGTTCAGCATTTCGCCGGCCGACTGCGCCGCCTTGACCGTGTCGCCTGACAGGGTGGAAATCTCGGCGGCTGCTGCCTGGCTGCGCTCGGCCAGCTTGCGCACCTCCGACGCCACCACCGCGAAGCCGCGGCCATGTTCGCCGGCCCTGGCCGCTTCGACGGCCGCATTGAGAGCCAGCAGGTCGGTCTGGCGCGCAATCTCCTGCACGACCATGATCTTGGTGGCGATGGTCTGCATCGCATCCACGGCCTTGCTGACGGCTTCGCCGCTGGCCAGTGCATCGGCGGCGGACTGGCGGGCGATCCTCTCCGTCTGCGAAGCATTGTCGGCGCTCTGCTTGATCGTGGACGCCATCTCTTCCATCGAGGAGGATGCTTCCTCGGTCGACGACGCCTGTTCGGTTGCGCCCTGCGAAAGCTGTTCGGCCGTTGCCGACATCTCTTCGGAGCCGGAGGAGACGTTGCGGGCGGCCGTGGTGACCTCGCCGACGACAGAACGCAGCTTGGCAGTCATCTCGTTCAGCGCATCGACCAGATCGCGGATCTCGTCGTTCGAACGAACGTCCGCCCTGGCGGCCAGATTGCCCGCGGCCACGGCATTGGCGAGCGTGACGGCGGAGCCCAGGTTGCGCCTGACGCTGCGGGTGAAGAATGCGGAGAGGCCGAGCGCTGCCAGGGTGGAGCCGATGCCGAGCGCGATCATCAGCGTGGAGAGCATCTTGAAGAGATCCTCCGACATGCCCATCAGCCGTTCGACCGTCTGGTTCTGATAGGCGCTCAGCTCGACGATTTCCCTCAATGCCGGTTCCACGGCCGGATAGAGATCGTTGGCTATGAACGCCTCGAGAGCGACGGCGTCGCGCGCCACGATGATGCGGTCGAGCTTGTCGATCGCCGCATCGGCTGTCGCGAGATGCGGCTTCAGACGCTCGACGATCACGCTTTCGTTTTCGGTAAGTAAGGTCTGCAGATAGGCATCCCAGTCCTTCTTGATCAGCGCCCGGGCGTCGGCGATGGTGGCCTGGACTGATCCCCAATCCGCAGCCCGGTTCTTCAGGTTCACCGCTCCGGTCGGGATCGTGATGCCGTAGGAATCCGACATGTCCTTGAGCTGTTGCATGGGCAAGACGCGGTCGACATAGATCGTTACGATCTTGTCGTGCATCTCGTTGAGGCCGTAGTACCCGGCGCTGCCGACCGCGGCGATCGCCAGGAAGGAAACGGACTGAATGAGGATGATCTTTGCGGCGATCGACTTCAGTGCGCCACGCTTCTTGGTCTCGGTCTTTGACATCTTGTGGGTCTTTCCTTGAATGGCGGTCAGGCCGCGGCGAGAGTTGCGAAAATTGTCTCGACGTTGGGGATGATGACGAAGGCATCGTTGTGCCGGTTGATGCCGCGAATGAAGTCCGGCGGCCAGCGCATGCCGACGCGCGGGACGGGCTCACGCGCCGAGTCGTCGAGGTCGACGACTTCGTGCACCTTGTCGGCGAGCAGCCCGGCGACGAGGCGTTCGCCGTTCAGCTGAACGTCGACGACGACGATGCGGGTGTCTTCGGTCGGGTCCCGACGATCCATCTTGAAGAGGACCCGGAAATCGCAGAGCGGCACGACGCTGCCGCGCACGTTGATGAGGCCGAAGACGGCTTCCGGTGCATTCGGAACGCGGGTGATCGGCACCACTTCGAGGATCTCACGGACGCTTTCGGCTTCGATGGCCAAAATCTCGTCGTCGAGCCGCATCGTGAGAGCGCGCATGGCCGTGCGTGTCGTGGCTGTGGCGTTCATGCTGCCCTCCCGATGGATCTTGCGCTCTCGTCGCTGTCCTGTCCGGATCCGACGAGGTTGAGCACGTCGAGGATGAGGGCGACGGAGCCGTCGCCGAGGATCGTGGCGCCGGAGAAGTTCTTCAGGCCGGCATGCAGCGTCGAAAGCTGCTTGATGACGGTCTGGTTGTTGCCGATGATCTGGTCGACGACCAGGCCGACCCGGGTTTCGCCGGACGAGACGATCACCACCTTGGGATGGAGGTCGGCGGGTACGTCGGTGCCGAAGAGGTCGCGAAGCCGCAGGAACGGCACGAGCGCGCCGCGAACATTGAGGAAGCTGCGGCCCTTCGAGGCGATGTCGGCTTCCGGCGGAAGTTCGACGCACTCCTCCACGGCGGCAAGCGGGATCGTGTAGCGGCCATCGCCGACGCGCACGAGCAGGCCGTCGATGATGGCCAGCGTCAACGGCAGGCGCAACGTCACGGTCGTGGCCTGGCCGCGCGTGCTGGCGATCTCGATGCTCCCGCGCAGGCCCTCGATGGTCTTCTTGACCACGTCCATGCCGACGCCCCGGCCCGACAGCGCGGTGACTTCCCTGGCGGTCGAGAAGCCTGGATGGAAGACCAACTGGAACAGTTCCGGTTCCGTGATCGGCTGGTCGGCGGCGATCAGGCCCGCTTCCGCCGCCTTGGCCCGGATGCGCTCGGCATCCAGCCCGGCGCCATCGTCGGCGATGGAGATGGCGACTTCCGCCCCGGCATAGACGGCCGAGAGCCGGAGCGTGCCCGTCGGGGACTTTCCATTGGCGAGGCGCACGTCGGGTCTTTCAAGACCATGGTCCGCGGCATTGCGGATCAGATGCACCAGGGGGTCGGCCAACTGCTCGATCATGGTCTTGTCGAGTTCGGTTTCCTCGCCGTGCGTCACGAAGTCGATCTCCTTGCCGAGATCATGTGAGAGGTCGTGCACGAGGCGGCGGAAACGTCCGAACAGCGAGCCGATCGGCACCATGCGGATGCCCATCGTGGTATCGCGCAGGCTGGCGCTCAGCCGCTCCATGTCCTCGGCGACGGATTTCAGGTTCTGGTCCGTGGAGGTCGAGGCGAGCTGGCTGAGCCGTGCCTGGGCGATGACCAGTTCGCCGACGCGATCCATCAGCGAGTCCAGCCGGTCGGCGGGCACGCGCAACGACGTGCCCGCCTTGTCGATCCGGAAGGAGCGGGCGGGGCTGGCCCCATTCCCGCCATCGCTCCTTCCGGCCCCGGTCGCCGCCCCGCGTGGTTTGGAGGGGACGGCGTTCCCCACCGAGTCGATGTTCTCGTCGTCACCGTCGTCGAGGCTGCCGGTCGTGTCCTGTCCGGCTGCATCGAGAGGCGCGATCACCAGATCCTCGCTGGGCATGGAGAGGAACATGAAGACGTCCTCGATGCTTTCGCGTGGCACGTCGGCCCGCAACGTGACTTCCCATCCGAGGTAGGAGGCTTCGGGGTCCAGGGCGCCGAGTTCCGGAACGCCGCCCAGGAGCGCGCGAACGTCGCATGAACCAAAAGCCGACAGTTCCTCGAGCAGCAGCACCGGGTTGGTCCCAAGGACCAACGAATCCGATGGGAGACGAAAGCGTACCTTCCAGCCCGAAGCGGAATGCGACGCGGATGGTTCAACGGCAGCATCGACCGGTTCGTCGGCGCCGTCGCCGACCGCTTGGCGCAGCGCGGCGAGGATCGGCTCTCCACCGGCGGTGCTGGCGTCAGGTGACTGGATCAGCGCGTGAATGTGGTCGCATGCGCCAAGCGCGATGCGGATCAGGGCGGGGCTCGCCGGGGTCCTGCCTTTGCGAACCCCGTCGAAGACGGTTTCGAATTCGTGGACGAAGGTGGCGGCGGCGGTATACCCGAACATCGCCCCGGAGCCCTTGATGGTGTGGAGCGCGCGGAAGACGCTGTCGACCAGCCCGAGATCGGCCGGCCTCTGCTTCAGCTCCATCAGTCCGGCCTGGAGCGTTTCGAGAAGCTCTGCCGCTTCCGTGCGGAAGGTTTCGTTTGCGTCCGTCATGGTCATGCGCCGGCGACCTTCTTGACGACGGCCAGCAACTGGTCCTGACGAAATGGCTTGACGATCCAGCCGGTGGCGCCGGCCGCCTTGGCCTGCTGCTTGAAGCCGTCGTCGGACTCGGTGGTCAGGAACACGATCGGAACACCGCGGCTGGAAGGGTGCGTGCGGTACTTGCGGACGAAGTCGAGACCGTTCATGCCCGGCATGTTCAGGTCGGTGAGGATCGCGTCGACCGGAGCGGTGGTGGCCTTGTCGTAGCCATCGCTTCCGTCCACCGCCTCGATGACGGCGTAGCCCGCCGAGGCGAGCGTGAGGCTGACCATCTGGCGCACCGAGGAGGAGTCGTCGATCGTGAGGATCGTCTTGCTCATGCCGCTTCCCTTTCCCCGTTGAAGGCAATGCCTGCCCAGGCGCCATCATGGTGGACGAGGCGGGCGTCGAGCGGGTCGGAGAGGCCGGTGCTGCGCATGGCCATGTCGAGCGAGCCGCCGGGCGGCGCCACGACCGCCAGCGATTTGCCGAGGCAGCGCGCGAAATTATGCGCGGCGACCAGAATCTGAAGGTGGCTGACGTCCACCGATCGAAGTTCGCTCGTATCCACAGTCACTTCGGTGCCGGTGGACAGTGCCTCGAGAAAGTCGCGGGCAGAGCGCGCGCCCTCTCGGATGGTGAGGTGGCCTTTCCAGCAAATGGTTCGTTGGGCTTGCATCCTGGATCGTCTCTCATCTTTCGCGGTACGGGCGCACAAGCTCGCGCCGTCATGCCAAGGGGTAGCAACGTCCGTGCCAGTCTGAAAAACTCAATGATATCAAAGGAGCGTGACGTCTCTCAGGCGCAGGCCGGGCCAGATTTCGCAAAACGCGCCGCGGGGGCATTGCAGTTTGCAAAGCGGCCCTCGCAGAATGACAATCATGGGCCGAAGCGGGTCCGGTCCCGTCAGCTCAACGCGCCGCGGTTCGATCCATAGTGGGCAGCAGCCCTGGTGGCTGCGGCAGCGACCGACGGGGACCATGCGCCGGCAAAACCCGAAAGATCGGGGAATCGGGCTCCGTGCGGGCAATACGAATTGTGCATCGCACCGGAATGTGGAACGACTCCGCCAAGACCAACGGCAGGGATAACATGTCCATCAAGGCGGCCATCCATCATCTCACCGCGTATCGGTACGACAATCCCATCACGCTCGGCCCACAGATCATCCGTCTGCGCCCGGCGCCGCACAGCCGCACCCGCGTCATCTCGCATTCGCTGAAGGTCACGCCCGCCGGGCACTTCGTGAACCATCAGCAGGACGCCTATGGCAACTGGCTCGCCCGCTTCGTTTTCCCGGAACCGGTGACGGAGTTCCGGATCGAGGTCGACCTCGTCGCCGACATGACGGTCTACAACCCCTTCGATTTCTTCGTGGAGGAGAGCGCCACCAACTGGCCTTTCGAATACCCGGAGGAGATCCGCGCCGATCTCGACGTCTATCGCAGGCCGGACCCGGCGGGGCCCAGGCTTCAGGCCTTTCTCGACTCGATCGACCGCAGCACCAAGGGCACGGTGGATTTCGTCGTCGATCTCAACGCTCGCCTCTCGCGGGAAATCGGCTACGTCATCCGGATGGAGCCTGGCGTCCAGGAGCCCGAGGAGACCTTTGCCGTCGAAACCGGTTCCTGCCGCGATTCATCCTGGCTCTTCGTCCAGATCCTGCGCCATCTCGGCTTTGCGGCCCGCTTCGTGTCCGGCTACCTGATCCAGTTGAAGCCCGATCTCGTCGCGCTGGACGGGCCAGCGGGAACCGAGCACGATTTCACCGACCTTCACGCCTGGGTGGAAGTCTTCCTACCCGGCGCAGGCTGGATCGGCTTCGACCCGACGTCCGGGCTGCTGACGGGCGAGAGCCACATTCCATTGGCGGCTACGCCGCACTACCGCAACGCCGCTCCGATCTCGGGCGGCTATTTCGGACAGGCCAACACCGAGTTCGACTTCGAGATGACGGTGTCCCGGGTGGCCGAGCACCCGCGCATCACCAAGCCCTTTTCCGACGAGTCCTGGACTGCGCTCGACGCGGTCGGGCGCAAGGTCGACGCGGCGCTGCAGGCCGGCGACGTGCGGCTGACCATGGGCGGCGAACCAACCTTCGTGTCGATCGACGACTTCGAGGCGCCCGAGTGGAACACCGAAGCCGTCGGTCCCACCAAGCGCTTCTTTGCGGACAAACTGATCCGCAGGCTGCGCGACCGTTTCGCGCCGGGCGGCTTCCTGCACTACGGCCAGGGCAAGTGGTATCCCGGCGAAACACTCCCGCGCTGGACGTTTTCGCTCTACTGGCGGCGCGACGGCAAGCCGATCTGGAACGATCCGGCGCTGATTGCACCGGAAGGCGGGATCGGCGCGGTGAGCAAGCAACAGGCCGAAGCGCTGCTGCAGGGGATCGCCGGCCATCTCGGCATCGAGCCGGATCATGTGCTGCCCGCTTTCGAGGATCCGGGCGAATGGCTGCTGCGGGAGGCAAACCTGCCCGAGAACGTCACGCCGGAAAACTCGAAGCTGAAGGACCCCGAAGAGCGGCATCGCATGGCGCGCGTCTTCGAACGCGGCCTGACCGAGCCGTCCGGCTACGTGCTGCCGGTGCAGCGCTGGCAGGCCAAGGCATCCGGCCATCGCTGGCGGTCGGAGAAATGGAAGAGCCGAAGGGGATACATACTCCTCGTGCCGGGTGACAGCCCGGTCGGCTACCGCCTGCCGCTCGGGTCGTTGCCTTGGATCGCGCCTTCACACTATCCCTTCGTCAATCCCGCCGATCCCACCGAACAGCGAGGGCCGCTGCCGGATCCATCCAGCTTCGGCGGCACCGCGACCGGTCGTCCCGAGACCTCGGAAGGGGTGGGTATGGGCACTGACGGCCTTGGCGGCGCGGCCCAGCCCGTGGCTTCGTTCACCGCCGCCGAGGCGCGTCAGACCCGCGTCGAGCAGAGCGCAGGCGAACTCGAGGGCGCCGTACGCACCGCGGTCTCGGTCGAGCCGCGCGACGGCCGGCTCTGCGTGTTCATGCCGCCTGTCGAACGGCTTGAGGACTATCTGGAGCTCGTGGCGGCGGCGGAGGAAGCTGCGCGCGACCTCGGGCTGCCGGTCCACATCGAGGGCTACGCCCCGCCGGTCGATCCGCGCATGAACGTCATTCGCGTCGCGCCGGACCCGGGCGTCATCGAGGTCAACATCCATCCGGCCTCCACGTGGGACGACTGCGTGGCGACCACCGAGGCGATCTACGAGGAGGCGCGCCAGTCGCGGCTGGGTGCCGACAAGTTCATGATCGATGGACGCCACACGGGAACCGGCGGCGGCAATCATGTCGTCGTCGGCGGCGCGACACCGATGGACAGCCCGTTCCTGCGCAGGCCGGACCTCCTGAAGAGCCTGATCCTGCACTGGCAGCGGCACCCAGCGCTGTCCTACCTGTTTTCCGGCCTGTTCATCGGGCCCACAAGCCAGGCGCCGCGCATGGACGAGGCGCGCCACGATTCGCTCTACGAACTGGAAATCGCGCTGTCGCAGATACCGAGCCACGGCGAAGCTGCGCCGCCCTTGCCGTGGCTGGTCGACCGCCTTTTGCGCAACATCCTGATCGACGTTACCGGAAACACCCACCGAGCCGAGATCTGCATCGACAAGCTCTATTCGCCCGATGGGCCAACGGGTCGGCTCGGCCTGGTCGAGTTTCGCGGCTTCGAGATGCCGCCCAACCCGCGCATGAGCCTGGCCCAGCAGGTGCTTATCCGGGCGCTGATCGCGCGCTTCTGGAAATCGCCGCTCACCGGCACGCCGGTGCGCTGGGGCACGGTGCTGCACGACCGCCTCATGCTGCCGCATTTCGTCTGGGACGATTTCCTCGACGTGCTGCGCGACCTGTCCGACCACGGTTTCACGTTGCGGCCGGAGTGGTACGAAGCGCAGGCCGAGTTCCGCTTCCCCTATTGCGGCGAGGTGGAGGTGGAGGGCGTGCACCTGGAACTGCGCCAGGCGCTGGAGCCCTGGCATGTCCTGGGCGAGACCGGCGCGATCGGCGGCACCGTGCGCTACACCGACAGTTCCGTCGAGCGCATGCAGGTGAAGCTGACGACAACCGACCCCGAGCGCTATCTCGTCGCGTGCAATCGCCGCCGCGTGCCGCTGGCCAAGACCTCGACGGGCGGCGTGTCTGTCGGCGGGGTCCGTTTCAAGGCGTGGCAGCCGGCCATGGCCCTGCACCCGGTGTTGCCGATCAACGCGCCGCTGACCTTCGACGTCTTCGACAGCTGGAGCGGCCGGGCGATCGGCGGCTGCGTCTACCATGTCGCGCATCCGGGTGGCCGCAACTACGAGACCTTTCCGGTCAATGCCAACGAGGCGGAGGCGCGACGGCTCGCGCGCTTCGAGGCGCACGGTCACACACCGGGGGCCTATATGCCCCAGCCGGAAACCCCGCACCCCGAATTCCCCATGACGCTCGACCTCAGGCGCGCGCCGGGGATCTGATGTCATGGCCGTGAAGGTCGAACCCGCCCGCCAGGATCCGATCGCCCAGTTGCTCGCCGGCTACCGGACGTCCGACACGATTCCCGACGAACTCCTGGGGTCGGATCGGGCCATCCGGCCTGTCTGGCGCGCCTATCTGGAGGCTCTGGCGGCGATGCAGCCGCAGGAACTGGCCGAGCGGATCGCGCGCGGCGACCAGTACCTGCGTGATGCCGGGGTGTTCTACCGCCAGTACGGGCGCGACCAGGCGATCGAGCGCGACTGGCCGCTGAGCCATGTGCCCGTCCTCATCGACGAGCGCGAATGGACGGCGCTCGAGGCGGGGCTCGTCCAGCGCGCGGATCTGCTCGAACTGCTCGTGGCGGACCTCTACGGGGAGAACCGTCTCGTCAGGGACGGCCACCTGCCGCCGGCAATCGTCGCCGGCAACCAGGAGTGGCTGCGCCCGCTGGTCGGCGTCGTGCCGCGATCGGGCCATTTCCTGCATTATCTTGCCTTCGATCTCGGCCGTGGTCCGGATGGCGAGTGGTGGGTGCTCGGCGACCGGACCCAGGCGCCTTCGGGCGCGGGCTTCGCGCTTGAAAACCGCATCGCCACCGCGCGTGTCTACTCCGACCTTTACGGCCGGGCGAACGTCCACCGCCTCGCAGGCTTCTTTCGCACGTTTCGTGACACGCTTCAGGACCTGAGGGAAAACGACGACAGCCCCATCGGTATCCTGACTCCGGGGCAGCACAACGACACCTATTTCGAGCACGCCTACATTGCCCGCTATCTCGGGCTCATGCTGCTCGAAGGGGAGGATCTGACCGTTCGCGACGGTGAACTGATGGTGCGCACCATTGCGGGGTTGAAGCCGGTCAGCGTGCTCTGGCGTCGCCTCGACGCTGCCTGGGCCGATCCGCTCGAGCTCAACGAGGGCTCGCGGTTGGGCACGCCCGGCCTGCTCGGCGCCGTGCGGGCCGGCAACGTCACATTGGTCAATGCGCTGGGCAGCGGCGTCGTGGAGGCGCGCGCCTTTCTCGCCTTCATGCCACGCATCTGCAGGGCGCTTCTGGGCGAACCTCTGAAGCTGGCAAACGTGGCCACCTGGTGGTGCGGGCAATCGGCGGAGCGCGACTACGTCAAGGCCAACGCGGCGCGAATGACCATCGGCAAGGCCTTCTCGACCCGTCTCCTCTTCGATCTCGACGACGTTTCGGCGATCGGCGGCGCCTTCACGCGCGAGATGCGGGAAACGGTAGAGGCCTGGATCGACCATGGCGCCGGCCAACTCGTCGGGCAGGAAGCGGTGACGCTGTCGACGACCCCGGCTCTCGTCGACGGACGGCTCGCGCCGCGACCGATGAGCCTTCGCGTCTTCCTGGCGCGCACCCGCGACGGATGGAAGGTCATGCCGGGAGGCTTTGCCCGGATCGGCCGCACCGCCGCCTCGGCGGCCCTTGCCCTGCAGGAGGGTGGCACGGCGGCCGACGTGTGGATCGTCAGCGACAAGCCGGTGCCGTCCGACACCATGCATGCCGCCAACGACAAGGCCTTCGCGCGCCAGCAACCTGGCGAATTGCCGAGCCGCGCGGCCGACAATCTCTTCTGGCTCGGCCGTTATGTGGAGCGGACCGAAAACCTCGTCCGGGTCTTGCGCGCGTATCATGTGCGGCTGGCGGAATCGTCGACGGCCGAGACGCCGTTGCTGAAGCTTTGTGCGGCGCATCTCGAAGGGCTCGGCGTCACGCGCGCCGACGAGATGCCGAGCGCGCTGGGCGCCACGATCACCTCGGCGGCACGTTCGGCCGGTCACGTGCGCGACCGGTTTTCGTCCGACGGGTGGATGGCGCTGGCCGATCTCGCAAAGACCGTTCGCGCCATGCAGGACACGGTGGAGCCCGGCGATGACATGTCGCGGGCGATGAGCATCCTCCTGCGCAAGCTTTCGGGTTTCTCGGGTCTCGTGCACGAGAACATGTACCATTTCGCCGGCTGGCGGTTTCTCACCATCGGCCGCTCGCTGGAGCGGTCGCTGTCGATGGCCAACCTGCTTGCGGTTCTCGCCGACGAGGAGGCGCCCGACGGCAGCCTCGACATGGCGGTAGAGATCGGCGACAGCGTGATGTCGCATCGACGCCGTTACGCCGTGGCGACCAACCGCGCGACGGTGGTGGACCTGCTCGCGCTGGACAGCCTCAACCCGCGCTCCGTGGTCTACCAGTTCGGCGAGATCGCCGGCCACCTGGACTATCTGCCGGGCCAGGATCCGCATCAGCCGCTGACCCCGCTGCGACGGGCGTTGCTGAAGCTGCGGACGGGACTGGAACTGCAGCTTCCCGAGACGCTCGGCACGGCCGAACTGGAGGCGCTGGGCGCCGACATCGCAGCGCTCTCGGACGCCTTTTCCGCCAAGTACATGCGATAGGGGCGCTCACCCATGCTCTACGACATCAGCCTGCGCATGGCTTATCGCTACGACTTCTCGGCCGATGCCGGTCGCCATATCGCGAGGCTGCTGCCAGCGGATGTTCCAGGTCGGCAGCGGCTGGTGGCGGGTTCGCTCAACATCGTCCCGAAGCCCGACGAATGGATCAACTTCGTTGACTTCTTCGGCAATGCCTGCGTGGAGGTCGGCTTCGATCGTCCGCACAGCAAGATCGTCTACACCATGCAGTCGCGGGTCGAGCGCCGCCAGGCCGGTGACATCCTCGACATATCGCCGTCGCTCGACAGGCTTGCCGACGAATTGTTCGCCTGGCGCGACGTGGCGGGATCGTCGCCGCACCATTTTCTCGGTGCCTCGCCGCGGGTTCCGATCGAGCAGGCCACCACCGACTATGCCCGCGCCTTCGTCGCCGATCGCCCCAGCGTGCTGGAACTGGTCAAGCTGGTCGGCCTGGCGCTCCATAGGGACATGCGCTTCGATCCGAAGGCGACGACCGTATCGACGCCGATGCTCGAGGCATTCGAGAACCGCCACGGCGTCTGCCAGGACTTCAGCCATGTCATGATCGCCTGCCTGCGTGGGCTTGGCATTCCGGCCGGCTATGTGAGCGGCTTCCTGCGCACGATTCCGCCCGAGGGAAAGGAGCGGCTGGAGGGAGCCGATGCCATGCACGCGTGGGTGCGCGCCTGGTGCGGGACGGAACTCGGCTGGATCGAGTTCGATCCGACGAACGCCATGTTCGCCGGTGAAGACCACGTGGTGGTGGCGCAGGGCAGGGACTATTTCGACGTGTCGCCGATCAAGGGGACGATGCGGACGTCGGGACCGCAGTCGAGCACGCATGCGGTCGATGTCGTCCCCGTCCGCGAGACCGCGAAGGCTTCCTGAGAAAACGGTTCAACGACTTCGCGTGATGATTCAACTGGATCGTGCGCCGGGCGACGTTCGCGGATGGACGGCGAATGTGTATACACTATAGCAATTCAGGACGTGGCCGACGGATCGGTGTCTCGCGATCCTGCTGCAGTTCTAGCGCCCGGGAGAAGCGTGATCATCCGGTCCCGGCCCCTCTCGACCCCACTTTCTTTTGCCGCTTTGCAAGCGCCTCCCCGTGATCGGCCGGATCTCGGATGGGCGACCGAATTCGCGTCGTCACGCATGATCCCCCATTGATTTCGGGCTCCCCGTGTATACACTGACGATCGGCTTAAGCTGCATTCTGGGAGGAAAACAGATGCCAACGAAAACGACGTTCGTCATTGCCGTGGCCACGGGTCTGACCTGGTCCATCGGTGTGCATGCACAGGAAACGGTGAAGGTCGGGGTGATCCTGCCCTATTCCGGGCCCTTCGCCGACGCCGCGAACCAGCTCGATGCCGGCATCAAGCTCTACATGCAGCAGAACGGCAACATGGTGGATGGCAAGACCATCGAGATCGTGCGCAAGGACACTGGCGGCCCGGCCCCCGATGTCGCCAAGCGCCTGGCGCAGGAACTCGTGGTGCGCGACGGCGTCGACATCATCGCCGGCTTCGCACTGACGCCCGAGGCATTGGGCGCCGCCGACGTGGCGACCCAGGCCAAGAAACTCATGGTGGTGATGAACGCCGCGACGTCCGTCGTGACGGAGAAGTCGCCCTACATCGTGCGCACCTCCGTCACCATTCCCCAGGTCAACTATGCCTTCGGAAAATGGGCTTTCGAAAAGGGCGGCGTGAAGCAGGCCTATACGCTGGTTGCCGACTACGGCCCCGGTCACGACGCGGAAAAGTCGTTCGCGCAGGGCTTTACGGAGGCGGGTGGCAGCATCATCGGCGCCGACAAGACGCCGGTGGCCAATCCCGACTTCTCGGCCTTCGTGCAGCGCGTGAAGGATGCGAACCCCGAAGCCGTGTACATCTTCGTTCCGGGCGGCGGGCAGCCGGCGGCGATCGGCAAGGCGCTGTCCGAGCGCGGACTGACCCCGCCGGCGACGCGAATCTTCGGCCAGGGCGAGTTGACGCATCCCGAGGCCCTGGAGAGCATGGGCGCCAATGCCCTCGGCATCGTCACCACCTTCCACTACACGCTCGAGCGTGAGGAGCCGTTGAACAACGCCTTCGTCGCCGCCTATCGCGAAGCCAACAACGGCCGCAGCCCGGACCTGTTTTCCATCGGCGGCTATGATGGCATGCACCTGATCTACGAGGCGCTGAAGAAGACGAATGGCGACGTGTCCGGCGATGCGCTGGTCGAGGCGGCCAAGGGCATGGCCTGGGACAGCCCGCGCGGCCCGATCTCGATCGATCCGGAAACGCGCGACATCGTGCAGAACGTCTACATCCGCGAGGTGCAGGAGGTCGACGGCACGCTCCAGAACGTGATCATCGATACGATCGAGGGCGTGAAGGATCCGCTGCACGGCGCGAACAACTGACGCCAAGTCCCTGACCTCGAATCGGAAATCGGCGCTCACGTGACCGGCAATCTCCTGATCGTCCTGTTCGACGGTCTCGCCTTCGGGATGCTTCTCTTCGTCCTGTCGGTGGGGCTGTCGGTCACGCTGGGGCTGATGAATTTCGTCAATCTGGGGCATGGCGCCTTCGGCATGCTCGGCGGCTACCTCGCACTCGTGGTGACGCGCGAGGCGGGGCTCTCCTTCTTCGTCGCGCTGCCCGCGGCCTTCGTGGGGGCGGCGGTGGTCGGCATTGCCTGCGAGCGCACGCTGTTTCGCAGGCTCTACCGGTCGGGCGAACTGAACCAGGTGCTGTTCACGGTCGGTCTCGTCTTCGTGGCGACCTCCATCGCCACCTTTCTCTTCGGGACCGGCCAGCAGCCGATCCAGATCCCCGACATGCTGCGCGGCTGGGTGGAGATCGGCGGACTGCGCTTCGGTATCTATCGCATTTTCCTCATCGTGGTCGCGCTGGTCGTCACCGCGGCGCTCGTCTTCGGACTGGAGTTCACCCGTTTCGGCGCCAAGGTGCGCGCCGCCGTCGATAACCAGCGCGTCGCACAGGGGCTGGGCATCGACGTCGACACCATTTTCGCCATCACCTTCGCGCTCGGCTGCGGCCTTGCCGGCCTCGGCGGCGCGCTTGCCATCGAGATCGTCGGGCTCGATCCAACCTTCGCCATTCACTACCTCATCTACGTGCTGATCGTCGTGGCCGTCGGCGGGCTCGGCTCCATCGGCGGGTCTTTCGTCGCGGCAGCTTTGCTCGGTATCGCCGACGTGGCGGGAAAGTACTTCGTGCCCGAGCTCGGCTCCTTCCTCATCTACCTCCTGATGGTGGGCGTGCTGTTCTGGCGTCCGCTCGGCCTGTTCGGAAAGCGCTGACGCCATGTCCGATCCGTCCGCCAACAACACCGGCCTCGACGGCGCAAGGGCCTGGATCATGCGCCAGGGCCGCTGGAGCCCGTTCGAGGTCGCGTTCTGGCTCGCCGTCTTCATCCCGTTCTTCTTCTTTCCAACCTACCTGACGCTGGCGAGCCAGATCGCCATCGCGGCGCTCTTCGTGCTCTCCGTCGACCTCATCCTCGGCTATGCCGGCATCATCACGCTCGGACATGCGATGTTCTTCGGCCTCGGCGCCTATGCGGCGGGCCTGCTGACCAAGACCGGCTGGGGCGAGCCGCTGACAGGCCTTCTGATATCCGGCGCCTTCGTGGCCCTCGTCGGCTTCCTCGTCAGCTTCATCATCGTGCGGGTCCAGCATCTGGCGCTGCTGATGATCACGCTCGGGCTCGGACTGCTGACGATGGAACTCGCCAACTCGATGAGCTGGCTGACCGGAGGCACGGACGGCTTGCAGGGGGTCTCGGTCTGGCCGATCTTCGGCACCTTCGACTACGACCTGTGGGGCTACACGGCCTATTCCTACACGCTGATCGTGCTCTTCATCGGTGTTCTGATCGCGCGTCGCATCGTGAATTCGGCCTTTGGCCTTTCGTTGCGCGGCATCCGGGAAAACCTGAACCGCATGCCGGCCATAGGCGCGCCGCACCAGCGCCGGCTGCAGGTCATCTACACGATCTCGGCCGGCATGGCGGGCGTGGCGGGGGCGCTCCTGACCCAGACCACGTCGCAAGTGGCGCTCGACGTGCTCTCCTTCCAACGATCGGCCGACGTGGTGGTGATGCTGATCCTCGGCGGAACCGGTCGCCTCTATGGCGGGATCATCGGTGCGATCATCTTCATGGTCGCGCGCGACCAGCTCGCCGGGATCAATCCACAATACTGGTACTTCTGGATCGGCATCCTCCTGATGATCGTCGTCCTCGTGATGCCGAAAGGCATTCTCGGTTTCCTGGCGCAAATCTGGGAAAGGGTCCGGCGATGAGCACGGAGACCTTCGCCCTTCGTACCGAGAACCTGCGCAAGCGCTTCGGCTCGCTGGAGGTCGCGCGCGACGTCTCGATCACGCTACCGCGCGGCGCGCGACACGCGCTCATCGGACCCAACGGCGCGGGCAAGACATCCCTCGTCAACCTGATCACCGGGCAGCTTGCGCCCGATTCCGGCCGCGTCCTGCTCGACGGGCAAGACATCACCCGGCTGGACCGGGCCGACCGGGTCAAGGCGGGGCTTGCCCGCACCTTCCAGATCAACCAGCTGTTTCCCGCGCTGACGCCGATCGAAGCGATCACGCTCGCCGTCACCGAGCGCATGGGCATGGCCGGGCAGTTCTGGCGCAGTCTCGCCTCGCACGAGGACGCGATAGCGGAGGCCTGGGCCATCCTCGTGCAGCTGCGCCTTTCGGACGTCGCCACGCGGCCTACGCGCGTGCTCGCCTACGGCCAGCAGCGATTGCTGGAGATCGGGCTCGCGCTCGCCACGCGGCCGAAGGTTCTGCTGCTAGACGAACCGGCAGCCGGCGTGCCGAAGGGCGAGAGCGCCGAGCTCTTTTCGGTCATCGCGGCCCTTCCCGACGACATTTCCGTGCTCTTCATCGAGCACGACATGAGCCTCGTGTTCCGGTTCGCAAGCCGTATCATCGTGCTGGTTTCGGGCGGCGTGCTCGTCGAGGCCGAACCGGACGTGATCCGCACCGACCAGCGTGTCCGCGACGTCTATCTGGGGCAGGCGCATCATGGCTGAACCGCTGCTCGACTTTCCGACGTCAGCGCCGGCTACGGCGAAGGCATCGTGCTCGACCACGTCTCGGTGGCCTTGCCCGTCGGCGGCAGCCTGGCGCTTCTGGGCCGCAACGGGGTCGGGAAGACGACCATGATCCTGACCATCATGGGAATTCTCCCGCTCTCCGGCGGAAGCGTGAGGTTCCATGGCCAGGACGTCTCGACGCTTGCGCCTCACCAGCGGGCGCGCCGCGGCATCGGCTGGGTTCCGCAAGAGCGCGACGTCTTCCCGTCGCTGACGGTGGAGGAGAACCTGACGGTCGCCGGGCGGCCGGGCCGCTGGGACCTCGCCTCGATCTACGGTCTGTTTCCGCGGCTTCAGGAGCGCAAGGGCAACATGGGCAACCAGCTCTCCGGCGGAGAACAGCAGATGCTGACGATCGGGCGCACGCTGATGACCAATCCGGACGTCCTGCTGCTCGACGAGCCGCTGGAAGGGCTCGCGCCGATCATCGTCGAGGAACTGACCGCCGCCATTCGCCGCATGGCGACCGACGAGGGCATGGCGCTGGTGCTGGTCGAACAGCATGCGGAGGTCGCGCTCGACCTGACCGAGGATGCGGTGGTGATCGAGCGCGGTGTGATCGCGCATCGGGCAAAGTCGCGTGAACTCCTCGCCGATCGCGAGACGCTCGACCGCTTCGTCGGTCTCAACCTCGTCGCGGACTAGCAACGTGGGCGCCGCGGGCGCAAAGATGAAAGGGCAGGACCATGAGCGAGCCGTGTTTCGACGTGGCGCATCTGGGGCACATCGAGCTTCTGACGAACCGGTTCGAGGAAAGCCTCGACTTCTTCGTCAGGGTCTACGGGTTGACCGAAAGCGGGCGGGAGGGGGACTCCGTCTATCTGCGGGCGTGGGACGACTACGAGTTTCATTCGTTGAAGCTGACGAAATCCGACACCACCGGCATGGCGCATTGCGGATACCGGACATCGTCGGAGGCAGCCCTTCATCGGCGGGTGGCGGTCATCGAAAGGATGGGCCTTGGCATCGGCTGGACGGAGGGTGATCTCGGCCATGGCCCGAGCTATCGCTTCCATTCACCCGACGGACACGTCTTCGAACTCTACTGGGAGACGGTGAAGTATGACGCGCCGCAAGGCGAGAAGCCGGCGCTGAAGAACGTCGCGCAGCGTTTCCACGGCCGTGGAGCATCGCCGCGCCGCATAGATCACTTCAACCTGCTCGCGACCGACGTGTCGAAGATGCGCGACTTCATGGTCCAGGCCATGGGCAGCCGCGTGACGGAACTGATCCAGCTCGACAATGGCCGTATCGGGGGCTGCTGGTTCACGGTCAACAACAAGGGCTACGACATGGCCTGCACCGAAGATCACTCGGGTTCGCGCGGGCGCTTCCACCACATCACCTATGCGGCCGACCACCGCGACGATATCCTTCGCGCCGCCGACGTCTTCCTGGAGAACGGGGTGTTCATCGAGACCGGACCGCACAAACACGCCATTCAGGGCACGTTCTTCCTTTACGTCTGGGAGCCGGCCGGCAACCGGGTCGAGATCGCCAATGCCGGCGCGAGGCTGATCCTCGATCCCGACTGGCAGACGGTGGTCTGGACCGAGACCGATCGCCGGAAGGGCCAGGCCTGGGGGTTGAAGACCATCGAGAGCTTCCACACGCACGGTACGCCGCCCGTGACGAAAGCGGCGGACTAAGGCGGCGTCTGGCGGAAGCCGGCTCGGACGGTGTCGAAACTGACCTCGCGATGACACTTCCGAGTTCGTCGCCCGGCACGCGCGGCGACTCCGCACTTGCAATTTCCGGCCCGCTGGGTCAGAGATCATGTATACACGGCACCACGAACCATGGGAGGAACCCAGATGAGCAGATTCAGTCTAGAGGCGGTTTTGGAGAAGGCGGGCAACCCCGTCGAGCTTCTGCGCAATTCAAAAGTCGGCATGTATGTATACCCGGTTGTGGCGCCAGAGTTCACCAACTGGCGTGACGAGCAGCGCGCCTGGCGCGAGTCGGCGGTTCTGTTCGACCAGACGCACCACATGGATGAGCTGATCGTGGAAGGCCCGCAGGCGGAGGAATTCCTCGCCTATCACGGCATCAATGCGTTCGGAAATTTCGACCTGAACCGCGCCAAGCACTATGTGCCGGTCACGCCCAACGGCCATGTCATCGGCGACCACATCATCTTCCGCGAGCGCCAGGACAAGTTCGTCCTCGTCGGCCGCGCCCCGACCTCCAACTGGCTGATGTTCTGCGCTGCCTGGGGCAAGTGGAACGTACGCATCAAGCACGATCCCCGCTCGCCGTCGCGGCCCGAGGGCGAGCGCGTTCTGCGCACCCACTACCGGTTCCAGATCCAGGGGCCCGACGCGCCGAAGATCTTCGAGAAGATGAATGGCGGGCCGATCCAGGAGATCAAGTTCTTCCACGTCGACTGGATCAACATCGGCTCGAAGAAGGTGCAGGCGCTGCGCCATGGCATGTCCGGCGCGCCGGGCCTCGAGATCTGGGGCCCCTACGAGGACAAGAGCTATATCCTGGCGGCCATTCTCCAGGCGGCGCAGGATGCCGGTGTCAATCTGGTGCGCTGCGGCAGCCGCGCCTATTCCACCAACACGCTGGAATCGGGCTGGATTCCGTCGCCGCTGCCAGGCATCTACACCGGTGACGGCATGCTCAAGGATTACCGCGAGTGGCTCGGCGCCGACAGCTACGAGGCGTCCGGCGCGATCGGCGGTTCGTTCGTGTCCGACAACATCGAGGACTATTACGTCAACCCGTTCGAGCTCGGCTACGACTTCTACATCGGCTGGAAGAAGAACGACTTCATCGGCAAGGACGCGCTCCTCAAGATGAAGGGCCAGAAGAACCGCAAGAAGGTCACCTTCGAGTGGAACGCCGAGGACGTCGTGAAGGTCATCGCGTCGGCCTTCAAGCCGGGCGAGGACCACTTCAAGTGGATCGACTTCCCGCAGCCGAACTATGCCTCCACGAGCGCCGACATGGTCATGCATGGCGACAAGATGGTCGGCATGTCGATGTTCAATGGCTATTCCTACAACGAGCGCTGCATGCTGTCGCTGGGTGTGGTCGATCAGGACGTCCAGATCGGCGACGTGCTGACGATGAAGTGGGGCGAGCCGCAGCCGACCGGCAAGACCTCGGCCGAGAAGCACAAGCAGACCGAAATCCGCGTTCGCGTCTCGCAGACGCCTTACGCCGCCGAGGCGCGCACCAACTACGCCGACAGCTGGCGCACGAAGGCAACGGCATAAGGTCGAGCCGCCTTTCCGGCTCGTGCCAACAGCAGAACGCGTGCGGGCGGCGGGTCATTCCGCCGCCCGTCGCTTTTTGTCCATCCGATGGCGCGCCGACACGTTGGCGGGACATGATTATGGGGCCATTGTCCAGCCGTCGATGTTCGAAAGGACAGTCGGCTGACCCCGGTTCGATCAGGCCGGCGCCACCATGTATGCATTTGCCTGCCCCGGCACGGAGCTGCAGTCGTTGACGCGAACTGCGGCCTGGGATGACGGGCGCATCTGCGGGATTGCGTCGCTGCATGTCGCAGTCGGGTTGCGGCCAGCCATCGGCCTCGTGTATACATGAGAACTCAAGGGAGGAAGACCATGGCCTTTTTCAAACAAGCATCGCCCGAGACGCCCGCCGCCGGCTCGGAGGCGCTGCTCGGCAGTTTCGTCGAAGGCTATTCGATCGAGATCATGCCGCGCACGGCGGCCAAGATCGACGACTTCAAGGCGCTTCTGCCCGGGGGCACGCGGGTCTACATCGCCCACATCGAAGGCACCCCGATCGAGGAGATGGTGGAGACCGCGGCGCGGCTTTCGGGTGACGGCTATCCCGTCATGCCGCATTTTCCGGCCCGCATCATCCGCGACAAGGCCATGCTCGAGGACTGGATCCTGCGCTATCGCGACGTCGGCGTGAACCAGGCCCTGTTGCTGGCGGGCGGCGTCACCAACCCGCACGGCGAACTCACCTCGTCCATGGATCTCATGGAAAGCGGGCTGTTCGACAAGCACGGCTACAAGCGCCTGCATGTTGCCGGTCATCCCGAGGGGAACAAGGACATCGATGCCGACGGGTTCTACAAGCAGGTCGATTCCGCACTGCAGTGGAAGCAGGCCTTTTCCGAGCGGACGGACGCGGCCATGGCGATCGCGACCCAGTTCGCATTCGAGGCGCAGCCCGTCATCGACTGGGCGAACCGGCTGAAGGCGGCGGGCATCGCGCTGCCGATCCATGTCGGCATCGCCGGCCCCGCCAAGCTGCAGACGCTGATCAAGTTCGCGATGGCGTGCGGCGTCGGTCCGTCCATCCGCGTGCTCCAGCGCCGCGCCATGGACATCCGCAAGCTCGTGATGCCCTATGAGCCGACCGACGTACTGACCGATCTTGCCGCCCACAAGGCCGCCAATCCGGGCAGTCTCATCGAGCAGGTGCATTTCTTTCCGCTCGGCGGCATCAAGGCCTCGACCGAATGGGCGAACGAAACGGTGCGGACAGGAGCGCTGCGCAAGACCGGTTGACGTTCTGTCTCGGCAGGCGTCGTCCATTCCGTCCGACGGCATTTCAGAACCTTCCCGCCGGCGCGGGCGCCGGCGCGGAAGCAACGGTCACTCGTTCCAAGGCCGGCCGTCGCCCGCAACTTTGCCGGTTCGCAGCACTGTTTCGCGGTTAACCTGACATTCTTGAATATCATCTATGGTCCCGTGCAACGACAAGGCGAATTGCCGGGAGCATGAAATGGGGGTGACCGACGCGTCTCAATCCCTTGGTACGGATGTCTGGGCGCACGCACTGGAGCGGGCCGGTCTTGGCGTGTGGGATTGGAACCTGCCCGCCGGTACCTGCCTCTATTCCGATACCTGGTTCCGGATGCTCGGCTACGAGCCGGGAGAACTGCCGCAAACAGGCGATCTCTGGGTGACGCTGATGCATCCCGAGGATCGCGACAACTCGATCGCCACCGGCGAGCGACACCTGCGCGGTGAAACGCCCCTGATCGAAGTGGAGATGCGACTTCGCCACAAGGCGGGTCACTGGGTGTGGGTGCTCGACCGAGGCGGCGTCGTTGAACGCGACGAGGCGGGCAACCCGCTAAGGGTCGTCGGTGTGCAGACCGACATCAGCAGCCAGAAAGCATCCGAGGCGGCGCTGTCGGCCGTCAAGGAACGGTTCTCGCTGGCGCTTTCGGCCAGCCGCACTGGCATCTGGTACTATGACATCGGTACGCAGTTCAGCTTCTGGGATGTCCATACGCACCTGATCATGGGCTTGCCGCCGAAGGAGGGCACCGTCCCGAGCAAGACCTGGATCGGCTTCCTGCATCCCGACGACCGTGAAGAGGCGATCAGGACTCATGGCGACCTGTCGCTGTTCGATCACGGCGATCGAAAGATGCGCTACCGCATCGTGCGTCCGGACGGCGAGGTGAGGCACCTTGAGACCCTCGCCCGGTTTTCCAGTGATCCGGCGCCGCATGGCAGCATTGTCGGCACGGTGCGCGACGTGACCGAGGAGGTCATGGCGGCGGAAGCACTGCGGATCGAGGAACACCGCCTGCGTGTGACGCTGGCCTCCATCAGCGATGGTGTCGTGAGTGCCGATCAGGAGGGCCGCATCACCTTTGCCAACCCGGCGGCATCGGAGATGCTGGGGCTTGCCGCGGACAGCTTGATCGGCCGCCAAAGCGAGGAACTCTTCTCACAGCATGCGAGGATCGTCGGCCTGCCCGAATTCGATGCGCGGGCGGCCGGACTGATCGTGCTTCCAGGCGCCGACGGGCAGGGAATCCTCGTTCGCTGCACGACGAATTCCATCTCTCGCGCCGATGGCCTGACACGCGGCTTCGTCCACACGCTGCTCGACGTGACCGACGAGCAGAAGACGCAGCGCGAACTCGCCTATGCCGCGCGCCACGATTCTCTGACTTCGCTCTTCAACCGATCCGCATTCGAGGAAGTTCTCGAAACGCGCGTCGTGATGGCGGAGGCTTCGCCTTTCGCGCTTCTCTACATCGACCTCGACCACTTCAAGGCGCTGAACGATTTCGCAGGCCATGCCGCAGGAGACCGCGCACTCGTGCTGATCGCACGGTCCATCGTCGACAGTTTGCCGGCCGGATCGGTCGTCGCGCGGCTGGGCGGCGACGAATTCGCCGCCATCGTGGACTGCACCGGAGATGCCGATGCGCAGTTGCACGCGCAGGCCGTGCTTGCGGCCATCCGCGGCGCCGATCTCGGCAGCAACGCGAACTACCGCCGCCTTGGCGCCAGCGTGGGCATCATCGTCGTGTCCGAAAAGGGGCTGCACGCGCCCGACGTGCTCGCCCATGCGGACGATGCCTGCTACGCCGCGAAATCGGCGGGCCGCAACTGTCTGATCGCGCACACCCAGGACGAAGGCCGTCTCGTATCCCGGCTGACCGCGGCGCGGCTGGTCGGCGATATCGCCGATGCCAAGGAGGATGGCCGCCTCAGGCTCTATGGTCAGGAAATCCGCTCGCTTGCCAGCCCGACCGAGCCGGGAGAAAAGCTCGAGATCCTGGCGCGCCTGGTCGACCGGCAAGGCAACAGCGTGCCCCCGGGGGTCTTCATTCCCGCCGCGGAACGTTTCGGGCGCGCCGCCGCGCTCGACCGCTGGATCATCGCCAAGGTGCTGCGCGACCATGGACACATCATGCGGCCCGGCGGTCTTACGGTCGGCTTCAACCTTTCGGCGCAGACCTTGAGCGATGCGACGCTTTGGGACTATGTGCACGGCCTCGTCCAGGATTGCCGCGCGAGCCCGCAATGCGTCGTGTTCGAGATCACCGAAACTGCGGCGGTCACGAACTTCGAAGCGGCGGAGCGGTTCGTGCGGCAGGCGCGGGGCTATGGCTGCCGGATCAGCCTCGACGATTTCGGCGCGGGGCTTTCCTCCTTCGACTATCTGCGGCGGTTTCCCGTCGACAGCCTGAAGATAAACGGCTCCTTCATCGAGAACCTGCCGACCAGCCGGTTCGACCGCCAGATCGTCTGGTCCATCAGCCGCGTTGCTCGCTCGCTGGGCTACGACGTCATCGCCGAGAAGATCGAGAACGAGGCCACCCTTGGAATCCTTGCCAACATGAACGTGCAGTTCGGGCAGGGCTACCTGTTCCACAAGCCCGAGCCGATCGAGGACATCGTTCGGCGCCGGCTGGATCAGATGGAGCCGAAAGTCGATCGGCGCGCCGGTCGCGGCTGATACGCTTCAGGTCCGCGTCTTCCCCTTCGACAGGAACGCTTCGCGCGCCGAAATGTGTTCCTGCGAGGCGAGGCAGGCGATGTAGGCCTCCATTTCGGCGGCAAGCACCCGGTCGAGCGTGTCGAGGGCGAGCAGCGCTTTCAGGTGCCCCTTGGGACCCGGCAGGTTCGCCGACAGGTCCGCCGCCCAGCGCCGGGCCGTCTCCATGAGGGCCTCGGGTTCGACGACCTCGTCGGCGATGCCGAGCGCACCGGCTTCCTCGGCCTCCACGACCCGACCCGACAGGAGCAACTGCCGCGCTTTCGCGACCGGGACGCGGCTGGGCAGCGTCCAGCCGAGCGCGAGATCCGGCGGCAGGCCGATGCGGCCGAAAGAGGCGCAGAACTTCGCGCTGGTATCGGCGATGACGGCGTCGCAGCAAAGTGCAAGCGAGAAGCCGGCGCCGAATGCCGGGCCGGCCACGGCCGCGACCGAGGGCTTTCGCCCGGCGATCAGCAAGCGCGCGATGTCGTGCAGGATCGCCATGCGCCGCCTGGCGACCTTGGGGTCGCTCGTCATGGCAGAGATGTCGCCGCCCGACGAGAAGCTGCCAGCGGCACCGCTGAGGAGGATGGCAGTGACGGATGCGTCGTCCTGCGCGTCCGCGATCGCCTTTTGCAGCTCGGCGCGCAGAAGATCCGTCAGGGCGTTCTTCTTGCCGGGCACATTGAGGGTCAGGAGGAGGAGGCCGCCTTCCCGTACGCAATCCAGTTCCTGCACGCCGTGTCACCTCCCGAACCGGCCGGTGATCGCTGGACGCCGGCGGACTTGTTTCACACGGCGCAATAGCACGAGAGGACCGTCTGCGTTCAAGCCGTAATCCGGCCGATGCCTTTCCCCGGTCGACGGCAGCGGCGTTGTCGCGGCGGATGCGGCGGACTATGGAAGGGGAATGATACCCTGGATCCACCTCGACAGCGCCCGCGTTCCCGGCGGCGACGAATTGCGGCTCAAGCAGCGGGGCACTGAGTTCTCCATCATGCTTGGAACCAACGAACTGATGAACAGCCGGTTGAGCGGTTCGGAAGAAGCGCTTGCGCGGCTTGCCTGCGCCAGGATCGGCGGTCGCGCCGCGCCACACATTCTCATAGGCGGGCTCGGCATGGGCTTCACCTTGCGCGCGGCGCTTGCCGACCTTCCGAGGGACGCGCGCGTGACGGTCGCCGAACTGGTGCCGGAAGTCGTCGCCTGGGCGCGCGGGCCGATGGCAGGCGTTTTCGAGGGATGTCTCGACGATCCGCGCGTCGCCGTTCGCGAGACCGACGTCATCGATCTGATCCGGCTTGCGAAGGGAGCCTATGACGCGATCCTGCTCGACGTCGACAACGGGCCGGAGGGGCTCAGCCGCAAGGCAAACGACGCGCTGTATGACCATGCGGGGCTTGCGGCGGCGCGCACGGCGTTGCGTCCCGGCGGTGTCCTTGCGGTGTGGTCGTCGGCGCCCGATTCCGGTTTTACCCGCCGTCTCGGGCAAGCGGGGTTCGTCGTCGAGGAAACGCGGGCTCGCGCCCGGCGGGGCGGTGGTGGAGCGCGCCACGTGATCTGGCTGGCCGTGCCTGCGGAACGCCACAGGTGATTTCGAGTTATCCATCCGGCGCCGGATGCAGCCGGACACCAGGCCAACCCCCGAAGAAATGCCGCCTGACGGCTTTTCATTCGACCCGCGCGCAATAGCTTGGGCACATGCTTCTCGATATCCAAGACCTGACCAAATCCTTTCCTGGACCAGAGGGACCAGTGCCGGTCCTGCGCGGTGTGACCTTGGCGCTGGACCGGGGCGAGAGCCTGGCGCTGACGGGCGAGTCCGGCTCGGGCAAAAGCACGCTTCTCCATCTGGTCGCGGGGCTTGACCGCGCCGACGGGGGACACATTCTTCTCGATGGCGAGGACGTGACCGGTCTCGATGATCGTCGACGCGCGGCGTTGCGGCGGACGAAGATCGGCATCGTCTTCCAGCAATTCAACCTGATTCCGTCGCTCGACGTTGCGGCCAACATCGCTTTTCAGGCACGCCTCGGCGGGGCCGTGGACAAGTCCCGCCTCGACCGGTTGACCGTGGCGCTCGGGCTCGAAGCCCACACCCGCAAGTACCCCGAACAACTGTCTGGCGGACAGCAGCAGCGCGTGGCAATCGCGCGCACGCTTGCCGCCAGCCCCCGGCTCATCCTCGCCGACGAGCCGACAGGCAACCTCGACGAGAAGACGGCCGACGAGGTGATGGACCAGTTTCTCGCGCTCGTTGCGGAGACGGGGGCGGCGCTGCTGATGGTGACCCATTCGCCGAGGCTAGCCGGCAAGCTGGGCCGCAACATTCATCTGAGCCAGGGCCGGGTGGCATGACCGGCGCCACGCTTGCCGCTCTCGCCTCGCATTGGGCGCGCAATCCCCTGCAGTTTCTCACACTCGTCGTCGGACTGGCGTTGGCGACCGCTTTGTGGTCGGGGGTGCAGGCGATCAACTCGGAAGCCCGCGCCAGCTACGACGCGGCAGCGGCGACGCTGGGCGAAGGGCAGCTGGACCAGTTGTTGCCGGCGGCCGGCGAAACCATGCCGCAGGATCGGTTCGTCGCGCTTCGCCGTGCCGGATGGCTGGTCAGCCCGATCGTCGAGGGGCGATTGCGGGTGGGGGCGGTTACGCTGCGGCTCGTCGGTGTCGAGCCTCTGACGGCGCCGGGGGGCACCGCGGCCAGCGCGGCCATCGCCGGCAGGGATCTCGCCGACTTCCTGGGAGAGGGAACCCTTGTGGCCCATCCCGAATCCGCCGAACTGCTGCGCGCCGAATTGTCGAACCCGGTGATTTCCGACGCGTCGATTGCGCCCGGGACGGCGATCACCGACATCGCCGTCGCGCAACGCTTGCTCAATCGGGATGGCCTCGTCAGCAGGCTCGTCCTGGCCCTGGCCCAGCCGATTCGGCAGCGGCCCCTGGCCGAGGTGGCGCCGGATCTCGTCCTGCAACGCGCCGACGGCGCGAGCGATGTGGGCCGGCTCACCGACAGTTTCCACCTCAACCTGACGGCCTTCGGTTTCCTGAGTTTCGCGGTCGGCATCTTCATCGTCCATGGGGCGATCGGGCTCGCCTTCGAACAGCGGCGTGGCATGGTACGAACGCTGCGTGCGCTTGGCGTGCCACTGGACCGGCTGATCGTGCTGATGGTGCTGGAACTCGTCGTGCTGGCGACGCTGGCGGGGGCGATCGGGATCGTGCTCGGCTACCTCGTCGCCGCCGTCCTGCTGCCCGACGTCGCGGCGACGATCCGGGGTCTCTACGGCGCGGATGTCGCCGGCACCTTGCAGATTCGCCCGGCCTGGTGGCTTTCGGGCCTCGCCATGGCCATTGGCGGCGCGCTCGTGGCAGCAGCCGGCGCGCTGTGGCGCCTTTCGCGCATGCCGATCCTGGCCAGCGCCGGGGGCAGAGCCTGGGCCGTCGCATCGGGTCGCGGGCGACCGCTCCAGGGGGCGGCGGCAATCGGCCTTTTCGCGCTGGCCGTCCTGCTGTCCTTGCAGGGGGCGGGTCTGGTGGCGGGCTTCGGCATCCTGGCATGCCTGTTCCTCGGCGGCGCGCTTGCCCTGCCGCTCTGTCTCGCCTTGATCCTCAAGGTAGGGCAGTCCTGGTCATCGGGCGTGCTGGCGCTATGGTTCTGGGCCGACAGCCGACAGCAACTGCCCGGCCTCAGCCTGGCGCTGATGGCGTTGCTGCTCGCCATGGCCGCGAATGTGGGCGTGTCCACCATGGTGTCGAGCTTCCGCCTGACCTTCGTCGGGTTCCTCGACCAGCGCCTGTCGGCCGAACTCTATGTCGATGCGGCAGCCGTTCGGGACCGAGTGGCGCTGGAACGCTTCCTCGAAGCGCGCGCCGACGAAGTTCTGCCGATCCTGTCGGTCGAGACCGAACTGGCCGGCCTGCCGGCCGAACTCTACGGCGCGCGGGTTGGCGCGACCTATCGCGAGAACTGGCGCTTCCTCGAAGCTGCCCCCGATGCCTGGGATCAGGTAGCGAAGGGTGAAGCAGTGATCGTCAACGAGCAGCTGTCCCGACGTGCTGGCCTTCGGCTCGGCGACAGCCTGGCGGTTGCACCGGGCACAACGCTGCCCATCGCAGGCATCGTCGGCGACTACGGCAATCCGATCGGCCAGGCGATCGTCGCCGAAGCCTTGTTCCGCCAAGCCCATCCTTCGGTCCTGCCGGCGCGGTTCGGGCTGCGGACGGAGGATGCCGAAACACTGCGCCGTGCACTCGTCGAGGCGTTCGGCCTGCCGTCCTCGTCGATCATCGACCAGGTGGCCATCAAGCGGTTCTCGCTGTCGGTGTTCGAGCGCACGTTTTCGGTCACGGGAGCGCTCAACGTGCTGACGCTGGCGGTCGCAGCCTTCTCCATCCTGATGAGCCTTCTGACGCTGGCGGCAATGCGCCTCCCGCAGTTGGCTCCTGTCTGGGCGATGGGTGTGACGCAACGGCGACTGGCCTGGCTGGAAGTGCTGCGTACGGTGCTGCTTGCGCTCCTGACCGCAGTGCTTGCCATACCGCTTGGTCTGCTGCTGGCCTGGGTGCTGCTCGCCGTCGTCAATGTCGAAGCCTTCGGCTGGCAACTGCCGATGTTTCTGTTCCCGTTCGAATATGCCCAACTGGTTCTGCTGACGCTCGTCGCCGCGGCTGCGGCGGCGTCGTGGCCGGCGTGGCGACTGTCGCGCATGGAGCCGGCGAGCCTGCTCAAGGTCTTTGCCCATGAACGCTAAGCTCCGCTCGCTCCTCCTGTTCTTCTGGCTCGTCGGCGGTGGTGCGGCCCTCGCGCAGGGTTTCGCCGGGCTCGGCACAGATGCCGACGGATTTGCCATGCCGCAGCCCGGATACGCTTTCGCCTTCCCGCAGGATCATGGGGCGCATCCCGATTTCCGGATCGAGTGGTGGTACCTGACCGCGAACCTGGAGGGTCCGGACGGCACCGCCTACGGCCTGCAGTGGACGCTGTTCCGCTCCGGGCTGAAGCCAGGGGAGGCAGAAGGCTGGGGGAGCCCGCAAGTGTGGTTCGGTCATGCGGCGGTGACGAGCGCCACGATGCACAAGGCCGCCGAGCGCTTCGGGCGCGGCGGGACCGGGCAAGCCGGCGTGACGGCAGCGCCCTTCGAGGCCTGGATCGACGACTGGCGGATGGCGGGCGACCTCCTGGGCTCGGTGCAATTGTCGGCGACGGGTAAGGACTTCGCCTATGACGTCACGATGCGCGCCAATGGCCCGTTCGTCTTCCATGGCCAGGACGGCTATTCGGTCAAGTCCGCGGCCGGACAGGCGAGCCACTACTATTCGCAGCCCTTCTTCGAGGTGGAGGGCACGCTGACATTGCCGGAGGGCGAGGTGCCTGTGCGCGGCTCCGCCTGGCTCGACCGGGAATGGTCGTCGCAGCCGCTTGGCGAGAACCAGTCGGGCTGGGACTGGTTTTCGCTGTCCTTTGCGAGCGGCGACAAGCTGATGGGCTTTCGGCTGCGTGACGAGACCGGCGGCGATTTCACGTCCGCGACGTGGATCGAGGCCGACGGCACGGCGACGCCCTATGGCGACGGCGCGCTGGAGGCGACACCTCTCGAGGTGAGCCGGGTCGCTGGCCGCGACGTTCCGACCCGCTGGCGCGTGACCTTGGCGGACCGGGGACTGGACGTGACGGTGGCCGCCTTGAACAGCCAGGCCTGGATGGACCTGGCCGTCTCCTACTGGGAGGGGTCGGTGGTCGTGAGCGGCAGTCACGACGGCCGCGGGTACCTGGAGATGACCGGCTACGAGACGCCTTAGCGAGGGTCCGTTCCGCTGCCTTTTTGGCAACGCAGAGGACGACAATCGATGATTGTTTGGAACGCCCACGGCTGCAACACTCTTCGCGTTGAGGAGACCGAACAGGCGCGATGGCCTACATCATCACCGAGCCCTGCATCGACGTGAAGGACGGCGCCTGCACGGCCGCCTGTCCCGTCGACTGCATCTACGAAGGCGGCCGGATGTTCTACATTCATCCCGACGAGTGCATCAATTGCGGGCTCTGCCTGTCGATCTGCCCGGTCGATGCGATTGTCTGGGACGGCGAGATGAAGCCGCACCACAAGCCGTTCGAAGCGGTCAACCGCGACTTTTTCGGGGACGAGGTGACGGGCTGGCACTCCCCCGGCGGCTGGGACATGACCCGCAGGACGGAACTGGATCATCCGCTCGTGGCCGGCTGGACTCGACCGCCCGGCGATCAGTCCGCGTAGTGCCGCCGGACCACTTCCGACAGGAAACGGGCATTGTCGCGCTGGTGACCGAGCTTCGCGGCTGCGGCGCGCGCTTGCGCGACCAGCTCCTGATGCGCCACCTCGAAATCGACCGTGACCAGTCGGCCGCTCTCGATGATCGTGCGACCGCCGACGACAAGGCCGCGCACCTGGCCGGCTGTCATGCGGCCGAGCAGCATCTGCGCCTCGTCGAGGTCATCGAACATGGCGTCTTCCACCATGGCGGCGTAGTCGACGACCACGAGATCGCGGGCCGGCGCCTGGTTGACGACGGCGGCACCGCGCAGGATCGCGGCGTCGAAAATCCCGGTCGTCGGGATCGCTGGTTCCAGCCCGCGTCCGCCATGCAGGAGATGGAACAGGCGCATCTCTCGCCAGATGTCCTGGTCGTCGTCGAAGCCCGTTCCGTCCAGACCGATGGCGCAGGAAAGCCCGGCGGCGCGGATCGCCTCCATGGGTGCGACGCCGGAGCGCAGGCGCAAGTTGGCCGAGGGATTGCTGGCGAGGATGACGCCGCGCTCTGCCAGCAGTTCGCATTCGTCGCGGCGGAGCTGCACGCCATGCGCCACCGCCAGCCGTGGCGAAAGGAAGCCGATCTCGTCGAGAAACTTCACAACCCCTTGCGGGAACCTGCGGTCGAGCCATGCGCGCTGGCGCGGGCTTTCCAGCAGGTGCATGTGGATCCGCCGGCCGGTGCGCGCCGATGCGTCGGCAATGGCTTCGAGGAGCGCGTTGCTCGCCCATTGCGGGCCGATCGGGCCGTATTGAACGTCGACCATCTCGGAGTCATGCGCCTTGGCGATGGCGTCGACAGCGGCAATCTGCTCCGCGATCGGTGCGTAGGTTGGCGCGAGACTTTCGACCCGCGTGCAGTCGGCAGCGGAAAGGCCCGGCAGCAGCTGCGGAAGCCCGCCATAGACGAAGGGCGAATCGTCGAGGAGGGGGCAGGACAGCCCGAGCCGGATGCCGACATCGCGCGCCGCCCGAACCACGTGGCCCGCTTGGTCGACCAGCGTCGCCACGTTGAGCGAATTGTGGCAGTGCATCGTCGCGCCGCAACCCGATCTGGCGATCCGGCCGAACGCGACGAGTGCTTCCAGGTAGGGATCCGTGGGCGGGCGAAGCCGCATGAACGGGATCCAAGGTTCCAGCGCATCGTCCAGGCCGCCGAAATCGAAGGGCCGGATGCCGTAGCCGTGGTCGTGGGCGTTGACGGGGGCGGGGAGCGCGAGCAGGCCAGGGCCGGCGACGCTGTTGCCGGTGACGGCCAGGCCGTCGGCGCCGGCCGTGACCACGACGTCGCGCAATGCGGGCGCATGTCCCGGCGTCGGCAGATAGCGCTCGACGGCGATGGTCACGCTCATCGGTTCAAGACCTCGTGGATGTCCTTGCTGTAGGCGACCAGTTCGGCCGCGATATAGTCCACGAAAGCCTGCGTGGCGCCCGTCAAGGGACGGTTGCGAGGAACCATGACGGAGATTTCCAGCTCCTGGAGACGGGAACCGGCGATCGGCAGGGCCACGACGCTGCCGTCGCGCAGTTCGTTCAGGAGGCCGATCGGCGTAAAGAAGGCGACGCCGACACCGGCCAGGATGAGCGGCTTCAGCATCATCTGGTTGTTGGTGGCGACGAGCGTGCGGCCGGTGCGGTCGAGAGCTGCGAGTTCGATGGAGATCATCGAGCTCATCACCTCGTTGTCGAGCTGGAGGAGCAGATTGAACTGCGCGCACTCCTGAAGGGTGACGGACTTCGACCTCGCCAGAGGATGGCTGCGCGAAACCATGGCCATCAGCGGCATCGGCACGCCCGCGACGCGGCGGATGTCTTCGGGTCGGGCGAGATCGAAAGTGATGCCCACGTCGACATCGCCGTCGGCGACGAAGCCGAATATCTGGCTGTAGTTGTCGTTGCGGATCCTGAGGTCGATCGCCGGGTGAAGCTGGTGGAAACTCATCACCCGTTCGGGCAGGAACTGGACCGAGAGGCTGTCGAGGCAGGCGATATGGACGCGACCGGTCTTCTTGCCCTTCAGGTCGCCCAGCTCGCCGCGCATGATGTCGAACTGGTGAAGCGTCTCGCGTGCGTGGCGCAGCGCGATCTGGCCGGCCCGGGTGAGGCGCAGGCCGCTCGGAAGCCGCTCGAACAAGGGCGTGCCGAGTTCGTCCTCGATCTTCTGGATCTGGCGGCTGACGGCGGAACTGGCGACGTGCAGTTCCTCCGAGGCCTTGCGGATCGAGCCCGCGCGCGCCACGGCGACGAAGTAGCGCAAGACGGCGGCATGCATGATGGCGGGTCGCTCCTCCTGATGATGGTCAGGGCGAGCCTAACGTCCCTTCCAGACCGGCGCACGCTTTTCGTTGAAGGCGCGCACACCCTCGGTGGCGTCTTCGCTGGCGAGCGCGGCAACCAGGGCGGGGGTCCGCAGCGCCTGAGCCTCGGCCGGAGAAAGGTGGCCGGTGCGATTGACCGTCTGCTTGATGGCGCGCAGCGAGAGCGGCGCGTTGGCGACGATGTCGGCCACCCAGCGGTCCACCACCCGGTCCAGCTGGTCGGCCGGCGCGACCTCGTTGACGATGCCGAAGCCGGCCATTTCGGCAGCCGAGAAACGGCGGCCGGTCAGCATGACACCCATGGCGAGATTGTGCGGGATCTTGCGCTGGAGCAGCACCATGCCGCCGTCGAGCGGCATGCGCCCGACCCGTCCCTCGGGCAGGCCGAATTGAGCCTTCTCGGAAGCCACCACGATGTCGCAGCCGAGCACCATCTCGAAGCCGCCGCCGAGCGCGTACCCGTTGACGCGCGCGATCACCGGGATGTCCAGCGTGCGGCGATAGGCGATGCCGCCGAAGCCATATGGCCGCGCGTCGGCCCAGTATTCCAGTCCCGACTTGCCGACGTCCTTCATGTCGGCGCCGACGCAGAAGGCCTTTTCACCCGCACCAGTGAGGACGATGCAGGAGATGTCGCGGCGTCGTTCGAGTTCCTGCCAGGCGGCCTCGAGTTCGGATTCATGAGCCGGATCGATGGCGTTCAGCCGATCGGCGCGATCGATGACGACACGCGCGACGCGGTCGGCAATGTCGAGCCGGACGCTCATGCCACGCCCCTGAGACGCTCGCCGGAGAGGGTGCCGAGCACCTCGTCATTGTGCTGGCCGAGACGCGGCGGCGCCTGCCGGACCGCGACCGGGGCCGCCGACATGTCGATCGGGCTGCCGATCAGCCGGATCGGGCCCGCCGGCGTGTAGCCGGCGTCGAGGATCATGCGGTTGACCAGCGTCTGTTCGTCCTCGAGCGCCTCGGCCAGCGTGCGCACCGGCGCGCAGAGGATATCGACCTTCTCCAGCCGGGCGAGCCAGTGATCGCATCCCATCTCGGCGAAGCGCTTGCGGAACACGGCCTGGAGCTCGGCCTTGTGCTCCATTTGCCGGTCGAGATCGGCGAAGCGCTCCTCGGTCGACAAGTCGTCGATCTCCAGCGCCTCGCAGATGTCGCGCAGCGGGTTCTGCTTGAAGGCGCCGACCATGACGATCGGCCGGTCGGTGGTCTCGAAGACCCCGGTCAGCGGAAAGGCGCCCCAGTTCAGGTCCTTGCCGCGCATCATGTGGGCGGCGCCTTCCTGCATCTGCATGGCGAGCATGGAGTTGTAGAGCGAGACGGAGACAACCTGGCCGAGCCCGGTCTTCTGACGTTGCAGGAGTGCCAGCAGCACGCCCTGGACCAGATGCATGCCGGCGGAGTAGTCGCACAGCGCGGTGGAGTAGATGGCGGTGGGCAGCGACGCGTCGGACTTGCGCGCCATGACGCCGGTCATCGCCTGGGCCAGAACGTCCTGGCCGCCCTTGTGGACGTTGGGACCTTCGAGCCCGAAACCGGAGCCGATGGCGAAGATGATGCCGGGGTTGCGCGCCTTGAGGTCCTCGTAGCCGAAGCCCATCCGCTCCATGACGCCCGGACGAAAATTGCTGACGACGACGTCGGCGCCGTCGAGGATTTCGAGCACCTGCGTCTTCGCCTCGTCCGACTTCAGGTCGAGCGCGACGCTCTTCTTGTTGCGGTTGAGCGAGCAGAAGATCGGGTTGTTCAACCCGTCCGGGTCCGAGCCCAGAGACCAGCGCGACAGGTCGCCGATCTTGTCCTTCTCGATCTTGATGACGTCGGCGCCATAGTCGGCGAGCATCTGGGTGCAGCACGGCCCCATCATCACCTGGGTGAAGTCGATCACCTTGATGCCGTCGAGCGGGAGGTGGTTCATTCCGCGGCCTCCAGAAGCATGGCGTTTTCGGACGGCACGTCGCCCGGATCGGCGCCCTGCGCGCGCATCTGGCGCTGGATGGCCGCCACGTCAGCATGGCGGACCTTGACGCCGGCATTGAGCGCGACGGTGGCGGCGATGCCGGCCGCCTCGCCCATGGCCATGCAAGGCGGGATCTCACGGCTCGACTTCTGCGCCTGCGGCGTCGCGGAATAGTGCCGGCCGGCGACGATCAGCTGGTCGACCTCGCGCGGCAGCATGGCGCGGTAAGGCGTGTAGTAGTCGCGGCCGCGGCAAACCGTGTCGGCGAAATGGCGGCGCTGCATCACGTCGTCCTTGGTCACGACGTATTCGCCTTCCAGCATGCGCGTCTGGCGCACGCCCGTCTGCGGCGCGAAGTCGACGACATAGGCCCTCTCGAAGCCCGGCATGTTCTCGCGGGCGAAGGTCATCAGGCGCTCCATGCGGGCGCGGCCTTCGAGTTCGACCGCGGTCAAGTCGGCGACCTTCAGCCCGTGCAGCTTGGGCACGTGCGGGCAATTGAGCCACACCACGCCGGGCAGCGGTGTCTTCAGCCACCAGAAATTCCAGCAGCCGCCGATGATGCGCTTGGCCTCGTGGTCGAGTTTCGCGAACTCCTCCAGCTTCTCGAACTGAAAAGCCTCGGCGCGATCGGTGTCGACACCGCCCCAGCGCGAGACGGTCGTCAGGATGAACGAGCTCTCCTGCGATTTCGCGCCGGCGCTCGACGCGACGTCGAGGTCGCCCGTCGCATCGATCACCACGTCGCCGAGGATAGCCTGGCGGCCCTCCTTGGTCTCGCAGACCACACCCTTGATGGCGCCGTCCTCGACAATCGCGGAGGAGAACCAGGAATGCGCGCGTAGCTTGACGCCGGCATCGCCGATGACGGCGTAGGAGGCGCGCTTGAAGGCGTCGGGATCGAAGGCGGCGGCGAAGCAGGCGGGGTGCGGCATCGTCTGCGTATGGAAATCGAACAGGCCCCAGCGCGCCCATTTGCGCCACATCGCCTCCGTCTCGCGGACGCCCGGCTTCAGATCCTCTTCCGGCGGGGTGACGCACAGACCCCAGGATCGCATCCGGTCGATCATCTCCATGCAGATGCCGCGCACGGTGACTTCCTCGCCATTGTGCATGTCGTCCAGCACCAGCACCATGCCGCCGGAGGCGAGGCCGCCGAGATAGGGATAGCGCTCGAGCAGGGTGACGCTGGCGCCGTTGCGTGCAGCCGATACCGCCGCCGAAATGCCGGCCGGTCCGCCGCCGACCACGACGACGTCAGAGCGGTCGGCCACCTTCGCTTCGCGCGCGGCTTCCTTGATGGTCACGGGTACCATGATGTTCCTCCGGTTTCGTTTGGCAGGCCGTCCCGTCTCAGTGGACGTCGGACGCCTTCCACCTGATGAGGCGCGTCTCGGCGATCGAGACGAGGGTGAAGAGCATCACGGCGAGCAAGGCCGCCGTGAAGACCGTCGCGTAGAGCAACGGCGAGCGGAAATTGTAGGTGGCTTCGATGATCAGCGCGCCAAGCCCGAAATTGGAGCCGATCCACTCCGCCACGATCGCGCCGATGACGCAGGTCGTACTGGCGATCTTCAGCGCGGCGAAAAGGAAGGGCAGGGAACTCTGGATGCGTACCTTCCAGAAGATCTCGGACTGCGAGGCGGACAGAACCCGCATCAGGTCGAGCGTGGCGGGCGTGACCGCCTTCAGGCCGCGCACCATGTTGACCAGCGTCGGGAAGAAACAGATCAGCGCGGCGATGATGATCTTGGGCAGGTATCCGCTGCCGAAGATGAGGACGAGGATCGGCGCCACCGCGATGATCGGGATCGTGTTGATGAAGACGGCGATCGGATAGAAGGCCTTTTCGGCGGTCCGCGAGTGGACGAACCAGATTGCCAGAAGGATGGCGATGAGGTTGCCGAAGATGAAGCCGAGCACGGCTTCGAACAGCGTCGGCCAAAAATTGCTCCACAGCGTCCAGCCGTCGTCGCGGAAGGATCGCAGCACGTCCAACGGGCCGGGCGCCATGTAGGTCGGCACCGAGAAAGCCCACACGACGAACTGCCAGCTTCCGATGAGCCCGATCACGGCCAGCAGCGCCGGCAGCTTGTCGCGGAAACGGTCGGCGAAGCCAAAGAAACCGTTCTGCGGCAGGGCAGCGGATCGATGTGCGACGTCGGCCATCAGCATTCCTCCAGAAGGCGGCGCAGATGCGCCGTGATCTGCACGAATTCGAGCGTGTCGCGCATGGCGAGGTGGCGCTGCGCGGGAAGGTCGACCGTCACGAACTCCTTCACGCGGCCGGGGTGGGAGGCGAGCACGAGCACGTGCTGGCCGAGGAAGGCGGCTTCGGGGATCGAATGGGTGACGAACATGATCGTCGTGCCGGTCTCGCGCCAAATCCGGAGCAGTTCCTCGTTGAGCTTGTCACGCGTGATTTCGTCAAGCGCCCCGAAGGGCTCGTCCATCAGGAGAATCTTCGGACGCGAGACGAGAGCACGGGCAATTGCCACGCGCTGCCGCATGCCGCCGGAGAGCTCGGACGGAAGCGCCTTCTCGCGTCCCTTGAGGCCCACGAGCTCGAGCAGTTCGGCGGGTTCGGCGTGGGCCGATCCGCCGCCGCCAACCTCGAGAGGCAGGCGGACGTTGTCGATGGCGTTGCGCCAGGGAAGCAGTGTGGCGTCCTGGAAGACGAAGGAGAAGTTGCGCTCGCGCCTGGCCTGTTCCGGCGACCTGCCCAGCACGGTGATCTCGCCCGACCTGAGCGGCACGAGATCGGCGATGGCGCGCAGCAGGGTGGATTTTCCGCAGCCGGACGGCCCGAGCATGGTGACGAGGGAGCCGGCGGGGATGTCGACCGACACCCCCGACAGCGCCGTGACGGCGCTGTCCCGTTCGCCGAACACGACGTCGACGTCGCGAACCGAAACCGCCACGTTCGCCTTGTCCTCGGATGCCGCGGGCATGGCGGCCGATCGGGCCAGCGCGCTCGCGTTCATGACCTCAGCCAACCTTCTTGCGGATGTCGGCGGTGGCTTCGAGGATCGACAGCGTCATGATGTCGTCGACCGTCGGCACGGAGCCCTTGAACTGGTCGAGATCCGCATAGGTCTTGAGCTGCGCTTCCCAGTTGGCGCGGTTCATCGTGCCCCATCCATCCGCCTTGGTGGTTTCGCCGAAGCTGAACTCCAGGACGGGCTTGACGGCTTCGAGCTCGCTCGCCTTGTCGAGGTTCGGGTAGGCGGCGACCAGCATCTCGACGGCCTCTTCGGGATTTTCCTTGGCGTAGCCCCAGCCCATCGCAGAACCGGTGATGAATTTCGCCAGCACGTCCGGCGTCTCGGCGATGGCCTTGTCGTTGGCGAAATAGACGTTCGCATAGAGCTGGATGCCGGTGTCCCACAGCATCATGTCGACGCGGTCGTCGCCCAGGATCTTCAGTGCATTGGTGTTGGTGAGCCAGCCGGTGACGGCCTGGGCCTGGCCGGTGAGGAGCTGGTTCATGTCGGCGCCCATGTTGACGAGCGTCACCTGGTCTTCGGAGATACCGTTCTTGGCCAGAAGGGCGCGCGCCAGGATATAGGCCGTCGGCTGTGTGGCGATGGTCTTGCCGATCATGTCCTTCGGCTCGCGGATGGCGTCCTTGGCGAGCGAGAAATAGGTGAAGGGGTGCTTCTGGTAGCCGCCCGCGATCGCCTTGATGGGAATGCCGGCGGAGCGGGCGAGCATGACGGAGGGGCTGGAGGACGTCTGTCCCACCATTGCCTGACCGGAGGCGACGCTGGCCACGCCGTCGACGTTGGGACCGCCGGCCGTGATCTCGAGCTCGACACCCTGCTCGGCATAGAAGCCCTTCGCCTTGGCGACGACCTCGCCCAGAATGCCGTTGGACGCGAGCCAACCGAGCTGCATGTTGACTTTGGCAGGCGATTGCGCGGAAGCGCGCGTGACGTTGATCAGGCTGTGGGTGGCGACCAGACCGCCGACCGTGGCGGCAGTCTGGAGGAATTGACGGCGCGTGCTGCGGAATTCAGGCATGTCGATCTCCCGTTGATGGACCCTGGCGCGTTCCCGTGCGCCGGCTTAGCTCTCGGGTCGGGGCAGATGATGTGGCGTCCGGTCGTTCGAATAAAGTAGAAAGATTAGGACCGGCCATTGCCGATCTGGCAACGCTCAAGGCGTTCACGGCTAAGGCGATGACCTGAAGCCCATGGCGCAGGGCAATATGCGGCCATCTCCCTTCCGGACGAGCGCCGCGTGGCCGCGGCTGGACTTTCGCCAGCTTTGGCTCTCAAGCCGTCAGGGACGACCAACGCCATTGCTGGAGCCGCCCCGACTATTGGCTGCAAGAAATTTCATTGTCCGCGATTTCGTTCACATGTGCTTGACAGCCGTATGGCCCGCTGATTGTATTCGGGTCGTCGCGACAATATTCGCGATGTGAAATTTCTTGCAAACATCTTGCGTTGCTGGCAGCATCGGGGTGGCGGCAAGAGCCAAAGTGGAGGAGACAATGAGAAAAATCCGACTGGCCGGGCCCTTGGCCGCGGCAATGACGACGGCTGTCCTCGCCTCGACGGGTGCGGCGAATGCACAGAGCAAGTTCCAGTGCGAACCGGGCGAGACCTTCATCATGAACGTGATGGTTTCGGCGCATCCCTACTGGGTTCCTGTTTATCAGGGCTTCAAGCAGGCAGCCGCTGCGATGGGCTGCCAAACGGTCTTTTCGGGTACGCCCGACTACGACATCACAAAGCAGATCGCGTCGTTCGAGCAGGATCTGGTCAAGAGCCCGTCTGGCGTTCTCCTGCATCCGATGCAGTCCGATCCGTTCATCGAGCCGATCGACCGGGCGATCGACAGCGGCGTTTCGGTCGTCACCTTCGCGGCCGATTCGCCCAACTCGAAACGGACCGCCTACATCACCTCCGACAATCTCGCCGAGGCGAAGTTCGCGGCCGAGGAAATCGTCAAGCAGGTGGGCGACAGCGCCGAATACGCGGTCTTGGAAAATCCGGGGCAGAGCAACCACGATCTGCGCGTGACGGCGCTGATCGCCTATTTCGAGAAGAACTATCCCAACATGAAGCTGGTCGGTCGCCAGGCGACCAACCAGGATTCCAACGCAGCCTATCGTGCCACGGCCTCGATCCTCCAGGCCAACCCCAACCTCGCCGCCATGTGGATCCCGGAGGCGGGGTCGGCCGAGGGTGCGGTGGCTGCCGTGCTGGAGGCCAAGGCGAAGGTGCTGATCATGCACGCCGACGTCACGCCGACCACGCTCGAGCACATCAAGGCCGGCAACATCCACATGTCGCTCAACCCCAATCAGGGCGTTCAGGGCTTCATGGGCTTCATCGCCACGTTCCTGGCGACCCGCCCCGACCTGTTCGACCCGTTCAACGACTACAAGGTGTCGGGCTACAATCCCATGCAAATCCCGTTCATCGACAACGGTTTTGCGGTCATCACGAAGGAGAACGCCGACTCCTTCGACCTCAATGCCTACATGCAGGGCCGCGATCCAAGCTGACGTCGTCAGCCATCCGAGACGGCATCCGCGCGCAAGCCCGTGCGGATGCCGGTTCCTACCGCACAATCAAGGGCCAACGGAATGTCGACCGTCGATCGCGACGACCCGATTCTGAAGATCACGAAGCTGACCAAATCGTTCGGTCCCATCAAGGCGCTTCGCGGCGTGGACTTCGAACTACGGCGCGGCGAAATCCATGCGCTTGCGGGCGAAAACGGCGCCGGCAAGTCGACGCTCATGAATATCGTCGACGGCATCCTGAAGCCCGACAGTGGCGAAATCCGGCTCGACGGCGTTCCGATCAACATCACGTCGCCTGCCATGGCGCAGAAGCTCGGCATCGGCTTCGTCCATCAGGAGATTGCACTGTGCCCGGACATCACCGTGGCCGAGAACATCTTCATGGGCGTTACGAACACCAGCCGATCGCCGCTGATGGATTATCGTGCGCTGGAACGACGCGCAGGCGAAATCCTGCATCGGCTGGGCGACATCAATCCCGCCGCGCTGGTGGGCACGCTGCCGATTTCCCAACAGCAACTGGTCGAGATCGCCAAGGCGCTGACGCTCGACTGCCGGGTGCTGATCCTCGACGAGCCGACCGCGGCGCTCACCGAGCGCGAGTCCCGGGTGCTGTTCGACATCATGCGCAAGCTGGCCGCGCAAGGCATCTCCATCATCTACATCTCGCACCGAATGGTCGAAATCTTCGAGAACTGCCATCGCGTTACCGTCCTGCGCGACGGGCAGTACATCACCACCATGAACGTCGCTGAGACCACGCCCGGAGACGTCGTCCGCGCCATGGTCGGGCGGGTGATCGACAGCCTGTATCCGCCCAAGCTGACCGCCGAGGAACAGTCCGACGAGATCATCCTCGACGTGCGGGGGCTGACCGAGCGCAGCCGTTTCAGCGACGTGTCGTTTTCGCTCCGAAGGGGCGAAATTCTCGGTCTGGCCGGGCTTATCGGGGCAGGGCGCAGCGAAATCGTCAAAGGTCTCTGTCGTCTCGAAGGCGAGGTCTCGGGGGAGGTGACGCTGCACGGCCGGCGGCTGCGACTGAGGCACTATGCCGACAGCATCGCTGCGGGGATCGTCTACCTCTCGGAGGATCGAAAGGGCGACGGACTGTTTCTCGACATGTCGATCGCGTCCAACGTGTCGGCGCTCAAGCTCGAACAGGTCGCGAGAGGGGGCGGGATCATCGATGAGCGGGCGGAGGCCGATCAGGCCGAGACACTCGGCGCACGGCTGAACCTGAAGTACGGCCATGTCGGCCAGCAGGTGTCGTCGCTGTCCGGCGGAAACCAGCAGAAGGTGGCGATCGCCAAGATGCTGTCCGTCAACCCCAAAGTGATCTTCCTCGACGAGCCGACACGCGGCGTCGACGTCGGCGCCAAGGCCGAGATTCATCGGATTCTGCGCGACCTCGCCCGAACCGGCGTCGGCATCGTGGTCATTTCGTCGGAACTGCCCGAACTCATCGGCGTGTGCGATCGAGTGCTGGTGGTGCGGGAGGGGCGCCTGGCCGGAGAGGTGACGGGTGAAGCGATGACGGAAGATCGGATCATGTACCTTGCCTCGGTCGGCAACGAACGGCGGCTGGCATCATGAAGGCGGAGGAAACGACGACGATGGCAACGCCGCAGGCGGAGAAGATGGATCGTACCGGCAGCGGCGCGGCCGGGACCATCAGGCGGCTGCTGCGGATGCGCGAGACCGGGCTGATCCTGATCATTCTCGTCCTGTTCATCGCGATGTCGTTCGCATCGCCCTACTTCCTGACCTGGAACAACATGCGCGCGATGGCGATGGCCTTCGCTGTCGAGGGGATCGTCGTGGTCGGCATGACCATCCTGCTCATCTCCGGCGGTATCGACCTGTCGGTGGGCTCGGTGACGGCGCTGGCGATGGTGATCGCAGGCCTGCTCTTCCTCAACGGCGTCGATCCGTGGATCGCCTCCGCGATGGCGATCGCGGCATGCACGGCGATCGGCGCCGGCATGGGCTTCTTCGTCACGCGCGTCGGGCTGCACCACTTCATCGTCTCCCTGGCGGTGATGGTGATCGCGCGCGGGCTTTGCCTGCTCGGCACCGGTGGGCGACCGATCGGCCTCTACACGCTTCCGCCCGAATTCAAGTTCATCGGCCAGGGGTCCATCGGCGTCATTCCGGTCGTCATCGTCATCTTCGTCGTTGTCGTCCTGGTCTTCGACTTCCTGCTCCGTCGGACGACGATGTTCCGCAAGGTGTTCTACACCGGCAGCAACGAGAAGGCGGCGGCCTATTCCGGCATCCGCACCAAGAAGGTCGTGTTCCTGACGACGACGCTCTGTTCCGGGCTCTGCGGCGTGGCCGGGATCATCTACATGGCCCGGTTCGGCTCGGCGCAGCCGACCTTCGGCATCGGCATGGAACTCAACGTCATCGCCGCCGCGGTGATCGGCGGCGCCAGCCTGTCGGGCGGCACCGGCACCATCCTGGGCGCGATCCTCGGCACGATCCTGCTTTCGGTGGTGTCGAGTTCGCTCGCGCTCCTCGACGTCTCGGTCTACTGGCAGGACATCATCCGCGGCTCGATCCTTCTGAGCGCGGTGACGATCGATCACTACATCAACAAGCGACGTGGCTGACATGACGGACAACAAGGACGATTTCGAAGCGATCCGGCAAATCTACACCGTGTTGATGCTCCACTTCATGGACGGCATGAAACAGTCCGACATCGCCTCGGCGATGAACCTGTCGGCTTCCAAGGTGAATCGGCTGATCGCCCAGGGCCGCAAGCTCGGCATGGTCAAGATTTCCGTCGAGAGTCCTTTCCAGCGTCTGGTCGAGCTCGAAAAGCGGCTCACGGACAGCAGGGGCGTGTCGAGCATCGTCACGCCGGCCGTCGCCGGCAGTCCCGACACGACCTTGCAGCAGGTGGGGCGCGCCGCCGCGAACCAGGTCCTCGAAACCTTGCGCGATGGCGACGTGATCGCGATCACCGGCGGGCGGGCCGTCAGTGCCGTGGTGGAGAACATGCAACCGGAACGCCGGTTCGATGTGACGGTGGTGCCGCTGACGGGCGGCGTTCAGGGCAAGTTCTACACAGACGTCAACCATCTGGCTTCGCGCCTGGCCGAACGTCTGGGCGGCCGCACGATGCTCGTGCACGCGCCGCTGTTTGCCGAAAACCAGGACCAGCGCGACATGCTGATGGAGATGACGTCCATCAAGGAAGTCTTCAATCTGGCCCGCAAGGCGACGATCGCACTCGTCGGCATCGGCTCCATCGTGACGCCGGGCTCGAGCTACTACGATCTGCATCCCGTTCCCGACCTCGACCGGGAGGACCTCATTCGCAATGGCGCGCGCGGGGAGTTCCTGGCGCATCTGATCCGGGAGGACGGGACCATCGCCGATCATCCGCTCAATTCGCGCCTCGTCGCGCTGGCGCCGGGCGAACTCGAGCAGTGCCCGCGCAAGATCGGCGTCGCGGCCGGTCCAGCCAAGGTACTGCCGATCCGCGCTGCCCTCAACGGCCGGTTCCTCGATACGCTCATCGTCGACGAGGAGACCGCCGCATCGGTGCTCGAAACCTTGGAGCCTTTTCAGAATGTCGCATGAGATGTTGATACGCGAGGTCGGTCGTTCCGGCGTGAAGGCATCCGCCATCGGACTGGGAACCTGGGCCATCGGGGGCTGGATGTGGGGTGGGACCGACGAGCGGACCTCGATCGAGGCGATCCAGGCCTCGATCGACGAAGGTGTGAGCTTGATCGACACGGCGCCAGCCTATGGGCAAGGACTTTCCGAGGAGATCGTCGGAAAGGCGATCGCCGGCCGGCGCGACTCGGTCGTGCTTGCGACCAAATGCGGTCTCGTCTGGCACACGACGAAGGGCAATCATTTCTTCGACTATGACGGCAGGCCGGTGCATCGCCATCTCGGGCGGGAGTCGATCTTCTTCGAAGTCGAGCAAAGTCTGCGCCGCCTCGGCACCGACCACATCGACCTTTACATCACTCACTGGCAGGATCCGACCACGCCGATCGAGGAAACGGTCGACGCGCTGCTGGACCTGAAACGGCAGGGCAAGATCGGGTCCATCGGGGCGAGCAACGTCTCCACCGGCGAACTGGACGCCTATGTGGCGACGGGGGCGCTCGACGCGATCCAGGAAGAGTACAGCATGGTGAAGCGCGACATCGAGCGGACGCTCCTGCCGGTCTGCGCCAAGCACGGGATCTCGACCCTCTCCTATTCGTCGCCGGCGCTGGGCCTCTTGTCGGGGCGCATCGGGCCGGAGCGCACGTTTACGGGCGATGACCTGCGCAAGGACAATCCGCGGTTCTCGACATCCAACCGGGCAAAGGTGGCTCGCCTGATGGCGGAGATCGCGCCAGTCGCGGCCGCGCATGAGGCGACGCCGTCGCAGATCGTCATAGCCTGGACCATCCAGCAACCGGGAATCACGTTCTCGCTCTGCGGCGCTCGCAATCCCGAGCAGGCGAGGGAGAATGCGAAGGCCGGACGCATCCGCCTATCGAGCACCGACATCCGGACCATAAGCGAGGCAGCGAAGCGGCACCTGATCGACCTCGACGCCTGAACGAACAGCCCAACAGCAAGGACCAACGCCGTCTCGCGACGGCGAACGACAAGCCATGCCCAGACAGAGAGACGACACCCTCGACCAGTTGCGCCAGGACGGTGCTTTCGACGTCGTCGTGGTGGGCGGCGGCATCAACGGCATCGGGGTTTACCGGGAACTGGCGCTGCAGGGTCTTCGAGTGCTGCTCGTCGAGCGGAACGACTTCTGCTCCGGGTGCAGCGCGGCGCCGTCGCGCATGATCCACGGCGGGCTGCGTTATCTCGAGAACGGCGAATTCGACCTGGTGTGGGAGTCGCTGCGCGAGCGCGACGCGCTGTTGGTGAACGCGCCCCACATGGTGAGGCCGCTTCCGACGACCATTCCAATCGCGCGGGTGTTTTCGGGCCTGATGAACGGTGCCGCCGGATTTCTCGGCCTGTCGAGCCGGCCAGCGAGCCGCGGCGTGCTACCGATCAAGATCGGGTTGATGCTCTACGACTGGACGACGCGGCACCGCCGCCTGATGCCGAAGCACCGTTTTCATGGCGCGCGCGAGACGATGCGGCTGTGGCCGGGGCTATCGCCACGATTGCGGTTCTCCGCGACCTACCATGATGCCTGGATCAGCTATCCGGAACGGCTCGGCGTCGAACTCGTCCTCGATACGGCGCGTCTGGCGCCCGGAAGCGTGGCGCTGAACCATGCCGAGATCACGCGATCCGGCGATGGCTACAGGCTCGTCGACCGGCTGACAGGCGCCACGGTGCCGGTGAACACGCGCGCCGTCGTCAATGCGACCGGCGCCTGGCTGGACGAGGCGCTGGCAAGCCTTTCGGAGGGCGACGACGTTGCCGAAACCTTTGTCTCCGGCACCAAGGGATCGCATCTGATCCTGGATTGCCCGGCGCTCTATGACACGCTGGGCGGTCACATGATCTTCTTCGAGAATGACGACGGCCGCGTCTGCATCATGTTTCCCTATCTCGGCAAGGTGCTTGCCGGTTCGACCGACATCCGCGTCGACAAGGCCGACCGCGTCCGATGTGAGCCGGAAGAGCGAGACTACATCATCGAGGCTGTGCGCGAAGTGTTCCCGACGGTTCCCCTGTCGGCCACCAACGTGGTCTTCAGCTTCAGCGGCATACGCCCGCTGCCGAAAAGCGACCAGGAATTCACCGGGCGCATCTCGCGGGGCCATTTCGTCAAGCCGATGGGCGGCAAGGTTCCGCAATTCTGCATGATCGGCGGCAAATGGACCACGTTTCGCGCCTTTGCGGCGCAGACCGCCGATGTCGTGCTGGCGGAACTCGGGCATGAGCGCGTTCGGGACACCCTCACGCTTGCGATTGGCGGCGGGGCCGGCTTTCCGGCGGCCACAGGCGAACTCGTGGAAGAACTCGCGTCCCGCAACGGCATCGACGCCAAGCGTGCCGTCTGGCTCGCTGATGCCTACGGCACGCGCGCCCACGAGGTGCTTTCCTTCTGTATCGGCCGCGACGACGACGTGGCCCTCGCGGACGATTGCCAGATCACGGCGGCGGAGATCGTCTACCTGACGCGGACGGAACACGTGGCGAGGATCGAGGACATGCTCTTGCGGCGCACGCCGCTGGCGATCCGCGGAGACGTCTCGCTGGAGATCATTGCGCGCGTCGCAGCCGCGATGGCCGGCGAACTGGGCTGGACGCAAGATCGGACGTCCCGCGAGATCGAGACATTCATCCGCGACCTGGCGGATTATCATGGCGTCTCGCGCGAGATGCTGGAACGACGAAACCACGACAGGAGCGACCAATGCGGCTGAGCACCAAGGCCAGGATGAACCGGCTGTTCAACAACGGAAAATGTCTCGACGTCGCCGTCGATCACGGGGTCTGCAACGAGCCGAGCTTTCTGGTCGGGCTCGAGGACATGGCGGGCGTGATCGACACACTGGTCCGTGCAAAACCCGACGCCATCCAGATGTCCTATGGCCAGGCCGACCTGCTGCAAGGCCGACCAGAGAAGGACAAGCCGGCGCTCGTCATGCGCATCGACATGGGCAATCCGTACAACCCCGAGCGGCACCGCGTCATGTGGGCGATGCTGCAGAACCACGACGAGCCGATCATCGGCGCGCTCGAAATGGATGCGGCCTGCGTGGTGGTGAACCTGTTCATGCTGCCGGACGAGCCGGAGCTGTTTCGCCAGTGCGTGGAAAACATCAGCCGCGTGCGCGCGGCCTGCCACCGCTACGGGATGCCGCTGATGATCGAACCACTGGTGATGTTGCCGAACGCCGTACGCGGCGGATACCAGGTGGACGGCGATGCGGACAAGATCGTCGCGCTGGTTCGTCTCGCGTCCGAGATGGGCGCCGACATCGTCAAGGCCGACCCGACCGACGATCCGGAGGAGTTTCATCGCGTCGTCGAGGCCGCACGTGTACCGGTTCTGGTGCGCGGCGGCGGACGGGAGGATTTGAAGGCGGTGCTGGGGAAGTCCTCGACCCTCATGAAGCAGGGAGCGAAGGGGATGGTCTACGGCCGGAACATCTACCAGCACCAGAACCCGAAGGCGGTCGTCGATGCGCTGATGGCGATCATCCATCGAGGCGTGGACGGAGATGCCGCCTGGGATATCTACAACCATGGCTGATGGCGGTCCCTACCTCCTCGGGCTGGATGCCGGAAACACCATCATCAAGGCCGTGCTGTTCGACACGCGCGGCCGGCAACTCGCCGCGCATGGCGTCGATGGGGCAACCCACAAGCCCGCGGCGGGCATGGTCGAACGCTCGCTGCCGGAGCTTTGGCGCAACGCCAGGACCGCCATCGCCGGCTGCATCGCTTCAGCCGCCATCGACCCCCGGCAGATCGCCGCGATCGGCACGGCGGGGCATGGCAACGGTCTCTACCTGCTCGATCGAGAAGGTGCTGCCCTCATCGGCATCCAGTCGCTCGACACCCGAGCGGCCGCGCTCGCGGCGGAACTGGACGCGCAATCGGGCGCCCGGCTCCATGCGATCGCGCTGCAGCGACCCTGGCCCTCGCAGACCCCGGTGCTGCTCTCCTGGCTCAAGCGTCACAGGCCCGACCTCTACGCAAGAGCGGGAACGCTTCTGTTTGCCAAGGATGTCGTGACCTTCCACCTCACCGGAGAGCGGGCCAGCGAGATATCGGACATGTCGGGCGCCGGTCTGCTGCGATTGCCGGAGGCGACCTATGACGGCGAGCTTCTGGCGCTCTACGGGCTGGACGACGCCGCGTCCCTGTTGCCGCGACTTCTCCAGCCGTCCGGTGTCGTGGGAACCGTCACACGAGAAGCGGCGGCGGCCACGGGACTTGCGGAGGGGACCCCGGTGGTCGCCGGCTACTTCGATGTCGTGGCCTCGGCGCTCGGCTCAGGCGCGATCGGCGCGGGCGCCGCTTCCATCGTCGCCGGCAGCTGGTCCATCAACCAGGTGTTCTCGGACGCTCCGGTGCGTGACGAACGGGTCTTCATGGTGGCCGCCTACAAGCCCGGCCGCTTCCTCAACATGGAAAACAGCGCGACCTCGGCGGCGAACCTCGAATGGTATGTGCGTACGCTGATCGAACGGGGCGGTCACCACGACGATCCTTTCGCGTTCGTCAACAAGGCCATCGGCGAAGTCCAGCCCCGGCCGGATGATCCCCTGTTCCACCCGTTTCTCTATGGCGGGCGCCTCGGCGCGCATCAGCGCGGCGGCTTTTTCGGGGTGGCCGGCTGGCACGCGGAAGGGCACCTGCTTCGGGCGATCTTCGAAGGCGTCATGTTCGAGCATCGACGCCACGTCGAAGTCCTGGCCGAGGCCGGCGTGCGGTTCTCGACCGCGGCGCTTTCGGGCGGGGGCTCGCGCTCGCCGCACTGGCCGCAGATGTTTGCCGATGGCCTCGGCGTCGACGTGACGGTCGCCGAAGCAAGGGAGACGGGCGCCCTCGGCGCAGCGATCGCCGCTTCGATCGCGGCCGGAATCCACGCTGACGAGATCGACGCGGTGGCGGCCATGACGCGCCCGGCCCGGGCGTTTCGGCCTGATGCAGACTTGCGCGCCCATTATGACAGGCGCTATTCCATCTGGACCAGGATGACCGACGCGATCGATCCGTTCTGGCGAGAATTGGCAGCAAACGGCCCGGGAGAATAGCCCGGCGCGGGGAGTATGAATACGGCGGTGCCCCCCGGTGTCGCGAGCGCAAGGTTGTGGCGGGAGGGCGCCAGACTGGACTGCCGCTGACCGGAGAATTTTTGGCGAAGCCGGAACGCAAGCCGCACCAAGTTCATTAAAGCCACGCACGAGACTAAACATTTGGTACTTTTCTACTTGGTCGGTTTCCTTGACACGTAAACGAATGCATCACTCCGATCCGCGAATCTCGACAGGCACCGAAGGCCTCGACCTCATTCTCAACGGAGGGCTTACACCAGGCCGCACCTATCTTCTTGAAGGCGCGCCGGGTTCAGGCAAGACCACGCTCGGTTTGCAGTATCTGCTCGAAGGCGTGCGCGTCGGCGACCGTTGCCTTTACGTCACGCTCTCCGAGACGAGCGAGGAGCTGCACGCCGTTGCCAGTTCACATGGATGGTCACTCGACGGCATCGATCTCTTCGAGCTGTCGTCCGCCGAGGAAGTGCTCGGTGACGGACGTCAGCAGACGGTCCTTCATCCTTGGGAAGTGGAGCTGAGCGCCACGGTCGAACTGATCATGAAGCGCGTCGATGAGGCGCGCCCGCAGCGCCTTGTGTTCGACAGCCTGTCGGAGTTGCGATTGCTTGCGCAGGATGCGCTGCGTTATCGTCGTCAGGTCCTGGCGCTCAAGCAGTATTTCGCCGGCCGGAACATCACGGTCATTCTGGTGGATGACCTGACGGGCGAGCGCGGGGAACGGGATGCACACCTGCACTCGATCTCGCACGGCGTCATCACGCTCGAACGCCGCACGCTCGAGTTCGGATCGGCCCGCCGCCAGCTTCAAGTCCAGAAGATGCGGGGCGTCGAATTCGTCGGCGGATATCACGACGTCGCCATCGAGCGGGGCGGGTTCCTCGTGTTCCCCCGCCTGATCGCGTCGGACTTCCACTCTCCGTTCCTGGGCGATCCGATATCGAGCGGCGTCCCGGAACTGGATTCACTGCTCGAAGGCGGACCCAGCCGCGGCACCTGCGTGGTGCTCACCGGTCCGGCCGGTTGCGGAAAGTCGAGCATTGCCTTGCGCTATGCGCTGGAAGCATGCGAGCGCGGCGAGAACGCCACCGTCTATGCATTCGACGAGCGGATCGGCACGTTGATCTCACGTGCGCGGGGCATGGGCGACAATCCCTGCGCCATGATGGAGGCGGGCTGCCTCAAGGTGGAACAGATGGACCCGGCTGACGTGGCGCCCGGTCAGTTCGCGTGGATGGTGCGGCAGGAAGTCGAAAAGCGCGGCGCCAAGGTCATCGTGATCGACAGCCTGTTCGGCTATCTGGCCTCCATGCCCGAGGAAAAGCAGCTGCTGCTCCAGCTTCATGAGCTCCTGTCGTACCTCAACCAGCAGGGCGTGGTGACGCTTCTCCTCAATCCTCAGCACGGGCTGATGGGTTCGATGAACACCGGGCAGCTCAATATCTCCTACATTGCCGACGTCGTCATCCTCTTCCGGTTCTTCGAGGCGGCTGGTCGTCTCCGGAAGGCGATATCAGTGCTGAAGAACCGCAGCGGCGGTCACGAGGACGCCATTCGCGAGCTTCGCATCGATGATCGCGGGATCCGGATCGGCGAGCCCCTGACCGCCTTCAAGGGGGTTCTGTCGGGTACACCCGAGTATGTCGGCGACAGCGACCCCCTCATGGAAAGTCGCCTCGATGCCGCATCGAAGTGACGGCAAGGTCGTCGTCTACGCACCGTTCTCCAGAGACGCCGAAAGCATCATTCGCGTGCTCGCGCCGCATGGCATCGCGGCCGAATCGGTCACCACCCTTGCCGCGCTCGTGGCGCGGCTGGGCGATGATGTCGGCACCGTGCTGATGAGCGAGGAGGCGCTCTCCCAGCCGAACTGGAGAAGTCTCGTCGACGTCATCAATGCCCAGCCGAGCTGGTCGTCCTATCCCTTCATCGTGCTCGTCGGCCAGAAGAGATTCAGCAATCCCGAGACGATCTATGGGGTTCTGCCGACGGAGATCACCAACGTCATCGTTCTGGAGCGCCCGATGGGTTCGGCGACGCTGATCAGTGCCGTTCGCTGGGCGCTGTCGGGCCGTCGGCGCCAGTTCGTCACGCGCGATCATTTGCAGAAGCTCGAGGACAATGCACGGCATCAGGCGCTGATGACGCGCGAGCTGGCGCATCGCGTGAAGAACACGATCGCGATGCTGCAGTCCATCGTCACGCAGACCCTGCGGCCGCGGCCCGAGGTGGACGACCTCCGCGTCGTGATCGTCGAGCGGTTCGCCGCGCTTTCGCGCGCCCATGATCTGCTGCTCGGCACGGATTTCGCCGCCGCCGACTTTCGCGAGCTCGTCAGCCGCTCGGTGGGCGTCCATGGCGGCAACATCGTCATCGACGGGCCCGGGATCGACCTGTCGCCGCAAGCTTCGTTGTCATTCGCGCTGGTCTTGCACGAACTTGGCACCAACGCGATCAAGTATGGTTCCCTCAGGACGTCGCACGGGAGGGTGGACGTCAAGTGGGACGTCGTCGACAACGTCTTCGTCTTCGCCTGGAAGGAACTGGACGGGCGCCCCGTCGAGCCGCCAGCGCGCAGCGGGTTCGGTGTCCGGTTGATCAGGTCGACCCTTGAAGGCCTGGGCCATCTCAAGCTGTCCTACGAGCGGACCGGCTTCGAGCTGGCGTTCGAGGCGGAACTGGATCGTCTCCGGCATGGCGTGCCGGAACTCTGACGTCGCGGGTGTCGCTGCGACGTCTGATGTTGCAGACTTCGAACTTCGTCGAGAAGCGGCGCGCGAGTTGCCGACGGGCCCGACGCATTGTCGGCCGCTGGAACGGGCCTGTCCGCTATTCCGCGGCAGCGCCGACCCCATGCGCATCCCTTAGCTTTTCGAGAAGCCGCGCCACGGCTTCCGCGCCGGGATCGTTCACGCCATTCAGCCGGTCCTCGGAGATGTAGCTGGCGCGGCCGGCCTTGGCCTTGCGCATGCCGCCGGTGGCATCCGCGCCGGCCCGAGCGGCGGTGGCTGCGGCTGCCACACCATCGGGCAGGGCTTCGAGCGCTGGCACCAGGGCGTCGATCATGGTCCGATCGCCGGGTTCGGCGCCGCCGACCTGGCGAATCCGGTCGAGTCCGGCCTTCAGCGCGGCGATCCAGTCCTTGCCCCCGGCGGACGCATCCCCGGCGGCGGTGAAGAAGATGGCCAGCAACACGCCCGACGAGCCGCCCATGGTCTGCGACAGCTCCATGCCGATCGCCCTATAGAGCTGCGTCAGATCGGCGAGCGGCAGCCGGTCGAGCGCCGCCGCAAGCGCGCGCGCGGCGGTGGCGAGCGTCGTTCCGGTGTCGCCGTCGCCGGCTCGTGCGTCGAGACCGTTGAGGTCGCCCTCCGCCGCGATCAGGATGTCGCAGCAGGACCGCAGAAGCGCGCGGCGCTCGGGATGCGCCGACGGCATCGGCTGGATCGGCGTCAATCCGTCGGGCAGGGCCATGACCTCCACCTTGCCGAAGGGAAAAAGCCCCGGCCAGGCCCACGGAGCGACCTTGGCCTGAAGCGCCGTCTCGGCCTCCTTGGTGAGCGGCATCAGGGACAGGGAGAAGCCCTGCATGTCGAGCGATGTCATCATCGCCGCAGGGCCGACCATGAAGCGGATCTGATCGGCGATCGGCGAGCGCGCGAGTTCCTCGGCGAGAACGGACATTTCGAGCTGAGTCGCGCCACCGAGATTGTTGAGCAGCGCCACGTACGGCCCCGGCTTGAGGCGCGGCGAAAGCCTTCCGATGACCATCTCCATGGCCTGGCGGGCGGTCTCGAAGGCCACCTGTTCGGCGCCGGCCTCGCCATGGATGCCGAGGCCGAGTTCGGCGAAGCCCGGCGCGATGCGGTCGTGCTTGGGCGAGCCGGGGATGGTACAGGTGTCGAGCGACATGCCGATCGAGATGACGCCGTCGATGGTGCGCCGAGCCGCCGCGGTGACGGCTTCCAGGGGTTCGCCCGCCTCCGCCAGCGCGCCCGCGATCTTGTGAACGAACAGCGTTCCGGCGACGCCGCGCGCCTGCGGCAGGTCGGGCAGCGCCACGTCGTCGTCGACGATGACCATGTTGACCGACAGGCCGAAGGTCCGGGCGCGCTCGGCTGCCAGGCCGAAGTTCAGCCGGTCGCCGGTGTAGTTCTTGACGATCAGAAGGCAGCCTGCCTTTCCGGTCACCGTGAGGATGGCGGCGAGCACCGCGTCGACCGAAGGGGAGGCGAAGACATCGCCGCAGACGGCCGCCGTCAGCATGCCCTGGCCGACGAAGCCTGCATGGGCCGGCTCATGGCCGGAACCGCCGCCCGAGACGATGGCCACCTTCGAGCGATCCCAGTCGGCGCGAACGGCGACCTTGATGTGGGGATAGCCGTCGAGGCGCGCGATACGCCCGCCCGCGCCGCGCAGAAATCCGTCGAGCGCCTCCAGAACGACCGTGTCCTTGGCATTGAAAAACTGTGTCATGCGAGTTTTCCTCAAACGAGACGAGCGCCGTCGGCGGCGAAGTAGAGTGGGTTGTGCGGTGCGATGCGAATGGTGGCGCCGGGCCGGAGCGGCGTGTGCGGATCGGCCAGTGTGACGAGGGGATGGCCTTCGACAACGAGGTGAAGCCGGGTCTGGTCGCCCAGGTGCTCGACGCGCGCGACGCTGGCCTCGCGTCCCTCGCCCTCCCGAATGTGCTCCGGTCGCAGGCCGATGAAGGCCGCATTTGCCGGTGCCGGGCCGAACAACGCGGCCGGAAGCGTGTTGATGCGCGGCTGGCCGAGGCGCGAGGCGACGGTGAGGCTGACCGGGGCCTCGTAGATCTCGCGCGGAGTGCCGAACTGCACCAGGCGGCCAGCGTCGAGCACGCCGACATGGGTGGCCATGGTCATGGCCTCTATCTGGTCATGCGTGACGTAGACCAGCGTCGCGCCGAGATCGTCGTGAATGCGCTTCAGTTCGATGCGCAGGTCCGCCCGCAGCTTTGCGTCGAGTGAGGACAGCGGCTCGTCCATGAGGAAGACCTGCGGCTTGCGTACCAGCGCCCGCCCGATCGACACGCGCTGCATTTCGCCCCCCGAGAGGGCGGTCGCCTTGTTGTCGAGCTTGTGGGCGATCCGCAGCACCTCCGAGACCTCCCGGATGCGCCGTTCGATCACGTCGGGCGGCGTCCGCAGAAGCGGAGACTGGAGCGGGAAAGCGAGGTTCTGGCGCACCGTCAGATGCGGATAGAGCGAATATTGCTGGAACACCATGGCGACGTTGCGTTCGGCGGGCGTGTCGGCCATCACGCTGCGCCCGCCGATCGAGATGGTGCCGCTATCCGGCGTCTCCAGTCCGGCAATGAGGCGCAGCGTCGTGGTCTTGCCAGCGCCCGTCGGTCCAAGCAGGACGACGAAGGCGCCGTCGGGGACCGACAGGTCCATCGTATCGACGGCGAGGGTCGTGCCGAAGGTCTTGGAGATTCCCTTGAGGACCACGTCAGCCATGGGCCGCCTCCCTGCGCTGGGCCTGCCGCAGCATGGGCCGCTCGACCGCCAGCGCGCGTCCGCTTGCTGCGTCGAAGAGGGACAGCGTCGGGGTGGTGAAGCTCAGGCCGACCGTCTCGCCGGTACGCACGGCCAGCGACGATGCGACGCGCGCCTTCACGAGGCCGCTCGGCGTGTCGAGGGTCACGATCTGGGTCGTGCCGAGATACTCGGCTGCCACGACCACGCCGCGATAGGGGGCGGCGTCATCGAGCCTTACGTGCTCGGGTCGGACGCCGAGCACGGACTTCGAACCGGTGGTCGCTTGCTTCGTCCGAGGCACTGCGATCTCGACGCCCGACAGTCGGACGGTCGTCGCACCCTCCGGGATCGCCTCATCGAAGCGCAGGAAATTCATCGGCGGGGAGCCGATGAACTCCGCGACGAACAGCGTCGCCGGCTCGTCGTAGATGTCCTGCGGGGTGCCCCACTGCTCGACCACGCCATGGTTCATGACGACGATCTTGTCGCCCATCTGCATGGCTTCCAGCTGGTCGTGGGTGACGTAGACGGTGGTAGCGCCCATGCGGTCGTGGAGCGCGCGCAGTTCCTCTGCCATGCGCTCGCGGAATTCGGCGTCGAGCGCGCCGAGCGGCTCGTCCATCAGGAAGGCCTTGGGCCGGCGTACGATGGCGCGGCCGAGCGCCACGCGCTGGCGATCGCCCGCCGACAATCCGCCGACCGGCCGGTCGAGGATTGGCTCGATGCCGAGGATGCGCGCGATCTCGGCCACTCGCGCCTTGATCTCGGCGCGCGGCACCCCCTGGCTGACCAGCGGATAGGAGATGTTGCGGCGAACGTTCAGGTGCGGATAGAGCGCGAACATCTGGAACACGAAGGCGATGTCGCGCGCGCTTGCGCGCATGTTGGCGACGTCCTTGCCATCGAGCAGGATCTGGCCCGACGTGGGCAGTTCCAGCCCCGCGATCATTCGCAGCGTCGTGGTCTTGCCGCAGCCCGACGGGCCAAGCAGCATGAAGAACTCGCCGTCGGCGATGGTGAAGCTCGATTCCTTCACGGCGGTGAAGCCGCCAAATTCCTTGCGCAGGTTGCGGATCACGATCTCAGCCATGTGCGACCGCGCCTTCGGTGGCCTTGTCCCGGTGGTAGGTCAGCGCCATCCCGATGCAGATCGCCAGGATGCCCGTCTGCGTCGGTTCGCCGATCCGCTGCAGCAGGGCGCGGTTGCCGGAACACTCCACCGCATCGAAGAAGGTCGCCTTGAACCGGTCTACCAGGTTGGTCTGGCAGTTCACGTAGATCGCGACATGATCCGGCGCATTCCTGTGCCAGCCGAGACGGATGGTGCTTCCTGTCCGCGTGGCCTCGGTCAGGTAGGCGGGTTCGCCCCATTTGAGCGTCTCGGTCAGCGGGCCGACGCCCTTCTCCTTCGCCACGCGAAAGACGAGCCGGCGCAACTCGATCAAAGGCCCCCTTGCGCGCACCGGAAATGAATCGAACGCCGCGGAGACCGCGGGAGGCAAGGGAGGGGCAATAAAGTCTGTCATGTCGCTCATTCCGGGAAATGGCTGACGATGATGAACATCACCGTGCCGGTCAACGTCACGGCGAAGGACCATGTGTAGATCGCAAGAGCGAATGGCTGCATGAGCATGACGACGCCAAGCGCGATCAGCACGGTGGCGACCGTCTCCCATGGGCCACGCCGCAGGCGCGCCAGACGATGGACGAAGCTTCTCATTTGCGAACCGCGCCGAAGGTTATGCCGCGCAGGAGATGCTTGCGCAGGAGGATGGTGAACACCATGACCGGCACGAGGAAGAGCGTGGCGCCCGCCGCCACCGCCGGCCAGTCCTTGCCGACGCCGATGATGGTGGGGATGAAGGGCGGCGCCGTCTGCGCCGTGCCCGAGGTCAGGAGCACCGCGAAGGCATATTCGTTCCATGCGAAGATCAGGCAGAAGATGGCGGTGGACGCGATGCCGGTCGTGGCCTGCGGCAGCACCACCTTGTAGAAGGCCTGAAAGCGCGTGTAGCCGTCGATCAGCGCCGCCTCCTCGTACTCGACCGGAATCTCGTCGATGAAGCCCTTCAGCAGCCACACCGAAAGCGACAGGTTCACCGCCGTGTAGAGCAGGATCATGCCCAGATGCGTGTCCGACAGGCCGAGCTGGCGAAACATCAGGAAGATGGGAATCGCCACCGCGATCGGCGGCATCATGCGCGTCGACAGGATGAAGAACATCAGATCATCCTTGAGTGGCACCCTGAAGCGCGAGAAAGCATAGGCCGCAAGCGTGCCGAGGAAGATCGACAGGAAGGTCGAGCCGAAGCCGATGATGACCGAATTGAGGAAGCGTTCGCCATAGCGGCTGGGGCCCGAGATCACCATGTCGTACTGGCGCACGATGCGGTCGTACCAGGTTTGCGGGGGCCCGAGCTGCGCCAGCGTCTCCGGTGTCGCCCGCGAGCGTGTCGTGAACAGGTTGACGTAGCCTTCCAGCGTCGGCTCGTAGACGAGCTTCGGCGGGTAGGCGATGGCGTCGGCCGGCGACTTGAAGCCCGTCGCGATGATCCAGGTCAGCGGCATGATCGTCACCAGCGCGTAGATGACGACGAGGGTGCCGGCGAACCATTTCTGCAGCCGGGACGGCTCGGTGACCGAATGGTTCATCGCTGCTTCACCCTGTTCAGGGCCTTCACGTAGATGGAGGCGAGGCCGAAGACGGTAACGAACAGAATGATGGCGTAGGCGGAGGAGTAGCCTGTCCGCCACTTCTCGAAAGCCTCCCGTTTCAGGTTGATGGAGGTGAGTTCGGTGATGCTGCCCGGCCCGCCGCCGGTGAGCTGGACCACCAGGTCGAACATCTTGAAGTTTTCGATGCCGCGAAACAGGACGGCCAGCATCAGGAAGGGCAGCACCATGGGGATGGTGATGGTCCAGAACTGGCGCCAGCGCGAGGCGCGATCGACTTCGGCGGCCTCGTAGATGTAGTCGGGGATGGACCGCAGCCCCGCCAGGCAGATCAGCATGACGAAGGGTGTCCACATCCACGTATCGACGATGATGATGGACCAGGGCGCGAGCCGGACATCGCCGATCATCGAGAAGGAGGCCGGATCGATCCCGGTGACGAAGGCGACCGCATAATTGAATAGCCCGATCTGCGGCTGGTAGAGAAAGGTCCAGAAATTGCCGACCACCGCCGGCGAGAGCATCATCGGCAGGACGATGATCGTCGTCCACAGATCGTTGCCCTTGAATTTCTTGTTGATCAGGTAGGCGAGGGAAAAGCCGATCAACACCTGCAGGACGAGCGTCCAGAAAAGAAAATGCGCCGTCGCCTGCATCGAATTCCAGATGTCGGGATTGGTCAGGATGCGCTCGTAGTTGCGCAGCCCCACCCATTCCAGTTCGTCGTTGGCGCGGTTGGCGCGATAGTTGGTCAGGCTGAGGCGGATCGTCCAGATCAGCGGGAAGATGTTGATCGCGAGAAGAAGGACGATCGTGGGAATGATGAACACCCATGCGAGTGCGCGATCGGAAAGCCCCGCGATCCTGCGTCGCAGCGCGCCTGGTGCGCCAACCCGTTCACGGCTGATGATGTCGTCCGTCATGACGCCAGGCCTGCTGATGCAAATTTGCCGGATGCCCGGGCGAAGCCAGCCGGCCCCGCCCTGGGATTGTCGCTCTTTGAAGGCTGATGGCTAGAGCTTGCCGTCGTCCTCGAAGGTCTCGGTCCAGTCGCGCACGAGGCCGTCGAGCGCTTCCTTTGCCGTGCCGTTGCCGGCGACGACATAGTCGTGGAAGCGGCGCTGGGTGGCCTGCAACAGGGTCGCATAGCTCGGCTCGGCCCAGAAGTCCTTCACCACGGCCATGGAGTCGAGGAAGGTCTGCGCATAGGGCTGGCTCTGCGGGAAGGCCGGATCGAGCGTCACGGACTTCAGGCAGGAGAAACCGCCCATGGCCCACCACTTGGCCTGTACCTCCGGCTGGGCGAACCACTTGATGTATTCGAGCGCGGCCTCCTGCTGCGACGAGTAGGAGACGACCGAGATGCCCTGGCCGCCGAGCTGGGCGAACTGCTCCCCGTCGGGGCCAGCCGGGTTGACGAAGTAGCCGGTCTTGCCGCCGCCGACGTTCGCGTCGCTCTCGAAGCCCGGCCAGGTGAAGGCGAAGTTCATCTGCAACGCCACCTGGCCCGACTTGAACGCGTCGATGCCTTCCGACATGTAGCCGTTCGACGAGCCGGGCGGGGTGCAGCAGTCGTAGAGCGCCTTGTAATATTCGAGGCCGGCGACGGCGCCCGGCGAGTTGACGAAGCCTTCCATGTCGTAGGGCTTGTCCGGGTTCTCGTATTTGAAGCCGTAGCTGTAGAGCGCGTTCATGGCGCCCATGGTGATGCCTTCCGAGCCGCGCTCGGTGTAGATCGAGGCGCCGTAGACCGTCTTTCCGTCAACCTCGCGGCCTTGGAAGAACTCGGCAATGTCCTTCAGTTCGGCGAGTGTCGCCGGCACGCCGAGATCGCGACCGTACTTCTCCTTGAACTCCGCTTGCAGTTCCGGCTTCTCGAACCAGTCCTTGCGATAGGTCCAGCCGACGACGTCGCCGAAGGCGGGCAGGGCCCAGTAATTCGGCGTGTTCTTCGGCCATTCCGAATAGCCCGTCACCGTGGCGTCGATGAAGTCGCTCATCGTGATGTCGTTGGCATCGAAGAAGTCGTTGAGCTTGACGTAGTGGCCGTTCTCGGCCGAACCGCCGATCCACTGGCTGTCGCCGATCATCAGGTCGCAGAGCTTGCCGCCCGAGTTCAGTTCGTTGAGCATGCGGTCGGCGAAGTTGGGCCAGGGCACGAACTCGAACTTCATCGAGTGGCCGGACTGCGCCTCGAAGTCCTTGGACAGTTCCACCAGAGCGTTGGCCGGGTCCCAGGCGGCCCAGCACAGGGTGAGGTCGGCCGCCTGCGCCTGGGATGTGGAAAAGGCAGCCGTAATCGACAAGGCGGCTGTGGCCGCCAGATGGGCACGTCTCATGATCGATCCTCCCGAATGGCGCCGAGCGCCGACGTAAGGGAAGCTAAATGAGGTACGTACCTCATGTCAATCGTCTTCAAATCCGAATTCCGCGTTCGTGATCGACCATGATCCGGGGGCGGGATGTTACGGGTGGGGGACGAGAGGCCTGGATGGAGCCCACCCAAGAAGGCGGCTTTTCGAGTGGGTCGGGCTCAGGGCAGGTTCTCCTGCACCACGATCTCGATGCGGATGCGCTCCTGGGACGGCACGATGCCCACTCCGTCGCTCTTGGCCCGCAGGACGCGGATCGCGCTGCGGACGATGTGACCGACGTTCTGGCTGATGACGGCGTCGAACATTCCGGTCTTCAGGGCGTCCCTCGTCACCTTCGTCAGTTCGTGCGCGACGACGGACAGGGTGCCGGGAGCCATGCGGGCCCGCAGCAGATCGAGCAGCGCACGGCTGCCATGACCGATCGAGTAGATGCCGGTGATGTCGGGCCGGTTGTCCAGGACCGCGTTGACCACCCTGGCCGTGACGTCATCATTGTCGTGCCCCTCGATGGAGGGCAGCACCTCGATGCGCGGAAACCGCTCGGCCATGATCCGGTCGAAGCCAAGACGGCGTTCGACGTTGTCGCGGGCCTGCATCGAACTGACGAGAACCATGACCGCGCCGGGCTGGCGGCCATGGAACTTCCCCATCAGGAGACCGGCGGTGCGGCCCGCCGCGACGTTGTCGATGCCGACGAAATGGTCCCGGTCGGTGTTGGGCAGATCCGAGACCAGCGCCACGATCGGTACTCCATCGGCCTTCAGCCGCGCGATCGCGTCGCGAACATGCGGCGTCTCGGGCGCGAAGATCGCCATGCCGTCGGTGTTGGCGCGCGAGATGGTGCGCAAGGCGCGCACGAGCGCGTGCGGGTTGTCGGCGGGGAACGTGACGATGCGCACGTCCGTCCGATCCGAGGCCGAACCACGCACCGCTTCGGCGATCGCCTCGCGCAACGTGCCGACGAAAAGGACCGGCGTTTCCGGCAGGACGAAGGTCATGCGATAGCGTCGTTGGCGGGCAAGGTTGGCCGCCGTCACGTCGCGTACGTAGCCGAGCTGGTCGATCGCGGCGTTGACCCGGCCGACCGTCTTTTCCGTCACGCCGGGCCGCTGGTTGAGGACACGGTCCACCGTGGCGAGGCTGACGCCCGCCGCCTTGGCAATATCGTTGACCGTCGGACGTGACATGAAAGACCTCTGACCGCACTCTATCCGGAAGTTTGTGAGGTACGTCAATCACGCGGCGGGGCTAAGGGGGTACCTTCGGCGATGTGTTGCGTTTTGTTGCCGACATTGCGTGCGATGATCGGGATGGTGCCGTTGAAGCCGGGGCGAACGACGGACGCGCGCTCTTCGAGGATCGCATGGATATCCATCCGACGTCGGGCGGCCTCGGCTGCTCGTGGCATGACGCTCCCGGGGCGCTACGACTTGAGCCCCCGGATGTCGCGCGGGGAAATGCCGTACTTGCGCCGGAACAGGGTCGAGAAATGTGCTGAGCTGTTGAAGCCGTGGTCGTAGGCGATGGACGTAATGGTGCGGCCGTCGCCGAGGGTCAGGCGATCATAGGCGAGTTGAAGACGACGGTTCCACACCCATTCGGATGCCGACATCTCATCGCTTTCGAACAGGACGTGAAGGTAGCGCAGCGACATGCCGTTGGCGGTGGCGATCCTTTCCAGCGTCAGGGTGGGGTCAGCCAGATGCGCCTCGATCCAGTTCTGCACCGAGCGCAGTCGCGCCCGCTTCACGGAGCCCTCCGCAGCCGGCATGTCGCCTTCCGACGTCAACAGCGAAAAGGCGAGCAGGTCCATCAGCTGGTTGCCGAGACCGGCGCGAACGCCTTCCTCCAGCCGCGAGCCTTCGGTGGCCAGCGACGCGCAGAACTCCGTCGCGATGCGACCCAACCCTTGGGTCGTGTTCAGCGAGGCGGAGACCGGGATCCGCTCGCGCGGGAATCTCTGGGCGAATTCGTCGCGCGGAATCTCGAGATAGAACGATCGAACCTCGCCATGGCCGTAGAGCTCGTACTGCTCCGCTGCGCAAAAAACCGCGCCGCGCGCCGCGTTCGACTTGTGGTGTTCGCCCCGCTGCAGCACGCTGATGCTGCCCTTGTGAATGAGTTGCAGGTAGTAGCATTCCTTGTCCAGCCGCGAGATGTGGCGCCTGTTGCGGCGTATGCGCTGCTCGGACAGCAGGATGTCGGTCAGCGCGACCTCGCCGAACTTCGCCTCGCGAATGAAGCCGCGATAGTGGGCGGGATCCGTCGCCTTCACGTCGACATTCACATAGACGTCGCATATGGCGTCGCGCCATGCGGCGTAGCGCGCTGACGGCGCGTAGTCGTCAGTCGAAAAGATCAGGTCCATGGGCTCCTCCACCCGCGGCCATGCGCCCGCCAGGCGGGCCATTCCCCCTCACGCTCTCTCCCGCGTGAATGTGTGACATTAGTCCCGGCCCGGACGCTCGTCCAGCGCCGTCCGAGCGAGTGCGCTCTCGAGAAAAAGTCCTGCATGCTCACGAAAGCGCCCTTCCGTCAGCCTCGCTAGTCTGACCTCCGATCGCACAGGGAAGAGTTTGGTGCGCTCGGGGGAGGATCGTTGCGTATGTCGTCCATGGGCCGCTTGAGCCAGGAGCAGATCGTCTTCGGACTGGCGCTGTTGCTGTGCGCCGGTTTCGCGCTCGCGCTGCCGGGCTTCCTCACCACGAACAACGTGCTGAACCTCGTTCGCAGCGTTTCCATCCTCGGCATTCTGGGCGTCGCGATGGGGCTCGTCGTCATCGGCCGCGGGATCGACCTGTCGCTGGTCGCCCTGATGGCGATCTCGGTCGCCTGGACGCTCAATCTGATCGGCGGCGGCATGCCGATCGCGCAGGCGATGCTGATCGGCCTCGCCTTCAGTCTGATCGTGGGCGCCATCAACGGATGGCTCGTCGCCTATGCCGAGATACCGGCCATCTTCGCCACGCTGGCGATGGGGACGCTGATCTACGGTTTCGGTCGATACTTCCTGTTTTCACTCGACGTCGCCTACATGCCCGAGCGCGCGAATTCGCTGCTTTGGCTCGGCCAGGGGACGTTGCTGGGCGTGCCGGTTCCGATCTTCATCTTCGCCGCGGTGTGTCTCGCCGGCTACCTGTTCCTGCGCTACGCGAAATCGGGGCGTTATGTGCGGGCGGTCGGCGACAACATCCTGGCCGCGCGAATCACCGGCATTCCGGTCAGGCCGATCGTCGTCCAGCAATATGTGATGTCGGCGCTGATCGGCTATCTGGCCGGCATCGTCACCGCGGCCTCCGTTGCCAGCATGAACACGCGCCTCGCGCTCTCGACCTACGTCTACGACGTCATCCTCGTGGTGGTGCTCGGCGGCATCGGACTGTCGGGCGGGAAGGGCGGCATCCGCAACGTCATCGTCGGCACGCTGCTGATCGGCATCCTTCTCAACGGCATGACGATCATGGACATCCAGTACACGGTCCAGAACGTCGTCAAGGGTGCGCTGCTGCTGACGGCCATCGTCATCGACACGATCGTCAATCCCCGAGACGAGCAGACCGCCCAACAAGGGGACATTTAGCTTCACACTCACTGGGAGGAAAACCATGAGACTGTTCAGGACTTTGCTCGTTTCTGCAGCCGTCGCGCTCGGCGCCGGTTCCGCGCTCGCGCAGGAGGGCATCAACGACCCGACACGCGCGCCCTATTACGATGCCTTCGCCGGCAAGCGCGTCGCCTATGTGCCGGTGGCGATGGGGTTCGACCTGACCGAAGGCTGGGCGGCCGGGCTCAGGGATGCGCTCGAGCCGCTTGGCGTCACCTTCGACATCCGCGACCCGAACTGGAACACCGACGCCGGCGCACAGGCCATCACCGCGCTGATCTCGGAGAAGCCGGATGTGATCGTGGTCCACAATCCCGACGTTCAGTCCTATGCGCGGTTGCTCAAGCGGGCCGAGGAGGCGGGCATCTACGTCGTGCAGGTCAACATGCGTTCCAGTTACTCGACGGACGTCTTCGTCGGCGCCGACTATGTCGGCATGGGCGAGCAGATCGGGCAGCGCCTCGTCGACGTGTGTTCGCCAGACAAGGGCAAGAGCGGCAAGGTGGCGATCACCCAGGGCGTGCTGACCGCCGCCGCGAGCATCTACCAGATGCAGGGCATCAACAATGTCCTGTCGCAGCATCCGGAGATCAAGCTGGTCTCCAACCAGGCGGCCGACTGGGATTCGACCAAGGCCAAGAACATCGCCGCCACCGTCATCCAGCAGCACCCGGACCTCTGCGCCATCACCGGCTTCTGGGATGTCATGGACATCGGAACGGCGGCCGCCATCAAGGAGTCCGGCAAGGACGTCTATCTGCTGACCCAGGGCGGCGGCAACCGCATGGTCTGCGACAACCTCGCCAACGGCACCTTCTCCGAATCCGTCGTCTACTTCGTGCCGGGACAGGCGCGTGACATGGCGACCATGATCAAGCACCTGCTGCAGCACGGTCAGGCGCCGGGCACCACCAAGACCACGCTGTTCACGCCGCTCGACTTCCTCACCAAGGACAACATGACCGCGGCCTCGTGCTGGGACATGCCGAGCAACGGCTGATCCGTCGCAGCGGCGCGGGCGGCCGTCGCGGCCGTCCGCGCCATCCTCATCCAACAGAGCATCGACAATGACGCTATCAGACAGCATCGTGCGCTGGCGCTATCGCCTCGTGCCCGATCACCTTCTCGGCGAGATACTCACCAAGCGCTGGGTCGACAACGCGATCCCGCTGCTGATCCTGGCCTGCGTCATGGCGGTGTTCGGCTCGCTGATCCCCGACTTCTTCGGCGCGGCCAGCGTATCCAACCTGATGCGCCAGTGGGGCGAATTCGGTCTCATCGTCATGGCGCTGACGATCGTCATGGTCGCGGGCGGCATCGACCTTTCGGTGGGCTCCATCTTCGCGCTCGGCAACATCGTCGCGTTGACGCTGATGCATGTTGCCGAACTTCCGGTGCCGCTGGTCGTGCTGTTCACCATGGCCTGCGGTGCTGCCGTGGGCCTCGTGAACGGCCTGCTCGTCGGCTTTCTGCGTCTGCGCGCCTTCCTGACCACGCTGGTCACGTTGATCATCGTGCGCGCCGTCGTCGACATGATCCTGCTCAAATATGCCGTGGCGATTGCCGCGGTCTTTCCAGACTCCGATTTCTGGTTCTTCTTCGGCGAAGGCTATGTTCTCGGGCTGCCGTTCAGCGTGGTGCTGACGATCGGCGTGGCCATCGTCCTGCATCTGGTGCTCAGCCGTACCAGGGCGGGGTGGCATGTTCTCGCCGTCGGCGGCTCGCGGCGGTCGGCCCACAATGTCGGCATACCGGTCCGCCGGGTCATCTGCGCCACCTATGTCGTCTCTGGAACGCTCGCCGCGCTCGCGGGCGTGCTGTTTGCCTCACGGCTTGGGGCGGCAGGCGCCGACATCGGCATCGGCCTCGAGATCGCCGCGCTCACGGCCGCCGTCCTTGGCGGAAACAGCCTCGGCGGCGGCCGTGGATCGGCGGCCAAGGCGGTCATCGGTTCGGTGACCGTGATGATCATGGTCAACAGCCTCGTCCGCATCGGCATCACCAGCGGCGGGAGCTCGCTGCTGCTCGGCCTCGTGCTGCTCGGAGCGGTGATGATCGACGTCCGCTGGCTGAAGAACCGCCAGAAATTCCTGTCGAAGGTCTATGTCTCGCCGACCTATTCAGCTCTGCCGGCAGCGCCAGCCACCGACGGTGCGTCGCCTTACGCGCTCAATGACCGGCTGCGCCCGGTCGAGGCGATCGGGCTTGATCGCATCGACGGCCCGGAAGACGTCATTCTCGACGCCAACGACAACATCTACGTCGGCAACCGCACCGGCGACATCGTGCGCTTCCTCGCTCCCGACTACGACCAGCAGGAGGTGTTCGCCCATGTCGGCGGCCGGCCGCTCGGCATGGCGTTCGCCAGGGACGGGTCGCTTGTGGTCTGCATCGGCGGAATGGGCCTCTACCGGGTGACGATGGACCGTGAGATTCAGAAGCTCACCGACGAAACCAACCGCTCCTGGTTCTCCGTCATCGACGATTCACGCCTTCGACTGGCTGACGACCTCGATATCGCCCCTGACGGCCGGGTGTTCTTCAGCGAAGCCACGGTGCGCTACGAAATGCACGAATGGCCGGTCGACTGCCTGGAATCGCGCGGCAACGGACGCATCATCTGCTTCGACCCGAACACGGGCACGACGCGCACGGTGCTCAAGAACCTGGTTTTCCCCAACGGCATCTGCATGGTGCACGATGGCCAGTCGTTCCTGTTTGCCGAGACCTGGGCTTGCCGTGTCAGCCGCTACTGGTTCGACGGTCCGAAGAAGGGAACGGTCGAGACCGTCATAGGGGACTTGCCGGGCTACCCCGACAACATCAACCGCGCCTCTGACGGGACCTACTGGCTTGCGCTGGTCGGCATTCGGACCCCGGCGCTGGATCTTGCACTGAAGATGCCCGGCTTCCGTCGGCGCATGGCGCGGCGGGTCGCGCCGGACGAATGGCTGTTCCCCAACATCAACACCGGCTGCGTGCTTCGCTTCGACGAGTCCGGACGGGTGATCGAGACCTTGTGGGACCGAAGCGGCGACAACCATCCGATGATCACGTCGATGCGCGAGCACAAAGGTCACCTCTACATCGGCGGCATCCTCAACAACCGCGTCGGAAGGCTGAAGCTGGACGGCGTCGACGAAACCTGGACCGCAAAGCGGTCCTACTGGGGGCAATCATGATCGGCGGGCTCACTCGCATGATCGACAGCGTGTTCGGGCGCGGTGACGCCGCGGTCACCGTGCCGTCGCTCGACGGGGCGTTGCGCCCCAACCGTGCGCTCGATGAAGCGACGGATCGCGCGTCGCTCCAGACCGTGGATTGCCTGGCGATGTTCGGCGACACGCTCGTCGCGTCGGCGGGCGCAGAACTGTTCGAACTCGGCTCGAACGGGACGTGGGACCGCCGGACCGACCTTGGATCGACGATCACCTGTATCGCATCCTTGCCGGATGGTATCGTCGCGGCACTTCAGAATGGTGATATCGTCGTCCATGGCGGGGTCCGCGATGGGCGGCGCTATCGCCTCGATCCCGCATCGATCTGCATGACCGACATGGCCTACGGGGAGGGCACCCTCTACGTGGCCGTCGGTTCGGCAACGAAAGGCGCCGACGCCTGGCAGCGCGACCTGCTCGAGCGCAACGCGTCGGGAAGCATCTGGCGTATCGATCTCGACAGCGGATCGGCCAGCCGCATCGCCGCTGGCCTGGCCTGGCCCGCAGGCGTGGTCGTCGACGGCAACGGGCTGGTGTTTTCCGAAGCCTGGCAACACCGGCTCGCGCGGGTCGATCTCGAGCGAGCGGACACGCCGCGGGTCCTGATTGCCGACCTGCCCGGCTATCCCGGCCGTCTGTCGAAAGGCGCGGACGGGTTCTGGCTGGCCATGTTTGCCCCCCGCAGTCAGCTCGTCGAGTTCGTGCTGCGCGAGCCGGCTTACCGCTCGCGCATGATGGCCGAGGTACCCGAGGCCTACTGGGTTGCGCCGAGGCTGCGATCGGGGCGCAGCTTCTATGAATCGCTGCAAGGCGGGGGCGTCAAGCATCTCGGCATTCTGAAGCCCTGGGCGCCGACCATGTCGGCGGGGTTGTGCGTCCAGCTCGACCGCTCGTTCCAGCCGCGCTCGAGCCTGCAGAGCCGCGCTGACGGCGCGACGCATGGGGTCACCTGCGCGGTCGAGCATCGAGAGCGGTTGTTCATTGCAGCGCGCGGGGACGACGTCATCGTCTCGGTCGCGCGCGAAAGTCTCGTGACAGACCGGGAAGACGGACGATGACGCCGATCGTTGAACTGCGCAACGTCACCAAGGAGTATCGCGGCATACCGGCGGTGAAGGATGTGTCCTTCACCCTCGAGCGCGGCGAGGTGCATGCTCTCCTGGGCGAGAATGGCGCCGGCAAGTCGACGCTGACCAAGATGATCGCGGGCGTCGTGCAGCCGACCGCAGGCGAGGTGTTGATCGACGGTGCGGGGGTGGCCTTCGCGTCGCCGTCGGAAGCGCTGGGTCGCGGCATCGCCATGGTCTACCAGGAGACCAGTCTCGTTCCGTCTCTCACCGTGGCGCAGAACATCTACCTGACCGACCAGAAGCGGTTCCATCGGCTGCGGGGCATCTACATTGCCGGCCAGCAATTCCTGCAGTCCCTCAATTTCCAGGTGGACCCCACCGCGATGGTGGCGGCGCTCGGCGCCGGCCAGAAGCAGATGGTCGAGATCGCGCGCGCCGTGCACCACAACGCGCAGGTCATCATTTTCGACGAGCCGACCGCCACCCTGACACCGGAGGAGAAACACCAGTTCTTCTCGCTCGTCGGCCGGCTCAAGCGTCGCGGCGTGTCGATCATCTTCATCAGCCATGCGCTCGAGGAGGCGCTGTCGATCGCCGACCGCATCACCGTGATGCGCGACGGCGAACACGTCGTCACCGACGTCACCTCCGCGTTCGATCGCGAAAAGATCGTGCGGGCCATGGTGGGGCGGACGCTGAGCGGCGGATACATCGGTTCGCACAAGGATCGCAAGGTCCGCACGGCGGGCGACAAGGTTCTCAGCGTCCAGAACCTCTCGATGGGCAATCTCGTTCGAAACACGTCGTTTTCCGTGTTTGCCGGCCAGATCACGGGTGTGTTCGGCCTCATCGGATCGGGTCGGACAGAGGCTGCGAAGGTGGTTTCCGGGGTCCTGAAACGAGATCTCTTCCACGGCGGCCAGGTGCGGCTCAACGGTCGATCGGTCCGCTACCGCGTACCGCGGCCGGCCGTGCGCGACGGAATCATCTACGTCACCGAGGACCGAAAGCTCGAAGGGTTCTTCGAGACGATGTCGATCGCGGAGAACATCCACATCGCGGCGATGGCCGGCGGCCGGACGAAGTCGCCGACCGTCTCGATGCGCGAGATGCGCACGATCGCCGAGGAGTGGATCGGACTGCTGAACGTCAAGGCGATCAACGCCGACGCCAAGGTCATCGAACTGTCCGGCGGCAACCAGCAGAAGGTGGTGGTCGCCAAGGCGCTCGTGCAGAAACCGAAACTGGTGATCTTCGATGAGCCGACGCGCGGCGTCGACGTGGGCGCGATCGCCGAAATCCATCAGCTCATCAACCGGCTTGCCGACGAAGGCATCGCGGTGATGGTGATCTCCTCCTACCTGCCGGAAGTATTGCAGTTGTCGGACCGGATTCTCGTCTGCCGGCAAGGCCGCATCGTGGAGGAGTTCGAAGGCAACAAGGCCGACGACGAAACGATCATGTACGCGGCCGTGCACTGATGACGAGGGAACTGAAGACGACCCGTCCCGTCCTCGACGTTCGCACGATCGAGGACATCGTCGCCATCGAGAGCCGGCCCTACGACGAGCTCGTGACCGCGCGAAACCTCCATGATCTGTTCCTGGCCACCGCGCGTCATGGCGGAGACCGGAAAGCCTTGACCGTGCTGCATTCGCCGGACCCGGCCGCCATCGGGTCGTCGCTCACGCACGCTCAACTGCTTGCGGAGATCACGCGCGCGGCCAATCTGTTCCGATCGCTCGGCCTCGAGCCGGGCAGGGGCGTCGCCGCCTTCCTGGCGCCGACGGTTCCCGAGTTGCCTGTGCTGCTGCTCGGCGCGCAGGTGGCGGGCGTGGCGAGCACGCTGAACTACCTTCTCAGCCGCGACGCCATCCTCGACCTGCTTTCAGCCGAAAAGGCGACGGTCCTCGTCATCCCTTCGCGCCACCTTGACGAGACCTGCTGGACGAAAGCCGCAGGCCTTCTGGCCGATGTGGCGACGCTCGAACGGGTCATCGTCGTCGGTGGAAACAGGGACGAGGAACTCCCGGCCGGATACATCCGGCTGGAGAAAGCGCTTGGCGGGCATGGTGGCGAAAGGCTCGAATTCGAGCCGTCTTCCGACAGCAACACGGTCTGTGCGCTGTTCCACACCGGCGGCACGACGGGGCGCCCGAAGCTGGTTCAGCTGACGCATGGCAACCAGATCCACGCCGCCTTCGGCTTCGCGCAGGTGTTCGCCTACAGCGAGACCGACACCGTCATCAACGGCTTTCCCTTCTTTCATGTCGGAGGGACCATGACGGTGGGACTGTCGGTGCTGGCGGCGGGCGGACACGTCGTCGTGCCGTCTCCCTATGCGCTGCGGCCACCGGCCGTGGTGGAGAACTACTGGCCGATCGTCGAGCATTTTCGCGCCACCGTGATCGGCGGGGTTCCGACTTCGATCGCCGCGTTGACCAACAGCTTTCCGAAGGGTTGCGACGTCACCTCCGTGCGCATGGCCGGCACGGGCGGCGCCGTGCTGCCGAAGGAAATCGGCGCGCGCTTCGAAGCGACCACCGGCATTCGCCTGTTCGAGACCTACGGCATGACAGAGACCGCCGCGGCGATCGCCTTCAACCCGGGGCGAGGCGAGCCGGTGGCGGGAAGCGTCGGGTTTCGCGCGCCGTTTTCCCGCACGAGGATCGTCAGGCTCGGCTCCGACGACGTGCCTTGCGCGCCGGGCGAAAGCGGATTGGTGCAGGTCAAGGGGCGACAGGTCTTCCCGGGCTATGTCGATCCGGTCCACAACATCGGCACGCTTGGTCCGGACGGCTGGCTGACCACCGGAGACGTCGGGTACCTGACCGAAGACGAGCGCCTGGTGCTGACCGGTCGCGAGAAGGACCTGATCGTTCGCAGCGGCCACAACATCGATCCCGCCGCGATCGAGGATGTGGCCAACAGTTTCGATGGCGTGCACATCAGCGCCGCCGTTGGGATGCCGGACCAATATGCCGGCGAGGTGCCGGCGCTCTTCGTCGTTCCCGCGCCCGGCGCCAGCATCGATGTCGACGCACTCAAGGCCTTTCTGGAGGCCAGGGTTCACGAACCGCCTGCGCGCCCTCGCACGGTGATCGTCATCGACGCGCTTCCGGTCACGGCCGTCGGGAAAATCTTCAAGCCGGACCTGCGCGACCGCGCGATCGTGGAAAAGGTGCGGCTGGAGGCCGAGCGCGTCTGTGGGCCCGGTGTTGCGGTGAAAACCGAGGTGTCACTGGACCATCAGAAGCGGACCTGCGTGCATGTGCGGCTTGCCGGCGCAACGCCGGAGCAACGGATCGCGCTCGCCAGGACGCTGGCTCCCTTGCCGCAGAGTTTCGACATTGCGGAGCAGGGAGAGCCATGACAGACGAACCTGTGCTGCTGGTGGTCGAGGACGGCATTGCCATCCTCACGCTGAACCGTCCGGACAACCTGAACGCTGCATCCGCAGCGATGATGCGCTCGCTGGCGCAGAGGCTGGAGGCCGTCGCCCAAATGCCCGGGCTGCAGTGCGTGATCCTGACCGGGACCGGCCGGGCCTTCTGTGCGGGCGGCGACCTGGCCGAATTCGAAGCCGCGCTCGAGGCCGGTGGTAGCCGGCTGATCGACACGCTGCGCGCCAACCAGGACATCATCCAGATGGTCGAGGACCTGCCGGTGCCGGTCATCGGCGCGGTGAACGGCGTCGCCGTTGCAGGCGGACTCGAGATCCTGTTGTGCTGCGACATCGTCATCGCCGCCGAAACGGCGATGATCGGCGACGGGCACACGCGATACGGCGTCGTGCCGGCGGGTGGCGCCTCGGTGAGGCTCGTCGAGCGCATCGGCCCGCTGCGCGCGGCCCAGCTCTTCTACACCGCGGCCCTGATCGATGCCGGCACCGCTGCCGAATGGGGGCTCGTCAACGAGGTCGTTTCCGCTGGAGAGCTCTTGCGGCGCGCCGGACAATTGGCGGGCGACATCTGCCGGGCAAGCCCCGAGGCCAACCGCCACGTCAAGGCGTTGACCGGGCGCATCGCGCGTGACGACAGGCGGGCCGAACGCATCCGGGCCGAACTGGACCGTTTCGCCACCCATCTCCTTGGCGGGGATCTCGCCGAAGGACTGGCGGCCTTTCGAGAGAAACGGCATCCACGCTACATCGATGGCAGTTGAACGGTTTCGCCGTTTTCCCGTTCCGGAGCCGGCCGGAGCCGGATTGCCATCACGTCCGCCGAAGAGGAGCGCCTGCCGGCTGTGCGCGGCAACCAGACCCGACGACCGGAGACGCCTGTGGCGGAGCCATCCCAACGAATGCTCCGCCATGACCTCGATGGATGTCGGTTTTAAACTAACACACTCGATAGTGAATATTGACATGGCTGCACCGCCCGATCATGGATGACCTGCACGGGCGGGCAGGGCGACTTTGCGGGCGAGGAAGCCTTGAAGCTGATATCGATGAACCGGCGTCAAGTCGCCTCGCATGCGGAACGTGATCGCATGTCATCGGCGCTGGCAAGCTGGACAAATGGCGTCGTCGTTCGCCATACGGACCGAATGGACCCGAATGGCCGGCTCCGCGAAGGGCGGAATGGCCGCTTTCGGGTCGCGGCGACGAAAAGGATGGCTGAATTGAACGAGAAGAAGCCGGCACGTCGAAAGGCATCCACCAAGGCCGAGCAACGCGCCGAGATGATCGAGCAGATTCTGGATGCGGCGGAGCATCTGTTTTCCCAGCACGGTCTCTATGGCGTGACGCTCAAGGACGTCGCCAAGCGGATTTCGGTGCACCACACGCTGATCAACTACTATTTCGATGACAAGAAGGCGCTGTTCGACCAGGTCTTCGCGCGCCGCGCGGTGGTGACCAGCGAGCGGCGCATGCGCATGCTCGACGCATACGAGCAGGCGAGCGCCGGCAGTCCGACGGTCGAGGGCGCGCTGCGCGCCTTTCTCGATACCGACCTCGATCTCTACATCGAGGGTGGCGAGGGTTGGCGCAACTACGCCGCGCTCGCCTCCCAGGTTGCCAACACGCCCGAATGGGGCGCGGCGATGATGGACGAGCATTTCGATCCGGTGGTGCTGCGGCTGATCGGGCTTCTCAAGCAGGCGCTGCCCGACTGCGCGGAAGAGGATATCTTCTGGGGCTATCATTTCGTCACGGGCGCGCTGATGCTGACGTTGGCGCGCACTGGCCGCATCGACAAGCTGTCGGGCGGTCTGTGCCGATCCGACGACTTCGCCGCCGTGAAGCAGCGCATGTCCACCTTCATGGCCGCGGGTTTCCTCGCCATCTGCCGCAAGGGCAAGCCGGCCTAGTCTCTTTCTTCCAGGGCGCGCGGGCGCCCGGCGACGGCCCGCGAGCGAGGAACCGCTTCCGGGAAATTCAACTCTTTGTCTGGTGAGTGAAAACATGATGGAACACGTCGAAGAGATCGGATCGGAACTGCGTGGTCGCGTGTCGATCGTGACAGGTGCGGGCGGCGGACTTGGCCGGTCGCATGCCATGTTGCTTGCCCGTCTCGGCTCACGGGTCCTCGTCAACGACATGAACCTGGAAGCCGCCGAGCGGGTGGCGCGCGAGATCGCCGACGCCAGCGGCGAAGCGCTCGCATTCGCGGCGTCTGTCACGGACGAAGCCGGTATCGAGGAGATGGTCGCGCGCGTCATGGCAACCTGGGGGCGGGTCGACATCCTGGTGAACAACGCCGGGATCCTGCGTGACCGGAGCTTCGCCAAAATGACCATGGCCGAATTCCGTGCGGTGGTCGACGTGCATCTCATGGGGTCGGCGATCTGCACCAAGGCGGTGTGGGACATCATGCGGGAGCAGCGCCATGGCCGCGTGGTGATGACCACGTCGTCCTCCGGCCTGTTCGGCAATTTCGGCCAAGCCAACTACGGGGCAGCGAAGATGGCTCTGGTCGGCCTCATGCAGACGCTCGCCCTCGAAGGGGAAAAGTACGGTATCAAGGTCAATTGCCTGGCGCCGACCGCGGCAACCGCGATGACGGACGGATTGCTGTCAGAAGAGAGCTTCGCGCGACTTTCACCCGATCTCGTCAGTCCCGCCCTGCTGGCGCTGGTGTCGGAGGATGCGCCGACACGGGCCATTCTCTGCGCAGGGGCCGGCCACTTCGCGCGCTCCAACGTGACGCTGACCACGGGCGTGCATGTCGGCGGCGGCGCGGATGCGCCTCGCGGCGTTGTTGCGAACTGGCACCGGATCAGTGATCGGACGGGCGAGATCGTTCCCGATTACGGGTTCGCACAGATGGAACGTGAACTGGCGAGCGGACCCGACGAGGCACGGTCGCGGGGCGGCGCAATGGCGTAGCCGCGACCGGAAGACCCGGCCGACATGTTGCGTCGTCCGGGACGTTTCAATGCCACGGATTGACTGCAAGGGACGGGGCGAGGGGCTCGCTTCGGCGTCTCCGCCCGGCGTCGGTCCCGCCGTGAGCCTCGGATATTCCACTGTCTCCTATCAGCCCGATCATCTAGTGTAGGGTCATCAACGAGACAAGACGGGACCCTGTTCAGATGAAGAATCCACTTTTCTACAAGAAGATCGTGCCGCTCGACAACGTCAAGCATCGCGATCTCCGTCTGACGAGAAAAGGTAACGTTTTCCCCTTCGCCCGCGGCGCCAATCTGATCCCGGCGGTCATCGACGAATTCGGAGCGGCCATGGCCCATCTCCCGATCGCCTTCCTGCCGGGCGCCAAGCAACCGGCCGCCGTTTTCCTGATCGGCCTCGAGCCGGGCAGCAACCTGTTTCTCGAGAGCGACGACAGTTGGGTGGGGCGTTACGTGCCCGCCTATCTGAGGCGCTATCCGTTCATCGTCGGCGACGTGCCGGGCGGTGAAGCGCTCCTTTGTCTCGACGAGGGCGACGAGGGCATCAGCACGAGCGAAGGCGAACGGCTGTTCAACGATGCCGGTGAGGCGGAGCCGGCCGTGATCCAGGCTCGCGATCTGTGCGCCAACTACAAGCGTTCCGCCGATCGCACCGACGAATTCTGCGCCACGCTCCAGAAACTCGGCCTGTTCGAATCGGTCACGCTGAACGCGCAGACGCCGGATCGCGGCAACACGGTCGTGCACGGGCTGTTCACCGTCGACGAAGCCGCCTTCGACCGCCTCGCTCCCGAGGACGTGACCATGCTGCACGAAAAGCGATTCCTGAAGCCGATCGTTCAGCATATGGCAAGCATGGGCGCGGTTACGAAGCTCGCCGATCGGAACGCCGAAAGGCTGAAGGCGTCGGCGGCGTGACGTCGGCGATCACAAGCACGAACAAAATCGACTATCGCGCATGGTCGAATCGAATTTTCTCAATGCGCGATAGTACCAGCCGATGCTGACATCGGTACCTACCGACTAAGATCGTCTTTTAATTATCTGGGCCGTCTGCGGCTTCAGTTGTATCATTACAAAAAATTAACGGGTATTCTCCCGCTCGCGAAATGAGCGTGGGTGGGAGAATGGGTTTGTTCAGCGCGGTATCGAGCGTGCATATTGCCCGCAGAGTTCTGATCGCGTCGGTGGTCGCCCTCGGGGCTGCCGCCGCTTGGCCCGCATATGCCCAGGATGCCGCAACGACCGCGGCCCCAAGCACGGCAGCGACGACCACCCAGGCTGTCGTCGACGGGTTCCGGTCGGCGAAGTTCGGCATGAGCAAGGACGAGGTTCGCAAGGCGATCGAATCCGATTTCGGTCTTTCGGGGGAAGCCGTCGGCGAAGGCGAGAACGTGGCCGAACGGACAGGGCTCCTGACCATCCGGGCGGACGATGTCCTCAGGGACGGCGGGCCCGCCCAGGTCTCCTATGTCTTCGGCTACGAATCCAAGCAGTTGATCCAGGTCGGCATCCTCTGGGACATCGAGTCCAGCAGCGAGGCCAAGCTCCTGGCCAACGCCGAGGTGCTCGCCTCGTATTTCCGGACGGCGGGCTATGCCCCCGAGACGGTTCGCTCCGGCCTCGCGCTCGACAACGGATTGCTGATCTTCCGAGGCGAGGACGCCGCGGGGCGGGCGACCGTTCTTCTCCTGCAAGGCACCTTCACCGACGCAGGAGACCAGCGCCGGTCCCTCGCTCCCACGGCACTTGCACTGCTCTATGCGGTGGATGCCGACAATCCGGATGTCTTCCGCATCCAGTCAGGTCAGTTCTGATGAACAAGCGAGCCGAAATGCCCAGAACGGGATGGACGGCTCGCTCTTCCAGGCTTCGAACGCTGAAACAGGGTTTGCTGGGTCGAACCAGCCCCTTCGTCATCGGCCTGATGGCCGGTCTCGTTCCGGCGGGCCCCGCCTTCTCGCAGGCGGTCAATCTCGAAGGCGGGGTTACAAACATCCTTGCCGACGGCCGCACCCGCACGCGGATCGAGACCACCGGACAGCACACCAAGATCCACACCGACACCGTCTCGAACGGCACGGGCTTCAACTCCTTCTCGGATTTCAGGCAAGCCGCCGGGAGCCAGGTCGACCTCTACGTGCCCGACAATGCGGGCAATCTCGTCAACATCGTTCGCAACGGCCCGGTCGTCGTCGATGGCATCCTCAATGCCTACAAGGATGGCAAGATCGGCGGAAACGTCTTCTTCTCCAGTTCGCAGGGCTTCATCGTCGGCGCGAACGGAACGATCAACGTCGGTTCGCTGACGGTCAACACACCGACGCAGGAGTTCCTGGAGTCGGTCATCGGCCGGGATGGGACGGTCAACAACGTCGCCGCCAGCCAGTTGATGGGTGGCGTCATCCCGATCTCGCCTGACGGCGTGATCTCGATCGCCGGACAGATCAACGCCGAAGGTGGCATCACGCTGCAGGGGCATCGCGTCAGCCTCTATGGCGGCGGCGTCCAGCTCGACGGCGTCGAGATGGGTCACCGGGAAAAGTTCAACTACAGCGTCAATGTCGGCGGTATGGCTGAAGGCGCTGCGCTCGTTTCGCGGGGCGGTTCGATCGCGATCGTTGCCGAGGGTGACGCCCGCCTCGGCGGCCGGATCGATGCGTCCGCGGCCAAGCCCGGACGTGGCGGGAAAATCAAGGTTACCGCCGGCCGCAACATCGAACTCGGCGGTGGGCTTGACGTTCGCGCCAATGCGCTGGGCGATGGCGACGGCGGCACGATCGAGTTCATTGCCCAGGATACGCTCGTTGCGCAGAGCGGCGCCCGGTTCACCGCCGTCGGCGCCGGCCATGGCGACGGCGGCTTCGTCGAACTGAGCGGCAAGACCGCGCTCATCGGCGGAATACAGTTCGACCTGTCCTCGGAGTTCGGCCGCAACGGCACCCTGCTGATCGATCCCTACGACCTCTATATCGGCGGCAGCGTACCCCTCGGCACGACCGGCGATTTCAGCCTGATGGGAAGCATCACGTCGAACGGGGCGGACGTCGTCTTGCAGGCCGACAATTCCATCACCGTGGTCGGCGGCGGCTTCATCGACACGACGAGCGCGTCAGGCGATTCCGGCGACATCACGCTCGAAGCGCCCTTCATCACCATCGCCGATGGCGCATGGCTCACCTCGGAAGCCGTTGGCGGCGCGGCGGGCGACATCCTCCTCGATGCGCGGGCCGCCGATAGCGGCATCCTGGGCGCGGTCATCGGCGCCAATGCGGCGGCGGGCATCGTTCTTGCGGACGGCTCGTCGATCAAGGGTGGCAACATCAGCCTCACGGCCAATGCCCACTCGGAGGCAGGGCTCTCACCCATAGCGGTTCTCGATGCAACCGCGACCATCGTCATCGGTTCGGCGAGTATCGCGGCGAGCGGACATTTCCTCGCGCATGCGGATGCCAGCGTCACCGCGGATGGCGGTGGTCTGCCTCTGCCGTTCGGCGTCATCGTGGCTGACGTGGTGTCGTCCGTCACCGTGGGCGGCACTGCACAGATCGGCGCCGCGAGCGCGTCCCTGCTCGCCGACGCGGCGGTGACCGTCGTCATCGCCACGCAGTCGCTGGTGCCCGCCAACTCCGCCGCCGACGGGGCGGTCGCGGTTTCGACCATCGACAGCAAGGCGCTGGTCGACATCGCAGGCAATGCGTCGCTGACGATCACGAACGCCCTGGTCCTGGCCGCAACCAACGACGTCATCTCCCATGCCAGCGCCGTTCCGGTGGCCGCTGCGTTCGGCGCCAGCGTCGGCGTCAGCGTCGTCACGGCGACCACCACAGCCAGCATCGGTGGCAATGCCGGCATCGCGACGGGCAGTCTCGCGCTCGGCGCCTCGACGACCACCGACATCGCCGTCACAGCCGCGGCCGCGGCGGGCGGTGCCACCGAACCGCAGGAAGACAGCCAGACCGCCGGCTTCCTGGATCAGTATGGCGAGAACGCCAGCACCGACGAGGGCGGCGTGTCCGTCGTCGGCGCACTCGCGGTCTCGGATCTCACCTCGACGACGCTTGCGCAACTCGCCTCCTCGGTCGAACTGGTTTCCGGTGGCACCGTATCGGTGTCGTCGTCCTCCACCAACGGAGCCGCCCTGGTTGCGGACGGCTCGGCAGTCGAATCGTCCGTCGGCGTCGGCGTGGCCGTCGGCGTCAATATCGCGCGGATCCGGAACGACGCCATCGTCGCGCAGGAAGTCACGGCGACGGGCCTGACCCTTTCGGCCGTGATGAACGGCGCAGACGGGGTCAATCGTTTCTCGAACTCGGCGACATCGGGCGCGGGGGCGACCAATGTCGGCATCGCCGGGTCGTTCGCGGTCAACATCGTCGACACGCAGGCGTCTGCGACGCTGACCGGAGGCGCGCAGGTCAACCTCGGCGGCGGGTCGCTGTCGCTCACGGCCGCCAATGCAACCGACGTGTCTGGCGAGGCTCTCCCGTCGGGCGACGGCGCGACGGGCGGCACGGTCGGCGTCGGCGCGTCGGTCGCGCTGAACATCGTCGCCAATCGGGCCGTGACCGAAGTCGCCGACGACGCGGCCATTTCAGCCGCCGAAGACGTGACGCTGGACGCAACCGGCGTGTTCTCGGTGTCAGGCGAGGCGAGCGCCGGCTCTGCGGGCGGCATCTCGATCACGCCTTCGCTGGCACTGTCGCTGATCAACAACACGACCACGGCGCGCCTGGGGACGGGTTCGACACTCCTTGCAAGCGGCGCGGTTTCGCTGACGGCGATCCAGCAGTCGAGCATCACCACCAAGGCTTCCGGCAAGGCCGCCGGTGCCAACGTCGCCATCGGCGCTGCGATCGCGATCGCGATCATCGACGACGTGGTCCTGGCGACGACGGCAAGGTCCGTCGACGCGGATGGAGACGTGACGTTCGTCGCGATGGGCGCGTCGTTCTCCGAACTGACCGCGGAAGCGAGCGCCGTTGGCGCCGCGGCAGAGGACGAGGGCTCCGGCGAAGGCGAAGGCGGCGACGTCAACAGCCAGGTGACCGGCAAGATCGGCTCGGCGACCGAGAAGCAGGAAGCGTCGGGCGTCGGTAGCGACGACCAGCGCCAGGCGACTTCCGAACAGGCCGCCGACGAGGATGGCCGGTCGGCGGAAACGAGCGAGGGTGGCGTCTCGGTTGCCGCCGCGGTGGCCGTCAACGTGCAAGGCGCGAAAGTGACGGCGGGGGTCCCCGACGGCGTGGCGATCACCTCGGGCGGCAGCCTGACGATCCGCGCGGCTGGAAACACCGAAGGAAAGCTGACGGCGGATGGCTCCGCCGTGGGCGAGGACGAATCGGCGCAGAGCGCCGTCGGGATCGGCGCCGCCGTTGCCGTCAACAAGGTCTCGGCGCTGACCGTCGCGCGGCTCGGCGCTGCCAGCCATGATCTGAACGGGCTGACTATCGAGGCGACATCGCTCGACATCGCGGCCTTCGTCGCGGACCCGACGAGCGATGAACGCCGCGCCGACATCTATGAAGCAAGCGCATCGTCCGGCGCGGGGGCTTCGAACGTCGGAATTGCCGGCTCGCTGGCACTCAACCTGATCGACACCGAAAAATCGGCAACCGTCGCTGGCGGTGCGTCGTTGCAACTGAACGACGGCGCGATCGTCATCGCGGCCGACAACCAGACCGAAACGACGGGCAAGGCCCTCCCGGTTGGGGATGGAGCCACGGGTGGCAAGGTCGGTATCGGCGCCTCCGTCGCGATCAACATCGTCGCCAACCGGTCGATGGCCATCATCGAGAGCGGCGCGGTCCTTGACGGGACGGGATCGGCGGAGCTTTCGGCCAGCGGTGGCCATTCGGTGACGACCGAGGCCGAATCCGGCTCGGCCGGCGGCGTCGCGGTAACGCCGGTGCTCGGCCTGTCGATGGTCAGCAACACGACCATGGCGATGATCGGGACCGGTTCGGTGTTCGTCACCAGCGGCGGCGTGTCGCTCGCTGCCTCCCAGGAATCGACCGTCTCGACGTCCGCCACCGCGGCCGCCGCCGGCGGTACAGCCGCCATCGGCGCATCCCTCGCGCTGGCGCTCGTCGACGATGTGGTGTCGGTGACGACGCTCCGCAGCATCGATGCCGGTGGCGACGTATCTCTGTCGGCAAGCGGTATCTCGACCGGAACGCTGGTGGCCAAGGCCAGTGCGAGCGGCGCAGCCGCGGCCGACGACGAGGGCGAGGCCGAGGACGGCTCGACCGTCGACGACAATGTCGACCAGCAGCTGGAGTTCGGCGGCGGTCGCCAGAAGACCGGAGGCGTCGGCAATTCCGCCCAGCAGGATTCCACCACCAGCGGCGTCAACGACAAGGACGGCCGCTCGGCCAAGTCCGAGGAAGGCAAGGTCTCGGTTGCCGCGGCCGTGGCCGTCAACGTCACCAACGCCACAGTCACGGCCGGGATTTCCGGCGTTAACATCACCGCCTCGGGCAACCTGACGATCGCCAGCGCGGCTTCGGTCTCCGGCGACCTGTCGGCCGATGGATCGGCCGCCGATTCGCAGGTCGGCATCGGCGTCGCCGTCGCGGTCAATGCCGTCAACAAGACCAACGCCGCCCTGCTGGGGACGGGAACGCATTCGGCCAACGGCGTGTCGGTCTCGGCGGTCCAGGCCAGCGATGCCTCGGGTGTCGTGGCCGATGTCTATGTCGTCAAGGCATCCTCGGGGGCCGGCGGCTCGAAGGTCGGCATCGCCGGCGCGCTCGCGCTCAACCTGATCGACGCCAGCGCCTCCGCCCGCATCGATGGCACCGCGGTCGTCAATGCCGGTTCCGGCGCTTCCGAGATCAAGGCCGAGCAGGACGTCTCGGCGACCGCCGAGGCGCTTCCATCGGGCGATGGCACCAGCGGCGGCAAGGTTGGCATTGGCGCCTCCGTCGCGCTGAACCTGATCACCGCGACGACGCTCGCCGAACTGGCCGACGGCGCGTCCTTCGAGGATGGCGAGGGGCTGGCTGTTTCCGCCACGACGGGTCTCGCGACCATCACCAATGCAGCGGCTGGTTCGTCCGGAGGCATCGCCATCGACGCCGTCGTGGCTCTGGCCATGCTGGATACGACGACGACCGCGCGAATCGGGTCGGGCACCGGACTGGACATGGCCACCGGCGCCGTCACCGTGACAGCCACGAGCACCGGCGCGCAGGCGGCGAGCGCCGACGGCGCGGTGAAGGCCGGGAACGTCGGCGTGGGCGCCGCGGCAGCCGTCATCATCGGCGGCGGAGACCAGGACGGCGCGCTCAAGAACACGTCCGTCACTTCTGCGACGCTGGCCCGGAACGTGTCGGCCGGATCGGTCGAGATCGCGGCCGTCTCCGAGCGGACCTATGTCGCCGAAGCCACGGCGACCGCTGGCGGCGGCAAGTCGGACGCGGACGATTCCGACAAGCCGCCGGCAAAGCCAGCGACCAGCACCAACACGCTGTCGACGACCGAATCGTATCAGCAAGGCACCAACGAGGCGGATGCGGAGAGCAGCGGAACGGGCTCGGGCAGTGGATCGGGCGGCAGCGGCGGCTCCGGCAAGAAGGTCCAGGTCGCGGCAGCCGTCGGGGTCGCCGCGGCGCAGGACGTCGTCTCGGCGACGATCGCGGGAGGCCTGACGATCAATGCGACGGGCGCGGTTTCCGTCACGGGGTCGAGCACCATCGACATGGCCACGCTGGGCAGCGGCCAGGCGGGCAGCTTCGGCGGCACGGGCAATGCGCAGGTCGGCGTGGGCATCGGCGTCGCTCTCGGCATCATCACCGGTTCGACCTCGGCCACCATCGGCGATGGCGTGGTCATCACCCAGTCCGGCAGCGTGACAGTGTCGACCACGACACGCGAGAACGTCGGCGCCGACTTCATGGACCGGCTCACGGCGCGCGCGATCGCGGGAGCGTCCTCGTCGAAGGTCAGCGTTGCCGGCGCGATCGCCGTCGGTATCTCGCTCTCGAAGTCCGACGCCTCCATCGGCGACGACGTCGAGGTCGACAGTTCGGGCGCGGTCACCGTTTCCACGGACAACCAGAGCCGCCTGGCCGCCAAGGCCATGGCCGCGTCGTACACGTCGGGCAGCGCGGCGATCGGCGCGTCGATCGCCACCGTCTATTCGGATCGTTCGCAGATCGCGTCGGTCGGCGCGGGCAACTCCATCACCGCGACGGACGTGTCGGTCACCTCCATCAACCGTGAGGTCGACGGCACGTTCGTGTTCCAGATGCCGACCTCGGTGGACGAGGACGGGCTCAACGGGCTGAAGGACCAGTTGACGGAAAGCGCCTTGCTGGGCGCCAGCAACTACTATGCAGAAGCCATGGGAGGCGCGGCGGCGCCGAGCGGCGTGGCGGTGCAAGGTTCCTTCGCCGTCATGGTGTTCAGCGACGACGTCAAGGCGACGATCGGCGAAAGCGCCAACAGCACGGCGCCGACCGACATCACGGCGTCCGGGGCGGTAACGCTTTCGGCCGACAGCGCCTTCACCGCGCGCGCCCTGACGGGCGGCATCGCGGTCGGCAGCAGCGTGGGCGTCGGCGTTTCGGCCACCGTCATCGTCGCCAGCGGCCAGACGCAGGCCTTGCTGGCGGGCGGGACGGTGATCGCGGATTCGGCCTCGTTCCTGGCGCGCGCCACCGCTTCGCAGGATTTCGAGGCCTATGGTGTCTCCGCCGCGGGCGCGAGCACGGCGGGCATTGCCGGCGTTGCCGTCGTCATCACGTCCGAGAATGTCGTCGAGGCATTGGTCGAGGCCGACGCGGAAATCCATTCCTCGGGAGCCGTCTCGATCGAGGCAACCAACGACTTCACCAGCTTCGCGTTGGCCGGCGGCGCGGCCGCCGGCGGCACGGCCGGCATCGGCGCGGCCGGAGCCGTCGTCGTGGTCGACAACGTCACGCGCGCCGCGCTTGGCGACGGGGAGGATTCGTCCAGTGGCGTCGTGGTCATGGCCGGTGGCGCGGTCGGCCTCAGCGCCACCGCGACCCAGACCGCCACCACCATCGCCGCAGCGGGTGGCGCGGCCGGTACCGCGGGCGTCGGCGCGGGCGGAGCGGTCTACGTTCTCGGAACCGTGACCGAGGCTTTCGTCGGAGATCACGCTCGGATCGGCGGGATGGGCTCTCCGGTCGGAGCCCTGTCCATCACCGCATCCGACGAGAGTGACCTTGCGACCGTGTCCGGCGCCTTCGGCGGCGGCGGCAGTGCCGGGGTCGGCGCGGCGGCGGCCGTGGGCGTGCTCGACAAGGCCATCACGGCCAGGATCGGGATCGGTGCCAACGTCACCGCAACGGACGTATCGCTTTCCGCCAGCGACCTGGTCAGCGCCACGACTGTCGGCGTCGGCGTCGGCGTCGGTGGCGCAGCCGGCGTGGCTGGCGCGGTTGGCGTCTTTTCGGTTTCCGACACGACGACGGCGCTGATCGCTTCGAATGCGACGGTCCATTCGCTCGGCAACGTCGCGGTCGTTTCCGTCAACGGCACGTCGCTGGATACGATCAGCGGCGGCGCCGGCATCGGGGGATCCGCGGGCGTCGGCGCATCCGTCAGTGTCAACCTCGTCGATACGACGACCCATGCCACTATCGACGGCGGCGCGAACGTGACGGCGCTCGGACAGGGCGCGGCACATGCCTATCTCGCCGGATACCAGGGCAACTTCGTCAACTACGGATCCGACGACGACTTCGAAGGGCCTGATCTGGAGGCCTACGAACTCGACGCAGCGACCGGTTCTGCGTCCGCGCCGATGACCGCCGAGGATGCCTTCACGGCGGGATTGTCCCTGCTGACCCAGAAGCGCGTCTCGACCGGGGTCACCGGAAGCGCGCATGGCGTGATCGTCAATGCTGCGACGGCAACCGAAATCCGCTCGCTGGCCGTCAGCGGGGCGGTCGGCGGCGCCGCGGGCGTCGCGCTTTCCGCCGACGTTCCGATCGTCACGACGGACACGCAGGCGACGATCGGCATCAATGCGCGGATCAACCAGGGTGCCGGGACCGCGAATGCGGCGCAGTCGGTCACGGTGGCCGCCGCGAGCGACTTCTACTATTTCGGTCTCGCGGGCTCGGCGGCAGGCGGCGGCGCGGCCGGTGTCGGCGGTGGCGCAGCAATCGCCATCATCAACCTGACCACCAATGCGTCCATCGGGGACGAAACCTTGACGTCCGCGGCGGGCGACATCGTGGTTGCCGCCCGGGCGCGCGAAGACATGATGGCGTCCGCGGCGGCGGGCGCCTTCGGCGGCTATGCGGGCGTGGCAGGCGGCGTGACGACCATCGTCATCGACACCCATACGACAGCCACCCTCGATGGCGTTGCCCATGCCGGTGGCAATGTCGACGTGATCGCCGACGACCAGACGCGGATTTCCATGCTCGCGGGTTCGATCGGCGTTTCTGGCGCGGTCGGCATCGGCGCCTCGATCGGCGTCGTGCAGATGGACAAGACGGTCTCGGCCCTGATCGCCAGCGGCGCCAGCGTCACGGCGCTCGGCGGGGCGGCGCGCAGCGTCTATAGCGGCGATGATTTCATGGCCACGCGCCAGGCGAGCGGCCTGAACGTGCTCGCCAACTCCAACCAGTCGGTCTTCACGCTGGCGGTTGCCGGGGGCGGCGGCCTGTTCGTCGGCGCGGCCGGCGCGGTGACACTCGAACTCATCGACGTGCTGGCGACGGCCACGATCGGCAACAATGCCAGGATCAACGAGGACAACACGGGTGCGGCGCCCGATCAGGATGTCGTCGTCACCGCGCGTGACAGCACCTCGACCCTGGTGATCGACGGTGCAATCGGCCTCGGCCTCGTCGGCGTGGCGGGCGCGGTGGACGTCGCCGTCTTCAGGAATTCCTCGGCCGGGACCATCGGCGATGGCGCCTTGGTCAATGCTCATCGGAACGTGTCGGTCAGCGGCCTGTCGAACAAAGCGACGAACTCGACCACGGTCAGCGCCGCGGGCGGCATCGTCGGCGTCGCCGCGGGCATCTCAATCTACAGCTTCGGTGACGGCGTTTCTCCCGACGGCGAAGGGTCGCAGGAGATCGGAAACGCCACCGAGGACGGCAGCGGCAGCCTGACCAAGATCACGGAGATGGCCGATTCCCAGGGGCGGGACGGATCGACCAACGAAGTGCTCTCCGAATCGAGCGACGAGCGAATCCGCTCGATCAGCCAGGAGGCGCAAGACCGTCGCGGCGCGCTCGACTTCACCGCGGCGACCGAGCTCAGCGTTCCGGGCGGAACGTCTGCGAACATCGGAAGCGCGACCATCAACGCTGGCGGCAAGGTCGGGGCATCGAGCTTCGACCAGTTGAATACGCGTTTCAACACGGGCGCTATCGCCGGCGGCATCGTCGGCGTCGGCGCGGGAATCGGCGTCGTCACCGTCGACACGACCAACACCGCGCAGCTTTCGGGCACGTCGACGATCACGGCCGGATCGCTGGCGATCATGGCAATGACCGACCACACGGTGAACGGGCTTAGCATCGCCGGTTCGATCGGCTATGCCGCCGCGCTGTCGGCCGACGTCGCCATCCTGCGCGACCGGTCGCGGACATATGCGTCCGTCACGGGCAGCAATCTCGTGGTCTCGGGTGGCGTCGCGGTCAACGCCACCAGCGTTCGGACCCTCGACGCCAGCGGCTACGGCGCGGCGGTGGCCGGGGCCGCCGCAGCGGGCGTGTCCGTCGTCACGGCGGAGATTTCGGGCGAGGTGGAAGCCTCCATCGAGGACGCCGAGATCGGCAGCCTGGCCAGCCGGTCCGGCAGCGTGGAGGTCGTCGCCGACGCCACCGAGCAGGCGCTGACCTATGCGCTCGCCGCGGCCGGCGGCATCGGCATTGCCCTCCAGGGGTCGGTGGCGGAGTCCAGCGTCTCGACGACGGTTTCGGGCACGATCGAGAACTCGAACATCTACACCAGTGGCGCGATCACGCTTGGGAGCGAGGTCCAGCTCAAGGCGGACGCGGAGGCGAAAGGCTTCGCGCTCGGCGGCGTGGTCGCGGCGGGCGCTTCGATCGCCACCGCCAAGGCCGCGGCCACCAATACCGCCTCGGTTTCCGGATCGACGCTCGACGGCGGCAGCATCGCCGTCACCGCGAACCTGTCACCCATGTCGGGCGGCCCCGCGGCCAAGGCGCAGGCGTCCGGCTCGTCCGGTGCGCTGGTGGGTGTCACGGCAACCGAAGCCAATGCCACGACCACCGGCGCCTCCATCGCCCTGGTGCAGACGAGCGCGCTCAAGGCGACCGGGTTGCTCAAGGTGGAAGCGATCGGCAACACCGATCAGTATGCCTATGCGACAGGCAAGACCGGCGGCCTGGTCGCCATCGGCTCCAACACCGCGCGGGCGCGGTCGACGACGACGACGCTGGCGCGCTTCGTCAATCTCGACGGCCTGGAGGCGGGGTCCGTGGAACTGCACGCGACAGGCTTCGACAGCAACTTCGCCGGGGCGCTCGCGGGGACCGGCGGCGTGGTCGCGGGCACGGCCTCGGAAGCCTCGACATGGTCGACGAGCACCACGCGGGCGGCCGCGGACACCACCAGTCCATCAGACAGCTACACGATGTCCGCCGTCCACGGCCTGATCGACATCAACGCGACGCATACGTCGCTGTTCGGCGGCACGGTCGACAGCACCCAGGCGTCGCTGGCCGGTGCCAGCGGCGCTCGCCTCAATCACACCGTCATCAGCACGGTCGATGCACATCTGGGCGACAACGCCGTCGTGCGGGCGGCAAACCTGGCGATCACCGCACGCAACCAGACGCACAGCTTCTTCGTCGGCGAGGCGGCCTTCGGTCTCTATCCCGGCTCGACCCCGTCGTCGAACTTCAACTCCGACAATGGCGGCTGGAACGTCAATTCCGGTTCGGGCGGGCTGGTCGATGCGCCGGCCGGTTCGATCGCCGTCCAGATCGCGCACACCACGGGCGCAACGATCGGCGCGAATGCCGACATCCACCTGCTGGCGCAGGGCACCGGCATGTCGCTTCTGTCGATGGAGGCCTACAACGAGGTCATCGCCCACCAGAAGGCCAAGCTCGATTCAGGTGGCGCCGTCGCAATCGCGTCCACCGAAATCGCCATCAACGCGGTCGTCAACGCGACGGTTTCGATCGGCGATGACAGCGACGTGGTCGTGGACCTCGGCGACATCGACATCGCGGCGTGGGGACAGGCCGACATCGAGGCACGCTCCGTTTCCACCACCTCCGGCGTCGCCGGTGCGCCCTCGGGCAAGGCCTACGCGATCTACACGTCCACCAACAACGCCGTCATCGGCGACAACGTCCTGCTGCAGGCCAGCAGCGGGACGCTGCCCACCGATGGCTCGCTGCCCACCAATGGCACGATTTCGGTCGGGGCTGGCGGCGGACTGGAGGGCCGCACGGCGAACCTGCGCTTCCGCACCACCGTGGACCTGTTCAACAACACCGCGATACCGATCGACTCCAGCCCTGATGCCCGGATCCTGGTGACGGCGAACTCCTTCCTGACGACAGGGGAAGCCGACGATCCGCGCGGAATTCGCTCGGCCGGCGACATCACCCTCAAGGCCGTCCGCGGCAACATCTCGACCAGTGCCGTCGGCATCGGCAAGAACATCTATCTCGAGGCTCTGAGCGAGGTGGCGAGCGCCGTCTCGAACCTCTTCGGCGGCGGTGACGTCACGTTCGAGATCCACGGCGGCTCGGCAACGGTGCTCGGTTCGGGCACGGCGACCATCAACGGTCTGGTGCTCGCCGGCCTCCAGCGCCATCGCTCGCTGACGCTCGACTATACGGCCGACGACTGCGACATCCAGATCTCGGCGTGCATGGCGGCTCCGGTCGATGGGCAGATCGGCTACCAGGTGTCGGAGCCCGAGGAGATCGGCACGACGATCCTCGAGCGTCTGGCACAGCTCGAGCTGTTGCTGCTCGAGTACGGGAACGATCTCGTCGCCAAGGGCGCCTACCAGAGCGAGATCCGGTTCCTGCAGACCAAGCTCGCGGCCCTGGGTCTCGGCTCGTTCAACAGCAATGGCGACTTCGTCCCCAACCAGTATGTGGCGCCGAACCCGGTCGTCATCCAGTTCCAGATCGATGCCGAGAAGGGAAAGCTCACCACGGTCAACCAGACGATGGCGGCTTCGACGATCCTCGTCACCGAGGAGGGCGGCAGCCTGGCCGAAAACGTGACTAGTGCCTACTCGGGCATACAGTCGAATTCGATGACCGTCGCGTCCACGATCGCGACCGTTCTCGCCAGCGCCAACGACGACCACCCCGCGCCATCGGGTGCTTCGGCGGAGGTGACGAACCGCACCACCACGATCAACAATCTGATCGCCACCGGAAATGGGCATGCAACCGAGATCCAGGCGCGAATCGACAGCAACGAAACGCAGCAGACGGCTATCGACACCAACCTCGCCATCGTGCTGACCCAGCAGGCGGCCCTGGAAGCGGCCCGGATCAGCGGCGACGTAACCGCCGAACTGACCGCCCAGCTTGCCATCGACAATGCGATCGTTGCCATCGACACGGCGCTTGGCGTTATCGCCAGCAACAACACCGTCATCGAGACGAGGTCGGCTCAGGCATCGACGAACGCGGCCGCGATCTCGACCGCGGTCGAAAGCTTCGTGACCTGGGCAAACACCACCTTGACCACGCTGCCGCAATTCAGCGAGTTGGCGGCCCTGTCCACCAACGTGAACGCCATCAAGGGCGCGGGCGGAGAGACCGGTCTCGCCCCGAACGTTTCCGCGCTGGCAACGGCTTTCGAAGACTATGGCGACCGGTTGGGAGCCCAGATCACGGTCCTGCGCGCCACGCCGGCCGAGTCGGGCACGGTGGGCGGCATAAATTCTCTCAGCCAGTATGTCGGCCTGATCGATGGACTGACGGAGAACGTGGCCAGCTACACCGCCCTCCTGAGCGCGCCGACGTCGGCGCCGATGGCGCGCAGCATCATCGTGGAAGACACGATGGCGCGCATCGCCAACGTCTCGGTCTACGCGGACCGGCTGGTCGGCTCGGGCTCGTTGCAGGCGCCTGGCGACGCCCGCATTACGATCACCAACAACACGGCCAATTCTCTCAAGCTCGGCAGCCTGATCATCCCGACCTATGACGCCGGCAACGTTCGCTTCAATGGCGTGCTCGTTCACGACGAGGCGGGGATCAATTCGCTCAATCCGAACGGGACCGCCGGGGTCGGCCTTCGCGTTGTCGACAGGTTGTCGAGCACACGGTCTCAGGTCACGATCGCATCGAACTACAATCCGGACTCGCTGTTCTACCAGCAGCCGCCGGTCTCCACCCCGCAGGTGGCGCCCGACCTCGTCCTGACCGCCGGCTCGAAGATCATGAACCCGTCCGGCGCGGTCAACATCACGAGTGCGGCCGGCAACATCTACATCCAGGGCGAGATCGAGGCCGGGTCGCTCACCATCGTGGCGAAGAACGGCGACTTCGTCTCCTCCTACGTGAACGGCTTCAGCCATGTCGGCGGAGATCCGGCGAGCTTCAATTCCTTCACGAATGTCGCCGAGGCTGGACGCGGCATCATCGTCAACGGCTCGATCTCGATCGCCGCGCGCTACCTCAACATCAACTCGACCATCCAGAGCGGCATCGCCGAATGGACGCTGGACATCGGCGCCAATCCGCTGCTGACGACGAACACCGCCGCACAGATCGGCAAGACGCAGACGCAAGTGAACGACGCGGTCCAGGCCTATCTCAGTTCGATCGCCAACGTGGGCGGCGCGGCCACGTCGCCGATCATCGATCTCGGCGGCGGCGTCATCCTGAACATGGGACCGAAGGGCCTTCTTGCCAGCGAAGCCGCCGGCTTGCAGGCGGCGATCAACGAGTATCTGGCAAACACCTCCGGTACGCCGGTCTACAACGTCGTGATCGGCGGGCAACTGCAGTCCATCAACATCCGCGACTACATCTCCGGCGGCGTCGAAGGCCGGCTCGAGTTCACGATGGACACGCTGCAGGCGTTCCTCAACGGCTCCAACCCGGCCTATCGCTATGCGCTCGTCACCGGCTCGGACGTCGGCGCCATCGGCGCCACCTATGATGCGGCGGTCGGCCAGTATGTGGTGGACGGCACCAGGGTAAACGGCGGATACATCCAGCTCTACGGCCAGATCATCAACACCGCCTATGTCGGCGACGGGGAGCCGGTCGGCCGGCTCAACGTGCTCGACGGCTTCGGCACCATCAACATCACCAATTCCAGCGATATCCCGGTCATCCTCCAGGCGCTGCACACCGGTGACGACACCACCGGCACGCTGCGCGGCGTCGAGGGCAAGATCGAGATCACCGACGTGGTCTCGGTTTCGGTCGATGCGGACGGAAAGCCCACCGTCGAGATCCGGCGTACCACCTACACGCGTGAATATACGCCTGGCGAAGCCAACGGCTTCGTCCAGGTTCTCACGGAACTAGGAGCGCTGGACCTGAACGGCGACTTCGTCGTCGACGTCGGGGGCAGCACGCTGGCCACCGGCGGCGACCGCGACTCGGTCTACAATCCGACTGCCGACCTCCGCTACGTCTGGCAGATCGGCACGGACTACACGAGCGGTCTGACCTACAGCTATACGCGCGACAGCTTCTTCACGATCAGCGCGCTCACGGTCGCCTCGCGCGTCAGCGACATGAGCCTCGTTTCAGGGCCCTCGATCACGGCGGTACGGCGCCTGCCGGACGGAACCTACCTGTCGACCGCGACGACCGTCATGCCGAACCCGGCACCAAGCACCAATAACGGCCTGATCGTGACGTTGCCGCAACTCACAGCAGCCAACAGCACGATTTCCGACCAACCGCTTGTTTCGGCAAGCTATTCATATCAGACGGACATTCAGGTCGTCGAAGGCGATACGACGAAGACCTGTATCGGCTGGACGCTGTGCACGGTCTGGAGCGTGAAGACCGACTACAGCGTGACGCAGAAGTATACGACGATCACGACCCACTCGCTCAAGGCGGACAATCCGATCGGCATTCACTTCATCGGCCAGAACACGGGGGCCGTCTCGGTCACGTCTGCAAGCGACGTGGTACTTGCAGGGAAGATCACGAATGTCGCGGGAGGCGTCGCCATCGACGTCGACGGAAATCTGGCCACCGTCGGATCGGCCGCGACCATCGAGGCGCGCAACATCGATCTCGATGCGTCCGGCTCGATCGGGGGACTCAACTATTCATTGCCGACGGGCCTTCCGGTCGTGTCCAATGCGCCGGCCATCGGCGTCATGCTGCGCGGCGGCGCGCTCAATGCGGCGGCGGCGAACGGCAGCGTTGCGATCGAAACCCGGGGCACGCTGGTCGTGGGAGAGGTAACGGCGGCCGGTTCGGTCGATGCCGGCGCGGGCAAGGTCACGCTGACCGCGCTCGGAGCCATCGAAGGCGAAGACGAGGATTCGCTGATCCAGGCAAAGCGCGTGATCCTGTTGGCCGGTCTCAACATCGGCTCGACGGCCGATGGCGGCCAGCTTCAGGTCAACACGGGCTTCACGCTCGACCGGGCCTTCGGGGATCCAGCCGTGACGCCGAGCCTGGAGATCAATCCCTCCTACGGTCTCAGCGCGACCGCAGGCGGCAGCATCGGCATCGCTTCCAGCACCTGGAGCGACAATGCCGACGGCACCATGCTCGTCGATCAGGTCATCTCCATCGGCGGCGACGTCCACCTCGTCGCCGAGGGGCGCATCCTCGACAACAACCCGGTCGAGACCGTCGATTCGCGGACCTACGACCAGCTGCTTGCCTATTGGGAGTCGCTCGGCCTGCTCGCCGAGGATACCGACCGCGGCATCGACGGCACGCTCAACGCCGAAAAGCAGGCCGCGACCATCGAAGGGTTCGAGCGGGGACGCACACAGGCCTATCGCCAGTACTGGCAGCTGCGCGGCGCACAGCCCGATGGCGGCGCGGTGTTCGATCCATCCTATGTCGTGACCGTCGATCCCTCGTCGCCGCTCCATGCGGCTCTCGTGCAGCAGTATGAATCGGCCATCCGCGCCGACAACCCTGCGCTGGACGACGGCGCGGTGGCTGATGCGGTCAACGCCAGGATCGCCGCGTATGAAGCATCGCAGACCCAGCTGTACCGGGATCTGAACACCCAGGTCGGCGGCCTCACCGATGGTTTCGACAGCGATTTCAACTATGTCGCGAGCATTGACGAGCAGGCGGCGTTGACGCGCGGCGCGACCTGGACCGAGCGCCAACTCGCGTTCTCGCTGTCGGCGGGCGCGCTCAAGACGGTCACGTCGACCAATCCGGTCGTCAAGGCGCCGAACGTCTCCGGCCGCAGCGTGACGATCGAGGCCGGTCTCGGGATCGGCGAAACGGTGGGTGCAGGCACGCCGGATGTCGGCGTTTCGATCGCCGCAACCATCGATCCGCGCAACCTGACGCTTGCGCAGCGCATCGCGCTGGCGTCGGCGGAACGCTCCGATCTGCAGCTTTCGGTTCAGTTCGAGGGTTCGACGGTGCTGATCCCGCTGGGCAAGAACCGCGACGAGATGACCACGACCGAGCAGGCCGCCTTCGACGCGGTCCTGGACAAGACGATCCCCGCATCCGACATGACGATCGTCATCCTGACGAAGCGTCCCCTGAACTTCAACGCACCGGACGGCGTCAACATCGTCGTCGACGAGGCGCCGGACGGGACGACGCTCGACAGGGGCACCGCGCATCTCGCATCGCGGGGCAATGGCGTGCTTGGCACCATCACCGTCCCCGGCGAAACGCGGATCAAGGTTCTCGGGACGATCGTCAATGCTTCGAACAGCGCGGTCAACACGGGCAACCTGATCCTCGAGGCTGCGCAGGGCGGCATCGGCGCCGGCATCAACCCGCTGACCGACAGCCCTTACCCGACACTCCAACTCGCTTTGAGAACCGGATCGACCCTGACGGCACGGGCGCAAAACGGTATCTCGATCGATTTCACCGGCGATGCGCTGATCGATACGGTCTACTCGCCGCAGGACATCAAGCTCACCTCCGAAGGGTCGATCCTCAACGCCAATGGCGACCTCCTGATCAACATCCTCGGCCAGAATGTGGTTCTCGAAGCCGACGGGACGATCGGCACAACGCTCGCCGCGCTCAATGTGGGCAATGGTCTCGGCGGCGGCATCACGGCCAGCGCGAGTGGGCTGATCAATCTTTTCGGCTCCGCCGGCCATGCCTTCGTGATCAGGCAGGCGACCTCGGACACCGGCTCGATCAGCCTGACGGCCGCGCTGGAAGGCGTCATCGATGGCGACGTCACGGCGCCCGGCCGCATCAGCCTGTCATCCGGCCTGCGGATGGTCGTCTCCGGCAATGGCGCGATCGAAACCTATGCCGACATGATCGAGGTGTCGGGGGCCTCGCTGAAGATGATCAACGGCGCCACCATGATGGCCCAGTTCGGTCGGGTCGTCGTCGACGTCGATGGCGATGCGGTGGTCACCGGCATCGAGAGCGGCGTCGGACTGGCTGACGCGGTGTCGATCACTGCCGGGGGGCGCATCTTTGCAGGCACGCTGGAAGACCGGGTCGACATCACGGCCATGGCCACCGGCGCTGGCGTCTTTCTTCGCGCGGGGCTCGGCATTGGCGACAAGACGCAGGCCAACGACAAATGGCAGGACGGCACCGGCGACATCGCCGGCAGCGCCAACCTGATAACCGACACGCCCAACCCGCTTCGTCTGCGCACCAACACGCTAGACATCGCGGCTGCCGGATCGATCTATCTCGAGACGCTGACCGCCATCACCGCCGCGACGATCGTCGCCGATCCCGGCGACATCTATGTCTGGGGATCCGACGACTTCCACGGAAACCTGATCTCGGCGACCGGCCTAGTGTTTTTCGACATCAATGGCAACCTGACGATCGACCAGCTTCGCGCGGGCTCGTTCGATCTCAGCGCTGCCGGAACGCTCATCCTTCCCGATGTGGAGGTCGCCACCGAGGCCGTGCTTCGCGCCGGTTCGTTGATCGTCAACATCAAGCAGGTTCCCGAGGGTCCGCCGCGCCTGAAGCTCACATTGACGGGGTACAAGGGAGCGGTCGGAAACACCGCGAAGGTCTTCGTGGATGCACCGGCGGGGCTGGAGATCGGCGATCTCTTCTTCACCGAAACCGAACTTCAGACGACGGCGCGCTTCGTTTCGATCCTCAACGCGTTCGTGCCCGGGTCGCTTCTGCTCGAGACGCCGTTGCAGACGCTGCTCTGGGAGAACCGGACGCCTCTGCCGCAATACCGGCAGAACGTCCAGCTCTTCCAGCCGGGCTTTGCGTTCAACCTGACGCTCGACGATTTCCGCACGACCACGAACGCCTTCGTCGTCAAGTATGATGCGACGGCAGAGATCATCGATGTCCTCGACGGCGTTCCCTATCCCGGCGCAAGCCTGGTTCGCGATACCATTCGGTCCATGTACCGGCAGGGGAGCGCCGACGGTATCGATGGCGGTCCCGGTGCCACGGAATCGGGCGGCGAAAGCGAGGATGATGACGATGAATCGCTGGGCGGCGAGCAGGCCCAGTCGGGCACCCCGATCGGTCCCTACGTGGCGGTCGGCGCCTTTCCGGCGCTGAACCTGCGCGCAATACCGTGATGGGCGTAATACGGAACGAAGTAGAAGCGGGGACGTCGCGTTGAATGACCTGGGGCATGCAATGAGGATACGGGCGGCTGAGCAGATGCATGGACGTTTGCGCGTCGGCATCGGAGCGGCAGTCATGTTCGGCGTCGCGGCGTCCTTCGGCGCGGGCGCGGCCCACGCGCAGGATCCGACGTCGACCCTCATCCAGCAACTCGAGCAACGCCTGGAGGAGTTCGAGCGGCAGAACCGTGTCGAGCAGCAGGGCGATCCGGTCATCACCGATCCGCTTCGCCGCGCCGACCTGCCGCCGCCGGGCGGGCCGACGATCACGCTCCTGGATGTCGAGTTCGAGAATGATTCGGAGTTCCTGTCAGACGCCGAACTTCGTGACATTGCCCAGCAGTATATCGGTCGACCGATCGATTTTTCCGAGATCGCGCGTCTCGTCCGAACCGTGAACGACCTTTATGCCGAGCGTGGGATCGTCACCGCCAGCGCCATCCTGCCGCCGCAGGATCTTTCCGACCGCGTTTTGAACATTCGCCTCATCGAGGGCAGGCTCGGCAGCATTGCGGTGGTCGGCGACCGTCGGACGCGGGATCAGTTCATTCTGGACCGTGTCCGGCTCGTCAAAGGCGACCGCGTCGTGGACGTCCCCACGGCCTCGCGCGACATCACCTTCTCCAACCGGACGAGCCTGATGCAGATGCGCATGCTTCTGCAGCCAGGTGCCACCTTCGGCCTGACCGACATTGCACTCGGTATCACCGAGCCGCCCCGGAACCAGCTGACGGCCTACGTCGACAATCAGGGCGTCGAATCCACGGGAGACGTGACCGCGGGTCTGATCTGGCGGCATTATGGCGCGCTTGGGATCGACGACAGTTTCCTCGCCTTCCTGACCCGGTCGCGCGGTAGCGTGTCCGGAACCTTCAACTACGACCTTCCGGTCAGCAGCTTCGGAACGCGCCTGGGCGTGGGCTACACCGGGACCGGCACCACCGTGGTGGACGGCCCGGCCGAGCCGCTCGACGTGACGGGCGAGGCCCATGCGGGCACCGTCACGATTTCGCAGGCGCTCCTGGCAACCACGGGCTGGCTGGTCCAGGCCAACACGTCGGTTTCCTACGGCAGCTCGAAATCCAACATCGGACCGGTCCCACAGGTCGATGCGCTGACGACGCGCGTGGTGGTGGGCGTCCCGATCAGCCACACGGGCGAGCGCCACAACATCTACATCCAGCCGCAGGTCGTCTATGCCCATGTCGAGGATCAACTCGCGCCCGATCCGATCAGCGGCCGCGACATCGTGCTCTTCACCGGCAGTGGCGGCGGCACGCTGGCCTACGACCAGCGCTACAGCGCCCATGTTCGTGGCGCCTGGCAGTACACCGGCGAGGAGCTGATTCCGGGAAACCTGCTGTTCAACGTCGGCGGACCGACCACGGTTCGCGGCTACCCGTCCGATGGCGTCGCAGGCGACAGTGGCTACTTCCTGCAGGCTGAACTCAGCCGCCGCTTTTCCGAGAGTTTTGCCGGGCTCAACACCTTCGTGTTTGCCGATGTCGGCGAAGTCTTTTCGACCTTCCCGGATCGCACGACGCTGGTGTCGGCGGGCCTGGGCCTGTCCTACGACATCGGCACTCAGGCAACCTTCGAACTCACGGCGGCATTCCCGATCCTCGACGCGATGGCGAACCAGCCGGACGTGGCGGTGTATGGACGCCTCACCGCTCGAATGTTCTGAAGCAGGCGCGCCCGCTCAGCGCCAATCGAAGCGTTCGAACCGGACGGAGACGCCGGGCTCGACAGCGGCCATGTCCGGCGACAGCATGGCGATCCCGTCTGCATCGGCCATCGATCGAAGGCTGGCGGATGACCCTCGTCCGAGCATCCTGAGGATCGGCAGTCCGGCGGCATCCTGTCCGTCGGTTCGGACCGGTACGAACTCGGTGCGGCCATGCGTCTTGGCGTAATGGAAACCGGTTGCGGCCGTCTGCCAGTCCGGCGCGGTTCGGCCTAGTCCCGCCAACCGGCGAAGTGCGGGCAACGCGATCATGCGGAACGTCACCAGCGCGGCATTGGGGTTTCCGGGAAGTCCGAGAAACAGTGCCGGCCCGAGTTTGCCCACCTTCACCGGCTTGCCGGGCCGCATCGCCACCTTCAGGACGTCGAGCGTCCCACCACCGGAACCTACGGCCCAGGTGACATGGTCTTCCTCGCCGGCCGAAACGCCACCGGTGGTGATGACGGCGTCGCAGCGCGCCGACGCGTCGGCCAGGGCCGCACCAATCGCGTCGCGCGTGTCGGGCACGATGCCGAAGTCTATCACTTCGGCCCAGCGGCACGTATCGAGACCGGCGCGAAGCATCACGCGATTGGAGTTGTAGATCTGGCCTGGATGAAGCGGTTGTCCTGGCTCGCGCAGTTCGCTGCCAGTCGACACGAGACCGACGCGGATCTTGCGGAAAACATCGATCCTCGTCAGTCCCTGTCCGGCGAGAAGCGCGAGGTGCTGGGGCTTCAGTGCGTCGCCGGCCATTACGAGACGTTCTCCCCGGCCCACGTCTTCTCCCGCGCGGCGGATGTTCAGGCCGACCCGCGGCCGCTCGTCGATGATGACTGCAGCGCCATCGACGCGGCATCTTTCCTGCATGATGACGGCATCGAACCCGTGGGGAACGCTTGCCCCGGTGAGGATGCGGGCTGCGCCGGGAAGGGGCCTGCTCGGTGTGTCGCCGGCCGCGATCCGGCCCGAAATCGGCAGCCGCCACGGGCCTGGCCCCTGCAGATCGTCCAGCCTGACCGCATACCCGTCCATCGCCGAGGCGTTGAAGGGCGGCAGGGCCAGCGCCGCCTCGACGTCGTCGGCCAGCACCCGTCCATTCGCTGCGAGCAGGTCCACGGATTGGGTCGTGGCCACGGGCACCGCGGCGGCAATCGCCTTGGCGGCGGCGATATCGACCGGAATGACGGCCGCCGCACTGCCGGCTTCGCAAAGTTTTGGGAGGGAACGCGCGATCGTGCTCATGGCTACTCCAGATGGGTCTGAAGACAGGAATGTCGATGATGTCACGATGCCCTCCGGATTACTTCTGAAGGCGCCGCCGGGACAATGTGGCCCGGCGGCGCGAGGCGAGGCGTTCAGCCCGCGCTGTACTCCATGGACTTGAACGACAGATCCGCCGCCGAGGCCGGCGCATCCGAGATCTTCCGGATGTTGGCCCAGGTGTGCTTGTAGTTCGGCAGCATCAGTTCGTTCGTCCCGGCATTGACGATGTTGCCCTGCGCGCCGTTGGGCGCGCCGAACACCATGAAGGTCTCCTTACGTCTGGCCGTGGGCGTCGGATAAACCAGCGCCTGAGTGGCGCCGACGTCGTTGAAGACCTCGACCAGGTCGCCGGCCTTCACTCCAAGGTCGGCCATGTCCTCCGGATTGATCTCGATATAGGGTATCGGGAAACGGTCGGAGACGAAGTCGTTGGCCTTGTCCAGGAACCAGTTCTGCCAGATGACATTGGCACGGCCGTTGTTGATGAGGAAGGCGAAATTGTCCCTCTGATAGGCCTTTCCGGGCGCCTGCAGCCCGCGCCACTCGCCGCCGCAGAACAGTGCCTTGCCGTCCTCGCGTCCGTGGCGGGTGAACCGGCCGTCGGTGTAGAGGCGCTTGGTGCCCACCAGCTTTCCGTTCTCGTAGCCGACCACCGGCTCCTGCACGCCGTTGTTGCCCATGGCGCGCAAGCGGTCATAGGTCACCTCGGGATTGCCGGAGTGATAGCCGTCCATGAAGGCGTCTTCCTCGGTCTCCCAGTCGTAGCCCTTGAACTGGTCGGCATAGGCGTCGCGGCCCTGTTCGCGCAGCACCCGCTCGAGGTTCTGGGCAATTCCGGCGGCAATCAGGCAGTCGGGTTTGGCGTTGCCCGGACCGTCCATATATTTCTCGACGAGGCGCAGGCGGCGCTCGCCGTTCATGGAGGTCAGGTTCATCTCGCCCGATTCCACCGCCGGCAGGATGACGTGGGCTGCCTGCCCGATCTGGCTGTGGATGATGTCGACATTGACCGAGAACAGCCCGCCGGCATTGATGGCGCCGACGATGGCGTCCACCAGTTGTTCGCGGGTCGATCCCGCGTGGGCGTCCATGGCGTCCTTCACCATGTTGGTGCGACGGTTGTACTCGCGCTTGAACTCGGTCGCGTTGAGCGTGGTCTTGTAGTGGTCGTTGGCCCAGATGTGGTGCACCTTGCCGCGGCCGCCGATGATGAGCTGATCGATATAGGGGGCAGGGCGACCGACATGCGCATCTGACGGACGGAAATAGCCTTCCTGATGGCCGCCGAGGCGGCACACGCCGCCGCCTTCGCGGCCGATGTTGCCGGTGGCGAGGCCGATGTTCATCAGCGCGCCGATGACGCGGTAATTGTCGTTGCCCCAGATGATGCCCTTCTCGTAGCCGGTGGCGCATTTGCGGCGCGAACCGTCGTCCTTCGGCTTGGCGATCCACTCGGCCGCCTTGACGATGTCGGCCTCGGACAGGCCGGTGATCGACGCGCCTTCGGCAAGCGACGTCCTGCATTTCGCCCGCGCCATCTCGAAGGAGCCGAGCGCGGCCGGGTGCGCCTCGTCGAGCCCGACGGCAACATCGCCCTGAAAGGTCGATGCGGCGATGAAGTCCTTGTCCACCCAGCCCTGGTCGGCAATGTAGGTGAACAGCGTGTTGAACAGCGCGAGATCCGTGCCGGTCTTGATCGCCAGATGCAACACGTTCTCGGCGCCGGCCTCGACCTCGCAGGCATTGGTCGTCACCGTGCGGCGGGGGTCGACGATGATCACCTTGGCGCCGTTCCTGATCCCCGGCACCATGTGGTTCAGGAACAGGTTCGTCTGGCATTCCAGCGGGTTGGTGCCGACCAGCATGATCGTGTCGGTCAGCGTATAGTCCTCATAGGCGTAGTTCAGCTCGTCAATGCCCATGTCGCGGGTGGAATGGACCTCGGAATTGTAGGCCGGGCGGTTGTGGATGCGGCAGTTCCTGACCTTCATCGAGCCGAAATAGAGTTTTCCGGTGCCCCAGGTGTTCTCGTAGCCGCCAGCCGAGCCGCCATGGTCGAACATCGAGACGAACAGGTCGTCCTCGTCGTCCTTGTCGATGACGCGAGCGGTGACGCGGGCGACGAGATCGAGCGCATCGTTCCAGCTCGTCGGTTGCCAGGTGCCATAGCGCCAGACCATCGGCTCGGTCAGCCGCTGCTGCTGCGTGCCCGTCTTGTCGGAACGGCGGTTTTCGGCCATGCGCGCGCCGCGGACGGAGCCGAGGCCGGAGTTCACCACGCAGCCATGGTCGGGCTTGATGACCAGATGGACGTCCTTCCCGTCCTGCCGGACGATGTTGTACATCGACGGCGCGTACCAGGCCTCGGTCTCGGCCGGCTGCTGCTCGGCGAGATCGACGCCGAAGGCATTGGCGTCGGCGGCGGTGCCGCCCTGTTTGTTCACCGGCCAGGTGTAGGCATGGTAGCCGCAGCCGACGATGCAGTAGTGGCAGGTGACGTTGTGCTTCTTCGCGTCAGCCGGAATGATCGGCAGGCGGTCGATGTGTCGCTTGTAGGCCATGATCCGTCCCTCCCTATGCCAGCACGTTGGACAGGCGGCCGTAGAGCAGCTCGTCCACGCCTTCGGCGTAGATGTCGCCCTTCTCGTCCACCCTCAGCGCATATTGCGGCAGGTTCTGCGTCGCCTGTCCCCAGATCTGCTGACCACCGGCCTCGCAGTCGAAGCGGGAATAGTGGCCGGGACAGTTCAGCGTCCGGTCGCCGGCGACATAGTTGAGCGGAAAGCCCTTGTGCGGACAGATGGTCGAGAAGCCGACGATGTCGCCGTCGGGTCCGGCACCACCTTCGACCGGCGTGCCGAGCTTGATGAGCACGCCGGGTGCGTCCTCGTCGGGATAGCTCACGTCCAGCGGCTCGTTGAGGGCGAGATCGGCGATGTTGCCCAGGCGGTTGGTAGGGTAGTCGACCCGCGCGAGCGCGGCGGCCTTTGCCGGTTGGGCAGGGAGCGCCACGGTGGTGGCGGCCCCTGCCGCGGCCAGTGCACTTCCCCGTAGAAACTGTCTGCGGCCGACATCGACCAATTTGCTGCAGCGATCCATTCCATCCTCCCTGGTTCGCGACTGGGTACGCGAGGGGTGGTGCAAGGTTGGTGCCAGTCGTCCCGCGTTGGGCGAAGGGAGCGAAGTCAGTGGCTTGCGGCGGGTGCCAGGAAACTGCGTCCGGAAATCCGGACATGCTGCGCTGCCGTTGGTCTGGAAAGCCGGACATGCCGGACCGCGAAGGATTCCGGTCGATTTCGGCGGCCTCGATCGCTAATCTGGGGAACAGGGAGGATCGCAATTTTGACCGAACGGCATTCGGCCGAAAGCCAGCTCGTGACGCGCCGCACGGCGATCGCCCTGGCCGGGAGCGCAGTCGCTTCGCTCGCGCTGGCGCCGGACCAGGCCAGCGCGCAGGACGGATTCAAGTTCGGCCTGACGCCGGTCTTCCTGTCGAACGATCTCGAACTGCTCGCTGTGCTGCGCGCCTATCTCACCGAGGCGATCGGCGAGCCTGTGGAACTGGTCAGCCGCCGGACTTATCAGGAAATCACCGCGCTCCTGGTCGCGGGCCAGCTTCATGCGGCGTGGATCTGCGGCTACCCGTATGTCCAGTTCAGGTCGGATCTCGATCTCGTCGCCACCCCGTCCTGGCACGGCAAGCCGCTCTACCAATCCTATTTGATTGCCGCCGCCGACAGGCCGGCTGCGCAGTGGGAGGAACTGAAAGGCGACATCCATGCCTTCTCCGATCCCGATTCCAATTCCGGTTTCCTCGTCACCCGCGCGCTCCTGGCAGAGAACGGCCTGAAGCCGGAAGGCTTCTTCGCCCGAAGCTTCTACACCTATGGCCATCGCAACGTGATCCGTGCGGTGGCCGCTGGTCTCGCCCAGTCGGGCAGCGTCGATGGCTATGTCTGGGACGTGATGCGCGAGATGGAACCGGACCTCGTCAACCAGACGCGGATCGTGCGCCGCTCCGAATGGCTGGGCTTCCCGCCGGTCGCCTCGTCCAAGGCACTGGCCGGCGACCCGCGCCTGGCGCGGCTGAAAGATGCGCTGACGGCGATGGACCGACACGAACAAGGTCGCAAGGTCTTGGCGCTGCTGCGCCTCGACGGCTTCCTGGCTACCGAACCGGGCCTGTTCGACGCGATTGCCGCCAAGGTCGATGCCGTGAGGCGGTTCGGATGAGCTTGCTCCGTCGCCTCCGCGCCATTCCGGTCTCCTACAGGGTGCCCCTTCTGGTGGCACTGCTGATGGTGGCGATCAGCGCGGTGATCTCCGAGCGGGTGCTGGACCGGCTGTCACGGACTCAGGAATCCTTCCTCGACGGTCTCGCCGGCAGCTATCTCGACGGATTGACCGCGGCGGTCCTGCCGGCCGTGCTGCGCGGCGACGTCTGGGAAGTCTTCGATGCGCTCGATCGGTCCCAGCAATCCTACAGGGCGCTCTCGCCGATCGAAGCGGTGGTCACCGGTGCCGATGGCAAGGTTCTGGCGGCCACGGACCCGACGCGCATTCCGTCTTTTTCCGATCTGCCGCAGGCCTATGCTTCGCGCTACGGCTCCACGACCGTGACCTTCGACCGGAACTCGGACACCGGTTTCGCCTATCGCGACCTCGTCCATCAGGGCCAGAAGATCGGGGCGATCCACACAGCCTTCGACGCCGCGCACATCTTTGCCGAGCGTCGCGAGATCCTGGCGACGCTGCTCGTCACGAACGGCATCCTCGCCGCGATCTTTTCGCTCGGCGGCTTCCTGCTCGTGCGTCGCATGATCGAACCGATGCGGGTGCTGGAAGACCACATGCGCGCCGCCGCGAAGGGGGTCGCCGAGCCCATTTCGCCGCGCGAGTTTCCAGCCCGAGGCGGCGAGGTGGCGAGCCTCTTCAACGGCTACAACGCGCTCGTACAGGCCGAGCGCGAGCGCGCCAACTTTGCCATGCAGCTTGCCGAGGAGGAAAAGCTCGCGAGCCTTGGCCGGCTGGCGTCGGGCATGGCGCACGAGATCAACAACCCGCTCGGCGGCCTGTTCAATGCGATCGACACGCTGAAGACGCACGGCAAGACGCCAGGCGTGCGTGACACGTCGATCAGCCTGATCGAGCGCGGGCTGAACGGCATCCGCGAGGTCGTGGAGGCGGCGCTGGCTACCTATCGTCCGGAGCGATCTGCACGGCCGCTCAGCGCCGACGATCTCGAAGACGTCAAGGTGCTGATGAAACCGGAACTGCGGCGTCGTCGGCAGAAGCTGGACTGGCAGGTGGACTGGCCGGCCGAGCTTCCGGAAACGATCCCCGGAGGACCGGTGCGACAGGCGGTCCTGAACCTGTTGCTCAACGCGAGTGCCGCCACCCCCGAAGGCGGCGCGATCGGACTGAGCGTCGAGCGGACGGCGAACCGCCTCGAGATTTCGGTGTCGGATGAGGGAACGGGCATGCCCAGGTATGCGATCGCCATGCTGAGCGACGATGATCCCGGACCCGCCGTTCGCGCCGGACGGGGCCTCGGCCTGTGGATGGTGCGCCGCATGGTCGACGCCTGCGGGGGAACGGCGACCGTCAAGCCCGGTCCGTCTCGCGGATCGACGGTCACGCTGTTCCTGCCGATAGGAAAGAATGCAAAGGATGAACGCAGCCATGCCGCCTGAGATCGCGCGCATCGGTCTGGTCGAGGATGACCCCGTCATGGGCGGCTCCATCGTCCAGCGACTGGAACTCGAAGGCTGGGACGTCACGTGGTGGCAGACCGGGCACGAGGCCGTCTCCGGCCTTAGTCGTGTTGCCGGAGCGCTCGATCTCGTCATCTGCGACATCCAGCTGCCGGACATGTCCGGCGAGGCCGTGTTTGCTGAACTGGCGCGGCAACCCAACGCGCCACCCTTCCTGTTCATCACCGGCTTCGCCGAGATCGACCAGGCGGTGAGGCTCATGCGATCCGGCGCGGTCGACTTCATGACCAAGCCCTTCGCGATGGATGATTTCCTGAAACGGATCGCCACCGGTCGGCGCAGCGCGCGCGCGGGCACGCGGCTGAAGGACTACGTTCTCGGCCAGTCGCCGTCGATGCAGCATACCGAGGACCTGATCCATCGATACGCGGCGCATGACCTGCCGGTGCTGATCACGGGCGAGACCGGCTCCGGCAAGGAGGTCGCGGCGCGGCTGCTGCACCAGGTCTCGGCACGCGCGCAGCAGCCCTTCGTCGCGGTGAACTGCGCCGCGATCCCGGCCGACCTCCTGGAAAGCGAGATCTTCGGCCACGAGAAGGGGGCCTTCACCGGGGCGCACCAGCGCCATCTGGGCTATGCCGAGCGTGCGAAGGGCGGCACGCTGTTCCTGGACGAAATCGGCGACATGCCGATGGCGCTTCAGGCCAAGCTGCTGCGATTGATCGAAAGCGAATCCTTCACGCGGCTGGGAGGCGAGACTGCGGTCCCTTTCCGCGCCCGGATCGTAGCCGCCACGCATCGCGACCTCGCGCCGGGACAAGCGTCGGGTTTCCGCGAGGACCTCTACTTCCGGATCGCTGTCCTGCCGGTCGAGGTCCCGCCGCTTCGGCAGCGGCCGGAAGACATCCTCTGGCTGCTCGATCGCTTCCTGGAGAACGCCGCTGCCCGCTCCGACGCCCGAATCCGCGGCATCAGCGCACTGACGGAGGAAGCGGCTCTCGCGCACCCCTGGCCGGGCAACGTGCGCGAATTGCGCAACCGCGTCGACCGGGCGGTCGCCTTGTCGGCGTCGGAATGGATCATGCCGGGCGACCTCTTTCCCGACCGGCCGGGCACTACCAGCGCACCGGGCTTCCTTCCCCTGGCCGACGTCCGCGACGCGGCCGAGCGGCGGCAGATCGAGCGCGCGCTCGAACAGACCAGCGGCCAGGTCATCAAGGCCGCCGAACTGCTGGGCATCGGCCGCTCGACGCTCTGGGAGAAGATGACGCGGCTCGGCGTTCGGGGTTGAACCTGTCCCTCGACTGACGGGCTGCGGCATCGCCGGGGCGGACGGGAACCCCCCGCGGAACAAAAACCGCGGCTGCGCTCGGGGCAGGGGATCATTCGGCTCGGGTCGCGGCCCGGCCCAGTGCACGCCCCATCTCGATGAAGGCGCGGAACGCGGCCGACGGGTTCTTGCGCCCGGGGTAGTAGAGGCAAAGCGGAGCCGTCGGGGGCATCCAATCCCCGAGGACCCGCTCCAGCCGTCCTGCGGCAATGTCCTCACGCACGTCGGCTTCCATGAAGAAGCCGATCCCGATCCCGTCCAGCACGGCTATCCGGGCGAGCGTCGCCTCGTCGAGGGTGATGGGGCCACCCACCTCGATCTGGACGGGATTTCCGTCCTTCTCGAAGTGCCATCGATAAGGTGCGCCGTTGGGCAGACGGATGCGGATGCATTGGTGGCCGAGAAGATCGGGTGGCACGCGCGGCCGCCCGTTTGCTGCCAGGTAGGCCGGGGTGGCGACCGCCACGAAGCTGCGCGGCGCCCCGAGCGGAATGGCGATCATGTCGCTCGGCACCAGATCCGCCGTCCGGATCCCCAGGTCGAATCCCTCGGCGACGATGTCGACGATGCGGCCCTCGGTGACGAGATCGACATGGACCTGGGGATGGCGCCGCAGGAAGGCGATGACCAGAGGCACGAGGATTTCGCGGGCGCCCGTGGCAAAGGCATTGATGCGCAACGTCCCAGATGGCGTGTCCTGCTGTGATCGCACCGCCGCCATCGCATCCTGGATGTCGCGCAGCGCTGGCGTCACCTGCGCGACGAAGGTGCGGCCGGCATCCGTCAGCGAAACGCTGCGCGTCGTGCGGTTGAACAGTCGGACGCCGAGTTGGCGTTCGACCTTGCCGATCAGGTTGCTGAGCGCGGTCGTCGACAGGCCGAGTTCGAGCGCCGCCGCTCGGAAGGAGCCGCGGGTCGCAATCGCGAGCACCGCTTCGAGTTCGACCAGGCCTTGTCGCGACATTGTTCCGATTTCCGAAATGTAAGGTTCAGCTTTGTCCCAGTTATCGTGGGTAACGTCTACCCCTAGATTACAGCCATCGACGTCGGGGCAGCCCAATGACCGGGCTCCCGCCATCACAAGAAAAGGAGATGTCAGATGAAGCTGCAGCTACCCAGTCCTATTGCCGCCTATTTCGAAGCCGATCGGAGCAGAAGCGCCGATGCCGTCGCCGCGTGTTTCCGCGACGATGCCGTCGTGAAGGACGAGCGCAAGGTTCACGCCGGACGAGAGGCCATCCGTCGCTGGAAGGCGGAAGCATCGACGGCGTTTTCCTACACGGTGGAGCCCTTCGCGATCGCAAGGGATCCTGGCCGCACGGTGGTGACGAGCCATGTCGTGGGCGACTTTCCCGGCAGCCCGATCGATCTCAGGTACCTTTTCGTCCTCGATGGCGACAGGATCGCGGAACTGGAGATCGTCCCATGATCCCCTTCGTCACGCTCGAAGGCCAGCGCGCGCTCGTAACCTCGGGCACACGCGGCGCCGGTGCCGCAACGGTGCGGCTGTTTCGCGAACTGGGCGCCGAGGTGCTGACCAGCGCGCGCTCCAGGCCCGACACGCTCGACGAGGGCGTCAGCTTCGTTGCCGCGGACCTCACGTCGGGCGAGGGGTGCGAAGCGCTCGCCGCCGCCGTCAGGGAGCGATTGGGCGGCGTCGACATCGTCGTCCACATGCTTGGCGGTTCGTCGGCTCCAGCGGGCGGCTTCGCGGCGCTCGGCGATGCCGAATGGAGGCGTGAACTCGACCTCAACCTGATGCCTGCGGTGCGGCTCGATCGCGCCCTCGTGCCGGGCATGGTCGCGCAGGGCGGCGGCGTGGTCGTGCACGTCACCTCCATCCAGCGCACCTTGCCGCTGCCCGACGCGACGACGGCCTACGCGGCAGCGAAGGCGGCGCTCTCGACCTACAGCAAGGCGCTCTCGAAGGAGGTGTCGCCGAAGGGCGTCCGCGTCGTGCGAGTCTCGCCCGGTTGGATCGAGACGGAGGCCGCCGTAAGCCTGGCCGAACGCCTCGGTGCCGAGGCCGGAGGTGATGCCGAGGCGGGCAAGCGCCTGATCATGGCGGCCCTTGGGGGAATTCCGCTTGGCCGCCCATCCACGCCCGAGGAGATCGCGAGCCTGGTCGCATTCCTTGCGTCCCATCGCGCAGGTAGCATCACGGGCGCCGAGTTCGTGATCGACGGCGGCACGATTCCGACCGTGTGAGCAGGGCGGCCCTCCGGTCGGCGTCGATCCAACCTGACGCAAAGGTAAGGGTGACGCAGAAAAGACTTGTGGTCGTTTGTCCATACATCTAGGCTGATAAGCGTAGATTTGTAATGATAAATGAACCGACCGATCCGATCCTCGGCTGGTCGGCGCGGACACCGGTTGTCGAGATCGGATCCACGGCGTGACGAGCCATATCGGCCTCGCGCGCTTCGCGTCACAGTGTCGTAGCATGCCCGCATGGGGCGAGAGGAGGGTAGACGTGACTGCAACGGAACACACACCGACGGGAAGGGCATCGCCCGGTGCCAGCGGGCTCCGCCTCGGCGTCGATGTCGGAGGCACCTTCACCGATCTCCTTTTGCTCGACGAGAAGAATGGCCGCACTTACATGGCCAAGGTTCCCTCGACCCCGCAGGACAGCTCGATCGGCGTCCTGAACGGCATCGAGAAGATCTGCCGCATCGCCAACATCGATCCGCACGACATCACCGAGGTGATGCACGGCACGACCGTCGCCACGAACACCGTGCTGACCTCCTCCGGCGCGCTCGTCGGCCTGGTCACCACCAAGGGCTACCGCGACATCCTGCAGATCGCGCGTTCCTACGTTCCCGGCGGTCTGGGCGGCTGGGTGATCTGGAACAAGCGTCCGCCGCTGGCGCCGCTGGAATACACCATCGAGGCCGATGAGCGTCTCGATTCGAAGGGAGCGGTTCTCGTCCCGCTCGACGAAGACGCCATCCGGCGCGATCTGACCGCGCTCTTGTCGTCGGGTATCGAGGCGCTGACGATCGCTCTCTTCAACAGCTACACGAACGACGCTCACGAGCGCCGCATCGCCGAGATCGCGCAGGAAATCGCGCCCCATATCCCGGTCTCCACGTCCGCTGCCGTGATGCCGGAAATGTACGAATACGAGCGCACCGAAACGACGGTGGTCAATTCCTACGTCCGCCCGGTCGTGTCGAAATACGTCTCCAACCTTCAGGGCGAGATCCAGCGCCGGATGGGCAGCGACGTCAACCTGCGCATCCTGCGTTCGGATGGCGGCCTGTCCTCGGCGCAGGGCGCGATGGACCAGCCGGTCAACCTGCTGATGTCCGGCCCGGCCGGCGGCGTGGCCGGCGCGCTGTGGATCGCCAAGCAGGCGAAGATCAAGAACCTCCTCACGTTCGACATGGGTGGCACGTCCACCGACGTGGCGCTGATCCAGAACTCGGTGGCTCGCACCCGTCGCGAGACTCGCGTCGGCGACGTCACCGTCCGCGCTCCGTCGATCGACGTGCGCACGGTGGGTGCCGGCGGCGGCTCGATCGCCTACATTCCGGAACTCACCAAGGCGCTGCGCGTCGGCCCGCAATCCGCGGGCGCGGTTCCCGGTCCGGCCGCCTACAAGAAGGGCGGCGAACTGCCGACCGTGACCGACGCCAACGTGGTGCTCGGCTATCTCCCGTCGGATGCAAAGCTCGGTGGCGACATGGAGATCAGCCGCGAACTCGCCGCCAAGGCGGTTGGCACCATCGCCGACGCGCTGTCGATCTCCATCGAGGACGCGGCCGAAGGCATCGTTCGCATCGTCAACGAGAACATGGTGGGTGCGCTGCGCCTGGTCTCCGTCGAACAGGGCTACGATCCACGCGACTTCGCGCTGATCGGTTTCGGCGGCGCGGGACCGCTGCACGCGAACGCGCTCGCCCGCATCGTCAAGTCGTGGCCGGCCGTGATTCCGCCCGGACCGGGCGTGCTCTGTGCCTATGGCGACGCGACGACCCGTTTGCGCAACGAAGCGAGCCAGACCTACGTCACCCTGGTGCGCAACACTTCCGACGAGGAGATCAGCACGCGGCTCAAGGAGCTCGAGGCATCCGCGGCGCGCGAACTGACCGAAGAAGGCGTTGCCGACGCCGACCAGGCGGTGATGTATCAGATCGACATCCGGTACAAGGGCCAGGGCATGAAGCTGACGGTCGACATTTCGCCGGACGATTTCGCCGCCGAGGGACTGAAAGGGGTCGCGCGCCGCTTCGACGCCGAACACGAGCAGCTCTTCACCTTCGCGCTCGATTCCGAGCACGAGCTCGTCGGCCTGCGCGCCGTCGTCCAGGGTGCGGAGAAGAGCTTCATCAACCAGGAAACGGAACGGGCCGGTCCGGACGCCTCCGAAGCGCGCGTGCAGCCGACCCGGCTCTACGCCGATGGCGCCTGGCGCGAGGGTTACATCTACAACCGCGGCAAGCTGAAGCCGGGCAACAAGGTCGCGGGTCCAGCCATCGTCGTCGAGATGGATTCCACGACCGTCATCCTGCCGGACCACATTGGTCTCATCGATGAGGTCGGCAACATCCTGATCTGGCCCGCCGACCACAAGAACGTTCGCTGAGGGGGAAACGACATGTCAGCTCGTATCATCGAAACCAACACCGTTCCCTTCAGCCGCGTTCCGGTCGACCCCATCACGCTCGACATCGTCGAGAACGCCCTGCGCAACGCGCGAAACGAGATGGACGCCGTGCTCTTCCGCACCGCCATGTCGCCGGGCATCCGCGAGCAGCACGATGCCTTCCCCATGATCGCCAATCATGAAGGAAAGATGGTCGTCGGTCAGTTTGGCTCGTTCCTCTACGGCTTCATCGCCGGCTATGAGGGGACGATCGAGGATGGCGACATCTTCATCACCAACGATCCCTACAGCTGTGGCGGCGCGATCAGCCATCTCAACGACTGGCTGCTGATGATGCCGATCTTCCACAATGGCAAGCTGGTCAGCTGGGCGGCGATGTTCGGCCACATGACCGACGTGGGCGGCAAGGTGCCGGGCTCGCTGCCGACCGACGCCAAGATGATCTACGAAGAGGGGATCATCATCCCTCCGACCAAGATCTATCGCAACGCGCAGCTGCAGAGCGAGATTCTCAACATCCTGCTGCACAACACCCGCATGCCGGAATGGAACAAGTCCGACTTCTTCGCCATCATCGCGGCGCTCAGGCTGGCGGAACGACGCGTTCGCGAGAACATCGAGCGTTTCGGCGCGGACGAGTACATCTCGGCCATGTGGGACATGCTCGACCGCAACCGCGTCGCCATGAGCGCGATCATCCAGATGATCATCCCCGAAGCGAAGGACGGCAAGAAGGCCTATTTCGAGGACTATATCGACGACGACGGCATGGGCAACGGTCCCTACAAGATCGCCTGCTCGCTGCACCGCGAAGGCGAGATCGCCTTCTTCGACTTCTCGGCCAGCGATCCGCAGAGCTTCTCGTCGATCAACTTCCTGCTCAACGAAGAGATGTTCAAGATGTTCTTCGGGGCATTCACGATCAATCTCTTCGATCCGCAGATCCTGTTCAACGACGGGTTCTACGACCTGGTGAACGTGCACATCCCCGAAGGTTCGATCCTGAAGCCGAAGAAGCCGGCAGCGCTCTCGTGCCGTACCCACATGCTGGGACGCATCTTCGACCTGATGGGCGGGCTGCTCGGCCAGGGCGCGCCCGACGCGCTCAACGCGGCCGGCTTCTCCGATAGCCCGCACTTCATGTACTCGGGCTTCGACGAGAATGACGAGTGGTATCAGCTGTTCCAGATCGGCTTCGGCGGGGTTCCCGGCCGACCCGCCGGCGACGGACCGGACGGCCACTCGATGTGGCCTGCCTTCACCAACGTGCCGAACGAGTTCCTCGAGGCCTATTTCCCGCTGCGGATCCGTGAATACTCCACGATTCCCGACAGCGGCGGCGCCGGCCTGCATCGCGGCGGCAATGGCATCGTCATTGCCTACGAGATGACGCAGAAGGGCGAAGTCTCGATCCACGACGATCGCTGGCTGACCTATCCCTGGGGCGTCAATGGTGGCGAGCCGGGCCTGCGCTCCACCAAGCGCCTGGTGCGCACGGATGGCACGGAGGAGAACATCCCGTCGAAGTGCGACCGCATCGAGGTCAATCCCGGCGACATCCTCTACTTCAACACCTGGGGCGGCGGCGGTTGGGGCGACCCGACCAAGCGTGACGCGGCCACGGTCCTGC